>JBEKEK010000094.1:0-41565 GCA_050013875.1 Trebonia sp. | reverse complement strand
ACCTCGGTCGCCGCGCCGGCCTTGATGACGGCCACGCCGCCGGCCAGCTTGGCCAGCCGCTCCTGCAGCTTCTCGCGGTCGTAGTCCGAGTCGGTGTTGTCGATCTCGGTGCGGATCTGGTTGACACGGCCAGAGATCTGCTCCGCGTCGCCAGCGCCGTCGACGATCGTCGTCTCGTCCTTGGTGACCACGACCTTGCGGGCCCGGCCGAGCACGCTGAGGTCGACGTTGTCCAGCTTGAGGCCGATTTCCTCGCTGATGACCTGGCCACCGGTGAGGATGGCGATGTCACCGAGCATGGCCTTGCGGCGGTCGCCGAAGCCAGGGGCCTTCACCGCGACGGACCGGAACAGCCCGCGCATCTTGTTGACGACCAGGGTGGCCAGGGCCTCGCCCTCGACATCCTCGGCGATGATGGCCAGCGGCTTGCCTGACTGCACGACCTTGTCGAGCAGCGGCAGCAGGTCCTTGTTGGCCGAGACCTTGGAGTTGACGATGAGGATGTACGGGTCCTCAAGGACGGCCTCGAGGCGCTCGGTGTCGGTGACAAAGTACGGCGCGATGTAGCCCTTGTCGAAGCGCATGCCCTCGGTGAGCTCAAGCTCGAGGCCGAAGGTGTTGCTCTCCTCGACGGTGATGACGCCTTCCTTGCCGACCTTGTCCATGGCCTCGGCGATCATCTCGCCGATGGTCGTGTCGCCGGCCGAGATGGACGCGGTGGAGGCGATCTGCTCCTTGGTGTCCACGTCCTTGGCGAGCTTGGAAAGCTCCTCGCTCACGGCCTCAACGGCCGCCTCGATGCCGCGCTTGAGCGACATCGGGTTGGCGCCGGCGGCGACGTTCCGCAGACCCTCGCGGACCAGCGCCTGGGCGAGCACGGTGGCCGTCGTCGTGCCGTCACCGGCAACGTCGTCGGTCTTCTTCGCTACTTCCTTGACCAGCTCGGCACCGATCTTCTCCCATGGGTCCTCGAGCTCGATCTCCTTGGCGATGGACACACCATCGTTGGTGATCGTGGGGGCGCCCCACTTCTTCTCGAGAACCACATTCCGGCCCTTGGGGCCGAGGGTTACCTTCACGGCGTCGGCAAGCTGGTTCATGCCGCGCTCGAGGCCGCGCCTGGCGTCCTCGTCAAACGCGATCATCTTAGCTGCCATTAGTCCAGTCCTCCGTGGCTACGTCAGGACCGGCCGACGCCCGCGACGGACGGCACGCCTGACAGCGGTCCCTTCCCGCCGCCGGGCAGTACCTCATCGCCCGATCCCGCCGTTTTGCTGTCACTCTCATAGGGAGAGTGCTAACGCCATGTTTAGCACTCTCGGGTGGAGAGTGCAAACGTCATCGCACCGTGCTGGGCGTTCTCGCGGCCCGCGGCGCGCCGGTGCCGCCAGGCTCGTACAGTGGGTACGAACACGACAGACGGGGAACCACCCGCCGCATCCCCTAGGGTTTGCTACTTTTCCGATATGAAAGCTCTGGTCCTGTCCGGCGGCTCAGGAACGCGCCTGCGCCCGATCACGCACACCTCGGCCAAGCAACTGCTCCCGGTGGCCAATAAGCCCGTCCTGTTCTACGGTCTCGAGGCGATCGCCGCCGCCGGGATCACCGACGTCGGCATCGTCGTCGGCGACACCGCCCCGGCCATCGAGGCGGCGGTCGGGGACGGGTCGAGGTTCGGCATCTCCGCCACCTATATCAGGCAGCAGGCGCCGCTCGGCCTCGCGCACGCGGTCCTCGTCGCGCGGGACTTCCTCGGCGACGACGACTTCGTGATGTACCTCGGCGACAACTTCATCGTCGGCGGGATCACCGACCTGGTCGAAGAGTTCATCGCCACCCGGCCCGCCGCCAGGATCATGGTGGCCCAGGTGAGTGACCCGCGCTCGTTCGGCGTCGCAGAATTGGACTCCGCGGGACAAGTCACCCGCCTGGAGGAGAAGCCGCAGGAGCCGAAGAGCGACCTTGCCCTGGTCGGCGTCTACCTGTTCACCCCGGCGGTGCACGAGGCGGTGGCCGCCCTGAAACCGTCCTGGCGTGGCGAGCTTGAGATCACCGAGGCGATCCAGTGGCTGCTCGACAACGATCGCACGGTCAACTCGACCACGATCACGGGCTACTGGAAGGACACCGGGAGGTGAACCGGCTGGTCCTTGAGGGCCTCGAGCCGCGACTCGACGGCCACATCGAGGAGGGCTGCGAGATCATCGGCCGGGTCGTGGTCGAGGCGGGCGCGCACGTCGCGGCGTCGCGGATCGTGGGCCCGGCGATCATCGGCGCCGACAGCAAGATCACCGGGGCCTACGTCGGGCCCTATACGGCTATCGGTGACGGCTGCTCGATCGACGACAGCGAGATCGAGTACTCGATCGTGCTGTCCAGGGCGTCCATCCGCGGTGTGCGGCGGATCGAGGCCTCGCTGATCGGGCACGATACGGAGGTAACCCCCGCGCCCCGGGTGCCCCGGGCGCACCGACTCGTGCTCGGCGACCACAGTAAGGTGCAGATCAGCTCATGAGAATCCTGGTTACCGGCGGCGCGGGCTTCATCGGCTCGCACTATGTCCGCACCTTGCTCACCGGCGGCTTTCCGGGCTACGAGGGTGCGCGGGTCACGGTGTACGACAAGCTCACGTACGCGGGGAACCTGGCGAACCTCGCTCCCGTGCAGGACCGCCCCGGGTACACGTTCGTCCAGGGGGACATCTGCGACCCGGCGGAGCTGGCCCGGGTCCTCCCCGGCCACGACGTGGTGATCAACTTCGCCGCCGAGTCGCACGTGGACCGGTCGATCGCTGGCGCCGCCGAATTCGTCAACTCCAACGTGCTCGGCGTTCAGGTGCTGCTCGATGCCTGCCGCAGCGCCGCCGTCCCCCGCATTGTGCACGTCTCGACCGACGAGGTCTACGGCTCGATCGCCGACGGCGCGTGGACCGAGCAGTCACCGCTCGACCCCAACTCCCCCTACAGCGCGGCCAAGGCCGGCGGCGACCTTCTCGCCATCGCCTTCGCCCGCACCCACGGGATGAACGTCTCCGTCACCCGGTGCTGCAACAACTTCGGGCCTTACCAGTATCCGGAGAAGGTCATCCCGCTGTTCGTCACCAACCTGCTCGACGGCAACCCGGTGCCGCTGTACGGCGACGGTCTCAACGTCCGCGGCTGGATCCACGTGGACGACCACTGCCGGGGCATCCAGCTCGTGCTCGAGCGGGGCGAGGCCGGGCGGGTCTACAACATCAACGGCAACGCCGAGCTGTCCAACCGCGAGCTCACCGCGGCCATCCTCGACAAGCTCGGCGCGTCCTGGGACGATGTGGTGCCGGTCGAGGACCGCAAGGCCCACGACCGCCGGTACTGCCTCGACGACTCGCTGCTCCGCTCGATGGGCTACGCCCCGCTGACCCCGTTCTCCGACGGCCTTAAGGCCACCGTCGAGTGGTACGCCGCGAACCGCGATTGGTGGGAGCCGCTGCACCGCCCGGCCCCGCCCGCTCGTCCCGCCGCCGAATAAGAAGCCAGAGAGCAACAGGAGCGACCGCGCGATGACCCGTTGGCTAGTCACCGGCTCGGCCGGCATGCTCGGCCGCGACCTGACCGATCTGCTGCGTGCCCGGGGCGAGGACGTCGCTGGCCGCACCAGGGCCGATCTGGACATAACGGACGCTTCCGCCGTGGCCGCGGCGATCGCTTCCGCCAAGCCGGACGTGGTCGTCAACTGCGCCGCCTGGACCGCCGTCGACGCCGCCGAGGCGCACGAGGACGAGGCCCTCGCCGTCAACTCCGGCGGCGCGGCCTGCCTGGCCGCCGCCTGCGCGGACGCGGGCGCGCTGCTCGTCCACCCCTCGACCGATTACGTCTTCGACGGCCAGGCGACCGCCCCGTACGCCGAGGGCGCCGGCACCGCCCCGCGCAGCGCCTACGGCCGCACCAAGCTGGCGGGCGAGCTCGCCGTGCGGGCCGCGCTGCCAGAATCCTGCTACGTGGTGCGCACCGCCTGGCTGTACGGCGCGCATGGCCGCAATTTCGTGCACACGATGCTCCGGCTGGCCCGGGCGGGTACGTCGCCCGCGGTGGTCGATGACCAGCGCGGCCAGCCCACCTGGACCGGCGATGTCGCCGCCGCGATCCACGCGCTGGTCGTCGCGGGCGCCCCCGCGGGCGTGTACCACGCCACCAGTTCCGGCGAGACGACCTGGTTCGGGCTTGCCCAGGAGGTCTTCAGGCTTTACCGGTCCACCCAGAACGAAGACCGGCAGGATCTTCAAAAAGCCGATAGTGAACGGACGGTGGTCTCGCCCCGCCCGATCACCACCGCCGAGTACCCGTTGCCGGCCCCGCGGCCGGCCTACAGCGTTCTCGGCCACGCCGCCTGGACGGCGGCCGGCATCGCGCCCATCGGTGACTGGCGCGACGCCCTGCGGCGCGCGTTTCCCGCGATGATCGCCGCCGGGCCGCGCTGACGTCACCGGTCGGGGCTGGTCACCGGATCAAGGTCGGGGACGGTTTCTGCTGGTTGCTGCGATAGCCGAGGTCGGCGGAAGGCCGCCGCGCCGGCCATAAGGACGTCGCTCAGGATGGTGACCGCGCGGGAGACCAGCGCGACCGCGGTGGCCGGCCCGGTTCCGATCATCGGGGCGAGGATCGCGATGAGCAGCACCTCGCGGATGCCAGCGCCGGCCGGGGCGAAGATCACCAGGAAGCCCACGCACCAGGCGAACGCGTAGCCGCCGACGGAGAGCAGCGCGGCCTGTCCGAGCGGGGCACCGAGCTTGACGGCGAGCAGCCAGATCTGCAGGCCGTTGAACACCCAGGCCGCGAACGACCAGGCGATCGCGTGCACCAGCACCCGGCCGCTCAGCGGCTCTTCCAGGCCCGGCCGCCTGGCCAGCTTGAACGCGAATCGCAGGAGCGGGTTGAGCAGCTTCGGGTGGAGGCAGGCAATGAGCACCGGCGCGGCCAGGAAGGCCCACAGGTACTGCTCGGAGTGCGCCGCGAACGGGAGCGTGACGAGCGCGGTGACCAGCCCGGTGAGCAGGCCGATCATCATGGCGAGGACCGCGGTCGTCGCCGACCTGGCCCGGGGCACCCGGTACGCGGTGCCGAGCTCCATCTGCGCGAGGATCGGCCAGACCGAGCCCGGCAGGTACTTGCCGAGCTGCCCGATGAAGTAGATCCGGCCGACGGCCGTCGTGCGCAGCGGTGAGCCGAGCCCGGCCAGCAGCACCTGCCAGGCTCGCAAGTTCGAGAACTGCATGCCGAACAAGACGATCAGCGCACCGACGGCAGGAACGGGACCGATCCGGACCAGCGCGTGGTGGATGTCCCCCCACTGCCGATAGATCTCGTACCCGCCGTAGCCGACGGCGCAGGCCACGAACGCGTACTTGAAGGCGCGCCCGCCGACGATCCGCTTCGCTAGGTCGAGGCCATCCCGGGCGGCGCTGCGTGCCGCCGGGTGCGCGGGCGGTCCGGCCGGGCCGCCGGAGTCTGGTCCGCCCGTTCCATCGATCATCGAGTCCTCCGGCCTCATGACGCACTTCGCGTCAAAGGCGAGCTTGTCAACCGCAATAGCCTGATTGAATCCATGTCGCAGACTAGGGTACGAGCATTATGCGCATCATTATCTTCGGAACCTACGACACATCGGCCCACCCGAGGATCGCTTCGATCTCGGAGGGACTCGCCGCCCGCGGGTTCGACGTCGCTGAGTGCAACATCCCGCTCGGTCTTGACACCGCGGCCCGGGTGGACATGCTGGCACGACCGTGGAAGGTGGGCGGTCTCGCGGCCCGGCTGGCCGGCCGCTGGCTTGGGCTCGCGCGCAAGGCCCGCCGGATGGGCACGCCCGACGCGGTGGTGGTCGGCTACCTCGGCCACTTCGACGTGCACCTGGCGCGGCTGCTCTACCGCCGCGGCCGGGTTCCGCTCGTGCTTGACCACCTGGTGAGCGCCAGCGGCACGGCGAAGGACCGCAGGCTTGACGGCGGGCCACGGCAGAAGGTGCTCAAGCTCATCGACTCGGCGGCGCTGCGCGCCGCCGACGTCGTGCTGGTGGACACGGAGGAGCACCGTGAGCCGCTGCCCGAGCGGTACCAGCCAAAGGCCGTGGTGGTGCCGGTTGGCGCGCCGGCCCCCTGGCACGCGGCCGCGCGCGACGCCTCCGACGCCTCCGACGGGGCGAGCGGGCCGCTGCGGGTGGTCTTCTACGGCCTGTTCACCCCGCTGCAGGGCACGCCGGTGATCGGCGAAGCGCTTGGCCTGATCGCCGGCGCTGCTATCGAGGTCACCATGATCGGGCGCGGCCAGGACGAGGCGGCGACGAAGCGGGCCGCCGCGGCCAACAAATCGGTGCGCTGGGTTGACTGGGTTCCCGCCGCCGACCTGCCTGCCGTGGTGGCCGGGCACGACGTCTGCCTCGGCATCTTCGGCACCGGGGACAAGGCCCTGCGCGTGGTGCCGAACAAGGTGTACCAGGGGGCCGCCGCCGGGTGCGCGGTCATCACGTCCGACACCGCGCCCCAGCGCCGGGTGCTTGGCGACGCTGCCGTGCTGGTGCCCCCGGGGGACGCCGGGGCCCTGGCCGCCGCGCTGCTCCGGCTGGCCGGCGACCGCGAGGCACTGCTGAAGCTGCGCCATGCAGCCCGCCAGCTGGCCGCCGAGCAGTTCACGCCCGAGCAGATCGTCGCGCCGCTCGTGGCCAGGCTCGGCTAGGCGGCCTACCCAGGGTCCGGCCGTCTGACACACTGCCGGGCCCTAGCCGTCCCCTCTGGACTTGACGATCAAGTCGGCCAGGAGCGCCAAGGACGCGATGAGGAGCCCGGTCACGAAGACAAGCACCGTGTCCACGGCCACCTTCACCGGGTGCGCGGAAACGTCGTAGATGCCCTTGGCTACGCCGACCCCGAGGAGGAACAGGGCGAGCGGCATGAGCACCTTGAGCGGGTTGAAGTACATCGTCATGCGCAGGATCTGCAGGATGTACCGGTACGCGTCGGTGACGAACTTGAACTTCGACCGCCCAGCTCGCTTGGAGTACTCGATCGGCACGTAGTAGACCTCGTGCTGGTTCGCGAGGAACGCCACGGTGATCGTGGTAACGCAGGAGAACCCGGGCGGCAGCAGCCGCAGGTAGGGCAGCGACGCCTCGCGCCTGAAGGCACGCAGGCCCGAGTTGAGGTCCGGGATCCTGGCGCCGGTCAGCCGCTCAGCGAACTTCCTGATAAGCCACTTGGCCGGGACGCGCAGCAGCTTGTAGGTCCCCTGCTCGCTCGTCCTGGCGCCGACTACCTGGTCGACCGTGGTGTCTTTCTCGAGCAGCTGGACGAACTCGGGGATCCGCTCGTTGGGGTAAGTCATGTCGGCGTCGGTCCAGACCACGATCTCACCGCGGGCACGCTCAGTGCCCTTCCGCCGCACCACGCCCGAGCCGCCGTTACGGCGGAAGGGTACGACCTCCATCTGCGGGAAGTGCGGCTGTGCCTCGTAAAGGCGCCCCAGGGTTCCGTCGGTCGAGGCGTCGTCGATGGCAAGCAGCTCGTAGGAGTAGCCGCTGGCGTCCATGGCCGCGCAGATCCGCTCTACCTCGGCGATGACGTGCCCCTCTTCGTTGTAGCAGGGCAGGATGATCGTCACGTAGGGCGCGGCCACATCGCGAACCGCGGCTGGTTCGGTACTCGCCAGTTCGATGCTCACTTGGTCGGCTCCCAGCTGTAAGCGGCGAAACGCTGCGGAAGCGTGTCCAGCGGCGTCCCGAAGATTTGATGGTTGTCGATCGTCGTTTCCAACTTCATGATCCTTTTCGTCAGGCCAGTTCCGAGCGGAGAGAGTTCTTGGGGCGTAGAGGCCAGTACGAAGGGGTGCCGGCCGGCTCGTTCGATGGCACGCACGTCGGCGAGCAGGTTCGCGCGGGTGTGATGCACCGCACCTGCCGTCGGCACGCCGCACATCCCCCGGATGACCTGTCCGAACTCGTTCATCATCGAGTTATCGACGATGAGCACCGAGGAGTCCGCCGGTATCGCGGCGCAGATCTTGCCGACCGCGGCGATCTCGCCGTCATGGGTGCGCTTGAACGCGAGCCCGTCGGCGACCAAATGGAGCCCCTGTGACGGGGTGTCCTTGATGCCGAGGCCGAGGGTGTCAATCGCGGGCGGCAGGGCGATGGCGAGCGCGCAGCAGGCGATCACGCCTACTCGCGGGAACCGCGTCAGGTACCGCGGCACGCCCGCCAGCCTGACTACCCGCGCCTTCCTGCCGAGCCAGGCCGCCAGCCACATAGAAAACAGGATAAGGCCGGGCAAGACACCCGGAACCATCCTGCGGCCTGCCCACGGCTGGTGCGGGGTGATGGCGGGCCTGAGCAGGAACTCCGCGATCGTCCAGGTGAACACGAGGAGCGGCAGTACCCAGACCGGCGACTGCCCGCGCACGCACCGGCGGGCAACCAGCGCGATGCCGATGGTGGCGAGAAGGATCATCGGCCCGCCTGTGTACCAGTACGTCCAGTGCAGGCTCAGCGGCGCGTACTGCAGGGCGCGCCAGTTCCGCTCCACATAGGGCCTGACGACGAAGCCCGCGAGCACGACGAACGGGAGGATGGTCACGGCCTTGACCACCCGGGGGTGCGCGAGGGGGATCGGGCGCCCGCGCCTCCGCAGCCACCACACGGCCGCCGCCGTGGCCACGGCCACGAGCGCGAAGGCCTCCGTCATCGGGACGACCGACGAGATGTTGGTGCGCAGGTACGGCCGGCTGAGCACAACCCCGTCCGCCGTCCCGTAGAGCAGACCGATGATCATGCCGACGACCAGCGGCAGCACCTGCCGCCGCCGGTTGAGTACCAGCAGGCCGCAGTACGGGACCACGAGCAGGATGTCGCTCGGCCCGTCAAGCCGCACCAGCAGCGTGATGCCCAGCAGCAGCCCCGTGATCCCGGCCAGCACGTGTGTGGCGGATCGCGAATTGGCCCGCCAGCTGGTCCGCCACGGGCCGGCGTCGGTGGCACCGCGATCGGTCCGCTGCGTGTCGACCCAGAGCGAGAGCGCGCCGAGGAACAGGATCTGCGCCAGCGTCTCGCTGTAGGTAGCGCGGCTCGTCATCTGCTCGGGAATGGTGACCGCGAGCGTCAGTGCGGCCGCCGGGGCCCAGCGGGGTCCAATGAGCCTGGCGGCCAGGCCGCCGAACGTGAAGACGGCGGCTGCCCCGAGCAAGGGAGCGAAGAACAGCGCGACCCGGGCACCGCCGGCCCAGAAGCCGAGCGAAAGCACCATCGGCAACCCGGCCATGAACTGCGGGACGATGGTGTTTCCTACTTGGTAGAACGCGGGACTGGCAAAGGTGATGTGCGGTGCACCGCCGAACGCCGCGGCCTGCTGCGGGATCGTCACCGAGCCATGCTGCGAGATCCAGTTGGCGAACTGCATGTACGACGCGGGGTCGAGCATCACGATGATGAACTGCGAGTGGTAGACCGCCTGGTCGATGCCGAACGCGATGGCGATCGCCGCGACGGCGGCCAGCGTCCACCGCGGCGTCCGGGTCACCCGGCCCTCGCTTGCAGTGCCGAAATCGGGCGCACCGGCCACCGACGGTATCCACCGCCATCCGACCGGCACGATCACCCCGGCAAGTAGCAGCCACAGTGCGATGACCGGTGCGGGCTTGAACCAGCCCAGGAGCAACAGTGGGAAACTGGTCAGCAGAAACGGCAGCGCAAGCAGTGCGGGCAGCACACTGAGCCGCCCGAAGAGCAGGCCGACGGTGTCCGTCGCCTCCAGCTTGGCTTGAACGGGGACGGCCGGCGAACCGACTCCGGGCAGCGTCCTGTCAACTGTCACCTTGAATACCTATCTCCTGCTGCAGCTGGCTCGACGCCCCCGAACCGGGCTCGAGCCTACACCTAATAAGCGACCAGAATTATAGGGAACCGTTTTGTCCTACCCTTTTATGACACATCTCGCATATCCCCCGCTGGCCTCTGGCGATATTACCCGCCGGCACTTGGCGAACTCTCCGTAGCCGGATGTACCCATGCCGATGGAGGTGGATGCGTCGCGACGGCTCTGCCCGACCAGAAACCGGAGCCAGGTCAACCAAGGGCCTCGACCTGTTCCGCCAGCCAGCGCCGCGGCGCGCGGGCAGCCGCGACGGCGGAGATCTCGGCACTGCGCCTGCGCCGCTCGGTGGGCGGCATTGACAGGCCGGCGTGCAGCGCCTCGGCCGTGGCGGTGACGTCGTAGGGGTTGACGATCAGCGCCGCCTCGCCGATCAGCGCCGCGGCCCCTGCCTCCCTGGAGAGCACAAGCGCACAGCCGCGCTCGCTCAGGATCGGCCCCTCCTCGGCCACCAGATTCATGCCGTCCCTGATCGGGTTGACCAACAGGACGTCGGCCGCCCCGCAGGCGGCGAGCGAGCGAGGGTAATCGTCCCTGACATCCAGGACGAGGGGCGTCCAGTCCGCCGTCGCGAATTCGGCGTTGATCTCCTTGGCCAGCTCGTGCACCCGCGCCGTGTAGGCCTGGTACTCGGCGAGCCCGGAACGCGACGGGTACGCGAGCGCGAGATGGGTCACCCGGCCGCGCCACTCCGGCCGTGCCGTCAGCAACTCGCGATAGGCAGCCAGGCCACGCACGATGTTCTTCGACAGCTCGGTCCTGTCGACCCTGACGATCAACTGCTGCCCGCCGACGGTGAGCCCCGCCAGGGCGCCGGCCGCGGCGCGCACGTCGGCTTCGGCGGCCCGCTCGCGCAACGCCCTGGCATCCACGCCGAGCGGGTGCACCGCGACCTCGGTGATCCGGCCGCGGTGATTGACCCGGCCGAGGCCGACCGAGCCCCTCATCACCCGCGCACCGAGCACCGCCGCACAGCAGTCGAGGAACGCTTCGGCCCAGCGCTCGGCGAGAAACCCCACGTGGTCGGCACCGAGCATCCCGTCGAGGATCGCCGCCGCCACACCGTCAGGCAGCATCCGGTAGTACTCGGGCGGCGCCCACGGCGTGTGCTCGAAATGCACGATCCGGGCGTCAGGGTGCCGGTTTCGGAGCAGCCTTGGTGCCAGGGCCAGGTGGTAGTCCTGAATGAGCACCCGCGTTTCGCCGACGCACTCCTCCGCGAGCGCGACCGCGAACGCCTCGTTGTACGCGCGGTAGGCCGCCCAGTCGCGGCGGAACCGCACGTCGAACTGCGGCTGGTTCGGTGTATCGAATAGCAGATGGTGGACGAACCAAAGGACCGAGTTGGCGATGCCGTTGTACGCCGCGTCGAACACCTCGAACGGAATGTCGAGCATCCGGACTTCGGCCTCACCCGGCGCGGCCGCAGCCCGCGCGCCGGACCGGGCGGCCTCTCTGTCGGCAGCGGAGAGCGCGGTGCACAGCCAGAGGACGCCGCCGTCCGCGGCTGCCGCTGCCAGTCCCGACGTTAGCCCTGACACCATGCCGCCGCCACCGCGCCTGGCGGTCAGCGACCCGTCTTCGGCGCGCTCATATGAGACCGGTCCCCGGTTCGAGGCGACAAGGAGAAGCCGACTCGGGTCGTTAGTCATATGGAGTAAGCGTAGAGGAATCGCCCGACAACCAGGTTGCTGAGGGGTGCCCCGGGATCGGTTACAGTGTTACTAACGCGTTCCTCATCCAGAGGGGTGGAGGGATCGGCCCTGTGAAGCCCCGGCAACCATCGCGGTTAAACGCGCCTCAGTAAGGCGAGGCGGCGCGCGACTGGTGCCAAGTCCGGCCTGCGGTCAAGGTGATCGCTGGGAAAGATGGGAGAGAGGCCTCGCCCCATGAGCACCCAAACTGACGCGCCCAACGTTCCACGGCTCGGCAACGCCACCGGTCTTAGCTGCCGCGAGTGCGGCAACACCAGCCCGCTCGGCCCGTATTACGCGTGCGAGATGTGTTTCGGGCCGCTGGAGGTCTGCTATGACTTCCCGCGGCTGACCAGGGCCGACATCGAGGCGGGCCCGCACAACATCTGGCGCTACGCGGCACTGCTGCCCGTGCCGGCCGATATCGCGGACCGCCCGACCACCCAGCCCGGCTACACCAAGCTGATCCGCGCTGACGGCCTCGCGGCCGAACTAGGCATGCGGCGCTTGTGGATCAAGGACGACAGCGGCAATCCCACCCACTCGTTCAAGGATCGCGTGGTCGCAGTGGCGCTCGCCGCCGCGACCGAGATGGGCTTCAAGGTGCTCGCCTGCCCGTCGACGGGCAATCTCGCCAACGCGGTAGCCGCCGCGGCGGCGCGGGCCGGCATCCGTTCCGTTGTCATGGTCCCGGCCAACCTCGAAATGCAGAAGATTCTCACCACGGCGGTGTACGGCGGCACCTTCGTCACCGTCGACGGCAGCTACGACGACGTGAACCGGCTGGCCTCCGAGCTGGCAGGCGAGCACGAGGACTGGGCATTCGTCAACGTGAACGTGCGCCCGTACTACGCCGAGGGTTCGAAGACGCTCGGCTACGAGATCGCCGAGCAGCTTGGCTGGCGACTGCCCGGCCAGATCGTGGTGCCGGTCGCGTCCGGCGCGCAGCTCGTCAAGATCGACAAGGGGTTCACCGAGCTGACGGAGCTCGGCCTGGTCGAGCCGAGGCCGTGGAAGGTCTTCGGCGCGCAGGCAACCGGCTGCTCGCCGGTGTCCGAGGCGTTCGCGCAAGGGTGGGACGTCGTCCGTCCGGTCAAGCCGGACACGATCGCCAAGTCGCTCGCGATCGGAAACCCGGCCGATGGTCCGTACGTGCTCGACGTGGTCCGCAGGACGGGCGGCGCGGTCGCCGACGTGTCCGACGCCGAGGTGGTGGACTCGATGCGACTGCTCGCCCGCGCGCAGGGCGTGTTCGGCGAGACCGCGGGCGGCGTCACCGTCGGCGTGCTTCGCAAGCTGCTCGCCTCCGGCCAGCTCGACCCGGACACGGAGACGGTGATCATCAATTCCGGCGACGGGCTCAAGACGCTTGACGCGGTGGCGCCGGCTGTCACCGTCCCCGCCATGATCAAGCCGACGATCGAGGCATTCCAGGCCGCCGGATTCGAAGCCGCGCCGCTGTCCTAACTCAATCATGTGGCGTCATTAACGCCGCGCACACGGTACGGTGGTTTGCGATCGCCTCCGGTAAGGCAGTTGCGGGCGCTTACGCGCGCGCTGGCACGGCTTAATGGGTGGCGGTCGAACGGGTTCCGCGGTTGAAAGGGCGGGGCTCGAAGCCCGAGCAGCAGTTAGGGAGTTGTTTGGAATGGCTCAGGGCACCGTCAAGTGGTTCAACCCGGACAAGGGCTACGGCTTCATCGCCGTCGACGGTGGTAAGGACGTTTTCGTCCACTTCTCCGCGATCCAGTCGGATGGATACCGCACCCTCGAAGAGGGTCAGCGGGTCGAGTTCGAGATCACGCAGAGCGACCGGGGACAGCAGGCCGAAAAGGTCATCGTCGTCTCCTGAAGTTCTTCGGCTTCACCTGCCGAAGCCGAAGGATATCGCCAGGTTAATACCGATGCGGCCGGCTTGGTGCCCGCGCTCGCGGGCACCAAGCCGACTTGCCGCGTCCCTCCGGGCGACCTGATGCGGATCGGATTCTTGCCTGTCAATCAGACCCAAATGCTAGGGTTCGGGCATGGATTCGCTTGGTATCGCAGGTGCCTTGGTCTACACCCCCCAGGTGCACCGCGACGACAGGGGCTACTTTCTTGAGGTCTTCCGCGGGGCGGAGTTCGCCGCCGACCTGGGCCACCGGCTGGAGGTCGCCCAGGTCAACCGCTCAGTGTCCCGGCGCGGCGTGATCAGGGGCATCCACTACGCTGATGTCCCGCCCGGCCAGGCCAAATACGTCAGCTGCGTGTCCGGCGCGATCCTTGATGTGATCGTGGACCTACGGGCCGGCTCGCCCAGCTTCGGCAAATGGGAGGCCGTGGAACTCGATGATGCCTCCGGCCGCGCGGTATTCCTTTCCGAGGGGCTCGGCCACGCCTTCATGGCGCTGACCGACCAGGCCACCGTGACGTACCTCTGCTCGACACCGTACGCACCTGGCCGCGAGCACGGTGTGCACCCACTCGACCCCGCGCTCGGGATCGCCTGGCCGCTCGACGAGGCGGGCGGCGCCCCGGTGCTCTCCGAGAAGGACGCGGCACAGCCGAGCCTTGAGGAGGCGCTGCTCGCCGGTCGGCTGCCCCGTTACGACGACTGCGTCGCGTACCAGGGCAAGCTTCGCGCCTGAGGTGGCTGATTCGCGCCCGCGGTTAGCCCACGGTCAGCAGCGCGACCGTGATGCCGTCCTCCTGGTAACGGGCCTGGGTCAGATAGCCCATGAGCTCCAGGTAGCCGGCTTCGTTCCCCGGCAGCGCCGAGAACGGGTTCAGCGGGTTGTGCGCGAGCCGATCGACGTAGACCACCCAGATCCTCGGGGTGCCCGTGAGGCAGGTCGACGGGTCGATGCACTCGACCGGCTGCAGGGCGTCCGCCTGGGTCGGCGTCTCGGCCTGGAAGACCGCCTTCGGAATTGGCTTGCCGCGCAGGTAGTAGCCGATGGCCGCGTCAACCTCGTAGTGGTTAGCGTCGCTGACCTGGTAGGCGATGTTGTCGCCCGGCCGCTGGTTGGCTGCGATCACCGCCGCGGCCGCCCGGTAGTCCACCGGTTCCCCGTTCGCCATCACGACCGGGAAGGCCCACAGGTTGTGGGCAAGCGGCTCGCGTATCAGCAACTGGTCGTGAACGCTTACCCCCGCGACGACCACGACCAGGGCCGTCGCCACGGCGGCGTAGCCGGGCCGCCAGGCAGGCGCGAAGCGCGGCAGGCGCAGCCGCGGCACGCGCTGGGACACCCCCGCGACGCCCAGGCCGGCCGCCACCGCCCAGGCAGGCACGGTGAACAGCATGTACCGGAAGGTCCAGTAGGAATCGGGCCCCTGGGAAATGACCCAGACCGCCACGACCGGGAGGATCCCGCCAGCCAGGGCGTACCAGGCCAGGACGCGCTGCCGCGCGCCGGAGAGCGTCACCACGGACGCCAGCGCGAGCAGCATGACCGCGATGGCGACCAGCGTCGAGGCGAACAGCTCGGGCCATAGCCCGTTGATCACGCCGAAGAGCGCGACGACGTGCGGGACAGGCTGCTGGCCGATCTGGGACGCGGACTGGTCATGGCCCTCCTTCACGATCGGCGCGTCAAGGATGACACCGACAATCGCGGCCAGGCTGAACCATCCGAGGAGCGCCAGGGGCCGCCCATTCACCGGCTCTGGCCTGCCGCCGGGGAGGGCGCGACCGCCGCCGGGGGCGTCCTCGTTCCCAATGCGCACCGTGCGCAGGCAGAAGTCGGTCGCCACGATGGCCGCGTGCGCCACCAGCACGCTGAGCGCGATCAGGTTCGACGCTCCGGCGGCGGCCACCGCAAGCGAGTAGCAGCCCCACCGGAGCCAGCTCGGTTGCTCCATGGCGCGCAGCAACAGCAGGGTGGCGAGCGCCGCGAAGAGCGTGGCGAACGCGTACGGCCGCGCCTCTTGCGCGTACCGGGCGACGCTGGGGATGACCGCGAAGATCAGGCCGCTGATCAGTCCGACGCGGGTGCCGCCGAGCCGCTTTCCGGTCAGCGCCACGACCGCGGCGGCGCCGGTCATCGCGAGCACGGACGGCAGGCGCATCGCGGTGGCGGACTCGCCGAAGAGCGCCATCCACAGGTGAATCCCGAGGTAATACAACCCGAGCACCGCGTCGACGTTGTGCACCATGGCCCACAGCTGCGGCAGCGTCCGGCTGGCAGCCGACCACGTCGCGAGCTCGTCGCGCCACAGGATCGGCACGTTGATCTGGTAAAGCCCGAGGGCCGCGGTGACCACGGCCGGCCCGGCCCAGGTCAGCCACGTTGGCGCCGACCGGCCGACCGCAGTCTGCGGCCGCGTGGTCACTTCAGGCGTAGCACCGGCAGTCACGGGATTCACGACGACGAGCGCACCCTTCCGCAGGGGATCTTGAACTGCCACCACCCGTGGTGGTGGTAGTAGTAGTCGGCCATGCCAGGCTTCATGCACTTCTCTGTCGCCGCGGCGACGATCGAGGTCCACGCCGGGCTTTCTGAACGAGCGTTCGTGACACGGTAGTTGAACCCACAGGTCACCGCGAGCACGAGGGTGAACACTACGACCGGGCACCAGGCTAGCGCAGCCGAACGCGGCCGGAGCACGGGGATGCGCGCGCGGGTGTCCCCGGTGGCCGCCTGGCCGTCCGGGGTGGCCGCCTCGCCGTCCGGCGCGTCGGGCGGCCCGGCGGCGTCCGCCACGCCGCGCGGCCGCAGCATCGCCACGATGCCCGCGTAGACGAGCAGGGCGGGCGCGATGACGTACCGAGGCTGCACGACGGGCAGGTTATTGACAATCTCGCCGACGAACAGCAGCACGCTGAATAGCAGGGCGGTCACCGCCAGCGGCCAGTCAGGGGCGGTCAGCCTGACTAGGGCGATGATGATCACGGCCGCCACGATGGCCCACGCGCCCCAGGTCAGGGCGGTGTGGACGGCCATGTTGGGGATGACCAGCGGAAGCGGATGACCGTCGCCGTCGGTGCCAGAGCCGCCAAGGGCGCGCTCGCCGAAGAGCGCCCGCGGCACGACCCGCGTCGCGTAGTTCCCGAGGACCCAGAGCGGATTAGTCCACCCGCTGACCTGCCGGTTGCTCATCCCGCGGAGCTGAACCGACCACTGGGTGACCAGGCCCGCGGCCCAGCACACGGCGATCGCGATCGAGACCTTCGACCGGTCGGCGATCAGCCGGGCCGCCACCAGCGGCGCGAGCAGCAGCGGCAGGATGCTCGACAGCGTGCTGCACAGCATGATGACGGGCGCGGCCAGCTGGCCTGCCCGCGTGGCCGGCCGCCAGAGCAGCAGCCAGAAGATCCCGTAAAGCGCGACGAACTGCACGGTGGCGAGGTCATTGTTGGCCTGCGTGTAGCCAAGGGGAACGAGGCACGCAGGCGCGGCGACCAGCAGCCGGAGCCAGGGGCTGCGCAGGTGCGGCCCGCTGGCGATGTAGGCGATCAGGCCGAACAGCGAGTACTCGACGGCCGCACAGGCCGACATGATCCCCGGCACCCAGGTAAGCGGGAAGGTCATCGCGATCGCCGTGACCGCCCGCGGCACCAGGTCGTAGTATCCGTTCATCTGGGTGGTGAGGGTGGTCATCACCGACTCGTGCAGCGCGTCCTGCAGGAAGTTGTTCGCGTCCTCAATCCAGATCGTATTGAGAGCCCCCGGGCCCGAGGTGCGCGCCAGGCTGACCGCGGCGCCGAGGACGACGAAAACCGCGCCGCCCGCGACCTGCCGCCAGCCAAGTGTCCTGGCGACAGGCGGCAGGAACAAGGCCGACCGCAGCCACTCGGCGATCCCGGCTAGCCGTGTCGGCCCCGGGTAACGGCGGCTGGCTGTCCCGGCCGGGAACGCCATGCCATCCGCTTTCGTCCGTCCAGACACCGCACAATCCCCGTTCAGGTACGCGACCGGTCGCAGTCGCGGGCTGCATGAGCCCACACAATAGTCCTTAATTCAGACCGGCTTAGCGGATCGAGGATAGGATCTGCCGATGACGGTGAGACGCCGCCGGCTGGCTAGAGATTGTGCAGGACGTTCATGAGTCAGGAAGCAAGCGCGGAAGTCGCCCACGGCGGGACTGGCACGGTTCCGTCCCGGTCGGTTCCGTCCCGGTCAGGCTCGTCCCGGTCGGCAGCGATTGTTACCAGCTGGCTACGGTCTGACCTGTTCCTTCGCACCGCGGACGGGCCGGTCGGCTGGCGCAAAATCCTGCTTGCCGTCGTCTGCGTGATCGGCGGCGCCGCGGTCAGCCTGTCCCGCACCGTCGGCCCGGGCTCACTGAACACCATCTGGATCGAGGACGCGAAGAACCTGCTCAGCAATGGGCTTAACTCCCCCTTCTGGCAGGACGTCAGAACCCCGATCAGCGGGTACTACCAGGTGCCCGCGCGCGTCATCACCGAGATCGCGGTCCAGTTCCCGCTGAGCTGGGCGCCGGGGATCATGTCGGCCGCCGCCGCCCTCCAGTACGCGGTCTACGGTCTTGTCGCCTACATCGCCAGCGCGCCCTACCTGCGCAGCCGCTGGCTCCGGCTGCTCATCGCCGCCCCCGTGTGCGTGATCCCGCTGGCGTACACGCAGGCGAACAACGACCTCGTGACCGTCCAGTTCATTGGTCTCTACGCCGCGTTCTGGACCGTGCTGTGGATACCCGGCACGCGCGCGGGCCGTATCCTGTCGCCGATTGTCATGCTCAGCGTGTCGTCAACCGCGGCCCTCGCCATCGTCTTGGCCCCGCTGGTGGTCGCCCGGCTGGTCGTCGACCGGTCCAGGAACGCCATCTTCCTGGCGGTCTTCTGGTTCGCGGGCGTGCTGCTGCAGGCGAGCCTGACCCTGGAAGGCAAGAGCAAACACTACCTTTTCGGCTTCAACGGCCCGCTGTTCGTCCTGAAGTACTACGCCGCCCGCGTCGTGCCGCGGGCGCTCTTCGGGGAAAGCGCGCTCGGCGGTCCTGGCGCCAACTACCGGGGCGACTACGTGCCGCTGCACGTCATCAACACGGCCGCGCACTTCGCGCTGATCGGCAGCGCGTGGGCGGTCGTCTTGGTCGCGGTCGTCCTCGCGGCCGCCCGCTTCACCGACCCGAACTGGACCCTGGCGGCGGTGGCGGGGCTGTTCAGCCTGGCCGTGTTCGCCGACGCGATGCTCATCAACACCCCCGTCGTGCAGCCGCGCTACGTCATCGCCCCGGCGTTGCTGCTGTACGCGGCCCTCGTCGCGTTGCTGCGCCCCCGGCGGCGGGAGGGAGCGTCACGCGCCCGCGTGGCCTTCGGCTGGCTGCCCGTCGCCGGGTTGGCGGTGCTACTGGCGGTGGCCGTGACGCTCAATTTCCGCGTGACCAATGGCCGCACGAGCAGCCCGCCGTGGACGAGTGTCGTCGCCCGCGCCACCACCGCCTGCGCCCATCCGGGCGTGACCTCCTATGTGTACTCGCACGAGTGGTGGCAGGTCACCATCCCCTGCAGCCGGGTGCGCTAAGCTGCCCGCCCGGCAGCGAGGCCGGAGCGGGCAGTCGGCGGCAGCACACGCCGCCGGATTTTCGATGTCCTTTATTACCCATCGGATAGGTTGGATTAGGCTAGTGTCTCCGCCGAACGCGGCGTCGACACGAGTAGGAACGGAAGGCTCCTCATGGCTGGCAGTGGACACGACCTGCGGATCAGTGTCATCGGAATCGGCTATCTCGGCCTGACCCACGCGGTCTGCATGGCGGCCCTCGGGCACCAGGTGCTCGCCGTCGACGTGGACGCGGACAAGATCGCTAAGGCGGCTCGCGGCGAGGCGCCGTTCTTCGAACCGGGCCTTGAGCCGTTGCTGAGAAAGAATCTCGACGCCGGCCGGCTCCGCTTCACCGACTCATTCGCCGAGATCGGCGAATTCGGCGACGTGCACTTCCTGTGCGTGGGCACACCGCAGGCAGCCGGCGGCAACGCTGACCTCGGCTACCTGCACGCTGCCACCGACGCCCTCGCGCCGCACCTGACCAGGCAGACCCTGCTGGTCGGGAAGTCGACGGTGCCGGTCGGCACGGCGCGGCAGTTGCTCGCCCGTGCACGCGCGGCGGCACCGGCGGGTGACCTGATCGACATCGCGTGGAACCCCGAGTTCCTGCGCGAGGGGTACGCGGTGCAAGACAGCCTGACCCCCGACCGGATCGTCCTCGGCGTCACATCGGAGCGGGCCGACCGGACCTTGCGCGAGGTCTACGCAACGCCTCTTTCCTCGGGTATCCCAGCGCTGACAATGGATCTTGAAACGGCTGAGCTCGTCAAGGTCGCGGCTAACGCCTTCCTCGCGACCAAGATCTCCTTCATCAACGTGATGGCCGAGATGTGCGAGGCGACCGGCGCGGACGTCATCCCGCTGGCCGACGCGATCGGGCTGGACGAGCGGATCGGCCGCAAGTTCCTCTCGCCGGGGCTCGGCTTCGGCGGCGGCTGCCTGCCCAAGGACATTCGCGCCTTCAGGTCCACCGCCGCCGAGAAGAGCGTCGGCTCACTGGTGGACCTGCTGACCAGCGTGGATGCTATCAACCTGGGCCGCCGGGACCGCGTCATCACCCTCGCGCGCCAGGCCGTGGGCGGGGACCTGGCCGGCAAGCGGGTGACCGTCCTTGGCGCCGCGTTCAAGCCCAACAGCGACGACATCCGCGACTCGCCCAGTCTGAGCATCTCGGGCCGTCTCGCCGACGAGGGCGCGGTTGTCACCGTGCACGACCCGGTGGCCATGCCCAACGCGGCGCGGGTCCGCCCCGAACTGCGCTACGCCGACTCGGCGCATGAGGCCGCCGAGGGCGCCGACTTGGTCCTCCACCTCACCGAGTGGACGGACTACCGCACCATTGACCCCGCCGCGTTCGCCAAGATCGTCGCCGTCCCCGTCCTCATCGACGCCCGGTGCACGCTCGACGCCGACCTCTGGCGGTCCGCCGGCTGGTCCGTCTACGTCCCTGGACGGCCCCAGCCGAGCCCGGCCACCTGATACGCCGCGCTCAGGCGACCAGCCCGGCCGCGGGCGGGGCCGGGCCAGGGCGGCATCAGGACGACTTGGTACCCGGCTGGGACGAACGTACCTTCTGCCGCCTGGCACGCTGCGCGCGCAGTCGCTTGACGAGCGTCGGATCGAACTTGAGCGCCTCGGGGCTGTCGATCAGCTCGTTGAGCAGCTGGTAGTACCTGGTCGCGGTGATGCCGAGAACCTCGGAGATTGCCTGCTCCTTGGCGCCGGCGGTGCGCCAGGTGCCCCGCTCGAATGCGAGTACGCGCATGTCACGCTCGGACAAGGCAGGCATCCGCCGCTCCCTTCGAATCACATCTATGCATTATCGATATAGCATGCCCGATCTCGCCAGGCGAAGGTTAACGCCACCGCCGCCTGGTAGTAGCGGTAACGGTGCGGTGCTTAAGTGTGCCTGGGGCGCGGTGGCGCAGAATGTCACTCAATAGTTAGCCGCACCTGCGTTCCGTCGCAGGGCAATCGCATGGCACTATAAGGAACTGATTTCCCCATACCGCCCCATTCGACCGCCCCATTCGACCAGATTCGGCGGGCCCGACCTGGAGGGTAGGCGTGAACAACGTCTCCCGTCCGCTGCGCACCCGGATGGCGGCCGCGGCGGCGCTCGTCGTCGCCGCGGCCGCGGCAGCGGGCTCAGCGCTTCCCGCGAGCGCCCGGGAACTGGCGCCTGCCAGCCGTGGCGCCAACGCGGCCGAATGGTGGCTGCCCGCACTTGACGTGCCCGCCGCCTGGCGCGCCGCGCCCGGGCAGGGCAAGGGCGTGACCGTCGCGGTTCTGTCGACCGGCGTCGACCGCGGCCACCCGGACCTGACCGGCACCGTGACGACCGGGCCTTACTTCGCCAAGGCAGGGCGCGGGCCCGGCCAGCCGTACTGGGCCGACGAGGGGACGGCGGTGGCCAGCCTGATCGCCGGGCACGGCCACGGGGCCGGCCGGGCCGAGGGGATCACCGGGATCGCTCCCGGCGCGCGGATCCTGTCCGTGCAGGTGACCCTGGAGTACAACGACCCGCTGGTCGCGGACGCGGCCATCGCCCGCCGGCTGCCCGCGGCCATCGCCGCGGGAATCAGGTACGCGGTCAATCACGGCGCCAGCATCATCTCGCTGCCGCTCGATCCGGGCACGCTGAGCGCCGCCGCGAACGGGAACGCGGCGGCCGGCGGCAGCCCGGCCGAGCGGGCGGCCGTCGCGTACGCGATCGCCCACGACGTCCTGCTGGTAGCCCCGGCAGGCGACAACGGCGAGGGCGGCAACGCCGTCAACTACCCGGCCGCGTACCCGGGCGTCATCGCGGTCGGCGCGACCGCCAGGGACGGCGAGCTGGCGCCATTCACCAACACCGGTTCTTACGTCGCGCTGACCGCCCCCGGCGCGAGCGGTCCGGCCACCGCCCCCGGCTCCGGCCACGGGGCGGCGGGCCCGCCGGCGGGCCTCACCGTGGCCGCACCCGGCGGCGGGTACCAGACTCTGGCCTCTACCGACATGTCGGCGGCGCTGACCGCCGGCGTCGCCGCGCTGATCCGCGGCCGTTACCCGTGGCTCACGGCCGGCGAGGTCACCAAGGCGATCGAGGACGGCGTGACGGCGCCAGCTGCCACCGGGGCAAGGACCGCCGGGACAAGGACCGCCGGGACAAGGACCGCCGGGACCGCGGGCCGGGGCCGCGGAGCGCTCAGCGCCGCGCACGCGCTCACCCGGGCCGCCGCCATCGCGGCCGCTCATCCGCGCCCGGCCCCTGCGCCGTCAACGGCTACGGCGCTGGCCCCGCCGGCCCCCGTCCGACCCGCCACCGCGACCGCCAAACCAGGCAGTACAGGCGGGACGGCCCGCTCGGTCCTGCTCGACCTGCTGATTGCCGTCAGCGTGCTCATCGCCGGCCTGGTCTGCGTGCTCGCCGTGACCGGGGTGCGCCGTCGGGTCCGCTCGGCGAAGGCCGCCGGCGCCGCCCGGGCCGGACAGGCCCGCGGCCCCGGCCGGCACTCCCGCGCCCAGCTGCCGGCCCCGCGAGCCATTCAGGCGGCGCCTGACCCCGGATGGCCGCGGACACCGCCGCGTGCCGCCATCGGCGCCGGGAGCGTCTGGGACGCCGCGACCCCGTCCGCCCGCAGCACCGCGGGCCGCGCGGCCGACGCGCCGCTGCCGCCATGGGAGCAGTCGCCGTCGGTGCTCGCGTCCGCCCCTGTCCCCAAGGCGCCGCCGCCCTGGCCGCTCTCGAGCACCGGCCCGATGTACGTCTGGAACCCGGCCGCCACCACCGGCCCCATCAACACCAACACCGGCCCCATCAACACCGACAGCAACCCCGTTAACACCACCAAGGGGGAACTGACGGCACCACCAGAGGTAGATCGCTAAGCATCGACGTTGTGCGTCGTAGTTACCCGGCGGAGCCGGGGGCGGCCGACTTGGCCAGCCGGTCCTTGACGTCCGAGGCGTACTCGTGGACGTACTCCTGGCCGGAGAGTTCGGCGATGGCGTGCATTACCTCGTCGGCGATGATCCGGCGGGCCCGGGCCGGGGGGTCGCCCGCCAGGTGGCCGAACTCCATCGGCTTGCCGATCTTGATCTCGATCTTGGCCGGGCGGGGCACCGGGCTGCCCGGCGGCAGCATCTTCCTGGTGCCGATCATCGCCACCGGGATCACCGGGGCGCCGGAGTTAAGCACCAGCCAGCCCAGGCCCGACCGGCCACGGTAGAGCCGCCCGTCCGGTGACCTGGTGCCCTCCGGGTAGAAGCCGAACAGGTTGCCCGCCCGCAGAATCTCGGCCGCCGCCTCCAGGGTGGCCGTCGCCGAACGGGTGTCGTCCCGGTTCATCGCCAGCTGGTTGGTTGAGCGCAGGTAGGCCGCCCATGCCCGGCCGAGCGGCCCCCTCGCGGTGAAGTACTCGGCCTTGGCCGGGAAGACCACCGGCCGCGAGAGCATCAGCGGGAGGTACACGGAATCGACGATCGACAGATGGTTCGAGGCCAGCAGCGCAGGGCCGCTCGCGGGAATGTTCTCAAGCCCGGTCGCGCGCGGGCGTCCGAAGGCGTGCAGGAGCGGGCCCGCGACGACACGCGAAAGCTGGTATTGCATTCCGGCGTCCTCTGTCTACCTGGGGGGCTGTGGCTGATCATACTTCGGGGGCAGGTCTTCTCCGGCTCCCGCCCTGGCAGCGGCGGGCGCGGCGAAGGCGCTACCAAGATAGCGTCCCCCAACCGCCGCAGCGGAAACTGCGGCGGCCATGGAGACCACCAGCGGTACCGCGAACGGAAGCGCCGCGGCAGGCACGATGACCCCAGAATCATCAGCGAGCCAGCCGAGGATTAGCACCAGCCAGCACAGCCAGGCGACGGTTCGCAGCACCGGCGCGGCCGCGAACGCCCGCGGCAGCGTCCGCAGCCGGAGCGACGACGGCCGCCAGAGCGCGACACCCGCCGCCACCGCCGCGACCGGGATCAGCCATCTGATCACGTTCACGGTGAGCGTTCCCACGTTCGAGCTGACCTTGCGCTCTAGCACTCCGCCGCCCTCGCCGTGCAGCAGGTTCCCCGCGAACGTCCCGATGTCCGACACCCCCACCGCCGGGACAAAGTAGCTGACCACGGCGAACACGGCGAACAGGGCGACCCCGCTGACCGCGATCGGTACCGCCAAGCGCCACCCCAGCCGGACCCCGGCTGCCCCTCCCCCGCTCCCGGCTAGCGCGATCAGCAGCAGCAGCAGGCAGGGCACCAGCGCGATCGTCCCGCCCACCTTGGCGCCGAACCCGGGCCAGCCCAACGCGATCACCGCGAACAGCCCGATCCCGGCCGCCGCAAGCACCGGCAGCCACGGCAGCCTCGCTGGCCGCGGCAGCACGCGTTCCAGCCACGCCGCCGCCACCAGGACGCTGACGCAGTAGACGCCGAGCACGTCGTTGCCGATGCCGTAATACCGGCCGGAGACCAGCAGCGACAGACCGAACGGGGCCTCCAGCTGCAGCCCCGAACCGGCTATCACGTCCACCCCGAGGACGGCCACGGTGGCGGTGCAGATCGCGCCGAACGGGCCAAGCACGTCGCGCCGCCACGGGCCGGCTAGCGCGAGCGCGGCCACCGCGAGCGTCCCGCCGACCGCCATCCCGTACAGCCACCAGGCGGGGTGCGCCCGCTGCCACCAAGGGAACGCATTTGCCAGGTAAGAGCCGAGCGGGACAGCGGCGGCGAGCACCCCGGCCACTCGCCAGCAGCGGGCGCGGGCACGGCGGCGTTCGGTCGCGGCGCCCCAGCAGAGCAGGGTGGGCAGGCCGAACGCCAGTGCACCGGCCGCCGCGTAGCCGACGAAGAACCAGCCGTGGGTGGCCAGCCAGACCTGCTCGGCGGTGTCCCGGTCAAGCAGTGCCGCGATCGACGCGGTCAGATCGCCCCGTGCTTCCCGGCCGATCCGGGCGCCGACGGTTCCGGCCGGCACCGCGCGGCCAAGCCAGCCGGCCACCGACGGCGTCAGATCGGTCAGCGTCACGATCCCCGGCCGCCGGGTCGAGGTCGCGGTAAGCAGGCCGTCGGCATACCCCGGGCCGCTGACCACCACCGGCAGCAGGTGCGGCGGGCCGGCCGCCGCACCCCCCGACCCCGGCGGCACCGCCACGCCGGGGGAAGTTACCAGCAGCAGAGTGCCCGGCGGCAGTTCCGCCACGATTCGCGCTAGCTGGCGGTCGAGCGCGGAGACACCCGTCCGTTCGGTACCTCCGGTTTGGCCCAAGTCGATCACGGTCAGCGGGCAGCGGGCCAGCACCACCGGCGAGAGCTCCGCCGCCGACGGCTGGTAGCCGGCCACCGCGCCGGCCGGCGAGGCAAGCGCGAGGGCGGCGCCCGGGCCGACCGCGGTCGCGCAGCTGGCCAGCGAGCCGAGCAATCCCCAGTCGGGGGACTCGTGGAAGCCCCGGTTGGCGGCGATGATTCCCGCCATCGCGGTGACGTTGGCGCCGGTGCCGTGCGGCACCACCGCGGGCAGCGGGCCACACGGGCGCGGGCCCTGGGCGCGGGCGGCGGCGTTCATCGTCAGCCAGCCGTCGGCCGGGCAGGCGAGCGGCTGCTGCGCGTAATCGACCAGCGAGCCGACCGAGCCGCCGCTGGCCAGCCGCCACAGCTCCGGGGTGGCGGCTGGCGTCACCTGGCTCCAGCGCAGGCCGGAGATCCCCACGATCACCACGTGCCTGGCCGCGGGGGCGGCCGGCCCGGCTCGCGCGGGCACGCCAAGCAGCGGCACGGCCAGCGCGGCGCACAGCGCCCCGCCGGCGACCGACAGCCACGCACGTCGCACCCGGCTCCTCACCCGGCCAACGGTATCTGGCGGGGGATCAGCCGGCGCAGATGGACTGGTTGGCCGTGCGTGCCGGGATGCTGAGCGGGCTGGCGGACGGGCTCGCCGACGGGGTGGCGGACAACGTCGCGGCCCGGCTGACGGTCGCCTGGGTGCCCGCCTTCTGCACCGCCGCCGTCTTGGGGGCGCCGAACAGCGAGCTGCTCGCGGGCACGTCATCGCGGAAGGCAGCGAAGATCTTGTTGTCCTCCGGCTGCGTCCACAGCACGTTCGCGGTGTCGGATGGCACGACCTCCGAGCGCGGGAAAGTCGGCAGCGTGAAGAAGGCGATCTTGCTCGACGGGATGGAGCGCAGTGACTGCCCCAGGTCATAGAGGCCGGTGATGCCGCCGAGCTGGGTGTCGATGGTCAGCGACTTGGTGAACGCGTCGAAGAACCGGTAGATCGCCAGCGGGTTGTACAGCTCGCTCCGCACCCGGCTGACCAGGGAGGACATGAACGCCTGCTGGCGCCCGATCCGCTCAAGGTCGCTGCCGTCGCCGAGGGTGTACCTGGCCCGCACGTAGCCAAGCGCCTCGGCCGGGGTCAGCAGGTGGTTGCCCGCCGAGAGGTGCAGGTTGGAGTTCGGGTCGTTGATCGGCGTCGGGTTGCATTCGTAGACGCCGCCAAGCGCGGCCACCATGTTCTCGAAGCCGGTGAAGTTGATCACGATGAAATGGTTGATGTAGATCCCGGTGTCCTGCTCGACCGCCTTGACCGTGCAGGCCACACCGAGCCTGGTGTGGTTGCCGTCCAGGTTCCCGATCGCGAACGCCTCGTTTATCTTGAACTGGGTCGGCGACGACATTTGGCCGTTGCCCATCTCGCAGGCCGGGATGTTCACGTAGGAGTCGCGCGGGATTGACATCACCTCGGCCCACTTCCGGTCGGCCGGGATGTGGATGACCATCAGCGTGTCCGACTGGTCGGTGACCAGCCCGCTGCCGTACGCCGCGCTGAGCCCGTCCCGCGAGTCCGACCCGATGACCATGATGTTCTCGGCCTGGGGATGCGTGTCCACCGGCCGGGCGCCGAGCAGGCCGGTTAGGTTGTCCTGCTGGATGTTCGCGTTGAAGTGATGCAGTATCTCGTACCCGGTCGCGGTGACCCCGATGAGCAGCACGGCCAGGCTGCCGGCGCCCCAGGCGATGATCTTGCGGCGCGGCCAGTGCCGCAGCCAGTGCCCTAGTGACCGACCGGTCCGCTGGAGCATGTGTCACACACCGTTCAAGGCTTGATCTCCGACCAAGAACGGAACTTCCCCCCAGATGGGGTGGCCATGCCGTTATCAACGTTAATTAACCGTATATGGTGTTGCGCCGCCAGCGGCGGTGACCGGTGGCCGGTGGAGCTCCAGGATCTTGCGGTACTCCAGAGCCAGTGCCGACCGGTCATAGCGCCATTCCACGAACGCCCGGCCCGTCTGGCCGATCACCGCCCGCAACTGCGGGTCGGCGGCCAGCGTGGCGATGGCGGCCGCGAGCGAGCCGCTGTCTTCCGGCGGGACCACGACCGCGCCCGCCTCCGCCAGAATCTGCGCCGCCTCGCCGGTGACCGAGCCGATCACGGCCTTGCCCGCGGCCAGGTACTCGAACATCTTGGACGGGATGAACGACGCGAACAGCGGCACGTTGCGCAGCGGCACCAGGCAGATGTCCGCCGCCGCCAGCAGCCGCGGCATCTCCGCGTTGGGCACGCCGGGCAGCAGCACCACGTTGCGCAGTCCGAGCTCCTCGATCCGCCCCGCCAGGCGGTGCTTGTCCGCACCATCCCCGACGAACGCGAATCTTATGGCCCGTTCTTCAAGCAGCGCCGCCGCGTCCGCGATCGCCGGCAAACCCTGGGAGATCCCGTGCGTCCCCGCGTACAGCACCAGGCAGTCTGCTGGCCCGGCGCCCAGTCGTGCGCGCAGCTCATGCCGCTGACCGGAAGATTCTCCCGCGGCGGAGAATTCCCCAAGGTCCACGCCATTCCTGATCGTGTGCACCTTCTCCGGCGGCACCCCGCGCCTGATCAGGTCGTCGCGGAACCCCTCGCTGACCACGACGACCTGATCCGCGGCAGCGTAGGCGGCGAGCTCAAGGCGCTCGAGCAGCCAGCTGACCCGGCGGTTGGTCAGCACGCCGAGCTCCACCAAGATCGCGGGCCACAGGTCGCGGATCTCGACCACGAGCCGGGCCCGCTTCAGCCGGGCGAGCAGCCACCCGGACAGGATGGAGAAGAACGTCGGAGACGAGACCACGACGACATCGGCGGGACCGCTTGCCCGCCGGCCGATCAGCACGCTGCTCAGCATGAAGCTCAGGTGACCGAGAGTCTTGCGGGCCATGCCCTCGTTCGGCGTGGCGTACAGCCAGGTGCGGATGACCCGGTAGCCGTCGCGATGCTCCCGGCGGAGAACAGCCCGCCGGTACGACGGCGGCAGCACCCCGGTCGGGTGGTTGGGCATCCCGGTCAGCACCGTGACCTCGTCGCCGTCCGCGGCCCAGGTCGCGGCGAGTCCGGACAGCCGCGCCTGGGGCGCGCCGGTTTCCGGGGGAAAATAGTGCGTGACGATGAGCACCCGCACGTCAGGCTTCCTCCATCTCTGATATCGCTTCCGCCCGGCCGACCAGGCCGCCAACACCGGGCACACCGCCACGGGCTAACAGTACACGGATACTAACTCTGCGTGATTGGATTATCACGGGGATCGGAATCCTTTCACCACGATCCGTTACCCACCTTCTTTCAGGGTTGGCTGCAGCTTCCTGGGCATCGAGGGGTCCGGCACAAGCGGGGCCTCTCCGGTGGCGCACTCGGCGAGTCGCCGCCGGAGATCGGCCGCTCCGCAGTCCACGGCAAGCCGGGACAGCTCGCGGGGGTCGAGCGGCTTGACCTGGGCGTGCCTGACCAGCGGATGGCTCGGCCGGTAGTCCACTTCATCGATCCCGAGCAGGTCCTCCGCCAGCTTCTCCCCCGAGCGCAGCCCGGTGTAGATGATGTCGACCGGGTGAGCGGACTGCGCGGACAGCCGGCGGGCGATGTCCGCGATCCGGACCGGCTCGCCCATGTCGAGCACGAGCACCTCCCCGCTGCTGCCGATGACGGCCGCCTGCAAGACGAGCTGGACCGCCTCCTCCACCGTCATGAAGTACCTGGTCACGTCGGGGTGCGTCACGGTCAGCGGGCCGCCCGCCTTCACCTGGGCCGATAGCGCGCCGAGGACCGAGCCCCGGCCGCCGAGGACGTTCCCGAACCGGACGCTCAGGTAGCTGCCGTCGGACTGGCCCGCCATGTGCGCGGTCAGCCGCTCGGCGATCCTCTCGGAGTAGCCGAGCACGCTCACCGGGTCGGCCGCCTTGTCGGTGGAGATGTTCACGAACGACTCGACGCGGCAGGCGGCCGCGGCCTCCAGCACCGTCTGGGTGCCAAGGACGTTGCTCTGCACCGCTTCGGCGGGGTAGCGCTCAAGCAGCGGCAGGTGCTTGAGCGCGGCCGCGTGGAAGACGATCTGCGGGCGGAACCGCTCGAACAGCTCGCGGACGCGGCGCGGGTCGCGGATGTCGGCCAGCAGGGTCTCATCGGAGTCGAACAGGGCGCGCCCGTGCAACGTGAGCTGGACTTCGTGCAGGGCCGACTCGTCGCGGTCGAGCATGAGCAGCTCGGCCGGGGCGAACTGGTGCAGCTGGCGGCAGAGCTCCGAGCCGATGGAGCCGCCCGCCCCGGTCACCAGGATGCGCTTGCCCGCGAAGCGACCCGCGATCGCGGCCACGTCGGTCCGGACCGGGCGGCGGCCGAGCAGGTCGCTGATCCTCGGGTCACGGACGCCCTCGATCCGGGCGCTGCCGCTGATCAGCTCGGCCGTCGTCGGCACCACCTTGGGGATGAGCCCGCACAGCTCCGCCCGCGCCGTCAGGTCGCGGACCACGGTCCCGCTGGCCTTCGCGATCGCGATCACCAGGACGGTGGCCCCGGTGGCGGCGGCCACCTCGGCCATCCTCATCCGGCCCCCCCGCACCGGGATCCCGTGCACGCGCAGCCGCCGCTTGTCCGGGTCGTCGTCGAGCACCGCGACCGGCCGGTAGTCGGCCCCGGGCTCGTCAAGCAGCCGGGCGATCAGTGCCCTGCCCGCTTCCCCGGCCCCGAACACGATTACCTTGACACCCGCTTCCGCCGTCCGCTTCCTGCGCCGCTGCCGCGCGGCGAACAGCACATAGCGCGCGACGGCGATCGTCGGCAGCGCGATGAGCGTCCCCCCGGCGACGGTCTGCGCCATGTCCCGCTGGCCGCGGACGAGCGGGCCGCTCAGCAGCACCAGCGGGACCAGCATCAGGCCGCCGGCGATGGCCACGCCGAATACCTCGTCGAGGCTTCCCCGCTGCCGACGGCCGCGGTAGAGCCCGGCCAGCAGGCCGCACGTGACGGAGAGCAGGCCGATCGCCAGCACCACGCCGGCCAGCCGGAACCTGCCGATACTGTTTCCCGGTACGTCGTCGGTGATCCACGCGGCGTAGCACAGCCCCGAAACCCACACGATCGCGTCGTAGCCTGCCTCCACGCTGATCCGGGCAAGCCGTTTCGCATAGACGGCGCGCAAGTTCATGGCCGCCACGTGTCCCGGCACACCGACCGCCGGGCCGGTCTCCGCCCCCTCCGTATTCACCCATCCCCCTGTTCGACAGCAACGCGACGCCAAGGGCGGCCCCGCTGTGGATGATCCCTGGCGGGCGATATTACACTGTGTAGTCATTCAAAGACGCTCGGTATTCAAAACATGATGAAGACGGAGGCCGCGCGGATGGCAGATGCGCGCGGCTCGGCGACAGCGACCCAGCGCCTACGGCCATGCCATGATCACTCACCTGAGAGCCGGCCGGCTGCCGCCACAAGGCATTTATTTTGATCAATGCTGCCTGGCTGCGTCCAGTCATCGCTATAGTCGGCGAATGGCCCTCAGCCAACGAGAATTTATCCCGCCGGAGGCGTACTACGCCTCGGTTCCGCGCAAGCGAATGGCGGCCGGCGCGCTCTTCCGCGACGGGCAAGGCAATATTCTGCTGGTTGACCCGGTCTACCGTGATACGTGCGATCTGCCCGGCGGGGTGATTGACGCGGACGAGTCACCGGATGCCGCGTGCCGACGCGAGGTCGCCGAGGAAATCGGGCTTCAATGGCCGGCCGGGCGGCTGCTTGCTGTGGACTGGGTGCCCGCGCACCCGGAATGCCCTGAGGAGTTGGTACTTATCTACGATGGCGGGGTCCTCAGCCCCGCGGATATAGCGGCCATCACCGTGACGGACGCCGAGCTGGCCGGCTTCGCCTTCTTCGCACCAGGCCAGGTCGACCGCCGGGTGCGGCCCGTCGTCGGCCGGCGGATCCGGGCCTGCCTGCAGGCCCTGGCGACGGGGCTAACGGCAGTGCTCGAAGATGGCCACCCGGTCAGCTCGGCAGGCCCGGCCGTGCCCGCCGCCCGCTCAGGCCGCTGATGCGCGGCTATCGGGAAATAGGATATGCATATCTCCCCCTGACGTGGGCTTAGCTGGATCAGCCGAAGCCGTGCGCGGCCTTGCCGAAGGCGGCAAGCGCGGGTGCATTGCCGTCCAGGCTCCAGTTCAGGTATCCGTTGGCGTCGAAATACACGACCCCGAGCACCCCGGCGGACTGGGCCCCGGCCAGCAATTGGGGGATTATGGCCGCCTTGTCCGCAGCCGGGGCGATACCGGTCTCGGGGATGAAGACAGGGTCTTTGGTAAAGCGGCGAATGACCGAGATCGTGCTCCCGAAGACCGTCTTGAAGCTCTCGCCCTGGTAGTAGTAGTAGCCGTCGATCCCCACCCAGTTGACGTAGGAATCGCCGGGCCACCACGCCTTCGGCGAGGCCGCCTGTCCCGGGCCGCCCGCCAGCGAGTTGATCGTCCACAGCCAGGTCACGTTGAAAACTCCCCAGGTGCGGAACACGTTGACGATGTGCCGCCAGGCCGCGACGAAGTCACCCGGAGAGGTTTTCCCCTTACCCCACGAGTACCAGTCGCCGTTCATCTCGTGGCCGAAGCTGATTATCACCGGGTGGCCGAAGCCGTGCAGTGCCTCCGCGAACGACGCGAGGTAGGCGTCGTACCGGCCGTGTGCGATCGCGGCCAGACTGATCCCCGTGGGATCGATCTGCACCAGTGGTATCGCCCCGCGCGCGGTCACCTCCTCGGCGAAATGCGTCTGGAACCGCTCCAACCATCCGCTGTAGTACACCGCCACGTTAGGCCGGGTGCCGGTCTCGGAACCGAAGGCGGTCAGCCCGGCATCGGAGGCGGGCATGCCCGGTACATAGACCCCCAGATAGCCGTGCGGTGTGGGCGGCAGAGCATCGGTTGGCTCAGCCACCTCCTGGTCGTGCAAGCCGAACGCGACGACGACGGCGATCGCGGCCACGACGACCACAACCGTGCCAAGCCGGTGCAGCAGTCGAATCATGTCATGTCCCTTCCAGCATCTCGTAGTTGCGGCGGGAGAACAGCGCCATGACCGTGATGGCCAGCGTCATCAGGCCGATTGCCAGCAGCACGACGAAGTTCATGCTCTCGTTCACGGTTCGCCAGAAGGCCAGCAGCACCCATGCCGCGCTGGTAGTGCCGTTCCACAGCGCGATCCCGGTCCAGATGCGCCGGGTCCTCGACTTGCGCGCAGAGCCACCGGTCGGCTGCCAGCCCATGGGGCGCCTGCGCAGCAGGTCCCATATCGCGAAAGCGTGTGACCATCCGTAGAGGAGCTTGGCCATCAACGCGGACGGCCCGAACCGGCAGTGATGCCACGCGGGGAAGACGATCATGTTGTAGAGGAATGCCGGGAGGATGAAGATGTAGTTGATCAGCCGCACCTTTTCCGGCAGGAACACCAGCATGGTGAGCGGGATCACCGGCGCGACGAACGTGAACAGCGCCGTGTGCACGTAATAGCAGAACCCGGACAGGTAGCAGCAGCGGGTCCGCCACCGCATCCTGGTAGCCCAGAATTTCCGCGAGCTGAGCAGAGACATGGAGCCCGCGCACCACCGGTACTGCTGGGTGAGAAAGGAGTCCGGATCGGGCGGGCACATGCCCGTCGCCAGCGGGACCGGGATGTAGCGGAGCCCCCACCCGGCGCGGCGCAGGTCGAACCCGGTGTGCACATCCTCTGAGTGCTCGATCAGCGTCGTCCCGCCGTTCATTGCCAGCGCCCGACGGCGGTAAATCGCGCAGGACCCGACGCAGATCGCGCCGTCGTGACGGTCCCGGGAAACCTGCGTGAGCCGGTAGAAGAGTTCCTGCACCGCCCCGGCGCCGCGCTCGATCCACGACATGCGGGCCGACGTGCGGAAGTACTGCGGGGACTGGATGATGCCGAGCTTGGGGTCCGCGGCTACGTAGGGGAGCATCTCAGCGGGCAGGTCGGGGCGGGGCGCGAAGTCGGCATCGAGGATGAGGATGAACTCGCCCGATGACTGGCTGAACCCGTACCGCAGGTTCCCGGCCTTCTTCATCCAGCCCCGGTCCGGCCGGACGATGTACGTCAGGCCGAAGGTCTGGGCGAGCTCACGCGCCTGCGCGCTGTCGGCGTCGTCGAGCACATAGGCGGTGCCCACCCCGGGGTAGGCCCGCAGCAGTTCGGCTACATGTTCCCAGGTGTTGCGCAGGACCTCGATCGGTTCACCGCAAACCGGGAGGAACACGTCCAGCGAGGGGTACCGCGGCGGCTTCCACGACTCAACCAGGCGACGGTGCGCGGCCTCGTCGAAGCCCTTGGTCCCGACGTTCACGCACAGGGAGATGAGGTAGTAGGCGAGGGTGAACGCGATGAACGGCGCGAATACCAGCAGCACCGGGACCGAGGCAATGAAGTGGATCTGGCTGATCAGCAGCGCGCCGAAGCTCGCGATTGACGTGCGGATGATCAAGGCCGCGTTCCGGTCAGCGTAGCTGCCCTTCTCAGCGTCCGAGGGCGCGGTCGGCAGCTGCGGGCGCCCCTGGCGTTCCAGGGCTTGGGGCTTGGCAGTGGCGGTCATCGGGATGCCACCGTCCGCGCCCACACCGTGTACTGGCCGACACCATGCTGATCCAAATAGGGGAGCTCGGCCACGACGCGGTAGCCGCCGTAACGCCGGATATCAGCCGTGATCCGGTCATCGATGGCGGCCGTGTCACCGAAGTTCAGCGCTATAAGCGCGAAGTAGTGGTTCTTGATTGCCCCGTCATAGGCGGACAGGCCGGTGACATTCTGGGTGCCCACGGCGGTCACCCGGGCCGTTTTCCCCTTGTAAGAGAAGTACCAGGTGTTTAGCCATGCCTGCCACGGGACCTGCTTTCTCAGGTAGTAGCCGAAAACGTCGTAATCCTCAACCAGATAACGGCCGGGGTACTCACGGACCAGCGGGCTCATCATGGCGGTCATCTGCGAGGAGTTGGCCCAGCCCTGCATGAATCCCATCGCCTGCTGCGGCCCGATCAGCCAGCCGGGGAGTGCGGCAGCGGCCAGGAGAGGAACGGTGATGGCACCCCGCACCCACGTCGGCCAGCTATTGCGGGTCAGGCACGCCACCGCATAACCGGCCGCGATTGCGGCGAACCAGGCACCGTAATCCACCTGCTTGGCCAGCGACACGGTCGTATGGATGCGGGCCTGCTGCAGCGGCACCAGGAGTCCCGCGGAAGCCAGCACGAAGACCATCCAGATCGAGGCCCGGGTGCGGCGGCGGGAGAAGAAGGCCAAGGCGACGCCGGCTAGCGCTATCGCGCACGGGATGGACACCCACCTTGCCGCGTTTGACAGGACCAGCGACGCTGGCGTGGTACCAGGGGTCCGGGACGTCGTGGTGTACTGGATGCCATCCAGGTACCACGAGCCGCCCACTGCCAGGAGTACGGCCGCGATGGCGATTGTGCACGCGATTATGCAGCCGAACCGCCCGGCGGCCGCCTTCATCCCGCGCTTGTCCGCGATGACGAGGAGGCCCAACGCAGCGACTGACGGGTCGAACACGGCCGTGGCGTACTTGGTAGCGTTCGCTAGCACCAGCGCGATGATCCCTGCCAGCAGGACCAGGGAAGAGTCGTCCTGGTCGCGGGCGCGGACCATGCACCACGCGGCTACGGTCATCAGGAACATCGCCATGGCGTCGTAGGTGGCGAATGCCCCCAGGTATTCAGTCGGCCCGAGCAGCGCGAACAGCACCGTGGCGGTCATGGCCGCCCGGCGGCCGTACAACCGTGATGTCGTACCCCACAGCGCGAGGGTCGCGCCCAGCATGAACCCCAGCGACAGCAGGCGCGCCCCGGCGAGACCGCCCAGGCTGTCGGCGAGCGCGCCCAGCGGCGGATAAATGACGGGCGCGCCGGAAAAGTACGTCGCGAAGGCGGGGACCGGCGTGCCGTGCAGCAGATGCGCCCACTCAATGTGCCCGGCCCACAGGTAGGTGGCCTCGTCAACGAAGGCCGTGTTTGACCACACCAGCCTCAGCGACAACCCCGCCTGGACGGCGAGGATGGCGACGAGCGGCCACTGAACCTTGTCGAGCAGGGACCAGGGGCTACGCCGGGGCACCCGGTGCCGGCGGGCATTCCTCGGCGGCCTCCCGGGCCGCGGCGATCTGGCCGGCCTCTTATGCGTGGGGGCCAGCGGGACGGTGATCTCGTCGCGCGGCGGGTGGACCGCGCTGTCCGCCAGGAGCGGCGAGTTAGCCAGCTCCCACGGCGGCGAGTCAGCCAGACCCCCGCGCTGGGGCGAGTTCTGCTTCACCGGCGCACCCGGCCCGGAAGTGACCGTGTCATGGTGACTTCCACCAGGATCCCCCATGCGCGTAACCCTTCTTCTTGTAGTTACTTTGTAATCAATAGCTCGCCGAGAGTAATCAAAAATGGACGCGAAAAACCGCCTATGGAATGGGACCCAGCCGATGATCATTCGTCAGCGGGAGAGAAGAAAGGCCCGCGGAGCGGGCATGCGCCGGACTACCGCGAAACCGCGGGATGCCGGCTCTGCGCCTAGACGGGCAGCGCGCCCACGCCGGCCATCGTGGTCGCTACCGGCGCGCCTCCAGGCAGCGCCGCGCGAAAGTTTCCGTTTTCCTGGGTGACTGGCCGAGGGCAGCGGATCATCATGGGGGTTAAGTGTCCTTCGCGTTATTTAAGTTGGTATTCGGGCTAAAGACATATAGCGAGTCTACCGGAGTACGCATCTGCCCACTGGCAGTGATTTACGACAATGCGCCCGCACCAATCATGGCACTTACCCTATGTTGGCTTGAGGGATTCCGGCACGCTGTCCGTCCTGCTCACAGCGTACCTGAATCAGTCGGACTGTCAAAGCCAATTGCACACGTTCTCAGACGGGCTGGCCGACGCAGCGAAATCTGAAAATTGAGGTAATTCCCCTTACGCGAGTTCGCCCTTATGGGCGTTTCAGCTGAATTGACTGAGGCGATCCCGGATAGAACCGCAGCCGCTTAGCTTCTCATAACATGTCGAATTTACGTTGCCGCCGCATACGGTCGCAGGCCGCGGTCAAGGCGGGACCGCTTTGACCGTTTGCCTGGCCCTGGGTCAGCGCGGCAGCGGGCCGCGCGCGGCGATCTCCGTGAGCTGATCGGATACCCAGCGGTGCACATCATGGGTGCGGACCCGCCGGGCCATGGTCGCCAGAGCCGAGCGGCGGTCGGTGTCACTCAGCCGGAGCGCCTGCTCAATCCGGAACGAGAGTCCCTCCACGTCGAACGGGTTGCACAGGACTGCCTGGGGCAGCTCGACGGCGGCGCCGGTGAACTCGCTGAGGACGAGGACCCCGCTGTCGCGGCGGGCCTGCTGCACCGTGACGTACTCCTTGCAGACCAGGTTCATGCCGTCGATCAGCGGCGTGACCAGCAGCCCGTCCGCGACCGCGTAATAGGCGGCCAACTGCTGGTGCGACAGGCTGCGGTAGAGGTAATGCACCGGCACGTCACTGCCGGGCTCGGTGAACTTGCCGTTGATCCGCCCGATGTGCTGCTCCACGGTGCTGCGCAACTGGCGGTACTCGCGCACGTCGTCCCGGCTCGGCACCGCAACCTGCAGGAACACCAAGCCGGTGCGCAGCTCCGGGCTCCGCTCAAGCAGTTGTTCCATCGCCAGCAGCCGCTCGATAATCCCCTTGGTGTAGTCGAGCCGGTCGACGCCGAGTAGTACGGTACGCCCGCTGAACTGCTCGCGCAGAGCCTGGATTTCCATGTCCGTGTCCGGGTCGGTGGCTTTCGCGGCGAACTCGGCCGCATCGATGGAGATGGGCGAGGTGGACGCGGTCACCACCCGGCCGTCCGGCATGACCACCGATGTGCCCCGTACCTCGATTCCCGAGCCTGACAGCAGCCGGGCACAGGAGCGCAGGAAGTTGCCGCGGTACTCATCGGTGTGGAAGGAGACCACGTCCGCGCCGAGGAGGCCGGTGAGGATCTGCTCCCGCCAGGGCAGCCGGGCGAAGATGTCAGCCGACGGCCACGGCACGTGCAGGAAAAACCCGACCGGCTGATCGGGCCGACGGGCGCGGATCAGCTCCGGCACGAGCATCAGGTGGTAGTCGTGCACCCAGGCCAGCGCGTCCGGCTGCGCGTCGAGGGCCACGAGGGCCCGCTCGGCGAAGATGCCGTTGACGTCCCGGTAGGCGAACCACCAGGCTCGCTCAAGCCGGGGCTTCTCGATCGAGTTGTGCAGCAGCGGCCACAGCGTCGCATTGGCGAAGCCGTGGTAGTAGCCGCGCACCAGCGCGGCCGACAGCCCGATCGGCACCAGCTGGATGCTTGAGTCCGGCAGCCCCTGCGGGATACCCCGGGTACCGCCGTCCCAGCCGACCCAGGCGCCGCTATGAGTCGCCATCACCGGCCGCAATGCCGTGACAAGCCCGCCAGGCGACAGCTCCCAGCCGTCGTCACCCTGCTGGACCGGGAGCCGGTTGGCCACCGCCACCACGGGCCTGCTCATGCTGTCCCGCCGGGCCGCGGCCAAGATCGGGTCGTCGGACTTGCGCGGGAGCCTCTTCCCGCGCCGCACTGCCATCGCCGGTTCAGTCATCGCAGGTTAACCGTATCGTGACCGGCTGCCAAGCAGCGGCCGGGGCTGGCTGCGCGACGCAGCCGGCCGGCGGCGGGTCGGCCTGGCCGCATCGGCGGCTGACCGCGCATCGCGGTCACCAACGGTAATCATCACGGCGGCCATTCTCCTGAGGTAGTTACCTCGATCGCTTCTCCTGAGGTAGTTACCTCGATCGCTCGAAACACCTCTGCATATCGCTTACAAGCCGTCTGAGCTGGGCAGACAGCCGTCGAGAGCTCCCCCCGAGATGGCGCGGACAACGAGGAGATGAGCCGACTATGAACACTGAGGGTGAGTCTGCTTCCGCCCCGCTAACCAGGAAGACATTCCTCAAGGGGGTGGCGGGGGTGGCGGTGGCAACCGGGATCGGCCGGCCGCGAATCCTGGGATCTTCTGTCCGGAAGGCCAACCCAGCCGGGCGGACAGGTCCCAACAGTGTCCTGGGCTCCCGTGTCACCACCGATCTGGGGCATCCGACCGGGAAAGCCGTCCAGCCCCACCTTTACGGCTACGCAACCGGCGACCTCGCGGACCGCGATTTCCTTGTGGCGGCCAACGAAGTTGCCGAAGGTTCCGCCAAGACACTGGCGCCGCCCCTCATACGCTTCAACACCTCAGAATCCACCATCATCCAGACGGTATTTGCAAAGGGAGCCGCACAGCCCGATTGGACGCATTTTTCCCGTTGGGTGAAGTATCACGCTGACTTTCTCGTAAACGGCGGCCGGCTGGTCTTCGGTATCGGCCCCAACGACGGCGACACCTTCCTCCCGCCCGCGACCTGGGCGGCGTATGCCAAGGCAACCGCCCTGCACTTCCGCGCGATCGGCCAGGAGATCACCTACTGGGAGGTCGGCAACGAGAACGACATCATGGGCGTGACTGTCTATTCTCAGTATTTCAACGCGATCGCCGATGCCCTCCACGCGGTGAACCCTGCCTACGTGATAGGCGGCCCGGTGGCCTCGTACTGGAATGGGATCGATCTGCGCCCCTTTGTCGGTCATAGCGGCACGAGGCTCGGTTTCATCGACTTTCACAGCTACCTGGTCCAGAACGCGGACTCCACGCAGACCGCCTTCGCCAGAGCGAACTCCTTTTACGACGTGATAAACGCCCGCAACGCGCTCGCGGGGACGGTGGCCGCCAAGCTTCCCATCGGGCTGCTTGAATACAACATGAACGGTTTCCCGCAGCCGAACGGAACCTACGGCGAGCCCGCTCAAGGCACGATCACAGGCGCCGTCTATGTGGCACTGCTGCTCACCCGGGCGTTCGACTCTGACCCCCGCTTCACCATGGGCGGCCTGTGGGATCTAATGACGGACTCGTACTACGGCGCCATCGGCAACGCCGCGCAGAATCTCAGCTACCACCGCATCGACGAGCAGGGCTGGTATCTGCGGCAGGCAGCCCGGCTGATGCCCGGACAGCAGGTGGGCAGCACCACGACCGGGTCTGACCTGCAAGCCCTGGTGACCGTGAGCGACCTGCGCTTCTCCCTCCAACTGGTGAACTTCAGCGTCGACCAAGAGCAGTCGGTCGCCACCACTGTGATAGGAAGGCAGCCCGGCAGTCCAGTCGAGCGCTGGGAGCTCAGCGCGCGCTACCCCGCGGGGCACATCTCCACCACGACCAGCCTTGCCCAAGTGCCACTCCCCGCACAGAGCATCGTCATCCTGAACGGACAGCGCCTCCTGAAGAAGTAGTGATCGCCGTTCGCAGAAGCTTTCTGAGCGGCCGTTTCCCCCGCTGCCCTTCTTTGACGGAATGCAATCAGCTCGACGCCGTTCACCGCGACAAGCTCCGTCACACCTTCGTGCGTAGATTGCGCCACCGCTTGATTATGCAGTCAGCCACCGAGGACAGGCTCCCGGGTTGCCTACGTACACTGACGGGCATGGCATGCCGCATCAGTGAGCTGGTCATCGACGCCGCCGACCCCGAGCGGCTCGCCGCATTCTGGGGCAATGTCCTCGGCTACGTCGAACTCGGCCGGGAGGACGACGGAGGCATCGAGATCGGGCCGCCCGACGTGGGCTTCGGCGGCCCGCAGCCCACCCTCGTCCTCAGTCCAACCAGCGACCCGCGGCCCCGGAAGCTCCGACTGCACATTGATGTCAACGCCACCGACCGCGACCAGGACGCCGAGCTTGAGCGGCTGCTCGCGCTGGGCGCGAGGCCCGCCGACGTCGGCCAGACGGGCACCGAGAGCTGGCACGTCCTGGCCGACCCGGAAGGCAACGAATTCTGCCTGCTGCGTCCCCGGCTCCAGCCCGTCTGACCACGGGCGTCCCAGCAGCCGTCGCCGACTCGCGGGTCGCTATACCCGTGCTGCCGGGAGCGGGATGGGGCCGGTGTCCGCGAGGCCCGCCGCGCCGGCCCCGGCGCGGCGGCTGCGCGCGGACAGCGCCGCGGCCGTCACCGCGGCCGCCAGGACCGGCACCAGGCCGCACAGCAGCATCCCCGCCCGGGCACCGTAGTGGCTGGTCACCGCGCCCACGATGGGGGCCCCGACGGGCGTGCCGCCGATAAAGACCAGCATGTACAGGCCCATGACGCGGCCGCGCAGCTTCGGGTCGACGGCAAGCTGAACCGAGGAGTTGGCCATCGCCTGGCACACCAGGTTGACGAAGCCCATCGCCGCCAGCAGCACCAGGAAGACGGCGATGCCCGGCGCGAGTGCCGCCGCCGCCTGGAGGATGCCGAACGCGGCCGCCGCGCCCACGATGGTCCGGGTCCGGGTCCTGGTGGCGGCCCCGGCCAGCACCGCGCCGGCCGCCGACCCGAGCCCGAGCACGATATTGAACAGCCCGTAGGTGCTGGCGTCGCCGCCGAAGGTGGACTTGGCCATTGCGGTGAGCACGACCGGGAAGTTCAGGCCGAACGTGCCGAGCATCCCCACGAGGAAGATCGTCCACAGCACCTCGGGCCGCCCGCGCACGTACCGGACCGCCTCCCCGACCGTGCCGCGAGCCCGGGCGGCGGCCGGGGCTGGCCGCAGGTCGGCCGGGCGCAGCATGAGCAGGCCGATGGTGGGGCCGATGTAGCAGGCGGCGTTGACCGCGAACACCCAGCCGGTGCCGACGCTGACGATGAGCAGGCTGGCGATGGCCGGCCCGATCAGCCGGGTTGCCTGGAACACGGCGGCGGTCAGCGAGATCGCCGCGCGCAGCCGGTCCGCGGGCACCACCTCGGTGACGAATGACTGCCTGGCGGGCACGTCGAACGCGAAGATCATCCCGCTGACCAGCGCGAAGGCGTAGACGTCGGCCGCTTTCGTCACGCCGGCGATCGTGAGGACCGCCAGCGTCGCGGTAGCGGCCGCATTCAGCGTCTGGGTGGTGAGCAGGATGCGCCGCTTCGGTATCCGGTCCGCCAGCGCCCCGGCGTGCAGGCCGAACAGCAGAATCGGCAGGAACTGCAGCGCCATCGTGATGCCGACGGCGGTCGAGCTGTGCGTGAGGTCGAAGATCAGCCAGTCCTGGGCGATGCTCTGCATCCAGGTTCCGGTGTTGGCCAGGCTCTGGCCCATGAGGTAGATCCGGTAGCTGCGCGAAGAGAGGGCCGCGAAGGCGCCTCC
>JBEKEK010000093.1:0-29943 GCA_050013875.1 Trebonia sp. | reverse complement strand
GAGGGGGAAACACCCGGTCCCATCCCGAACCCGGAAGTTAAGCCCCTCAGCGCCGATGGTACTGCGAGGGAGGCCTCGCGGGAGAGTAGGACACCGCCGCACATTTCTTCCAAAGAAGCCGGTCCCCTTGGGGATCGGCTTCTTTGCGTTGTGCCCATACCCCACGGTCGGCGGCCGCCCCCGGCCCCGAGCACCTTCTCCGCCTCCTGCTCTCAGAGGGCGTCAGTCAAAAGGCCCAAGGTCAAAGGCTGACAGTCAAGAGCTTTCAAGTCAACGTCAACGTCAACCTCGAGGTCAAGGTCAAGACCTGGACTTTGCATAGCTCCCGGACACGTCAGCCCTTATTGAACCGTTTCATTTTGTCCGGGAGCTATGCAATGTCGGGAGCTATGCAATGTCGGGAGCTATGCAAAGTGCCGACCCCGCGGCCTGTGGCAGCCAGAAAAATCTCCGCCCAGCGTGGCCGGCTCCGCCGGGCCTGCGCCCTGCCCGATAGCGCTGGCGGCCCGCTGCCACCCTGGCAGCTGCGCCATCGATCCGGTCCGCTTTGGGTCGTTGGCGTAGGCGGCAGGGTCGAGGCCTCTGCCCGGCGTTGCTGCGCAATCCTCCTGATGGCGTGACCGAAACGACGGGCCGCCGAAAATGAACGAAAACGAGAACCCACACGCTCGAAAGCCCGCAGACCAGCACCATGCCGAAGGGCAGGTTCTGGGAGCGCTGCTGGCACGGTTACCGTCCTGAGGTGAAACGGTAGAGGTACATCGGGCCTTCGTCCGATGGGTCGTCCGAAACTAGTTCACCTGCCCAGCAGCGGACGTATCCGGTTTTCTCCAGGGCGCGCCAGGACGCGATGTTGCCCTGTGCGACGTCGACGAGCAGGAGGTTGGCGGCTGGGTAGCGCTCAAGCGCTAGCTGGGTAAAGGCGGTGATCGCGAAGGTGCCGAGACCGCGACCGGTCAGCGGCTGTTCCCCGATCAGGTAGTCGATGCCGATGGCGGTGTCCGTGTCCGGTTGTCCGGTACCGCGCAGCGTCGTCGCCCACTCCTCATTGTCGGCGACCAGATAGCGCTGGAAGAGTCCGACCGGCGCACCGTCCGCTTCCAGCGCGAATAGTTCGGTCGGGTCGCGTCCGTCCAGGCACGGCAGGTACCTCTCCTCGACCGCTGCGAGCTCGGCGTCCTCCCGCCAATACCGGGCGACGTGCGGCTGGGCCATCCAGCGCGCCAGCAGCGGCAGGTCATCCGGAGTGCACGGACGGAACGTGACCGCGGGCAGGCTCATATGGCCAGTCTCCCGCTGCCGGCTAGTAGGTACCAACGTCATTTCTGACTTGGCAGCGGCGGCATTCCCCTGCCGAGAGCGGGTGTGTGGAGGCTGGGCGGCGCGCCGAACATGCGACGGTATTCGCGGCTGAACTGTGAGGGGCTGCTGTAGCCGACGGCGTGTCCTGTCCCGGCGACGTCGCCGGGGTCAGCTATCAGGCGGGTTCTGGCCTTCTGCAGGCGGATCTGCTTCTGGAACTGGATGGGCGTCATCGAGGTCAGCGCGCGAAAGTTGCGGTGGAAAGATGTGACGCTCAGCGTGGCCAGCGCGGCGAGATCCGCTATCCGCAGGGTCTGGTCGTAGTGGGTGCGGATGAAGGTGATGGCCCGGGCGAGGTGGGTAAGGCGGCTGCCGGTTAGTCCGATCTGCTGCACCGCCGCTCCCTGCGGGCCGGTGAGGAGCCGCCACAGAAGCTCCCGCTCGATGCCCTCCGCCAGCACAGGAACGGCGGCGGGCTCGTCGAGGAGCATCACCAGCCGCGAGACTGTGTCGAGCAGCGCGGGAGAGGCCTCGCTGACGGTGATCGCGGCCAGCGGGCCCGCCGCGCGGGGCGGGGGAGTGGCCGCCCGGGACAACTCGGCCAGCAGCGCGGTGATCTTTTCCTGGCGCAGCATGAGCACGAAGGCGAGCAGCGGCGCGGCGGGGCTGGCCTGGGTGATGCGACCGATGACGGGAAGCTCGACCGGGATAATCGCGAACTGGCCGGCGCCGTGGCTGACGACTCGCCCGTTGAGCGCGATCTCCTTGGCGCCCTGCGCGATGACCGCGACCGCGGGCTCCGCTACCTCGCCCAGCGGGTCGGTGGTGACGGTCGCGCGTAGGAGCGATACCCCGGGCAGCACGGTGGGCGTCAGCCCTTCCCCGGTATGGCGGCTGATCAGCTCCCGCAGGCGAGCCGTCTCGGTCATATCGTCAGTAAACCAGCCGTCCGGCAGCCGCTGGGCGCGGCTGGCAGGATCGTGCAAGCAATCGGCAGGATGAGTCTAGGAGCTCGCGCCGACGGGCTGATCTTATGGAACTCATGACGACGCAGACGATGATCACGATCGGCGGCGACCTGCGAGTCGGGCGCGTTGGCTACGGCGCGATGCGGCTCACCGGGCCGGACCTGCTCGGCGACTACCCTGACCGGGAGGGCGCGATCGCCTTGCTGCGCGCGGCCGTCGACGGCGGAGTGAGCCTGATCGACACGGCCGACATCTACGGGCCGCACAGCGTCGAGCTGCTGATCCGCGAGGCGCTGCACCCCTATCCGGATGATCTCGCGATAGCGACCAAGGGCGGCCTGGTCCGTGGCGGGCGTGACCTGTCGAGCAGATCGGCCTTTACTACCTGCACAGCCCCGGGGCGCGGGACGCCTCATTCGAGGATCAAGTCGGCACCCTCGCCGAACTGCGCAAGGAGGGCTTGATCAGGCACATCGGCTTGTCGAACGTGGCACCGGAGCAACTTCGCGCGGCCGTGCGGATCACCGAGGTCGCCGCCGTCACCGCCTACTTCAACGTCGCCGCCAGGCAGAACGCGGCACTGCTGCGGGCCGCCTCCGATGCGGGCGCCGTTTTCTGCCCATGGCAGCCGGTCTCCCTCATCCGGCCAGGCGTCAAAACGGATACCGACGGGCCGGCGGCGATCCGCCGCGCCCTCGAGCCCATCGCCGGCCGGCACGGGTCGACCATCCCCCAGGTCGCGCTGGCCTGGTTGCTCGCCCGCTCGCCCGCGATCCTGCCCGTCCCCGCGACCACCAGCATCGCGCACCTGCGGGAGAACCTGGACGCCCGGGACCTGCAACTGACCCCAGAAGAACTGAGTGCGATCACCGCCCTAGCGGCCGAAGACCCGGCGGCGCCTCGTAATGGGCGGCTGGGAAGCCGCGGCTTACAATGGCGGCGTGTCTTGGGCTGGCGAGTTCACGGTGCGGCCGGCGACCGCGGGCGACGTGAAGGCGCTGGCGACGGTTATGGCCCGGGCGTTTTATGATGATCCACCGTTCGTGTGGATGCTGCCTGACGCGGGGTCCAGGCTGACGCGTAATCGCCGGTTCTTCGCCAGTCTGGTCCGCGGAGAGGCGCTGGCGCACGGCGGGGTCGACGTTGCCCGCACGGGCGGGGAGGTCGTCGGCGCCGCGATCTGGCTGCCGCCGGGGCACTGGGCGCCGACCGCGGTCGAGCAACTGCGCACGCTGCCAGGGTTCGCGCTGGCCTTCGGCCGTCGCATCGGACCAGCCAGCGAGTTGGCACAGGCGATGTTCCGTGCTCACCCGCACGAGCCGCACTGGTACCTCTACGCGATCGGCGTCGATCCCGCCAGGCAGGGGACCGGGGTTGCCAGCGCGATGCTGCGGTCTCGGCTGGACCAATGCGATCGTGATCGGCAACCGGCTTACCTGGAAGCCACCAAGGCCACCAGTGTGCCGCTCTACCAGCACTTCGGGTTCGAGCCCACCGGGAACCCGGAGCTGCCCGACGGCGCGCCGCCGCTCACCGCCATGTGGCGCCCGCCATCCGCGGCGACTTCGCCACGTCCTGATCGCTTACCCCGGACAGATGCGGGGGCAGGCCGGGTATTCCGATGCCAGGATGCACCGCATGCGTCCTGTTACCGGGACCCCGGCCGGGGAGGTGGCCGGGCGGCGGGTCCTCGACGCCGGCTGCGGTTCCGGGCCGATCTTGGCGATGCTCCGCGACCGGGGTGCCACCGTGGCCGGCTTCGACTCCAGCGCCAAGATGCTGGAGCTGGCCCGGAACCGGCTAGGCCCCGATGCGGACCTGCGGGTCGCCGACCCGGGCGGCCCGCTGCCCTATCCCGACGGTGCGTTCGATGACGTCATCGCGGCCCTGGTGCTGCATTACCTGGAGGATTGGACGGGGCCGCTGGCCGAGCTGCGGCGCGTGCTGCGGCCCGGCGGCCGGCTGATCGCGGCCGTCGACCATCCCTTCAACGGCCACAGCGCCCCCATGACCTTCTGGGAACGGCCGCTGCACGCGATGACAGACGCGTTCACCGCGGCCGGTTTCCTGATCGCAGTCATCAGCGAGCCGCCCGTCGCGCCGGACACCCCCGACGAGCTGCTCCCACCTGAGTTCGAGGGCAGGAGGACCTTCCTGAGCTTCCTGTTCTTCGTCCTGGAGACCAGCTAACGGCCGCGACGATGGCGGGGCGGTGTAGCGGCGGAAGGCGGGGAGGGCGGCGTAGGTCGCGGCTACAGCGGCGGCGCAGACCAGGCCGCCGGAGGTGAGCGAGAAGCGGGGGCCGGTGACGGCGGCGACCGCGCCGGAGCGGAGCTGGCCGGCCGGCGGGCCGGCCGCGTAGGAGAGTAGTTCGATGCCGGCCAGCCGGCCGCGGAGGTGGTCGGGGATGGACTGCTTCCACATGGTGTCGCGGAAGACGGCGCTGCACTCGTCGGCGCCGCCCGCCACGGCGAGGAACAAAAGCGCGAACCAGACCGACGGGGCGATGCCGACCAGGGCCATCGACAGGCCCCAGCCGGCCGCGGCCAGCGCGATGGCCCGGCCGTGGCGGCGGACGCGGGGCATCCACCCGCTGGTCGCCGAGACCGCGAACGCGCCCGCGGACGGGGCGGCGAACATCAAGCCGGTCGACCACGAGGCGTGCAGTTCGATGGCGAGGAAGGGGAGCATCGCGTTCGGGTAGGCGAAGATCATGGCGGATAGATCGGCCAGGTAGGAGCCGAGCAGGTCCTTGCGGCTGGCGGCGTACTGCAGGCCGACGAGGATCTCGCGCAGCACCGGACCGTTCGATACCCCGGTTTGCTCAGCGCCGTCGGCCTCACCAGCCGCGACGATCGGTGGCAACTCCGGCACCCCGCTGGTGAGCAGCACGAACGAGATGGCGAAGCCGGCTGCGTCGAGCGCGTAGACCAGCCACGGGCCGGGCGCCACCGCGAGGACACCACCGAGGGAGGAGCCGATGAGCACGCTCGCGTTCACCGACAGCGACATGATCGCCGCCGCGGCCGTGAGCTGCGCGCGCGGCACGATGCGCGGCGTCGCGGCCTCGAACGCGGGGCGCTGCAGCGACGCGAGCGCCATCATCAGCGCCGCCACTACGTAAAGCGGCCACAGCAGCGGGTGCGGGAGCAGCGCGTTGACCAGCAAAAAGCCCGCGCACATGGCCAGCCCCGGCTCGCACCAGCGCATCAGGGCGCGCCGGTCGAACCGGTCCGCCAGCACGCCGCCGTAGAGCCCGAACAAGATCAGCGGCACCAGCTCGGCCAGCCCGAGCGTGCCGACGACCAGCGGCGAGCCGGTCAGCCGCTGCGCCTGCACCAGCAACGCGACCTCGGCTGCCTGCGACCCGAGGTACACCACCGTCCGGCTGAGGAAGACGGCGCGGAACCCGCGCGCTCCCGGCCCGCGCAGCGGCGAAGTATCCGGCCACAGCGAAGACCAGCTCACACGTCTCTTCCCAGCATCACCAGCGGACGCTACCAGGACATATGCACAGGCGACTAATCGTTTTCCGGCTCGCGCCGGCGCCTCAGGAAACGGTTCGCGGGCGGAAACAATCTCCCGGTACTGTGCGATCGTGGCGGATAACTCGGTGTACCCCAGGGATGGGGAGTTCCTGACCCTTGACGAGCTCCACGCGGCGGCGCTGCGGAACCTGCCCCCCGACGTGGCGGTCTACCTGGAGAGCGGCTCGGGGACCGAGCAGACCCTGCGGGCCAACCGGGACGCGTTCGGGCGCTGGGTGATCAGGCCGCGGCCGATGAGCGGGGTCAACGACCCGAAGACCAACACCGAGTTCCTCGGCATCCCGCTGTCGGTGCCGGTGCTGACCGCCCCGTTCGGTGGCGACGCGCTGTTCGCCTCAGAAGGGCACCTGGCGGTCGCCCGCGCCAACGCGGCCTGCGGCACCGCGTCGATCGTGCCCGAGGTCGGCAGCTTCTCCTACGAGGAGGTCGCCGCGGCGGCCCCGGCGGCGGCGCGGATCGGGCAGCTGCACCCGTATGAGTCCTTCCACCCGGTGGCCCGGCGGATCAAGAACGCCGGCTACGACGCGCTCTGCGTGACCGTGGACTGCCCGGTGATGGGCTGGCGGGCCAGGAACAAGATGAACCGTTTCCACCCCGACCCGGCCGTCTGGTCGGGCAACGTTACCGCCGGCGGTGAGCCGAACGTGGCCGAGACCTTTGGCGGCGGCGTCATCCCGGCCTGGACCTGGGATCAGCTGGCCGAGGCGACCGCCCGGCAGGGGCTGCCGTGGATCGCCAAGGGCATCCTCACCGCCGAGTCCGCCGTCGCCGCGGTCAACGCGGGCGCGTCCGCGATCCTCGTCTCCAACCACGGCGGCCGCCAGGTCGACCCGTCCCCGGCCAGCCTCGACGCCCTCCCCGAGATCGCCGGCGCGGTCGGCGGCCAGGTCCCGCTGCTGCTCGACAGCGGCGTCCGCACCGGTGCCGACGTCTTCCTGGCGCTCGCGCTTGGCGCGACCGCCGTCGTCATCGGCCGCACGGCCGCTTACGGGCTCGCCGCCGCGGGCGAGCACGGCGTCCGCCGCACCATTGAGCTGCTCACCGCCGAGCTCCGCACCCTGATGATCTTGGCCGGGGTGCCCGACATCGCCTCGCTGAACCCGCGCCTGCTGGCCCGCCGCTGACCGGTTGCTAGGGTGAGGGTGTGGCCAGGAAGATCGCGACCAACACGGTCGTCACCCGCAATGAGCTGATCGACTTCATCAGGACACGGCACCAGGCGATCGTGATCACCACCCGCCCGGACGGCCGTCCGCAGGCGTCGCCGGTCACCGTGGGCGTGGATGACGCGGGCCGGATCGTGATCGCCACCTACCCGGAGCGCGCCAAGACGAAGAACGCCCGCCGTGACCCGGACCACGTCAGCGTGCTGTTCCTGTCCGATGACTTCGGCGGCCCGTGGGTCCAGGTGGACGGCAGCGCCGAGGTGCTCGACTCACCCCAAGCGGTCGAGCCCCTGGTCGGCTACTTCCGCTCGATCTCCGGTGAGCACTCGGACTGGACCGAGTACCGGCAGGCGATGATCGACCAGGGCAAGTCGCTGCTGCGCGTCACCCCCACGCACTGGTCTCCGATTGCCACCGGCGGTTTTCCCGCTCGCCTCGCCTGAGCTGGGCGGAAACTCGGAGCACGGGACCGTTCAGAATGATCTGGTTTGACCTTTTCCTCCTTGCCGATCCGGGGCATGCTTCTCTGGGTGGAGGATTCTCAGTGGCGTCGCTGGGTGGTCTACCAGGTCTACCCGCGCAGCTTCGCCGACTCTGACGGGGACGGCATCGGGGACCTGCGGGGTGTGCTTAGCCGCCTGGACTATCTGGAACGACTGGGTGTCGACGTGCTCTGGCTGTCCCCGGTCTACCGGTCGCCGATGGACGACAACGGCTACGACATCAGCGACTACACCGACATCGACCCGCTGTTCGGTACGCTGGCCGACCTGGACGAGCTGATCGCCGAACTGCATGCCCGCGGCATGCGGCTGGTCATGGACCTGGTGGTGAACCACACCTCCGACGAGCATCCGTGGTTCGTCGAATCACGATCCAGCCGGGACAATCCCAAGCGGGACTGGTACTGGTGGCGCGACCCGCGCCCGGGCGCGCCCCCCGGCACGCCGGGCGCGGAGCCGACCAACTGGGAGTCGCATTTCTCCGGGCCGACCTGGACCTGGGACGAACAGACCGGCCAGTACTACCTGCACATCTTCTCCGCCAAGCAGCCCGACCTGAACTGGGAGAACCCGGAAGTCCGCCAGGCGGTCTACGCCCTGATGGGTTGGTGGCTTGACCGCGGCGTGGACGGTTTCCGGATGGACGTGATCAACATGATCAGCAAGGACACGTCCCTGCCGGACACCCGGCCCCGGGCTGGCTCACCGTACGGGCCGGGGGATCAGTACTTCACCTGCGGCCCGCGCAACCACGAGTACCTGCAGGAGATGTACCGCGAGGTCTTCGCGGGCCGCCCGGGGCACGTGCTCACCGTGGGCGAGATGCCCGAGGTCACCGTCGCCGAGGCGGTCCTGTTCACCGCACCGGACCGGCATGAGCTTGACATGGTCTTCCAGTTCGAGCACGTCTGGCTGGATCAGGGCGCGCACAAATTCGACATCCTGCCGCTCAAGCTGACCGACCTCAAGGCGTCGATGGCCGGCTGGCAGGCCGGGCTGGCCGGGCAGGGCTGGAACTCGCTGTACTTCGGTAACCACGACCAGCCGCGCTCGCTGTCGCGGTTCGGCGACGACGGCAAGTACCGGGTGGCCTCGGCCAAGACCCTGGCCACCGTCCTGCACCTGCACCAGGGCACCCCGTACGTGTACCAGGGCGACGAACTGGGGATGGCCAACGCGCCGTTCGCCGCGATCACCGATTTCCGGGACATCCAGGCGCTGCGGTTCCACGCCGAGGCAGCCAGCCGCGGCGATACCGACCTGGCGGCGCTGCTGCTGGCCATGAACAGGAAGGGCAGGGACCAGGGCCGCACGCCGGTGCAGTGGGACGCCTCTCCCGGCGCCGGGTTCACCAGCGGCACCCCCTGGATCGCGGTCAACCCCGACCACGTCGACGTCAACGCGGCCGTGCAGGTCGGCACTGACGGCTCGGTGTTCGAGCACTACCGGCAGCTGATCGCCCTGCGGCACACCGACCCGGTGGTAACCGACGGCGAGTTCGAGTTGCTGCTGGCCGAGCACCCGGCGATCTGGGCCTTCGTCCGGCGCGGCCGCGACGCGGAGCTGCTGGTCGCGGCCAACTTCTCGGCCGACCCGGTCGCCGCCGTCCTGCCGCTTGACGCCGGCTGGGCGGACGCCGCGGTCGTACTGGCCAGCCATCCCAACCGGTCACCGCAACAGCCGCCGGGCCTTGCGCTCGGGCCGTGGGAGTCGGTGATCTGGCGCCGCCCCCGCTGACGCGGGTGCCGGTTACGCGCTGCTGCCACCGCCTTGGTCGGAGAGACGGCTCAACTCGGCGGCGTACTCCGTGGCCGTGGTGAGCGGGTCGGGCACGGTTGGCAGCACGGTCTTGAAGTACGACTTGGCTGCCGCGGTGGTCCCGACGTCTTCGCCCGCTTGCTCGGACAGGTACCAGCGGTGCTCCAGTATCTCGTGGAAGATCTCCGGCGGCGCGAGCCGGTCGCGCAGCCCGACCGGGATCGCCGCCACCACCGGGTCGTAGACCTCCTCGAGCCAGCGGTGCGCGGCGACGGTCTCTGACACCGGACCCTGGCTCTTCTGCTCCAGGTGGCCGCGGAAGCTGGCGATGTCGTTGAGCAGCCTGCGGGCCTGGTGCTCGTCCGCGGTGATCCCGGTCTGCCGGAACAGCTGTGCACTATGCTGCCCCGCTTCGGCGACCTTGGTCCGTATCCGCAGCTTGTTGCCGTCCGGCGTGCTGATCAGCTCCAGTTCGTCGGCGTCGAAGCCGAGGTCGTTGAGCCTGCGGAGCCGCTTGGCAATCCGGTGGCGCTGCTCTTGCGGGCGCAGCTTCTCCTCTCTGGTCAGCTCGTCCCAGAGCCGGTCGTAGCGTCGGCTCAGCTTCTCGCCGAAGGCCAGCGGGTCAACGTCGGCTGGCAGCAGCCCGCCCGCCTGCAGGTCGAGCAGCTCCCCACCGGTCCGTTCGGTGGCCAGCTCGACGTCCCAGAGCCGCTGCCCGGTCGACAGTGACGGATGCTGCTCGCTGGTCTCCGCGTCGACCAGATAGGCCGCGAGCGTGCCGGCGTCGTAGCGGAACAGCGTGTTCGACAGCGAGCAGTCACCCCAGAAGAATCCGGACAGATGCAGCCGTACCAGGAGCTCGACCAGGGCGTCGAGCAAGCGGTCGGAAGGATGCCCGACGCGCGGGCTGGAGAACAGCGCACGGTAGGTGGTCGAGTAGTCAAGGAACCGGGTCACCAGAATCGCGTCCAGGTCCGGCCCGCGGTCGACCACGATGCCGACCACCTTGACCGCGGGCACATTCAGCTCGGCGAGCGCGCGCAGCAGCCGGTACTCGCGCCGGGCCAGCCGTTCGCTGATGGACTTCAGCGCGTAGAGCTCGCCGCCGTCGGCGACGAAGCGGACCACGTGCCGGGATAGCCCGCGCTGCCGGATCTCGACCAGCCGCTCATCGCGCCATTCCTCCAGCGGCTCGCCGAAGGGCAAGGTCAGCAGCCCGGCCGCCTCGTCGGCGGGCGGGCTGAAGACGAACCTCATGAGACCATCCCGCCCACCTGACCCGACCCCACCTGACCCGACCCCACCTGACCCGCCGGTTAGCCGCGGATGGCCAGCCCGGTGGCCTCGTCGAAGAACTTCATGTCCTCGATGCTCACCGCGAAGGTCAGCTTGTCGCCCACCTTGACCGGAACCTTCGCGCCGACCCGGGCGACGCCTTCGCCGGACTTGACCGCCGCCGCCTCATCCTTGTCGACGGCCCCTTCGGCCAGCACCCGGTTCGCGTCGATGGTGAAGTGGACCACCTGCTCCGAGCCGAGCGCCTCGATGAGCTCCACCTCGCCGACCAGCTTCGGCCCGGTCGCGTTGTCGCTCTCCGCGGGCAGGTGCTCGGGCCGCAGTCCCACCACGACCTTCTTGCCGCCGTAACCGCGCAAGGCCGGGCGCGCCACCAGGACCGCTTCCGGCAGGTCGACCTCCTGCGAGCCGAGCTTGAGTGACCGCGCGCCCTCACCGAGGGTGGCGTCGTACAGGTTCATCGACGGCGAGCCGATGAACGCGGCCACGAAGATGTTGTCCGGGTTGTCGTAGAGTACCTGCGGGGTGTCCACCTGCTGCAGTATCCCCGCTCGCAGCACGGTGACCCGGTCGCCCATCGTCATGGCCTCGACCTGGTCGTGTGTGACGTAGATGGTGGAAACGCCGATGCGCCGCTGGATCCGCTGCACCTCGGCCCGCATCTGCACCCGCAGCTTGGCGTCCAGGTTGGACAGCGGCTCGTCCATCAGGAACACCGAGGGCTCGCGCACGATGGCCCGGCCCATCGCGACCCGCTGCCGCTGCCCGCCGGACAGTTGCCCCGGCTTGCGGTCCAGCCACTCGGTCAGGCCGAGGATGTCGGCGGCCTCCCTGACCTTCGCGTTGAGTTCGCTCTTGGGCAGCTTGCGCAGCTTCAGTGCGAAGCCGATGTTGTCGGCGACGGTCATGTGCGGGTACAGCGCGTAGTTCTGGAAGACCATGGCGATGTCGCGCTGCTTGGGCGTCTCGTCGTTGGCCTCCTTGCCGCCGATGCGGAGAACGCCGCTGGTGATGTCCTCCAGCCCGGCGACCATCCGCAGCGCCGTGGTCTTGCCACAGCCCGACGGGCCGACCAGCACCATGAACTCGCCGTCGGCGATGCTGACGCTGAGGTCCTTGACGGCGTGGAAGCCGTTCTCGTAGACCTTGTTGATCTTCTCGAGGCTTACCGGGGCCATGACTTCTCCTTCATCCCTTCACCGCACCCGAGGTCAGGCCGGAGATCACGAACTTGCGGAACATGAAGACCAGAATTCCGATGGGCACCACTGCCACCACGCTGGCGGCGAAGATGGTCCCGTAGGGGACCTGGAAGTTCCCGCCGAATTCGGCGATGCCTACCGGGATGGTCCGGTAGTTGTTGGAGCTGTTGAACGTCAGCGCCATCAGGAACTCGGTCCAGCAGGCGGTAAAGGTGAAGATGCCCGCGGTGAACAGGCCCGGCAGCGCCTGCGGCAAGACGATCGTCCAGACGGTGCGCAGCGGGCTGGCACCGTCGATCCGGCCGGTTTCCTCCATCTCCTTCGGGATGCCGAGGAAGTAGTTCCGCAGGATCCAGATGGCGAACGGCAGGAAGAAGGCGGTGTACGGGATGATGAGAGCCGGGTAGCTGTTCAGCAAGTGCAGGTTGCGCATCAGCAGGTACAGCGGCGCGATCACCGCGACCTCGGGGAAAACCGAGATCATCAGCAGGATCACCAGCGTGGTGAACTTGCCCCGCATCGGCAGCCGGCCGAGCGCGTAGCCGGCCAGGGTGCCCAGGATGAGCACCAGGGCGGTCGCGGAGATACTGTCGATCAGCGAGTTCCTGAAGTAGATGCCGAAGTCGTAGCCGACGAACGCGTTGCTGTAGTTTCCCCCGCTGAACGGGGTCGGGCCGAGCGCGGGCGGGCTGTTGCCGACCGAGTTCGGGGCCTTGAAGCTGCTGGCGATCAGCCAGTACAGCGGAATGAGGATGAAGAGCGCGGTGATCCCGGTGGAGATGGTGACACCGTTGACGTACCGGTGCCAGCCGACGCGCTTGCGATTGCGCATGTTACGTGCCTTCCTGTCCGACCTGCTGCCGGAACACCCGGAGTGTGAGCAGGCAGCCGATCAGCACCAGCAGCGCTGCGCTGACCGCGACGGCGGCGCCGGGCCCGAACGCGAGGTTCTTGAACAGCGCGTTGTAGGCCAAGATGGCCAGCGACTGCGTCGCGGTGCCCGGGCCGCCGCCGGTCATCACGTAGGGCAGGTCGAACAGGCCGAAGGCCTGCAGCACCCGGAACATGACCGCGAGCGCGATCGTCGGCCGCAGCAGCGGCAGGGTGATGTGCCAGAACGTGTACCAGCCGGACGCGCCGTCCATCTCGGCCGCCTCGTAGACGTCTCCTGGCAGCATGACCAGGCCGGCCAGCACGATGATGGCGACGAAGGGCGTGGTCTTCCAGATGTCGGCGATCATCAGGCCGATGATGGCGGGAGTGGGGGTGCCCAGGATGACCGGGCTGCCCAGACCGACGCTGTTCAGGATGTAGTCGGCGACGCCGTAGGTGCCGTTGTAGATGTAGGCCCACAGCTCGGCGTTGATGACCGTGATCATCGACCAGGGAATGAGCAGCAGTGCCATCATCCAGCCGCGGCCGGCCGCCAGGCGCTCGAGCACCAGCGCGATGCAGGTCCCGATGACCAGCTCGACCACCACCGTCACCAGCGTGTAGTAGAGGGTGAAGTACAGCGCGTCGCGCCAGAGCGAGGAGTGAACCAGCAGGTTGTAGTTGCTGAAGGTGAAGCCGTCGAGGCTGAAGCCGTTGCCGGTCACGTTCACGTTGTTCAGGCTCATCACGACCGAGTACACGATCGGGAAGATCGTGACCGCGGCGATGACGATCAGCGCGGGTGCCGTGAAGACCCAGCCCATCCGGGCCAGCCGTTTTCTGTTCACATCGGGGCGGCCAACCAGCTTGGGCTCGGCCACCACCTGGTCCGCGATATTGGACAGCGCGGTCATGAGACCTCCACCGCCCCAGGCGGGATGGGAATCGGGTAAGTGTTCATGAGTCCTCCACCGCCGCCGGGGCGGGATAAGGGCGGGATAAGAAAAGGGGGAGAGGGCGCCCGGGAGGTGGTAGCTGCCCGGGCGGGCCGGGAGCCGCATCGCGGCCCCGGCCCGCTCAGTGTGCGGCGATTACAACCCGCCGTTGGATGTACTGCTGAGCGCGGTGCTCGCGGCCGACTGCATGGCCGAGGCCGCCGAGGACGGCGAGTTCGACCCGGCCAGCGCGCCGTTCACGTTCTGGTAGATCGCGGTGGACAGCGCCGGGTACTCGGGCGTTCCGGCGGGCCGGGGGGTCAGCTTGGTCTTCGGCACGACCGCGAACACCGGGTTCGAGCCGATGACCGTGGGGTCCGACCGCACGGCGGTCACCGTGGAGATGAACCCGTACTTCTCGGACAGGATGTCCTGGGCGGTGGCGCCGGACAGCCACTGGATGAACGTCAGGTCCGCCGCGATGTGCGTGCTGTGCGGGTTGACGTACATGTTCCAGCCGCCGATGTTGGAGTAACCGGGGTAGGGCTGGCCGGCGAAGGTGGGCAGCGGAGCCACGCCGACCTGGCTGGCGGTGAGCTTGCCGCCGCTGGACGGGGTGATGGCGTCTTCGTAGGCGTAGTCCCAGTTGCGCAGGAACACCGCGTTGCCCGCGGCGAAGGTGTTCATCGCCTGCGGCTCCTGGAACGTGGTCACCGCGGCCGGGCTGGCGCCCGAGGTGATCAGGCTGCGCATGAACGTGATGGCCTTGATCGAGGCGGCGGAGTTGAGCGTGGCCGTCGTGTACGTGCTGTTGGTCGGTGCGCCGCCCGCGTCGGTCAGGTACTCCATGAAGTTGCAGGTCAGGCCCTCGTAGGAGTCGCCTTCCCAGACGAAGCCGTACTTGGAAAGGCCGGCGTGGACGATCTTGACGGAGTCCGCCTCGACCTGCTCCCACGTCGTCGGCACGGGCAGGTGCTCCTTGGCCAGCAGGTCCTTGCGGTAGTAGAGGAAGCCCTGGTCCTCGAACAGCGGCGAGCCGTAGACCGCGCCCTTGTAGGTCGCCCCCTGCACTAGCCCGGGCGCGAACCTGCTCCAGTAGCTGGCGGGCAGGTACTGCGACAGCGGGAGGGCGAGCTCGTGCGCGCCGAACTGGGCGGGCCAGATCACGTCGCCCATGAACACGTCGGGGGTGGACGAGCCGCCGGAAATCGTAGTGGCCAGCGTCGCCCGGTTGGTGTCGGTGTCGGTCGGCGCCGAAACCAGCGACACGTGAATGTTCGGGTACTGCTTTTCGAACGCGTTGATGAGCACGGTCCGCGCGTCGTTGGCGCCGGTGCCCGACAGCGGGCTGGCCGACCACACGATGCTGCCCGACGTCGCCGAGCCGGTGGCCGAGCTGGTCGGCGAGCCCACCGCGGTCGACGAGCTCGTGTTGCCCCCCAGGGCGCCGGTGCCGGTCGAACTGCTGCTGCCCCCGCTTGAGCCGCAGGCCGCCAGCGCCAGCACACCCGCCGCCGCTAGCGCGGCACCGACCCCGCCGCGCCGCATGAAGACCATGCCTTGTCGTCTTCGAGACATTCTTCCTCCCAAGGAATTCGCCCGACTTCGGGCTGGGACTTGATTCGTTTTCACTGGATGATCTGGGCCAGCTGGGACGCCATCTCCGATAGCGCCTGCTGGGGTGTCTCCCGCATCCGCAGCGCCGCCTGCACCGCGCTGGAGATCACCAGGCTGGCCTGGTCGTAGTCGGCGCTGACCGGGCGCGGCTGGGCGGAATCGATGGCCTGCTCGAGGACTGGCAGGTAAGGGAACCGCCGGCGCAGGCTGGGGTCGCTGTAGAGCTGCTTCCATACCGGCGGGAACCCTCCGTTCTTGAGCATGGCCGTCTCGTTGGACAGGTCGGTGAGGTAGGAGATGAAGTCGAGCGCGGTCCGCTGGTGTTGTGAGTAGGCGCTGATCGCGAGGTTGGCGCCGCCCAGCGAGGCCGACCCGGGACCCGACTGGCCCGGCAGCGCGACCACGCCGAACTTGCCCACCACCTTGTTGCCAGGTCCCGGCTGGCTGGCGGCGGCGTAGACGTCGGGCCAGTCGTTGAGGAACAGGAACTTCCCCGCCTCGAACGCCTGCTGCGCCGAGACCTCCTCGTAGCCGAGGTCCGCGGCAGGGATCCAGCCCTGGCGCAAGCCGTTCACCAGGAATTCGAGGCCGCTGACGGCCGGCGGCGAGTCGACCGTGACCTGCGTGCCGTCGGGGGAGAGGATCGACCCGCCCGCCGACTGGACCGTCTCGGCGAAGTTGACCGTGAGGCCCTCATAAGGCGCGAGCGTGGCCGCGTACCCGTTGAGGTGGTACCTGGGGGCTACCTTGGTGGCCAGCGACTGCAGCTGCGCCCAGGTCGTGGGCGGTTTCTGGTGCGCCTTGGCGAGGATGTCGGAGCGGTAGTACAGCAGGTCAGCGTTGCTGTAGTCGGGGATGGCGTACAGGCGGCCCTGGTACATGGCGGATGCGACGGCCGGCGGCAGGAAATCCTGCAGCGGGAACTTGCCGGCCGGCAGCGGGATGATCCAGCCCGCCGAGGCGAACTCGGCGGTCCACACCACGTCCAGGTCGATGACGTCGTAAGAGTCAGATTTAGCTTGCAGGTTCGCGACCAGTTGCGCGAGCTGGTCGTTGGCTGCCTCGGGAAGGTACAGCGGGCTGACCCGCTGGTCGGGGTGTCTGGCGTTCCAGGCGTTGAGCACCGGGGTGAGCCAGGAGATGTCATCCGAGCCGATCGCGAACGTGATCGGCCCGATCCCGTCGGTCAGAGCGGATGACCTGCTCGATGCCGCGCCCGATGCCGGGGTGCAGCCGGCCAGCGAGAGGACGGCAGCCGCGCTGACCATCAGGCACGCGGCAGCTGCCGCGAGAGCCCCGGTCAAGCGCGCCATTGCGCCTCCGCATCACAGGTCGGTCGATATTGCTATGTCATACATGCTTGTTATGCACCGATGTAATCCAGATGTCAACGACCTATACCTAGATGTTAGGTATACCGTTAATATTGGGATAATGGGGGTGACCCGCGTGCGGCACCCGCCGGGTCGTGGAGGTGGCATCAATCGTGCGGCAGCCCCTGCTGGCACTGCTGGCAAAGGAGCCGGCCCATGGTTACGAGCTGAAGATCGCGCTTGAGCAGACATTCGGCGCGGCGTACCCTTCGCCGAACATCGGGCAGATCTACGTCACGCTGAAACGCCTGGAAGCCGACGGCCTGGTCCGCAGCCAGGACGTGGAACAGACCACCCGGCCCAACAAGCGCGTTTACGAGCTGACCCCGGCCGGCCGCGAGGTTGTCGCGGCGTGGGTCGAGGAGCCGAGCGACGGGCCCCGCATTCGCGACGAGTTCTTCGCCAAGCTGATCCTCGCGCCCCGGGCGGGCCTGGCCGACCAGATGGAGCTCATCAACAAGCAGCGCCACCACTACTACCGGCTGATGCGGGGCCTCAACGAGCTGCAGGAATCGGCCGGCCGCCACGACACCGCCGCCCGGCTGCTTGTCGAGGGCACCCTGCTGCACCTGCAGGCCGACCTCGACTGGCTGGAACGCTGCCAGGAGGAGCTCGTGTGACCGCGCCAGCGCCGCTCCCGGTGATGCTCAGGACCCGCAAGCTGGTGAAGGAGTACCGCGCCGACGGCCTGTGCGTGGAGGCACTGCGCGGGGTCGACATTGAGCTCGCCTTCGGCGAGTTCGTCGCCGTCATGGGGCCGTCGGGGTCCGGCAAGTCCACGCTGCTGCACGTCATCGGCGGGCTCGCGGCCGCGACGAGCGGGGAGATCTGGCTGCGCGGCCAGCGCGTCGACGGGCTCTCCAAGCGCGACTGGGCGATCCAGCGGCGCCGGCACATCGGCTACGTGTTCCAGACCGCCAACCTGCTCTCGACGATGACCGTCGCCGACAACGTCGAGCTGCCCGCCATCTTGTCCGGGGTGTCGGCCCGGCAGGCGCGGCAGCGCCGCGAGGAGCTGCTTGACGACCTCGGCCTGACCGACAAGGCCCGCGCCGCGCCCGCCCGGCTGTCCGGCGGCGAGCAGCAGCGCGTCGCGCTGGCCCGCGCCCTCGCCCACCACCCCAGCCTGCTGCTGGCCGACGAGCCGACCGGCAACCTGGACAGCGCCAATACCCGCGACGTGCTCCGGCTGCTGCGCCGCACGCACGCCGAGGGCCAGGCGATCCTGCTGGTCACCCACGACGCGCGGGTGGCCAGCAACGCCGACCGGGTGATCAACCTGTACGACGGGATGGTCGCCGACGACTGGTCGTTCGGGTAACCGGGGCCCGGGAAATGCCCGCCAGATTCAGCCTGACCGCCCCGCACGCGACCCTGCGCTGGGTCCGGGCCGACCTGCTCGCGCGCCGCGTCCAGGCCATCCTCACGGTGGCCGTCGTCGCCGGGGTGGTCGCGGCCCTGCTGCTCGCGGCGATGCTGCTCGAGGGGACGACCAACCCGTGGCAGGGGCTGTTCGCCCGCACCCACGGGGCGGATGTCATGATCCGCTTCGGCTACGGGACGGACCTGGCCAGCCTCGACGCCCTGCCCGGTGTGACCAGGGTCGGCACCCCGTCGGTGATCGCCTCGGCCACCCTGGAGCAGGGCGCCACCGAGTCCCCGGTGGAGCTGCGAGCCATGCGGCCGACCGAGCCCGCCATGTCCGCGCCGCTGGTCACCGAGGGGAGCTGGCTCCATACGAGCGACAACACGGCCGGCGCGGTCGTGGAGGCCTCGTTCGCGGCCGCCGCAAACCTGCGGGTGGGGATGCGGGTCAAGGTCGTCGGCGTCGACGGCAACACCGCCGCGATTACCGTGGTCGGCCTCGCCTACACCGCCGACCAGGACTTTTACCCGCAGGCGACGCCAGGGCTGATCTGGGTCCTGCCCGCCACCCTGCAGCAGGTCGAGAAGATCCCGAGCGAGACCGAAGAGGTAGTGGGGCTGCGGGTGGCCGACCCCTCGGCCAACGGCATCGGCCAGGTCGTGCAGGAGGTCTACAACGCCTACCACACCACCACCGAAGCGTCCCCGGTCGAGCAGGTCGCCACCTCCCAGCAGGTCGACGCCTCGATGGCGAGCAACGACCGCCTGCTCGGCCTGCTGCTGGCGCTGTTCGGGATCATCGCGCTGATCGCCGCCCTGTACGCGATCGCCAACGTCACCACCTCGCGGGTGCTGGTGCAGCGCCGTGACATCGCCATGCTCGGAGCGCTCGGGTTCACTCCCGGCCAGGTGGTCCGGGCCCTGCTGGTCGAGCAGACCGCGCTTGGCGTCGCCGCCTCCGCGGTCGGCCTGGCCGGGGCGTGGGCGGCGATCAGGACGCCCGCGTTCATCGGCCCGCCGGACGGCATCCCGGTCGCTCTCACCCCGCTGCCCGCACTCTGGATGGCGCTGGCGGCGGCGGTGACGGTGGCGACCGTGGCGGTCGCCACCGTGGTACCCGCGTGGCGGGCGGGGCGGGTGTCGCCGGTGGCGGCCGTGTCCGCCTCCCCGCCCCGAGGCCGGCTCTCCCGGCTCGCCCGCGTCGGATTGCTGGTGCGGCTGCCGGTGCCGCTCGTCCTCGGCGCCCGCGACGCCTTCACCCGCAGGCTGCCCGCGGTGCTCACAATCGTTGGGGTGGCCATCCCCATGGCCATGATCACGATCGCGCTGACCTGCTGGACCACCCTCGACGGGTTCACCAGCGACCCGGGCAGGATCGACCTCGCGGCCGCCCTCACCGTCTACCCAGGCAGCGAGTCCATCCACGCCGAGCAGGCGCAGCTCGCCCGCGACCCGCAGATCGCCGCCGACTACCCCGGCGCCGAGTTCGACACCCTCCTGCCCGGCGCGACCGCCACCTTCACCGCCCGTGCGATGGGCACCTCGTCCCGCCCCTACCCGTTCGACGTGGCCCAGGGCGCGATGTTCACCTCCTACAACGAGGCGATCGCGGGCCAGGGCCTGCTCGACCTGCTCCACTACAACGTCGGCGACTGGGTCGAGGTGACCGTCGACGGTGTCCCGATGATCTTCCACATCGTCGGCCGCACCCTCGACCCCGACAACAACGGCGACGTCCTCGACTTCGGCCTTGACGCCCTGGCGTTCAACGGCGCCGCCGACCAGCCCCAGTTCTACAGCCTGGTCCTCAAGCACGGCGTCGACCCGGCCGCCGCCCGCCAGCAGCTGCTTCGCCTGTCCGGCAACCGCCTCCAGGTCCAGCAGGCGGCCAACCCCTCAGACGGCCTCGGCGTCGTCCGGGTCGTGATCGTCATCGCCATCACCGCCCTCGCCATCATCGGCCTGGCCAACCTCCTCACCGCCACCGCCGTCGGCATCGGCGACCACCTCCACGAGGCCGACGTCCTTGCCGCCATCGGCCTCACCCCCCGCCAGGTCACGGCCACCCTGGTGGTCAACACCACCATCCTGACGGCCTTCGGCGCCGCCGTCGGCACCGCCGCGGGCCTGGCGGTGGCGCCGCTGCTTGTCAACGCCGAGGGCCAGGCAAGCGGTCTCGGCTGGGGCATCGCCGTCATGCCGACGCTCGCCGTGATCGCCGCGATGCTGGCCATCACCCTGACCGTCGCGACCGTCGCCGCCCTGCTGGTGGCCCGCCGCTCCGCCCGCGCCCCCGAGCCCCTGGCGCCTCCCCGCCGCCCGCTCGTCACCCCCCACCCTGCTGCCTAGGTGGCCATGACATGCTTCAATTCCTAGCGTGGAACTGACCGATTCCGATCCCCGCCCCGGACGGGTGACCATCCGGCAGGTGGCCGAGCTGGCCGGTGTGTCGATCGCGACCGTCTCCCGCGTCGCCAACGGCCGCTCGGACGTGTCGGTGGAGACCAGGGACGCGGTGCGCCGGGTAATCAGGGAACACGGTTACCTGGCGGGTCCAAGATCCCGCCCGGAGCAGTCGGCCGGCCTTATCCGCATCATGGTCCCGGAAGTGCACTCCAACTACTTCGCCGAGATCGTGTCAGGCGCGAGTGAGGCGCTCTACGAGCACGACCTGCGAGTGGAGCTCGCGGCCCGGGGCTTTCCGTTCGTGATCGTGGATCCGGGCACCGAGATAGCCGAGGGGATACCCGTGGTGTGCGCCGCCCACGCGTCCGGAGCGACCCAGGCGACCGCGCACCTGCTCGGGCTCGGGCACCGGCGCATAGCCGTGATCGGCGGACCCGAGGGGCGCCTCGCCACCCACGAACGCCTCCGCGGCTACCACGCTGCCCTGGCCGGAGCGGGCGTCCTCCCCGATCCCGCCCTGTTCAGGTACTCGGACTTCAATGTCGAAGGGGGCCGTAAAGAGGCCGACCGGCTGCTAAGACTCAGGCGTTCAGCCCGTTCGCCGTCACCAATGCCTCCTGGGGCATGGGCGCGACCGGGCTCATTTACGAGCCGCTCATCCAGTTCGACCTGGCCGCGCCGCCGAAGTACTACCCATGGCTCGCCACCTCTTACAGCTGGGGCAATGGCGGCAAGGCCGACCTCGCAGTACTCCAACCTGGAAGCGATCGCGGGAACCGCCATCGTGCCGCGGTCAGTCTGGAGCTCGGTCAACCCGACAACCTTCACCGACCCGGACCCGGTCGGCACCGGACCGTACATGCTGAGCAGCTTCACGACAGAAGGCCTCACCCTCAAGAAGAACCCGTACTACTGGCAGCCCTCGCAGGTCCAGGTGCCGAAGGTCTACTTCCCCGTTTACACGTCCAACACCGGCGCGCTCAGCGCGTTGTTCTCCGGGCAGATCGACTGGACCGGGAACTACATTCCCGGCCTGCAGAAGGACTTCGTGGACACCGCGCCCGCCTACCACCACTACTGGGAGGCGGCCGGCGGCGATGAGAGCCTTGAGCCGAACCTGACCAAGTGGCCGACTAACCAGCTGCCGGTCCGGCAGGCCATCAGCCTGGCGGTTAGCCGCAGCCTGCTCGCCTCAGAAAGCGAGTCTGGTCTGGCGAACCCGATCCTCAACGCGACCGGGCTGACGTTGCCGACCTTCAGCGCGTGGGCGGGGCCGGTCGCCTCGGATACAGTCTCCGCGACCGGCAACGCGGCGGCCGCAAGGAAGGCGCTCGAGAACGCCGGCTTCACCCTCGGCAGCAACGGCTACTTCGAGAAGAACGGGCAGACCGTCGCGCTCACGATCATCTCCCCGGCCGCCTACACCGACATGGCCGAGGTGGATTCGATCGCCGCACAGGAAATGAGAAACGCGGGCATCGACGCGACCTTCCAGGGCCTGGCGGTGACCGCATGGAACACCGACCTGAGCACCGGACCCGTACGACAGCGGCCAGCCGTCCGGGACTAACAACGGCCCCGGTTCCGGCAGTGACGAGGTCGTCGTCCTGCACCTTCGCCCGCGAACCTAAGGAGAACAAGCGGCCTATGACCGGATCGTCGCGCCTCGCCTTCAGCACGCTGGCATTCCCCGGCACGACCCTGGCCAGAGCCGCCTCGCTTGGCAGCGAGTACGGCTACCAGGGCATCGAGCTGCGGCTCATCGACGGAGAGCTGATCGACCCGTCAATGCCGGCCAGTGCGCGCGCCACGGTGAGGCAGACGGTCGCCGCGGCCTGCTTGCCCATCGTCGCGGTGGACAGCTCGGTCAAGCTCACCGGGGACGATCCCGGTCCCGAACTACGTCGCTTCCTCGAGCTCGCCAGTGACTGGGAATGCCCACTGGTGCGCGTCTTCGGCGGCGGTCTCAGCGATGACGCGCGGCTGCGCGGGCGACAGCTGGCGGGCGCGGCCCGGGTGCTCGAGGCGGCCATCCCGCTGGCCGCGCGGACCGGCGTCGCGATCGGCGTCGAGACGCACGACGCCTTCTCCTCCGCCGCCCGCGTGGCCGAGCTGCTCGCCCTGGTCGATTCGCCCGTGGTGGGTGCGGTGTGGGACAGCCATCACCCGCACCGCATGGGCGAGCGCCCGGCCGACGTGTACCACCTCCTCGGCCGCCGCCTGCTGCTTGCCCAGGTCAAGGACGCCAGGCGGGCCGCCGGATCGGCCGATGGCTGGCAGCTCACGCTGCTCGGCCAGGGCGAGGTGCCGGTCAGGGAGATGCTCGGGCTGCTCGACGGCGGCGGGTACCAGGGCTGGATCTCCGTCGAGTGGGAGAAACACTGGCATCCCGAGATCGAGGAGCCGGAACTCGCCTTGCCGCAGCACCTCGAGCTCCTCAGCGCCTGGTCAAACCCGTCATCCTGAACGCACGCTGGTTTCCGCGTTCACCCGCCCGCGTCCGAGGTTCGGCCGGCCAACGTCCTTCATAATTCACCGCCCATTACCCACTCCGTGTCCTCGTGCCAACCGTGAAGGCTCCGCTGTGACAACAGCGAGCGGAGTCTCTTACGCGGATCGGGGTGCATCCAGAGCAAGCAGTGATTGCCGGTATCGCATGTACATGATAATTAATCGAAAAAGATCATGAGTAGCACTATTGAAATACATGGCAATAGGCGGTATTCTGAAGATGCGCGACAGGGCTAGCGGCCGGTAGTTCGGAGCAGTTCCTTCTGTGTCGCGACATCCACTGCGCTGGCGGGCATCGCCGTGCCGTGGACCACGGGCGTACTCGCGGCGATCCGAGGGGGTGATTCAGTTATGTGCACGGCGAACGAAGCTACGTTCGAGAGCGCAGCGGAGGCGCTGCGGGTAGGGGTGGCGTTCGCGGACTACCTGAACTCTCCCGCCGTTGCTGATCTGGAGCCCGCTGCGCTGGGTGCGGCGCTGGTGTCGCTCGCCGCGATCCAGTCCAAGCTTGCCGTCGCCCATGCCGATTTCCTGTGCCGCTTCGACGCCCATGACGCGCACGACGCGGACGGGTACAACTCCTCAGCGGCGTGGCTGGCGGCGAAGGCGAAGCTCGGCAAGAAGGACGCGAAGGCGGCGGTGCGACGGATGCGGATGCTCGGTCGGCACCCGCTGCTGGCCCGCGGCATGGCGGCGGGGGAGATCTCCGACTCCTGGGCGCGGGCGATCGTCGACTGGCTGAAGAAGCTGCCCGGGGAACTGCGCGAGGGAACCGAGAAGATCCTCGCCGACGCCGCCGCGGGCGGTGCGTCCCTGGAGGATCTGGCAGTGATCACCGCGGCTGCGATGGCGCAGTGGGCGGCCGACCATCCCGACGAGGACGATGAGGGCGGCTTCCCTGACCGGTTCCTGCAGGTCGAGACGACGCTCGGCGGGGCCGGGGTGATCCGGGGGGATCTGACCCCGGAGTGTGCTTCGGCGGTGACGGCGGTTCTGGAGGCCCTCGGCAAGAAGGCCGGCCCGGAAGATGACCGCAGCACCCCACAGCGGTTCCACGACGCGCTGCAGTTGGCCTGCGAGCTGCTGCTGCGGGCCAGGCTCGTCCCGGACCGGGCGGGTGCTGATACGCAGGTGACGGCGAACATCTCGCTGCGGGACCTGCGGGCAATGCCGGGCGCGTCGGGTCTTGAGGACGTGTGGATCAGGGCGCTGCTGGGCGAGAGCGGCTACCTGACCGGTGACGACGCGGAGGCGGCGGCCTGCGACGCGATGATCGTGCCGGTGGTCGCCGGGTCGATGAACGCGACGGTCCTGGACCAGATGATCGGCCTGGTCCTGGGCGCCTTCGGCCACAACCCGGACCGGGAAGCGCACCGCGACCAGATCGACCGCCTCGGCACGGACGCCGCCTCCGCCTTCGCGGCTCCCCAGGCCGGGCAGGCGCTCCGCTACGCGCTCGCCAAGCTCGCGGTCGACCTGGTCTCCGGGCCGGCCGGGGTCGCCTCGATCTTGCGCCGCGGCCTGCTAGAGCATCCCTGGAACACGCCGTCGCTGCCGCTCGATATCGGCTACTCCGAGACCATCCCGGCCGCCATCCGCCGCGCGGTCAACTGGCGCGACCGCTACAAGTGCGCCTGGCCCGGCTGCGGCCGCCCGGCGGCCTGGTGCGACGTGCACCACATCAAGCACAAGAAGGACGGCGGCAAAACCAGCGTCGACTCCTGCGTCACGCTGTGCCACTTTCACCACGACGTCTGCATCCACCGCTGGGGCTGGCGGATCACCCTCAACCCCGACGGCACCACCACGGCCTACGGACCCGACGGCCAGGTCCAGCACAGCCACTCGCCACCGACTATCGGCGCAGGCTGACCCCGGGGGCAGGAATAGCGGCCATCGGATGCGACCGGTGTGCTCGGTGTGGGCCTACGGCCGCTGCTGCCCTGCCATCTCGCGGATGCGTGCCACGATCCGGTCGGCCTCTTCCTCGGAGATCGGGATCATGTCGTTGGTGAGATCGCCCCTCTCCGCCGAAGCCAGGAGAGCCGTGTACTTCCACGTCAGGTCCCGCGAGAACACCTCGTCTCGCTGCCCGCCGTTCTGCTTCACGCGGCGGATCACGCCGAAGGGGTCTGCCCGGCTGCTGAATTCGTTGACGATCGCGTAGTACGTAGCGCCCAAAGTTACTCCTGAACTTGTCGCGATCTCTCGCTATCCGGGAGGAATGGGCTAGGTGAACCGCTGTACGAGAGGTATAGATGGTCGCGCGCCCGCGTGCATGCTACGAACAGCAGGCACCGCTCCCGCTGGAGATCTTGCGCGTGCGCGACCGCATCGACATCGGTCGGCGTAACTGCAGACTGTGCTGGCACCACCCCGTCCGCGACGCCTACGACAGCGACCGCCTGAAACTCAAGCCCCTTCATTCCGTGCATGGTGCCGACCCGCACCGCATTCTTCTTCGACTTGCTGCCGAGCGGCACCGAGGGAATCCCCGCCGCACCTAGCGCCTCTGCCACCTGCTTGACCAGGTAACCGGCCCGCGCGGCGACTCCGATCGCATTCGGCTCGATTCCTTCCTCCTGCCAAGCGAGCACCCGCTCCACGAGGGCCGAAAGCTCTGCCTCGCGAGTCGCTGCACCAAAGACCAAGGGGCGCGCACCATGCAGCGGCGACTGGTAACCGCTCAGCGTGTCAGCCTCGTCGTCTAGCCCGGTGACGGAAGTGGTCCCGAGCGTCGGCACCGCCAAGACGAGGATCTCTTGCGTGGTCCGGTAGTTGACGGTCAGCCGCTTGCTCCGCCCGCGAACACTGATCCCCATGCGCGCCAATGACACGTGGTTGTCGTAGATGCGCTGGTGGGCATCACCGACGATGAACATGTCATCCGGGCCGGCCGGGACGGCCGCGCGCAGCAGTCGCCACTGGGCTGGGTGCAGATCCTGCGCCTCGTCGATGATCACATGCCGGTACGGCACTCGGACGGCGCCGGCCCGCAATGCATGCGCCGCCTCGTTGGCGAGTTGGATGTGCGTGTCGAGCCCGCGCCTGCGCAGTTGCGCGGACACACCCTGCACCAGCCTCCAGACCTCGCGCCGCTGCGCCTTCCCGAGCGGCGTCCCCTGTCCGGCCCGCGACGCAGTCAGGTACGCCTGTTCGCTCCCGAGATCCTGTGCGAGGATCACTTGCTCCCACTCTCGGCTCAGGAACGTTGGTGAAAACCCCCACGATGCACCGTGCAGCGCGGCACCCCACAGGGCGTCGAGCTCCCGGTGATCAACGATCGTGGGTCGCGTCCCTCTCGCGTGCTCGACGATCCGGTACGCAAGGCTGTCGACGTTGCGGATCTCTACTTGCGCTCGGACGTCATCGTCGGCTTCGAGCAACTCGAACTGCCCTTGCAGCGCCTCGGCGAGATTACGGGTGAACGTCGTGAGCAGAACGGACGGCGTTGCCCCCGATCCGGTCAACTGCTGCTCAGCACGCCAGGCGAGATGGGAGGTCCGGTGCAGGGCAGTGACCGTCTTCCCAGTGCCTGCACCGCCGGTCACTTGCGCCGGACCGGAATAGCGACGCGCGTAGGCGATCTTCTCCTGCGCCGGGTGGAGGAAAATCCGCCACGCGGCGAAGGGGTGCTCAAGGACCCCCTCAAGCTCCAAGTTCGAACCCACGATGACGACGCGACTCGGCGTCCGTTCCATCGCCTTGACGATGTTCCTGGTGTCCACGGGCCCGTTCGAGGCGTACTGAGATATCTCGGCCCAGACCTCCTCGGGTGACTGGCCGCTGGCCAGGCCGAGCAGCGTGGTGTACTGAATGTCGGGGATCATGTTCTGCATCGCGTCGAGGTGCGCCTCGGACGTGAGCAGCCGGGCGATGGTCCGCACGTTAGCGTCGACGCCAAGGCGTTCCAGGTCCTTATCGGTGACGTGACCGAACAGCCGGTCGTTCGTCGTCTGCGCGGCCTGTTCCAGCGTCGGCTGAAGCTGCTCAATTGCGGTCTCGTCCCGTATCTCGACGATGCCGAGCGCCTGACTGACGCTCAGCTTGTGACCGGCCGCATATTCGATCGCCTTGTCATGCGGCAGGACCTTCAGCAGGTAATAGGTGTCGCCGCTGTCTGGGGCGAGCACCACGCCGCGCCAGAACTGGTCGATGCGGATTGTCCGCAGCCGGCGGTCCTTGCTCTGGTTGAGCTTTTCCAGATGCAACCCGGCGTGCGTGTGACTGGCGAACTTGTCGAAGGCAGCCATGACCGACGCCTGCACGGTTTTCTCCAGCTTGGAGTAATCGTTCAGGAAATCTTTGTCGATCGCGAGGCGCGCCACCTCTACAGGCCCCTTTCCGGCTGCCGTCCTGGTTCTGACGGGCAGGTACAAAGGCTAACGCTTCACAGCTCTGCACGGTTCAATGCGATGTAATGTCTTTGGCAAAGTCGTGCGTTTGGCAACGTCGCCAAACGCGACTCTCTGACTGCTGGGGCGGACTGCTGGCCCAGCCTTGGGCGGCTCCTCAAGGAGTTCGCACCGCTCTTCCGCGATGATGATCATGCGTAAGCGCGCGCCTGGAATCTTAAGACTGGCGCCTGAGCAATGCCGACGATTACATACTGGCCTTATCGCCGACCATCGCAAAATGTTGTCCTTATCAACCGCCCCGTGAGTTGTCGCAAATAATTGCCATCATCTCATTCTTTTTCTTGTGGCATCGTCGCGGATGTTCTATCGTGAGTGGGCCGTGATCGTGGAGATCGAGCGTCACCCCGCGACGGCTCTTCGCCTGCACGCTGCCGAGCAGGCTCTGATGAGCGACGACCCCCAGGTCAGGGACGCTGCCATCCACGACGCAGGCGAAATCGTCCGCGCCGCGCACCGGTCAGTAGCCGATGTGCCGGATCCCGTGACCGTCAGCGATCTGGCCGCGCCGTGGGTCCCCGACCTGCCGGCCGCCATGCGGACAGCGGCCTGGCTGGCAACGGAAGCCGGGCTCGGGTTCGTCGTCGCCCCGGTGCCGACGAAGGCTGGTCAGGTCGTCGGCGCTCTGGACATCCGGCCCGCCGCCAGGCCATCGAACAGGCCCTGGCCAGCCTGGACGTCCCCTGGCAGGGCGGTCCGTACGCTGAGCCTGGTCGTGATCTGCTGGCCAGGTACGAGCGGCCGCTGCGTCAGGCCTTCGCGCGATTCGACGGCCTGCTCGACCGGGTCCGCGAGGCTGGCGGGCCTTATGTCATCACGCATGGCGAGCCCCATCCCGGGAATCTGCTGCGCACGCGGGCCGGACTGCGCCTAATCGACTGGGACACGACCGCGCTGGCCGGGCCCGAGCGAGACCTGTGGTCGGTCATCTCAGGCGACCAGGACGCCGCCCGGTATTCGCAGCGGACCGGGTGGACCGTCAACCAGGACGCGCTGGCACTGTACCGGCTGCGCTGGAGCCTGGACGGCACTCCAGGAGACTCTGGAGGCAATCGCCTAACCGCGGTTCGCCCCGCTCAGGCCGCAGCGCCAGCAGCGCCACATGCAGCGACGCCCGCGACTCCGCTCCCGCCAGCGAGACCCCAAGCACCGCCTCGATAACCCGCAACCGCTGGTAAAACGTGGGCCGCGCCATATGCGCCCGGGACGCCGCCAGCGCCTTGTTCCCCCCCGCCTCAAGGAACGCGGCCAGATCCCCCACCAGCCGCGTCCCGTGCACCGCGTCATAGCTGACCAATGCCCCCAGCTCGCGATCGGCGAAGGCACGCACCCGAGGATCGTCCCGCAGTTGATACAGCAGCCCCCGCAGCCGCTGCTCCGGCAGTTGCGCCCGTGCCTCGAAGATCCGCGTATGCACCGCCTCGGTGAGCTCGACGAAGGCCACCTCGGCCCGGAACTCGATCAGCACCACCCCCGAGGAGGCGGCCGCGGACGCCAACGCCGCGGGCAGCGACACCGAATACCGCCGCCCAAGCTCGATCGCCAGCGCGGCCACCCCGGCCGCCGCGAGCTCGGCGATGTAGGAAGCCAGCGCCTGATCCGACTCCGGCAGCGCGATCCCGGTCGACAAGATGAGCTCGCCCCCGCGCAGCAGTCGCGCCACGCCCTCGGTCACCTCGACCGCGTGCACCCACCGCACCGGGACGTCCAGCCGGTCCGCTCCGGCCACCACCACGGGGAGGCCGCGGCGGACGACGTCCAACGACAAAACCTCACGGAGCGTGATCAACACGAGGCTGACTTTACAACATGTAAAACCCACGCGGGAAATCCGCAACAGGTCGCACCTATGCCCGGCCGGCCGCCGGGGGCAGACTAGAAGGTATGTCTGATCTCATCGCCCGCCAGCGCGCGGTCATCCCGAACTGGGTCGGCGTCTACTACAACGAGCCGATCGAGATCGTCAGCGGCAAGGGCTGCCGCGTCACCGACAGTCAGGGCCACACTTACCTGGACTTCTTCGCCGGCATCCTGACCAACATGCTCGGCTACGACGTGGCCGAGGTGCGGGAGGCGGTCGAGCGGCAGCTCGCGTCAGGCATCTACCACACCTCCACGCTGTACCTGATCCGCAGCCAGGTCGAGCTGGCGGAGAAGATCGCCAGGCTCTCCGGCATCCCGGACGCCAAGGTGTTCTTCACCAACTCCGGCTCCGAGGCCAACGAGACCGCGCTCGCGGCCGCGCTCACCGCCCGCAAGGCGAACCAGGTCCTGGCGATGCGGAACTCCTACCACGGCCGCACCTTCGGCACCGTCGCGATCACCGGGAACGCCGCCTGGAAGGCGACGAGCAACGATCCGTTCGGCACCCACTACGTGCACGGCACCGACAAGTCACTGCCGCAGTTCCGCAACCTGTCCGACGCCGAGTACATCGACGCCTGCGTCGCCGACCTCAAGGCGCTCCTGCAGGCCGCGATCAACCCCAACGACGTCGGCGCGCTGATCGCCGAGCCGATCCAGGGCGTCGGCGGTTTCACCATGGCACCAGACGGCCTGTTCAAGGCGTACAAGGAAGTCCTCGACGAGCACGGCATCCTGCTCATCTCCGACGAGGTGCAGACCGGCTGGGGCCGCACCGGCGAGCACTTCTGGGGCATCCAGGCGCACGACGTCACCCCCGACTTCATGACGTTCGCCAAGGG
>JBEKEK010000092.1:0-30444 GCA_050013875.1 Trebonia sp. | reverse complement strand
CCGGGGAGCCATCATCGGCGCGCCAGCCGGCGCCGGAACCCTCAAGCTGGAAGCGAGGAGATTGTGGCCGCGCGAGCACGCACGCCAAGATGGCGTGGACGTGCCTGCGTCGTAGGCACCACGATGGTGTTACTGCCCCCGCCCCAGCGGGCTAAACACATCGCCGCAGAAAACTTTTCCGGCGGCCTGATTCATCCGGCGGTGGCCTCCGCCACCGTGGCGTAGACGGGCAGCAGCTGATCGGCCGCGGTCAGCCGGAGCATCTTCGCTACCGGGTCGCGCGGGCCCGCGAGCGCGAGCACGCCGCCCTGGCGGTCCATCGTGCGGTTGGCCCGCAAGATCACGTGCAGCGCGGAGGAGTCCATGAAGCGCAGCTCGGACAGGTCGATGACCAGCGTTCTCGGCTCCTTGGCCACTTCGGCGTCAAGGAGCTCGCGAAGAGCGCCGCTGTTGGTCACGTCCGCTTCACCGGAGAGCGCCACCAGCGTGTACGGCTCGCTGTCGGACTCGAACGTCGCGACAGAGGTGTTGAGCAGGTCCACACCCGTGTTTTACCACATGAATGCAACGGTCAGCGTTACCGAAGCCGCACTAGGCCGCACTGTTTCCTGCCCATACCTAGGTCCGGATCTAGGTATGGCGGCCGTAGGTCACCCAGCCAGGCCGGGAGGGCGGATCCGCATATGCATGCGGATCGTCGTCCCGGTCTGATCCGAACGCAGCTCTACCAGGTCACAGACCTGGCGGACGAGCCAGAGGCCATGGCCGCCGGTGGCGTCGGCCGCCGGTCTGCGCTGCCCGGCCTCCGGGTCGGTGATCACGCCCTCGTCGTGGAGCTCGCAAATGATTTCGTCCTGGTCGTACCAGATGGCCAGGGTCCCGAACGAGTCGGTGTGGCGCAGCGTGTTCGCGGCCACCTCGCTCACCGCGAGCACCAGGTCATTGGCCCTCTCCTCGGTGAGGCCGGCCGCCCGTGACTGCTGCATCACCAGAGCGCGGACCTTGGACAGGTCGGTGCGGTAGGTATGGAAGACAGGAACGATATCGGGCGGGGGCAGCGGCCGGCTGGGACGTGATGGTACGGCTTGATCAGGCCCGCTCACGCGACAGCCCGCCCGGAGAGTGCCCGCCAACGGCAGCAGTGGATCGGTCCGATTGGCGTCGGCCGTGGCGGCCGGGGCGGGTTCAGCGGTGTCATGAGAGCTGCGGATCTCCGAATCCGCGTGCGCGAACGCGAGATTGTTGAGCGCGGTGCGCTCAGGCAACGGGTCGCTGTCGGCATCGACGATACACCGATGACGTTTGCACTGTGCTTAGGTCCTGTGGGGTTTTCGCCCACCCTGGCCTGCTCATGGCGAACTGTCCGCTCGGGCCGCGGGCCACGCCCACGTTCGCAGTGGCCACGGCCCCGTCGGCCGTAACCGCCTCCACTCTGGTCGCGGGCACGGCGGACCGCCACCCAGACTCCAGCCACAATGGAACGCGCTACCCGGCTGTATCCCCTGTAAACGGCCAGCTCCGTGCCGCACCGTTAGGAAAACGTCAATGCGAACCGAGGGCTCACCGGCCGAGATCGCCGCCGCGAGAGCCGGACATAAACTAACGTGACCGCTTGTGCCATGATGGCGGTGTTGTTTCCTTGCGCAGGAGGAGAAAATAATGACGATCACCATGGCCGTCCACGCCGCTGTGTCTCCCGCGCGATGCGCCTGAACCTGGCCCTGCCGTAGCCGGCCCATTGAAGAATCCAGGCCCGCCTTCTCCCTTAAGCCTTCGCGCGGCGCATTGCGGCTGCAACGTTCACCGTCGCAGTTTCGCGTGGAGGTTTCGTCATGCCTGTTTTCTCCGGCGTGCGCCGTGTTACGGCGCGCCGGGTCCGTCCGTCGCTCCGCGATCCACGATTCGCGTTCCTGCTGGCCGGGCAGTCGGTCAACTCGGTCGGCAGCTGGGCATCGGCCATTGTGCTGTGGGGTTTCGCCGCCTACCGGTTCAGCGCCGGCCCGGAGGCGATCTCGGTTACCGTCGTGTGCTGGTCCGTCCCGCCCGCGGTGCTCAGCCCGTTCACGGGCGTGCTGGCGGACCGGTTCGGCCCGCGACCGATGATGGTCGCCGGCTACCTGGGAGCCGCCGCGGCCGCGCTCGCCATGGCCGCCGCCGGCTCGCTGGCCTTCCTCGACGTCATGGCAGTCGGCTACGGCGCCGCCCGGTCGCTGTCAGGCCCGGCCGGCGGCGCGCTGCCGCCGCGCGTCGTGGAGCCAGGCGACCTGCTCGCCGCGAACTCGCTGCTGAGCGTCACCAGCTCGATCGGGCAGGTCGCGGGCCCGCTGGCAGCCAGTGTCCTGCTGGCGACGGCCGGCTTCGGCGCCGCGTTCGTCGCCGACGCGGCCACCTACCTGGCGGGCGTCGCTGCCCTGCTCCAGCTTCCGCTGCTTCCCTCACCAGGAGAACCGGCTGCCACCGCCGCGGAGCCCGGCGGCCCGCCAGCAGCCGGCACCCGCTCAGCGGCCGGGCGCCGCTGGCTGCGCGCGGCCACGGCAGGCGCGGTGGCGGTGGCGCACGATCGCGGCCTGCGCCTCGTCGCGCTGGCCAGGATGGCCGTCATGTTCACGTCCGGCGCATTCCTGGTCGTCGAGCCGCTCTACGCCAGGCACGTGCTTGGCCGACCGCCGGCCCAGTTCGCGCTCTTCGAGGCAGCAATCGGGATAGGGGCGATCGTGACCGGCCTGGCGCTCCCCCGCGCCCGCAGCCGCCTGGCGGGGACCGGGGCCAGGACGAAGGCGCTGGCCGCGGGCGCGATCGGCTACGGGCTGGCGGCGGCCCTGTTCACGGGCACCACGTGGATCCCCGCCGCTTACCTCGGCGCGTTCGCGTGGGGGATCAGCGGCACGGTCTTCTACACGGTGGCGGCAACCACCCTGCAGCGGATCGCGCCCGCGGACAGGCTGGGCCGGGTGATGGGCGTGATCTCCACGGCCGAGTCCGCGACCGAGACCGTCAGTATGCCGCTAGCCGGCGTCCTGGTGGCCGTCGCCGGAATCCGCCCGGGCGCGCTCGCCCTGGCCGCGGTCTCTGTCGCGGCCGGGGCAACCTGCCTCACGTCGTCGGCGAGTCGGTCCCCTGTCACCTACGCCATTGACACCACTAGGCGATGTCGTTGGCGCAGGTGACAGGTCGCAACCATGTCGATGGCGTAGCCGACAGGCCGACATCTTCGTTTAAGCGCCCCTGGCCAGGGAAGACGCGAGCGCATGGCCGAGCAGGAACACCGCCGTAGCGCGGTTAGCTGGTTCACGGTTGCCTGGTTCGCCTGGTGGGCGCTGATGATGTCGTTCTGGGTGGCGATCGACGACTCGCTGCGGGCCGACGAGCTGATCGTCGGCGCTGTCGCGACCGCGTTCGCCGCCGCGGCGGCCGCCGGAGTCGGGCAGCTGGCCCAGGTCCGGGCCGGGTTCAGAGCCGCATGGCTGCCGGCCGCCATCGGAGAGGTCATCAACCTGCCCGGCCGGGTCGCGCAGGAGACCTTCCTTGTCTTCGCCGCGCTCGCGAAGACCCTCGTGCCAGGAGGCGAGCCACCCCGCGGCGGCTTCCGTGAGATCGGTGTCCGCTACGGCGATGACACCCCGGCCGGGGTGACCAGGAGAACCCTGCTGACCGGCGGGAAGAGCCTGGCGCCGAACGCCTTCGTGGTCGACTTCGACGCCGAGCGTGACGTCATGCTGGTGCACGAGCTGGTGGATCGGTCGTGACCGCCTTCATCATCGCCGCCATCGTCATGCTGGCCGCGCTGGTCCCGGCCGGGGTGACCCTGGTCCGCGACGAGCTGGCCGACGCAATCGTCGGCTACGAGTTCATCTCCACCGTCATCGTGATGGTCCTCGCACTGCTGGCGGAGGGGTTCGGCCGGCCCGGCCTGTTCGAGTTTCCCGTAATCCTCGCGGTGCTGCTGTTCGGCGGCGGCCTGGTGTTCGTCCGCGCGCTGGAGCGCTGGCTGTGATCAGGGAGGTCGTCACCGATGTGCTGCTCGCGCTGGCGACGCTCACCGTGGTCCTCTCCTCGGCAGGCGTCGCCGTCATGCCCAACGCCGCCGCCAGGCTGCACTACGTCACCCCGGCCGCCGTGGTGGCGCCGCTGCTGGTGACGCTGGCGATCTTCGTCAAAGAAGGACTGGACTCCAACACCGGGATGACCGTGATCGCGCTGATCTTCATGGTCGCCGTCTCCCCGTACCTCTCGCACGCGACGATCCGCGCGATCCGCGCACGCGCCGAAGGCGACGTCGGTGACCCGATGCCGCGGCTAGTGCCAGCTAAGCCAGACACCGGGGACCAGGGATGACCTCCAACGGCCTGATGGACACCCTCCAGATCGTCGTCCTCGTCCTGGTCGCGGCGGGCGCGCTGGTCGTCGTCCGCACCAAGGACCGGGTCCGGCTGGTCCTGGTGCTCAGCGTCTACGGCATCCTGCTCGCCGTCTTGTTCTTCGTCTTCCAGGCGCCCGATGTGACGCTGTCCGAGCTCACCGTGGGGGCCGTGGCGCTGCCGCTCATCCTGCTGCTCGCCATCGCCAAGGTGCGGAAGCCCGAGCCGTGACCCCGCGCCAGCGCCTCGTGCTCTTCGCTGTCGGCCTGGCCGGCCTGGTCGGTTGCTACCTGTGGGCGTTCTCCGGCCTGCCCGGCTTCGGCAACTACCCGGGCCCCTACGGCCAGGCGATCCTGGCCCACGCCATCGCGCAGACGCACGCCACCGGCGTCGTCTCCGCCATCAACTTCGAATACCGCGGCTTCGACACCGTCGGCGAGGAGTTCATCCTGTTCACCGCGGCCGCCGGGATGGGCGTGGTGCTGCGGCGGCTGCGGAACGAGCGCAAGGTCCCGGCCGGACAGCTCGAAGCGGCCGCCGCCAGGGACGTCCCGCGCACCAGCCCGGCCGTCCGCGGTGTGGCGCTGCTGCTGGTCGCCCCGACCGTGGTCCTCGGCTGCTGGCTGGGCACGCACGCGCAGACCAACCCGTCCGGCGGCTTCCAGGGCGGCGTCATCCTGGCGACCGCGTTCATGCTCGTCTACCTGTCCGGCGATCTGCGCACCGCCCGGCGGCTGCGCCCGGAGGCGGTGGTCGACGCGGCCGAGGCGATCGGCGCGGGCGGGTTCGCCGCCGTCGGCGTCACCGCCGTCGCGCTGGGCTTTCCTTACCTCTACAACTTCCTGCCGCTGGGCAAGATCCCCGGCTCGGTCAGCTCCTCGGGCACGATCGCGCTGATCAGCCTGCTGGTCGGGATCGAGGTGGCCGCCGCGTTCGTGGCGATCATCGGCGAGCTGCTCGAGCAGACGCTGCTGGTCAGGCAGCAATCAAGGGGAACCGACTGATGCAGATCTTCCCGTTCCTGGTCGTCGCCTGGATCGTCGCGGTCGGCCTGTACGGCCTCGTGACCAGCCGCGACCTGATCCATCAGATCGTCTGCCTGATCGTCGTCCAGTCCTCGACCTACGTGCTGCTGCTCGGCGTCGGCTACGTGACCGGCGGCATCGCGCCGTACTTCTCCGACATCTCGCCGCACGCCAAGCCCGTCGTCGACCCGGTGGTGCAGGCGCTGGCGCTCACCGACGTCGTGGTCGAGGCCGCGGTCACCGCGCTGCTGCTCGCGTTCGCGATCCAGGCGCACAAGCGCTTCGGCACCCTCGACCCGCATCAGCTCGCCGAGTTGAAGGGCTGATGGACCAGCTCTACCCGCTGGTCATCGCGGTGCCGCTGCTCACGGCGGCGGCGATGCTGGCCGCCCGCCCGCTGCTGGAAAAACAACGGCTGGCCCGCGACCTGGTTGCGGTCGCCGCCTCGCTCTCCGTCGTCGTCATGCTCGCCTTCCTGGCGTATGGAACGATCGGTGGCGATACGGTCTACTGGTTCGGCGGATTCCGTCCGGTGGGCAACGTGGTGATCGGCATCGACTTCGACGCCGGCCCGCTGAGCGCCGGCCTCGCCTGCCTCGGCGCGGTGCTGATGACCGCCTCGATGATCTTCGCCTGGAAGTACTTCACCCAGGTCGGCACCTACTTCCACGTGCTGATGCTCACCTTCCTGGCGGGCCTGACCGGCTTCTGCCTCACCGGCGACATCTTCGACCTGTTCGTCTGGTTCGAGCTGATGGGCGTGTCCGCCTACGCGCTGACCGCCTACCGGCCCGAGGAACGCGGCCCGCTGCAGGGCGCGCTCAACTTCGCCATCACCAACAGCGTGGGCGCCTATCTGTCGCTGTCCGGCATCGCCCTCATCTACGCCCGCACCGGCGCCCTGAATATGGCGCAGATCTCTCGTTCTGTGTCCAGCCACCGGCCGGACGGCCTGGTCGTCATCGGTTTCCTGCTGCTCATCACCGGGCTGCTGGTCAAGTCGGCGATCGTCCCCTTCCACTTCTGGCTGGCCGACGCGCACGCGGTCGCCCCCACACCGGTCTGCGTGCTGTTCTCTGGCGTGATGGTCGAGCTCGGCCTCTACGGGATCGCGCGGGTCTACTGGGCGATGTTCGGCGACGCGCTCGGCCACCGCGCCGGGATTTCTGGCCTGTTCCTGGCGCTCGGCGTGCTCACCGCCATCGTGGGGGCGCTGTTCTGCTTCCGCGAGCGGCACGTCAAACGGCTGCTCGCGTTCTCCACGGTCAGCCACGCGGGGATGTTCCTGGCCGGGTTCGCGCTGCTGACGCCGCTCGGCCTGGCGGGCGAGGCGGTCGCGGTGGCCGGGCACGCGTTCGTGAAGGCGGCGCTGTTCCTCGGCAGCGGGATCGTGTTGCACCGCCTCCATTCGGTCAACGAGACGTGGCTGCACGGGCGGGGCCGGCGGCTGCCGGTCACCGGCATCGCGTTCACGCTGGCCGGGCTCGGCCTGGCCGACCTGCCGCCGTTCGGCAGCTTCCTCGGCCAGGGCTGGATCGACGACAGCGGCGACGGTCGCGTCGGCCCGTGGCTGGCGGCGGTCTGCCTGGTGTGCACGGTGCTCTGCGCCGGCGCGGTGCTGCGGGTCGCCTTCGGCGTGTTCTGGGGTCTGGGCGAGCCGCCCACCGAGGACCCGCGGATGGCGGCCGAGGCAGATGAGGAGACGGGGGAGAGCTCGTCCGGCCGGCAGCGGACGCCGCTGAGCATGCTGCTGCCGTGCTGCGTGCTGGCCGCGCTCGGGCTGGCGGTCGGCGGGCTGGCGATGGTGCCCCGGTTCGCGTCCGGGATCGTGGCTGCCGCCGTCCGGTTCCAGGACCAGGCCGGCTACGCCGCCACGGTCCTGCCCGGCACGCGTATCAGCCACCCGGCGTCCCTGTACCCGCCGGCGCCAGCCGGCGTGACGCCGGTCAGCGTGATCCTCGCCCTCTGCTCGGTTCTCTTCGCCGTCCTGCTCGCCCTGTCCGCCCTCTACTGGCGCCGCCTCCCGGTGCTTCGCCGCGGCTACGAGCCCGGCGCCGGCCTGCCGGTAGTCATCCGGCGCTTCCAGAGCGGCGTCATCAACGACTACATCACCTGGCTCGTCACCGGCGTGGCCGCCATCGGCGCCGTCCTCGCCCTCATCGTCCGCTGAACGCCCCCGGCGCACCACTCCAATTCCACCAGACACTCAAACCCCACCCTCACCACCAGTGGACGTGTTTGGTCCACAGCCTTCTAATCCGCGCCTCCACCGTCTAAATCCGTGCCCCACCGTTCGCTCAAACCCCACCCTCACCGGCCGCCGTACCGACGGCCGTCGCGTCCCGGTTGGACTCGTCATCGTGTGCAGTTGGGGGCAGCCCGCGACCCGAACGACACACGGTCATGGCCGTGAACTGGTCACACGTTCATTTGCAATTGCATTCAGGGAAAATGCGCGAGAGGAAAGCGCAGTTGAATTTACACCCAACGCAAAAGATCTCTTTCGGGTATACGTCCTCCATAGACGCTCAGAATTTCCTGTGGGCGGTGGTACCTTGCTGAAAATGTCACCTTCAAGTAGCGGAACGTGGCGGGGAGGAACGGCGGTGGCGGTCAGCGGCGACCAGCTGCCCATGACGGCTGTCCAGCTGCTCAGCCAGCTCGCGGACTCCGTCCTCGTGGCCGACCCGGTCCGCGATGCTGACGGCGGCCTTGCCGATTTTTCTGTCGCCTACGCCAGCCCCGGCTACGTCGATCCGGCTGGCCGTCCTGGTGCCGAAATCGTCGGGCGCAGGCTGCTCGAGGTTTATCCGGACAGCGCATTGAACAATGGGCTGTTCGCGCGGGCGGCCCGGGTCCTGACGGACGGCATGCCGCAGTTCGCGCCCGGCCCGGTCGGCTCGCTGACCGGGGACACCGACCGGGTGGGGATCGCGGACTTGCGCGCGGCGTGGTGGGACGGCCGCGTCGTCTTCACCTGGCGCGGGCGCGCCAGCGACGACGGCCGCCTGGCGGAGGCACTCGACCACGTGCGTACCCGGGTGGCGCTCGCCGCCGCCCGCGACCTGCTCGCCCACAGCGAGCAGCGAGCCGCCGAGGAGCACGAACTCGCGCTCCGGCTGCAGCGCGCGATCATGCCGGTCGACGTGCACCTGTTCGAGACCGACGGGGTGGATATCGCCGTCCGGTGCCGCCCGGCCATGGCCGGGTCCCTGGTGGCGGGTGACTGGTACGACGCGCTCCAGTTGCCCGACGGCGAACTGCTCTTCGTGGTCGGCGACATCGCGGGCCACGGCATCGAGGCGGTCACCGGCATGGTCGGCTCCCGCAACGCGCTGCGCGGCCTGGCCGCGACCGGGGCGGACCCGCACGAGCTGCTCGCCCGGCTGAACTACGCGGCCTGCCTCTTCACCGAGGGCGTCACCGGGACCGTGATCTGCGGCCAGTACAACCCGAAGACCCGGCTGCTGCGCTGGGCGCGGGCCGGCCACCTGCCACCCGTCCTGGTCCGCGGCGAGGTCGCCGAGGTGCAGCCGATGCCCCAGGGCATGCTGCTCGGCGTCGAGCTCGACTCCGAGTACGAGCAGGTCAACCTCCAGCTGAAAACCGGGGACACGCTGCTCTTCTACACCGACGGCCTCATCGAGCGCCGCGCCGCTTCGATCAGTGACGCGCTCACCGAGTTCGCCGCGGCCGCCGTCCCCGCCGACCCCGACGTCGACGCCCACGTGGCCCGCATCCTGGCCACCGCCGCCTCCGACACCGGCGACGACGCCTGCCTGCTAGCCGTCCGCATCCGCTAGCGCGGCGAAGGCGCCCTCGAATGGGACCCGTCTTACTGATTCCGGCGCCTCGCGGACCTGTGGCGGGCGTATCACGCGGCCGGGGCGCGGCGCCTTGTCCTGACCGGCCCGGTACCGGATGAGCGTGCCGCTGCCGTGGACTCGCGCCTGGGCCCCGCCTACGGGCTGGCCGCGTCGCTGGCGCGAGCCGGTGACAGCCCACGGGTGTGCCTGGTGGGGACGGCTTTGGGTGATGCCGGTGACGAGCTGCTTGCGATGTGCGGCGCCTTCGGCCGGGCGGGTTGGCGGGTCAGCGGCCAGGCGATGCGTGCGGCATGGCAGGCGGGCGTCGTCCTGATGGGCTGTTCGGCTGGCTCGGTCTGCTGGTTCGCGGGCGGCACCACGGACTCTTTCGGCCTGCCGTTGCGGCCGGTGACCGATGGCCTGGGCTTCCTTCCGTACTCCAACAGTCCGCACCACGACGCCGAGGAACAGCGGCGTCCCACGATCCACCGGCTGATCGGGCAGGGCGCCCTGCCGGACGGCTACGCGAGCGACAACGGAACAGGCCTTATCTTCGAAGGCACCGATCTCGTCGACTGCGTCACCGAGGTCGACGGGGCCAGGACGTGGCAGATGACCCGCCGCCCCGATGGGACCGTCGACGAGGTTCCACTGCCCACCCGCCTGCTGTCGTCCTGACCAGCGCTTGAGAAGGATCCCGGGCAGAAGCGTATGCTCGCTAGCCCCGCCGGGCCTTTCGCATCCGCTTGCGAGCGGACGGCTCGTGCAGCAGCATCCCGGACGTCCTGGCCAGGAATTCGTCGTACGTGTCAGGCGCGGCATCGGGGTTCTTGACGTACCGGTCTGCGGCGTTGTGCAGCACGAGCATCAGCTGCTGCGCCTCGTGCATCTCGTGAACGGCGTCCGCCAGTTTGCCGGCGGCCCGCCTCAGTGTTGTCTTCATCGGTGGCCTCCCTTGTGCTCTGCCTTCAGGCTCGCAGTAAGACCCGCCGCTGATCATTGGGAAAAATCCTTAAAAGCCTTAGGCCGAACGTACGGTGGCTCCTCCCGCTGGCTCACTGCGCTAAGCCCGTGGCTCACCAAGCAGCAACCATCCCGCCGCCGCGGACCGGGCCCGCGCGCCCGGACCAGGCCGTAATCCGTTCGCCTGAACGTCAGACCCCGGCGGATAATAGAGACATGGGCACGCTGGTGGGACGCGACGCGGAGCTGGACCGGCTGCGCGGCCTCCTGCAGGACGCCGCGGCGGGCCGTGCGGTGACGGGACTCGTCAGCGGCGACGCCGGCATCGGCAAGTCCCGCCTGGTCGGTGAGGCGATGCAGATCGCCGAACGCGACGGCTTCACCGTGCTGTGCGGCCAGTGCGCCGAGATCGGTGACAGTGTCCCGTATCTCCCGTTTGCGGACGCGTTCCGCACCGCCCCGCCGCACATCGAGAAGGCCATCAAGGCGCGCCCGGTGCTTTCCCGCCTGCTCCCGGACGGCGACGGGCAGGCCCACGAGACAGACTGGGCGGGCCTGACCCGCCAGCAGATGTTCGGCGCCGTGCTGAGCTTGCTGTCCGAGCTAGCCGCCGACAGCCCGGTCCTGCTGGTCATCGAGGACCTCCACTGGGCCGACGCCACCACCCGCCACCTGGTCACTTTCCTCGCCCGCATGCTGCACCGCGAGCGCGTCGCGATCATCGAGACGTACCGCAGCGACGACCTGCACAACCGCCACCCGCTCCGCGGCGTGATCGCGGAGCTGCTCAGGCTGCCGACGGTCGCGCTGGTCGAACTCGGGCCGCTCCCCGCCGCTGCCCTGGCTGAAATTCTGTCCAATGTGCCGAACGCCCCGTCGCCCAAGTCCGCCGCCACCCTCAACTCTCTCGTAGAGCGAGCCGAAGGGAACGCCTACTACGCCGAGGAACTCCTGACCGCGTCGTCCTGCACGCAGGACACGCTGCCGACCGGGCTGGCCGCGCTGCTGCTGTCGCGCGTGGAGCGCGTGTCGGACGCTGCCCAGCAGGTGCTGCGGGTGGCGGCCGTGGCCGGCGGTGGCGCCGCCGACGAGCTGGTCCGGGCGGCCTCCGGCCTGCCCGACGACGTTTATGAGGAGGCGGTCCGCGAGGCGGCCGGCCACCAGCTGCTGGCGCCCGACGGGCCCGACGGGTACCGGTTCCGGCACGCGCTGCTGCGCGAGGCCGTATACGGCGACCTGATGCCGGGGGAGCGGACCCGGCTGCACGCCCGGCTGGCGAGCCTGCTGGCCGGCCTGCCCGGTGCCGCCGCCGAACTCGCGCACCACAGCATGGCGAGCCACGACATCCCCGGTGCGTTCGCCGCCTCGATCCGGGCGGGCGCCGAGGCCGAGCGCCTCGGCGCTCCCGCCGAGGCGCACCGCCACTACGACCTGGCCCTGGAACTGTGGGAGCGAGTGCAGGCGGCGGAGCGGATCGCGGGCGTGACGCGCGGCAAGCTCGGCCTGAAGTCCGCGCTGGCCGCCGCGGCGAGCGGTGACGTACCCCGCGCCGTGCACCTGCTCCGGCACATCCGCGACTGGGTGCCGGGCGGGGCAGGTCCCGCCGACAGCGCCGAACTGCGCTGCCGGGTCGGCGAGCGGCTCGCCTACCACCTGCTGCAGAGCGAGAACAGCCAGTGGTACGCCGAGGCGCTCGACGTGGCGGCGGCGACCGTGCGGGAGACAGCGGACGAGCCGCCCACCTGGTACCGGGCCCGCGCCATGGCGACCTACGCGATCGCGCTGATGTCGGCGCACCGCTACGACGACGCCCGGGACTGGGCAAGCCGCGCACGGGAGGCGGCTCGCGCCGCCGGGTCGGCCTCGGTGGAGGCGGACGCGCTCGCCACCACCGGGCAGCTCGCCCTCCGGACCGGCAGCTCCGGCGAGGCGATCGGCATGTTCACCGCCGCGGTCGAGCAGGCGGGAGCGGCCGGGGCGGTCGGCGTCCGGCTGCGGGCCGTCTACCAGCTCGCCACGGAGCGCCTGGTGCGAGGCGAACTGGCGGAGGCCGCCACCGTCGCCCACCGCGGGGTGGAATGGGCGGAGGCGGAGGGCCTCGGCCTCGCGCCGTTCGGCTTGGACCTGCAGCACCTGCACTTCCAGGCGCATTTCGCCGACGGGGACTGGGACCACGCGCAGGAGCTGGCGGACGGGTTCCCGGTCCGGGTCACCAGGCAGGCGGAGGCGCTGCTGTCCGCGATGGCGCTGTTTGTCGACGTCGCCCGCGGCAACCCGGTGGTCGGGGAACGGCGGACCTGGCTTGAGCCGTTCTGGGACGACGTCTTCGTCGCCTACATCGCCCGCGGCATTCTCGCCGAGCATGCGCTGTGGCAGGGGGACTGGGAGCGCGCCCTGACCGAGGCGGAAGCAGCGATCAACGCGGACGCGTGGCCAGCGCACAGCCCGTCGGTGATCCGGGTGACGGCGATCGCCCTCGCCGCCCGGGCCGACCGCGCGGCGCAACTGCGGGCGGCCGGGGATGCCGCCGGCGCGGACGCGGAAGCGGCTGCCGGTGCCGCGCTGCTCGATGTCGCCAGGGAGGGCGCCCGCTATCCCGCCCGGCCCAGGGCGCTGCTTGGGCCAGAGGGCCGTGGCTGGCTTGCCCGCTGCGAAGCCGAATCCGCCCGCCTGACCGGGCGGAACTCACCGGATGCATGGGAAAGGGTGCTGGCTGAGTTCGGGCCCGGCTACGTGTACGAGACCGCGCGCACCCAGTGGCGGCTGGCCGAGGCGCTGGTGGAAGCCGGGCGCCGCGACGAGGCCGCCGTCGTCTGGCGCACGGCCCGCGATACCGCGTCCCGGCTGCGGGCGGCCCCACTCGGCGCGGCCCTCGACGACCTGGCACGCCGCGCCCGCCTTGACGCCGGGAACGGGCACCGGGGCGGGCATGGGCCAGGCGGCACGAGCCCGCTCGCCGCCCTGACCGACCGGGAGCGCGAGGTGCTGACCCTGCTCGCCAGGGGCAAGTCCAACCGCGAGATCGGCACCGAACTGTTCATCACCCCGAAGACGGCAAGCGTCCACGTCTCCAACATCCTCAGCAAGCTAGGCGCGGCGAGCCGCACCGAAGCGGCCGCCATCGCCTACCGCGAGGGCGCGTAGCGACCCGGCTGAGGCCCTGGCGGGCGCGGCGGCTAACGCTGCCCGGCGGGCGGCGAGGCGGCGGCGCATGATCGTGGTTTGTTCGGCCACGGCGAGCCGCAGCAGGTTATCCGATGGCTCCGCGGCCCCCGCCGCCTCGATTGTTGCCTCGGAAATGAGCGTTACCGGGAAGAGCAGGCTGCCCAGGCGCGACTTTGACCACGCTGTCCTCCTGGTGACGAGCGCGGGGAGAACCTCGCTGAAGTATCGGTCGCGGTAGCCGGCCATCAGCTCCTCCTGGCCCGGCACCCAGATACCGGCGGCGCAGGCCAGCGCGATCCTGGCCGGCTGGCCGGGGGAGAGCGGCACGGCCCAGGCGGCTTCCTTCGCCGCCAGCTCCGGCCGCATGGCCAGGCAGGTCGCGCGGTTCAGCTCGCCGGTGACCGGGTCGAGTTGCGGCAGCGCGTCGATGTCCTCCGCGCGCGCCAGCCCGCGTGCCGCGAGCGTGAACAGGATGCGCGCCCGCAGCTCCGCGTCGATGTCGAGCCCGCCCGGCAGGTTTTTCCCGGCCAGCCATGCGTCCAGCGCGGCGAGCTGACCGTCAGCCTGCGCGCTGGCGGCGTAGCCGAGCGCGAGCTTCCGCGCGTCTCCGGCCGCTGTCCGTGTCGCGTCGGCGATCTGTTCCCGAAGGCCAGCTCGCTGGCGTGGCGGAGCCCACGCGTCGGCCGCCTCGACGGCGCGGCTGAGCAGCGTCTCGACGCCCACCTCGGGCAGGCCGCCTGCCTGCAGCCGTCGGCATACCATGTCCGCGAACTGTGCGGCCGGCAGCTCACCGCCGGTGACCAGCAGCCAGAACCCGTTCCAGCAGACCGGATCGTGGTCGTGCCCTCGGCCCGCAGCCACTGCTCGGCCCAGCCGGCCAGCTCCTGCCCGCTGGCCCGGGACCAGCATCCGACCAGGTCGTCCAGCGTCGCGCTGCCGAAGGCGAACCTGCTCAGGTAGTCGCTCATCCCTTGTCGCAGCGCGTCGTCGCCGATGAGCGCGGCGAGCGAGCGGATGACGCTGGCGCCCTTCACGTAGAGGATGCCGTACGGCTTGTCCCGGCCCTGCCGGGCCGCGGCGACCGGAGACGACACCGGCTGGCGGCTCGGCAGGTCGTCCGCCGCATAAGCCTCAGGCTTGTCCGTGTAAGCGAATCCGGTCCACGACAGCGATTCGCTGACCCCGGCGATCGCGGCCAGCGCGGCGTACGACAGGTAGGTGGCGATCGCCTCGTCCAGCCACACGTCGTCCCACCACCGCGGCCCCACCAGGCAGCCGAACCACAGATGGGCCACCTCATGCGCGCAGATCATCGCACTGCGCTGATCGTCGGCGCCGGCCGGCCGGCCGAGCAGCCTCTCGTTCACCACCATCAGGCCGGGGACCGACAGCGCCATGGCGGCCAGGTCCGGCACGAACACGATGTCGTAGGCGGGGTAAGGGCAGGCCACCCCGAGCCTGTCCGCGTACCAGGCGATGGCATCGCGGGCGTAGTCGGTGAACTGGGGCAGGGAAGCCACTGCCCCTTGGCCGAGTAGCGAGTGCCGGTGCCGGACGGTCACTTCCGTCCGGCCTGCCCGGGTGCGCGCGGCGGTTGCGAATGGCCCGGCGCAGAACGTCAGATCGTACGGCCGCATCCCGCTGACCGCAGTGAACGTGTACACACCGTGCTGGCGCCGGTCGAGCTCGCCGTTCGCCACGCATTCCCAGCCGTCGGGGACGCGCACCGCGAACCGGAACGCCGCGGTCAGATCCGGCTGGTCAAAGCAGCAGAACAGCTCCGGTCCGCAATCTGGGTAGCAGCACGCCATCACGTAGCCGGCGCCATCCGCCGGATCGGTGAACCGGCTCAGCCCCCGCCCCTCTTGCGAGTACCCGGCCTCGGCCTCCACCACCAGGACCGCCTGATCGCCGCCGCCGGGCCGGCTCAGCCGCAGCCGGCCGTCCTCCGGCGGCGGCAGGCTCACCCCATCGAGCGTCACGCTGCGCACGCCCTGCGTGCGCAGCTCAGCGAAGGTGCTCGCGTCCGGCCGCCGCCACCGGAACCGGACCTCGGTCCTGGAAAGCACCGGCTCGGCCGTGAGGTCGAGGAACACGTCATACGACTCGACATCGATAGCCCGAGCCCGGTCAATCGCCTCATCCAGGGTCAGATCAGCCACCAAGCAAGCCTAACGCGGGTGATGAGTGACCGAAGTGAACCCGGCACCGGCCTGGCCGCCCGCCAGCCGCGATGCCAACCGCGACGGCTGGCCGCCTCGGTCCGGCGCGCTACACGCGGGAGGTGAGCTCGGCCACGATGTCCGCCGCCGGCTTTCGCTCTCGCACGAGTGCGACGCCTTGCCCTGCCCACATCGAGAGTGCTTCGATGTCCCCGGTTGTCCCGGCCATCGGCGGCGCGGGCTCGTAACGAACGATTCCTTCGCCGGAGGCGAAGTGCGCGATCACATCGCCGATTCCCGGCCGTTGCGCGTCTGGTGGGCGCCCCGCCGCATCCCACGCCTCGGACGTTGAGTTGCGCAGGGCGCGGTGGGGGGAATCGGGCCATCCCACGTCGTACAGGTTGGGGAACCACTCCGGGTCGGTCTCGTCCGCGGTCATCAGCCGGCGCCGGTAGTCATCGTGAATCGGCATCTCCTCAGCCAGCAGGAACCGGGTGCCAACCCACGCGGCCTGGGCGCCCAGGGCGAACACCGCGGCGACGCCGCGAGCGTCACTGATCCCGCCTGCCGCGATCACCGGCACCGGTGCCACCGCGTCCACCACGGCGGGCACCAACGGCAGGGTGGCGACGGTGCCCCACACGTGCCCGCCAGCCTCCCAGCCCTGCGCGACGATAACGTCCGCCCCGGCCGCCACCGCCCGCCGTGCCTCCCGGGCGCTGCCGACCGTGTGCAGGGCGATCCCGCCGGCGTCGTGTACCCGCTTGATGTAGTCGCTTGGATCGCCCCACATGAACGAGACGATCCGCAGGCCGGCCTCGAGAGCCTGGTCAAGGCGACCGTGCCGGTCGTCGGTGAGAACAAGGTTGCCGCCGAACGGCCGTTTGGTGAGCGACGCCGTCTTGCGGATGACCGCACCGACGTCGGCCGACCAGGTCAGCGTCACCATGCCGAGCCCGCCCGCATTCGAGACCGCCGCCGCCAGTGGCGTGATGTCGGACATGGGTGCCTGGACGATCGGCTTTTCAATCCCGAGCAAATCGCATACCGGCGTGGTCATTGCCTTCGCCCCTCCGAGATTCTTCGCTGGCCACCAGGTGACCCGCCTCGCGTATTACTAGCTGTGCGGTCCGTCGTCATACGATGTCGGCTTCGACTGGGGGGCCCGCCGGTCCCAGCCGTGAAACTTGGAGAAGTCGCCCGCGTCCCACGCTTCGCGAAGACCTGGGGTGCTCAGATCCCAGTCCGGCCGGATCTCGCTGCTGGCGGCCCGAAGGTCGCGCCACAGCTCGTAAAACGACGGGCGGCCCCAGAACCAGTAGCCGTTATAGACGCTGTGCACGATCAGCCCCGGCTTCAGCACCAGCGTGTGCGGGATCATCGGGTTGTGCTCGGGGTCGGTGTACTCCTGGATGTCGAGGTCCTGCTGCACGGTCCGGCCGGGATCGGACAGGAAGGGCCACGGGGCGCCCACCGAGAGGCGGAATTCTTGCAGCGTGTGATGGTCGTCGGTGGCGATGGTGGCGATCTGGGTATAAGCCACCGCGATCTTCGCGTAGTTGGCCGCCAGTTCGAGGTGCTGCTGGTGCTCTTTGGGGCAGTAGTTGCCGCGGGCCAGGGTGAGGATCAGCGGATCACGGCCCTGCAGCTCGCTGAGCGTACGCACCGTGCCGGTGTGGTCCGGGAGTGCGTAATCGGGAAAGGTACCGCCAGGCCTGATATCGGAGCGCATCGGATGACTTCCTCTCACAGCTGTCGGTGGACTGACTGGTTACGCGACCCGGGCCCGCAGGAACTTCCCGATCCGCTCGGTGGCCTCGGCCGCCTCAGGGGTGTCGCGCAAGAGCTGGTAGACGTGGGGCAGGCCCTCGCCAACCTCCAGGGTGACGTCGGCCCCGGCTTCGGCCGCCGCCGCGGCCAGCCGTTCAGAATCGCTCAGCAGCAGGTCGGACGTGCCCACCTGGATAAGCAGCGGCGGGAAGCCGGACAGTGCGGCGAACAGCGGCGACGCGAGCGGCGACTTAGGATCGGCCCCGGCCAGGTAGTCGGCGGCGAACCGACGGAGCAGGGCGGGGGTAGAGATCGGATCCTGATCGACCCGCTCCGTCATCGAGGCCCCCGAGCTGGTCAGATCCACCGTCGGGGACATCAGCGCGGCCGCCGCGGGCAATTCCTCCCCGGCGTCACGGGTGGCCACGAGCAGTGCGACGGCGAGCCCCCCGCCGGCCGAGGCACCGGCTACCGCTATTGAGCTAGCGCTCAAGCCATGATCGGTGTGCAGCCAATCCCACGCGGCCAGCACGTCGTCGATCGCGGCGGGGAAAGGGTGCTCAGGGGCCAGGCGATATTCAGGGAACAGCACCCGCAGGCCGGCCGCCCGCCCCAGCCGGGCGGCCAGCTCGCCGTCGCTGCGAACAGACCCGAGCTCGTACCCTCCGCCGTGCATGAACAGCAGCACCCGATCGGCGTCCACTCCCGGCGCGGCAAGCCAGTGGGCCGGCACCCCGCCGGCGTCCACGTCCGTCACCAGCACGTCGTCGGGCACCGGATAAAGGCGGTCACCGGGGGTGAAGCCGGCCCGGAGCTCGTCCAACGTCGGCGGTGCCTGGCCGGCACTGGCCTTCTGCCGGTCGCGCAGGGCGTCCATCGCTTCCTGCATTGGCTGGCTCGGCATGTCAGCATCTCCTTCGACGTCGCCGCAGCGGTGGAACCCGGCCGGTTCAACACAGTCGACGTGCCCTTGCTTGCCCCGGTTGAAGCCTCCAACTGATGCCCTAACGATCGCACGCGAGGCACACGATCACCCCCGTGAAAACCCCTGGCCCGCACCCCGTCGCGGAGATCTCCGTGGCACTCCCGTTCGATACTCCGCACTCGACCTTGAAGGCGGCAGCTTCGGTTCTTCGTCAGTCGCACTTTAGGCCCGCCGCGGTCGGGGCGGTTATTGGTCCTCTACGTGCAATTTGTCGGTGATCGCCGAGGTGAGCGGGTTTCGCGGCGCTGGCTGCCCGGTGCGCCGCGACCATCGGTCGAGTGCCCAGGCGTACAGTTCCGCCGTTGCCCGCAGGGAACGGCGCAGCTCCGCGGGCTCAGCCGAGCTGGGCGCGGCGCGGTGGACGCGGTCGATGTCGGCGGCATCCAGGCCATGGTGGGCTGCATGGCCTGCGGTTCCCAGCAGCGGCAATACGCGGTTGTTGAGCGTGTCCATCACCCCGTAGCGCACCATCCATACCTCGCCGTGCCGCAGCTTGCCGCGCAGGTAGTTCAGCCAAAGCCAGGTGCCGCCGTCGAACGCGGTGAGGTCCAGTTCGTTGAGCTTCTGATCCCAGCTCTGGTACCGGTAGGCTCGCTGCCACAGCGGTTCCTGGTGCCACAGGGCATCGTGGCCACCATGGATCAGGTCGCTGATCTGCTCCCGCCGGTCCCACAGAGTGAGGCGTTGCCCGGGTTCGGCGACGATGATCACGTCGAGGTCGGAGTCCTCATCGGCGGTTCCCTGCGCGAGCGAGCCGTATACGATCATCGCGCGTACGGCGGCGTCAGATTCCGCCCACGCCGCCGCTCTCTCGGCCATGAGTTCAGCGGGAATGGCCATCAGCATTTTCCTTTCCGCTGGGGGCTGGGCCACCGTTTTAATGTCGGCCGCGGTTCAGCCGCGGAGCTGGACGCGCGCCGCGCCTCCAGCAGGCGCCCGATGGGCCGGCGACAGGACCGGCGGCGGGAATGCGACGTTGATGGCCAGGCCGCCGCCGGGCCGGGGCTTTGCGTCGATAGTGGCGCCGTGGGCGGTGGCGATCGCCCGCACGATGGACAGGCCGAGGCCGTGGCCGCCGTCGCGGCGGGCGAGGCGCGGGGCGAACCGCTGGAAGGGCTGGAACAGCCGGTCCACTTCGGCGGCCGGGATGACCTGGCCTGGGTTGGTCACCGACAGCACGGCGCGGTCGCCGATGGTCTTGGTCGCGATCCGGATGTCGCCGCCGGGGATGTTGTGCCGGATGGCGTTGTCGATCAGGTTGGTCACGAGCTGGCGGACAAGGAGCGGGTCGCCATCGAGGATGGCGGGCAGGATGTCGGTCTGGACGTGCAGGCCGAGCCGGCTGATCGCGGGACAGGCGGCGGCCGCGGCTTCGCTGCTGATCGCCGCGAGGTCGAGGGGCTCGCTCTCGCCGGTGCCGGCTTCGCCGCTGGCCAACGTGAGCAGCGCCTCGATGAGGCGTTCCTGCTCGGCGTTCGAGGCGAGCAGTTGCCTGCTGACGGCCTGCCAGGTGTCGGTGGTGCTGGCCGGGTCGGCCAGGGTGACCTGGAGCAAGGTCCGCTCCCTGGTCAGCGGGGTGCGCAGTTCGTGCGAGGCGTTGGCGGCAAAGCGCCGCTGGGCGTCGAAAGAGGCCTCAAGCCGCGCGAACAGGCTGTCGAGGGTATCGCCGAGTTCCCTGAGTTCATCGTCGGGTCCGCGCAGCGCCAGCCGCTCATGCAGGCTGCTGGCGGCGATCCGGCGGGCGGCGGCGGTGATCGTGCTCAGCGGGCGCAGCACCCGGCCGGCGATGATCCAGCCGATCGCGGCCGCGGCGACTGCGATGACAGCCAGCGCGATGGCGCAAATGATCAGGATCTGCCGCTCGTCGTAGTGGACTTGAACCTGCACGTTGGCAAGCGCCTTAGCCCGCTGAGCAGCGCTGAGCGCGGCAGCCTGGGATGCCGCCAGCGGCATCCGGATCCTGACTAGGTCGTAGCGACCCGCCTGCTGGACGTCGGCGCTGGGGACGGGAACAGGGACGATGTCGAAGCCGCCTGCCCGGTGCACGGCGGCGACGGGGACTTTCCCGTTGAATGACGCGGTAGGCGGCCCGTTGGAGGTCCCCGTATGCCCAAAGGCCAGGTAGGTGACGACGGTGAGCACGGCCGCGCCGCAGACCAGGAAGGCCACGCCGTACAAGACGGTAAGGCGCAGCCGGGCGCTGCGGCGGGGCAACCGCGGCCAGCGCAGCGGACCGCGGCGCGGGCGGGGATCGGCCATTACGATTCTCCGATGCGGTAGCCGCTTTCGCGGACCGTCTGGATCACCGGCGGGTCGCCGAGCTTGGCCCTGAGCCGGCCCATGGTGGTCTTCACGGTGCTGGTGAATGGGTCGGCCGCTTCGTCCCATACCCGTTCGAGCAGTTCCTCGGCCGGGACCGGCCGCCCGCCCGCGGCCAGCAGGCATTCCAGCACGGCGAGTTCCTTATGGGTAAGCGGCAGCCGCCGCCCGGCGCGGACCGCGACCCGGCGCACCGGGTCAAGGGCGAGGTCACCGTGCTCCAGGCTCGGGAGCGGCGGGGCGGCGGGGCGGCGGCCCAAGGCCCGGATGCGGGCGATCAGCTCGGCGAAGTCAAATGGCTTGGGCAGGTAATCGTCGGCCCCCAGGTCCAGGCCTTCGACCCGGTCCCTGATCGACCTTGCCGCGGTGAGCATCAGCACCCGGGTCTCCGATCTGCTCATGACAAGGGCTCGGCAGACGTCGTCGCCGTGCACGCCGGGCAGGTCACGGTCCAGCACCACCACGTCGTAGTGGTTGACCGCCAGGCGATCAAGCGCCGCCCCGCCGGTCAGGGCCACGTCGACCGCCATCCCCTCCCGGCGCAGGCCGGCGGCGACCGCCGTGGCGAGCACCTCGTCGTCCTCGGTCACCAGAACCCGCATCGCCTGCCCGCCGCTTCGTGAGCTCGCAATATGCCAGTCACCTGCTGCCCAGCATCGCAGGCGGCAGGTGACAGCCAGGTGACATTTCCGGTCACCGTGCTGTCACCTCCCATTCCGTACAACGGGTGGCAGGACGAAGAGTGCCCAGCTTTATGAGGAGAACGTGATGAACGACAAGGCAGCCGGTAACCGTGGCCCGCGGCGCGCGATAGCCCTGTCTGTGGGTGCGGCCGCCGCCGCGATACTTGCGGCGGCGTGCGGCGGCGGTGCCCCGTCCTCCTCCGCCAGCACGCCGACCTACACCCAGGAGCTTGCCCTCGCGACGTGCATGCGCAGCCACGGCGTGCCGAACTTCCCCGATCCCGATACCTCGGGGGGCTACACCCTGACCGCAAGCGGGACGATTGAGGGCGCCGGGGGGTCACCGATAGACATCGACAGCAGCCAGGCGCAGGCGGCCTACGGCGATTGCCGGCATCTGCTGCCCGGCGCCCCGTCCATCTCGCAGCTCGAGCAGCGGGTACAGGAAGGGCAGCAGCGGCAGGCGCAAAATCTCCCCGAGTTGCTGAAGTGGGAACAGTGCGTGCGCGGCCACGGCCAGCCGACCTTCAGCCTCCCATTGGGCGGCCAGAGCCCGGCGCCCGCTAACGGAGCTGCCATCAACCCCAGTTCGCCGCGGTTCCAGGCCGCGCTGACCGCCTGCCAGTACCTGCTGCCGCCAGGCGTGCAGGTATCGACCCACACGAGCACGTCAGCGTCATGAGCCGGGCAGTCGCGGTGCTGCTGGTGGTGCTGATGCTCGCAGCGGCCGGGATCGCCTGGGCGGCCGGGGCGTTCCGGTCGCACAGCTCGCCGGTGACCGGTCAGGGGGCGCCGCCGCCGGCGACACAGCTGGTAGTCAAGGAAAACCTGTCGTCGCAGCTGCCGGTGACCGCCACCCTCGGGTACGCGGATTCGTACACGGTGCGCGGGCAGGGCGGGGGGACGCTGACCTGGCTCCCGGCGGCCGGGCGGGTGATCGGTCAGGGGCACGTGCTGTACCGGGTGGATAACGGCGACCCGGTGGTGCTGCTCTACGGGCCGGTGCCGGCCTGGCGGACCTTGGATGAGGGGCTGACCGGGACGGACGTGACTCAGCTGAATCATGACCTGGTGGCGCTTGGCGATGCCAGCAGCTCGGATATCAGCGAGCTGGGCTGGGATTACTTCTCGTGGGAGACCGCAGACGGGGTCGAGCAGATGGAGTCGGCGCTGGGAGTTTCCAGCCCGCCAGGGTCGCTGGCACTGGGGTCGGCGCTATTTGAGCCAGGGCCGATCCGGGTCACGAACGTGCTGGGCAGCCTGGGTGGCCCGGCGGGCGGGCCGGTGCTGGCGGCGACCTCCGACCAGCACGTGGTGACGATCGCGCTTAGCACCTCCCAGGAGTCGCAGGTGGTGGTGGGGGACGCGGTCACAGTCACGCTGCCGGACAATGCCAGCACGCCCGGGAAGATCTCCTCGGTCGCCGCGGTGGCGTCCGGGACCGCCAGCAACGCGTCGGTCCAGGTCACAGTCACACTGACACACCCCTCGGCGGCCGGGACGCTAGACCAGGCGCCGGTGACGGTCTATATCACCACCGCCAGCGTCAGCAACGCGCTCGCGGTGCCGGTGGCGGTACTGCTCGCGCAGGCCCCGGGTGGGTACGCGGTCGAAGTGCTCGGGGCGGGGAACACCCGGCGGCTGGTGCCCGTGACGGTCGGGATCTTCGACGACAACTCGGGCATGGTCCAGGTGACCGGGGCGCTGACGCCCGGGGAGCACGTTGTGGCGCCGGCCACGTGAGTACCAGCGAGCCGCGGAGCCGAGCAGAAAACCGCGAAGAGACCACTGTCGTGGAACTGGAGCGGGTGACGAAGGAATTTCCGGGGTCACCGTCGGTACGGGCGCTTGACGAGGTGAGCGTGGCGGTGGCGGCCGGGGAACTGGTCGCGGTGGTCGGCCCGTCCGGATCCGGCAAGAGCACCCTGCTGCACCTGATGGGCACCCTTGACCGGCCAAGTAGCGGAACGGTGCGGGTCACCGGCCTCAATGTGGCCCTGATGACCGACCGGCAGGTGTCGGCGCTGCGGGCGAACCGGATCGGCTTTGTGTTCCAGCAGTTCTTCCTGGCTGAGCAGCAGACCGTGCTCGGCAATGTGGCCGACGGGCTGCTGTACGCGGGTGCGCCGCGGGTCAGTCGGCGCCGCCTGGCCGCGGCCGCGCTGGATCGGGTCGGTCTGGGACATCGGGCCGGCGCCCGGCCAACCCAGCTGTCGGGCGGTGAGCGGCAGCGGGTGGCGATCGCCCGGGCCATCGTCGGCAGTCCGCCCGTCGTGCTGGCCGATGAGCCGACCGGCAACCTGGACTCCGTGGCCGGCGCGGCGCTGCTCGACCTGCTGGAAGAGCTCAACGCGGCCGGCGCCACGATCATCGTGATCACCCATGACCAAGCGGTCGCGGCCCGGATGCGGCGCCGCATCGAGGTGCTCGACGGGCACATCATCAGCGACACCGCTCCCGCCCACGTCGTGGCCAGCAGCTGGCCGGCGCAGGAGAGCAGATCATGACCATCACGTCCCGCCGGCCGGCCGCCCCGGTACCCGCCCGGCTGCGCCCGGCCGACCTGGCTGGGCTGGCCAGCGTGGGACTGCGGACCCGCAAGCTGCGCGCCGCGCTGTCGGCGCTTGGCATCGCGATCGCGGTGGCCGCGATCGTCGCCGTCCTGGGCTTGGCCAGTTCCTCCCAGGCGGGGCTGCTGGCCGAGATCAGGCAGCTGGGCACCAACCTGCTGACCGCCGCCAACGGGCAGAGCCTCACCGGCCAGCCGGCCGAACTGCCCGACGCGGCGCCGGGGATGGTCGGCCAACTGCCCGGTGTCATCGGAGTCGAGTACACGGGCACCGTCAGTGCCAGTGTCTACCGAAGCCCACTGATCCCCCCGGTCGACACCGACGGGCTCAGCGTGGATGCCGCCAGCCTCGGCCTGCCCGCGGCGGTGGGCACCTCGGTCGCCCAGGGCAGCTACCTCGACGCCGCCACCGCCAAGGAGCCGGTCGCGGTGCTCGGCGCGGAGGCCGCCCAACTGCTGGGCGTCGACCGGATCTGGCCTGGCGAGCGGATCTGGGCCGGGGGCCAGTGGGTTTACCTCGCAGGCATCCTCAACCCCGCCACCCTCGCCCCGCAGATCGACACCGCCGTCTTGGTTGGCTTCCCCGCCGCCGCGACCTACTTCGGCTTCGACGGGCATCCCTCCGAGCTGTATGTCCGCACCGTCAACACCCAAGCCGCCACCACCAGGGTGGATGATCTGCTCGCGGCGCAGGCCAACCCGCAGTACCCGAATGAGGTCGACGTTTCCCAGCCATCGCAAGCCTTGACGGCGCAGGCCGACGCCGCTGGCGCGCTCGACACGCTGTTCCTCGGCTTGGGCACGGTCGCGCTGCTGGTCGGGGCGATCGGCGTAGCCAACATCATGATCATCTCGGTGCTTGAGCGCCGTCGGGAAATCGGCCTGCGCCGTGCGCTTGGCGCCACCAAAGGCCAGATCCGGATCCAGTTCCTGGCCGAGGCCATCCTGCTGGCCCTGACCGGCGGGATCGCCGGGGATGCGGCCGGGGCCGCCGCCACCGCCGTCTACGCCCACGGCAAAGGCTGGGCGGTCGTCATCCCGCCCGACGCCTGGCTCGGCGGACTCGGCGCCGCGCTCCTCGTCGGTGCTCTCGCGGGGCTCCTTCCCGCCATCCGCGCCGCCCGCATGCAGCCCACGCAGGCACTGTGGACCCCCTAACACCACGCGAGCCGCATGGGTAAATCCAGCCAGCCGTCCCTCATTGATTAGGGTGGCGTTCATGACGACTCCACCGGGCTTGGCCGCCAGGGCGCTGTGCGCCGCGGCCGATGAGGCACTAACCGAGGCGTCGTTCCGCACCGCGGACTTCGCGGCCGCGGAGCGGCTGTTCACCGAGGCACGGGACCTCGCCGCGGGGGAGGGCGACCGCGACGGTGCGGCGCTCGCGATCAGCGGGCTGGGAATGACGCGCCATGGCCGCAACGTCGCCCTGCTGGTTGACGGCGCCGAGGTACCGGATGCCGACGTGGTCGCCGAAGAGGAACTCATGCGGCAAGCGCTCGCTGCCTGGCGGGAAACCGGGGACGCGGCGGGCACCGCGCGGGCGCTGTTCGGCATGAGCCTGGTCTTCCAGGTCCTGCGCCGGGACTGGGACGCCGGCATGCCGTACCTGTGGCAGGCGTTCGGCCTGGCCGAAGCGGTCGCGGAAAGCGGCGACCTGTACGGGGCCTCGGAGATCCACCGGCACCTCGGGTTCTACTATCTGTACAAAGACATCCGCCCCAAGGAAGCCGTCCGCCAGCTAGAGCACTCGCTCAAGCTGCGGGAGCAGCTGGGCGACCTGCGCCGGGTACCCAGCGCGCTGGTCGCGCTCGGCCAGGCGGAGCTCACGGCAGGCGACCCGCGGCGCGCCGCCGAGTCCCTGTACCGGGCGGCAGAGCTGGCCCGCGCGGGCGGCCTGCTGCCCTGGCGGATCCAGGACGCCGAGACAACTCTCGCCAAGGCCGAGGCAGCCGTCCGTGCGGCGGGCTGACGCGGCAATATGTCTTAGGGCCGTATTTAGGAAAACCGTGGACAGGAGCTCCAGGTAGCGCAGCAGGGTTCCCCTCTGCACGCGGGCACCACCCAGGCTTGCCGGTGGACGATTGCTCGCCGCAGACTTATGACCTCACCATATGCGAGTAATGCTGCCCTAGCGGGGCGGCCGCGACGTCCGGGGCACGCTTGCCGGCTAAGCCACCGGGGCAGGGGACCTGGCGACGAAGAGGAGCGGTAATGACGACGACACCAGGTGCGGAATCTCCCCAGTGGGAGATGGTCGATGAGGGCTGGGGCCGAAAAGCGGTAGATTTCGCGACGCTCAGCGAGCCAGGCAACTGCCGGGAGTACGTCGCTATGCATCACCGGCTGGGCGTCGATGCCGGGGACCGGCTGCTTGACGTGGCGTGCGGGTCCGGCCTGGCGGTCGAGCTTGCCCGCCTGCGCGGCGCCTCCTGCTCTGGTGTTGATGCCTCGGCCAGGCTGGTCGCGGTGGCCAGGGACCGGAACCCCGGAAGTGACATCAGGGTCGGCGATATGCACGCCCTGCCGTGGGATCCGGCGTCGTTCGATGTTGTCACCAGTTTCCGGGGGATCTGGGGCACCACGCCCGGCGCGGTGGCCGAGATACACCGGGTTCTCCGCCCTGGCGGACGGGTCGGGATGACCGTGTGGGGTCACCTGAAGGTGTCCCCGGGAGTCTGGGCGCTGGCGGCGTTCCGCCTGGCCGCCCCGCCGAAGGTCGACAACCAGGCGGCCATGGTGTCGCTTGGCCGTCCTGGTGCGGGCGAGCAGCTCCTCGCGTCGCACGGGTTCGCCGCTATTGAGCGGGTGGAGGTGCCGTTCGCCTGGGAGTTCGCGGACCCGGAACTGTACGCGCGGGCGCTTGCCGCTACCGGGCCGGCCTACGAGGCAATCCAGAACGTCGGGGAGGCTGAGTTCCATCGCGCCGCTGTCGAGCAGGCTCAGGGGCAGCTAAGGGATGGCCTGCCGATCCGGGCTGAACTCAACGTCGTGGGCTACCTGGCCCGCAAACCCGAAGGAGCCGAACGCACATGACCGGCAGTTTTCTCCAAGAACCGGCGGAGTCGCCGCAGGCGCGGGCGCTCTACGACGAAGACCTCGCGGACGACGGCTACGTGTGGAACGTGTCCCGGCTGTGGGCGCACCAGCCAGACACCCTGGGGGGCCTGTTCGGGTTGATGTCCCAGGCGTTCAAGCCGAGCGGCCTGACCTTTCGCCAGCGCGGGATCCTGGTGGCCGCGGCCGCCTCGGCCCTGGGTGACTCCTACTGCTCGCTGGCGTGGGGCGGGAAGCTGGGCAAGGCGTCGGACCCCGCTCTCGCGGCGGGTGTGCTGACTGGCAGCGACGCCGGACTGACAGATCAGGAGCAGGCCATGGCCGGGTGGGCGCGGAAGGTCGCCCGCGACCCCAACGCCACGACACAAGCCGACATCCAGGCACTCCGCGATTCCGGGCTCGATGACGGGGAGATCTTCGCCATCACCGCCTTCGTGGCCCTTCGCCTGGCGTTCTCCACCATCAACGACGCCCTCGGCGCCCAACCCGACGCGCAACTCGCCCAGTCTCTGCCCAGCGAGGTTCGCGCGGCCGTGACCTACGGCCGGCCGGTAGCTCCGTCGTCCCCCACCTGACCTGGTCTACCGCCAAGCCGTCGTCACTTGGTCAGCCACCTCGCCAAGTCAGTCACTCGAAGTTGCGGGAGATCCCGGAGGCGTCTGCGCCCTCTTCTCCGACAAAGTGCATCGGGTCGCCGGCGCCGAGATCACCGATGCCGGAGGACTCCAGCGCGCCGACCGCCAGGGTGCGGCGCACAGCGGCGAAGGTGAGGACGTGTGCGAGCACGCCGCCGAGCGTGAAGGTCTGCGGGGGCTGGCAGGTCGCATCAAGGAAAGTGTCCCCGCCGGCGCCCGCCGCGACGCGGTCCACGATGACTGCCCGGAATCGCGGCGCGGCCTGGCCGAGGCGTGCCCGCAGCGCCTCAGGGGAGGTCTGGCCGGCCGGGATGCTGGTGGCGCCCTCCACTGCGCTCACCCACATCTCCAGCTGGCGGACCAGTTTGTCGCACAGCTCCCGCAGGGTCGGCCTGGCGTCAATGCCCTCGACCGGCAGTTCGATTGGCTGGTCGAGGACCTTGACGGGCACCGCCGGGAGCCGGTCGACGATGGCGCCGGTCAGCTCGACGTGGTGGTCGTACATCCTGGTCAATACGTCCATGGGCTCGTTCCTTTGGGTAGCGGGCAGCCGCAGGCCGCCCGGAGGGTGAAAGTGAATGCCGTTGGCGGACTGAAGGTCGTGCACCGATCGGTGCTGCCGCCGGTATCCGGTCGGAGTGGTGCCGTAGGCGCGGAAGAATGCCCGGGTGAAGGCATCCGGCGAGGTGTAGGCGGCCTCAGCGCCGATCTGGATGATGGTCTCGGTGGTGGTTACCAGCCGGTGCGCTGCGCGTTCAAGCAGCAGCCGGCGACGGAACGCTCCCGGTGGTTCTCCCAGCGCCGCGCTCGCCAGCCGGTCGAAGTGAAAGCGTGACAGGCAGGCGCGGCTGGCCAGCTCGCCGGCGTCCAGGCCGGGCTCGTCGAGGCTCTGCTCGACCAGCCGGATGATCTCTCGCAACTCCGCCATGTCAGCCATCATGACGTGACCAGCTAGTTACTGTCCCGACCGTCGTTGCTCACTTGGCCCCGCTACCGCTAGGAGTAGGTTCGACTTGTCCCGCCGTCAGAAGAGAAGGACCGGCCCCGCATGCGGTATCTGGACATCGACACGCCCACCAGGATTTCCAAGATAGGGCTGGGCACCTGGCAGTTCGGGGCGAAGGAGTGGGGCTACGGGGAGAGCTACGCCGGATCGGTAGCCCGCGACGTCGTCCACCGGGCGGTCGAACTGGGCGTCACGCTGTTCGACACCGCCGAGATTTACGGCCTCGGGCGCAGCGAGCGCATCCTGGGGGAGGCACTCGGCGAGCGGCGGGGATCGGTTTTCCTGGCGACGAAGCTCTTCCCGGTCCTGCCAATCGCCCCGGTCGTCGAGCAGCGCGCCGTGGCCAGCGCCAATCGTCTGGGTACGCGACTGCTCGACCTGTACCAGGTGCACGGGCCGAACCCGCTGGTCTCCGACGGCACCACCATGCGCGGCATGAGCGCGCTGCAGCGGGTCGGGCTGGTCGGAGAGGTCGGCGTCAGCAACTACCCGCTGGCGCGCTGGCAGGCCGCCGAGCAGGCACTCGGCGCGCGGGTGCTGAGCAACCAGGTCCGCTACAGCCTTGCTGACCGCGCGCCGGAAAAGGACCTGCTGCCGTTCGCCGCTGGGTCGGGCCGGGTCATCATCGCCTACAGCCCGCTCGCGCAGGGCCTGCTGTCCGGCCGCTATGACCGGGACAACCGGCCCGCCAACCGGGTCCGCGTCGGCAACCCGCTGTTCCTGCCGGAGAACCTCGATCGTGCCAGCGAACTGATCGGGGTGCTGCGCGAAGTGGCGGACGCCCACCAGGCCACCCCCGCTCAGATCGCGCTGGCCTGGGTGATCCGGCACCCGGAGGTCACCGCCATCCCCGGCGCGTCCAGCGTCGAGCAGCTCGAGGGCAACGTCGCGGCCGCCGATATCGACTTGCCTGACGATGAGTACGCCGCGCTCAGCGCCGCTTCCGACCGCTTCCGGCCAGTCACCGGCCGCGCCGCGGCCCCCGCCCTAATCCGGGCCCGCCTGCGCCGGTAAGGCTCCGGAGGCCTACTTCACGAGCTGCGGGGCGGCCTTGAGCAGGCGCGGCTCAAGGTACTTGGTCAGGGTTGCGCCGAAGGCCGCGGTGAGGTGGCGGTCGTCAATGTACTCGAGCACGTTGCCGACCACCGGTTTGCACTCCTGCGGCCCGCAGATGAAGCTGTTCATGTCGATCACCTTCACCTTGCCGCCGGTGTCGCGGGACGCGATGACGGTCGGCGGGTCGGGCAGGATCGCCCTGGCCGCCGGCACCTCGCACTTGGGCGAGTTCCGGCCGTGCTGCGCGACGCAGCCGGACTCATCGATTGCGACGAACGGGGTCTCCCTGATGGCGACCACGTCGATGCCGTGGTTCTCCAGGTCGGTCCAGTACCGCGCCATCCCCGCGGCCTCGTCCTGGTAGGCCGCCGGGCCAAGCTCCGGGTGGCTGACCGTGCCGTCCTCCGGCATCTCCGAGGTGATCACGACGTTCGGCTTGATCTTGGTAACCAGGTCGTTCAGCACCGCCTGACCCCATTGCCGGCAGCTCGTGAACGGGGCATTGGTGGTGGGGTCGATCAGCATCGTGGCGGTCCACGTGCACCTGCCGCGCAGGTCGGTGATCAGCTTCCAGTGCCGTTGCAGCGCGATCTGCTCCAGTGCGGGGAACCAGCTGCCGTCGACCGAGTCGCCGACCATGGCCACCGTCAGCACCGGGTTCTTGGTGTCCCCGAACGTGCAGAGCTTCTCGGTCGCGGCTCTGGTGCCGTCCAGGCAGCCGTCCTTCCAGTACTTCGGCAGGTCGGCCGCCGCATCCTGCAGCGGCGGCAGGACCGGTTCGGGGGGGAGGCCGGCCGCGGTGGTTGAGGCGAGCGCGGCCGCCCCGGGGTAGCCGGTGCGGGGCAGTTGCCCGTTCCAGCTGACCGGGTTGGCCAGGTAGACCCA
>JBEKEK010000091.1:0-31005 GCA_050013875.1 Trebonia sp. | reverse complement strand
TGCCAGGGCGGCGGAACCCCGGCCCTCAACGGCAACGCGAGCCTGTGCGCCGGGCTGAACCGCTGCGTGGCGCAATTCTCGACGACGGTGCAGAACACGCCGTCCGACTACTACCAGAACGCCCCGTGCAACTACTACTCAGCGTTCTGGCACTCGGTCGCCGTCAACGGCCTGCAGTACGGCTTCGCCTACGACGACGACAACGGCCAGTCCTCCGATTTCAACAGCGCCGACGCGCAGTACGTGCAGGTAGCCATCGGCTTCTGATCGGGTCTCCTGGCCTCATCACGCCAGCGCGGCAGCGCCGTACAACCAGCTGCCGCGCTGACGCGAGGGCACCGGTCTAGGCCGAGGCATGGCTGAGCAACTACTTGAGGGTTAGCACTGAGCTGTTGACCTGCTGTTTCCCCGGTCCGTCGTGGCCGGGAAACGGGCCGTTCGACCCCGAGTCGAGCGGCCCGTTCTCATGTTCCCCATGCCTGCCGCCGGCGGCGAACTCCGCGACCAAATCCGCGCCCGCCCCCGGGGTTCGTGGTCGACCAGACGAACGGCGTCTGGGACAGCGCGCAGCCGATCTCCGGGCTAGCCCCGCTGACCGGGGGCTCCTCGGTCACCGTCGACTCCGTGTCCTGCGGCTCGCCGGGAAACTGCGCCGTGGCCGGCAGCGTTTACGCGCCCTACCCCACGTCAGGAAGCACGCACGCGCTGCGGCCATTCGTCGTCAGCCAGACCGACGGCACCTGGGGAACAGCGGACGTCCTGCCGCCGGCGGTGACCGGCATGGGGGTCGGGGCGGGGAAGCTCAGCCCCGTCTCCTGTAGCGCTCCCGGCGACTGCGTAGCCGGCGGCTACGACGCCTCGGACTACCAGACCACAATGGCCGAGGTCGTCGAGGAGACGAACGGCACCTGGGGAGCCCCGGCCCCGCTCACCGGCGCGCCCGCCTACGACCAGGTTAGGTCGGTCTCCTGCCCGGCACCGGGTGAGTGCGTCGCGGGCCTTGGCTCGACCTCCAAGGGGTATGCGGCGGCGCTGGCGACGGAGAGCGGCGGAACCTGGTCGGTCCAGGCGGTGCCGGGACTGTCCGCGCTCGCCGTCGGCCAGGAGTACTCCGCGGTCGACTCGGCGTCCTGCCCGTCGGCCGGCAACTGCACCGCGGCCGGGCAGTTCAGCAGCCCGGCCGGCGCTGATGAGCTCTTCGTCGTGACCGAGCAGAACGGTATCTGGGGGCTGGCCAGCGGGCTCCGCCAGGGACCGACGGTGGTCTCTGGCTCCGTAGTAGCCGGCACCCAGCTCCCGCTGTCGTGCGGGGCACCGGGCGACTGTGCGCTGGCCTCGGAGGGCATGATCGCCGACGAGGTGAACGGGACGTGGGCCGGCGGCGACACCAGCCCCGGCCTGCCGCTCGCCGCCGGCGGCACCGTGGTGACCGCGGTGTCCTGCCGGTCGGCGGGAAACTGCAGCGCGGGCGGCTACACCGACAGCTACACGCAGGTCATGGACGCGTTCGTCATCAGCGAGGTGAACGGCGTTTGGGGCAAGGCGGTGCGGGTGGCGGACACCAACAGCGAGGCCGATGTCACGGCGCTGTCGTGCCCGGCCGCCGGTAGCTGTGTGGCAACTGGCAACGCCGGGACCAGCGGACTCGACGGGTACGTTACCGAGCAGGTCCCGGTGGCACCGACCACGACCGCGATCAGCCGGTCGACGCGGTCGGTCCCCTACGGCCGCGAGCAGGCCGAGAAGCTAACGGTGAGCGTCTCGGCCGCCTCGGGCACCCCAACCGGGACCGTGACCGTCCGATCCGGCGGCTCGGCGGTGTGCACGATCAGCCTGGCCGGCGGCCGCGGATCCTGCACCCCGGGCGCGACCCGGTTCGGTGCGGGCACCACCGCGCTGACCGCCAGTTACGCCGGCCCGGCCTGGTACGCCGCCTCCGTCTCCCCGGCCGTCACCTTCCAGGTGATCAAGGCCGGGACCAAGACGACGCTGCACCTGTCGGCGGGCACGGTCAAGTACGGGCATGAGAACTCCGAGCCGCTCACGGTCCGGGTGGCCCCGAGGTACGCCGGGACGGCGGCCGGCACTGTGACCGTCGCCGCGGGCCGGACCACCGTCTGCCTGATCAGGCTCGGAAAGGGCGCCGGTACCTGCCGGCTCGCGGCCGGCAAGCTCCGTTCCGGGACCTATCACCTGGTCGCCCGTTACGGCGGCGGCGCGGACCTCACCGGCTCCGCGTCGGGGGCGGCGGTGCTCCGGGTCGTACGGTAGTCGCGGAACCTTGAGCTACGCGGGACAACGGCTTCAGCCGGACGTAGTGACCGAATCGTCGGTGAGGCCGGCCGCGCGACGGGCGGCCAGCCGGCGTTTCTGCGGCTCGATCGTGTAACGCGGATGCTTGGCGGAGTGGATGCCGGCCTCGAGCACCCCGAACCTGGTGAGCGCCGACGCGGCCAGCAGTGCCAGTCCGGCGGCCACCGCGACGCCGCGGCGGCGCCCGCCGAGCAGCGTGCCGAGCCCGCCCGCCACCGCGAGGCCCTCGCTCAACCGCAGCAGGGTGCCCGCACGGCCCTCGTGCAGCGGCTCGGCGGCGACGGGGTCCATCCGCTGGTGCATCATCCTCGTCGCGAGGAGATCACCGGTGACGCCGAGCACCGCCAGCCTGCGGGCCGGCTCCGCCTGCGCGACCGGCGTCGTGACCATCGCCAGTCCCGCCGCCGCCAGGCTGGCCGAGCTGACGAACACGAAGGGCAGTTCGTCGCGGGCGGCGTTCCAGGTCGGAGTCGACGTGTCACTGAGCAGGACCGCCGTGTACGCCGCCAGCCCCGGGGCGAACGCTGCCGCTGCCAGGCCGGCCGGCCCCTCGACGGCGCGCAGGACCCGGCGCAGCGGCCCCAACGGCAGTCGCTGACCGGTCATCCGGTCGATCTCGGCCGCCGCCGCCACGCCCGCGCCGGCGCTGAAGGCGCTCAGGATCCACGAACCCAGGCTCATCGGCGAGGTCAGCTTGATCGTGCGCAGCATATTCAGGAAGCGCTCCGGCCGGCCGAGGTCACGCACGAGGGCGCCCCCGCCGAGCCCGACCGCGCCGATGGCCGCCAGCCGGCAGTTGCGGCGGAGTGTGTCCTGACCGGTCAGCTGTGCCCCGGCCGCCAGCAGGGCGGAACCGCCTGCCACCCCACCGAGGAAAAGGTACGCGCCGATCTCGGGACCCCACGGGGCCGGCTTGACCACCGGGCGCCCGTAGTAGGACGTGAACTCCGCCTCGGGCACCATCGGCATCTCGCGGGAGCCGTCGGCGCCGCCCTGGCCCGTCCGGCGGCGGCGCCTGCCGTTGCGCCTGCCGCGGCCGGCCGGCTCAGGCGGGCGCAGGCTGTCGTACTCCGAGGTGGTCACGGGCGTCCCTTCACGAACGAGAGCACGGCCGCCGCGATCATTCCGCCGGCGGCGATTCCGGCCAGCTTGTACATCCGCGGCAAGTCGGCGGTCGGCACCCGCGGGTCCGGTGGCAGGCCATAGACCTCCGGCTCGTCAAGCAGCAGGAAGACCGACCCGGTGCCGCCGACGCCATCGAGTTCGTTGGCACCGTACAGGCGCGCCTCTGTCCTTCCCTGATCATGCAGTTCGGCGACCCGCTGCCGGGCCTGGGCCACCAGATCCACGTGGTCGCCGAACTTGATGGACGTGGTCGGGCAGGTTTTCGCGCACGCGGGCGTCTGGTCATCGAGGAGGCGGTCGTAGCACAGCGTGCACTTCTGGGCGACGCCGAGATTGGGCACCTCGGGCCGCTCGCCCTTGCGCTCGCCGCGTTCGCTCTTCGGGGCGGCCGTACCGTCCCGGCGGCGCTCGATCACGCCGAACGGGCAGCCGGCCACGCAGGTGCCGCACCCGTTGCAGACGTCGGCCTGCACCACGACGGTGCCGAACTCGGTCCTGAACAGCGCGCCAGTCGGGCAGACGTCGAGGCAGCCGGCGTGGGTGCAGTGCTTGCACACGTCGGACGCCATCAGCCAGCGGAACTCCGGCGTATCCGGCGGCGCCGTATCCGTGGGCGTCGTGGCCGCCGTCGCCGTACCCGCGGTCGCCGTACCCGCCGGTGACGGGCCGGCCGGCTTCGGTGCCCCCACGCCGGGCATGCCGAGGTCGACCAGCGCGCGGCCGGTCTCCCGCGCCTGCTCGATGCGCTCCCGGCCCTGCTCGATGAAGGCGACGTGCCGCCAGGTGCTGGCGCCGAGTGCGCCGGTGTTGTCGTAGGACGACCCGAGCAGTTCCAGGTCGCCGTCGCGCGGGTTGTGGTTCCACTCCTTGCAGGCCACCTCGCAGGCCTTGCAGCCAATGCAGATCGAGGTGTCGGTGAAGAAGCCCTTGCGCGGCTTGACGTCCGTCCACCTCGCGTCCGCGGCGGGGTCGGTCGGCCCGGACAGCTGGGGCATCAGCTCTCCCCCTTCCGCGTGTCATGCCGGGGCGCCGGATCGACGGTCTCGTGGGCGGGATCGGTGATCCGCTCGTTGTCGGTGGCGATCGTGGCACCCGAGCGGACCTGGTACTCCGTCACCAGGCGGAGCAGCTGCTGGCCCCGCGGCCGGCGTCCCGCGCGGATGTCGCAGGACCCGGCCTTGGACTCCTGGATCTGCACGTTGGGATCGAGCGTAACGCCGAGCAGGTCATTCGCACCGTCACCGCTGACAATCGCGTCTTTCCCCACCCCCCAGTGGTACGGCAACCCGATCTGGTGCACGGTGTGACCGCCGATGGTTAGCGGCGTCATTCGCTCGGTGACAAGCACCCGCGCCTCGATCGCCGCCCGGGGCGAGATGATCGTGGCCCAGCCGTAGGGCTCGAGGCCGCGCTCGGCGGCCAGTTCAGGCGACACCTCGCAGAACATCTCCGGCTGCAGCTCCGAGAGGTACGGGAGCCAGCGGCTCATCCCGCCCGCCGTGTGGTGCTCGGTCAGCCGGTAGGTGGTGAAGACATACGGGTACACGTCCGAGCCGGGCGAGCCGGCGCTCGGCGCGCTGAGGTTGTCGGTCCGCGGGAAGGTGATCCGGGCGGGACTCTGCTGCTGCGCGTAGACCGCGTTGCTGACCGGGGACTCCTGCGGCTCGTAGTGCGCGGGCAGCGGACCGTCGATCATGCCCTTGGGTGCGAACAGCCATCCCTTGCCGTCTGACTGCATGATGAACGGATCGTCGCCCGCGAGCGCGGCCGGACCACCGAGATCCGGGTCGGGGCGGCTGCCCGGGGCGCGGTCGGCCACGAAGTCGGGCACGTCGTCGCCAACCCACCGGCCCCGCTCGGCATCCCACCAGACCCATTTCTTCCGTTCGCTCCAGGGCTTGCCGCCCGGGTCGGCCGAGGCGCGGTTGTAGAGGATCCGCCGGTTGGCCGGCCAGGCCCAGCCCCACTCCGACTGGCTCCGCCCTGGACCGCCGGCAGGCACCCGGTTGGCCGCCTGGTTGACGCCGCCTGCGTACACCCCGGTATAGATCCAGCAGCCGGCCGTCGTCGATCCGTCGGTACGCAGCTCGGTGTACGACGAAAGGGGCTCGCGGCCGCCGGACTCGGTACGGCGGTAACCGTTGATCTCCGCCAGCACCGCCTCGGAGTCGGGGTTACCGCGCGAGTCGGTCGGATAATCCCAGGTCAGATCGAGCAGCGGCCGGTCGCGTTCGTCGGTCGAGTCGGCCAGCTTGGCCCGGATCCGCTGACCGAGCCGGTAGAAGAAGTCCAGCTCACTCTGGCAGTCACCCGGCGGGTCGACCGCCTTGTGCCGCCACTGCAGCAGTCGCTGCGTCTGGGTGAACGACCCGGCCTTCTCCACGTGGCTCGCGGCGGGCATGAAGAACACCTCGGTCGCGATGTCCTCGGTGCGCAGCTCGCCGGAGGCGATCTCCGGGCCGTCCTTCCACCAGGTGGCCGACTCGATCATGTTGAGGTCCCGCACGACCAGCCACTTCAGGTGGGACATGCCCAGCCGCTGCTGCCGGCCGTTGGCGGAGCCGACCGCCGGGTTCTGGCCGAGCAGGAAGTAGCCCTCCACCTCGCCCGCCAGCATGGCGGTCACCGTCTGGTAGGTCCCGTGGGGCCCCGTCAGCCGGGGCAGGTAATCATAGGCCCAGTCGTTGTCGGCGCGCGCGGCGTCGCCCCACCAGGCCTTGAGCAGGCTGATGACGTAGGTGTCGGCATTGGCCCAGAATCCCTTCTGCTTCTTCGACGCGACCGCCGCCAGGTAGTCGGCGAAGGTGTCGTGCCTGCCCGCCGAGGGCATCGCCAGGTAGCCGGGAAGTAGGTTGAACAGCGTCGGGATGTCGGTTGAACCCTGGATGCTGGCGTGCCCCCGCAGCGCCATGATGCCGCTGCCCGGGCGGCCCACGTTGCCCAGCAGCAGCTGCAGGATCGCGGCGCCCCTGATGAACTGCGCACCCAGGGTGTGCTGGGTCCAGCCGACGGCATAGGCGAAGCAGGTTGTCCGCTCGCGGCCGGAGTTCTCGGTGATCGCGCGGGCGAGGTAGCCGAAGTCGTCCAGGCTGATGCCGCAGACATCGCGGACCATCTCCGGCGTGTAGCGGGCGTAGTGGCGCTTGAGGATCTGGAAGACCGTCCGCGGGTGCCGCAGGGTCTCGTCGCGCCGTACCCGGGCGTGCGGCAAGGGCGGCCCGCCGCTGCCGTGCTGGTCGCCGCCCGCGCGGGCCGAGGCGCTGGCGCCGTGCTCATGGCCGTCGTCGGAGGGCCCGGCGCCGTCCTCGGTCTCCGCGTAAGCCCAGGTCGCCGGGTCGTAGTGACCGGTCGCGGGGTCGAAGCCGGAGAACAGGCCGCCGAGTTCCTCGGTGTCGCGGAAATCGGAGTTCACCAGGGTCGCGGCGTTGGTGTAGGCGACCACGTACTCCTTGAACCAGAGGTCATTGGCGAGCACGTAGTTGATCAGCGCGCCGAGCAGCACCACGTCAGAGCCGGCCCGGATCGGGATGTGCTTGTCCGCGACCGCCGAGGTGCGGGTGAAGCGCGGGTCGACGTGGATCACCTTCGCGCCGCGCGCCCTGGCCTCCTCCACCCATTGGAATCCCACCGGATGGCACTCGGCCATGTTGGAACCCTGGATGACAATGCAGTCAGCGTTGGCCATGTCCTGCAGGGTTTGGGTGGCGCCGCCGCGCCCGAACGAGGTTCCCAAACTGGGAACAGTGGCGGAGTGTCAAATACGGGCCTGGTTCTCGATCTGGACCGCGCCGGCGGCGGTGAAGAGCTTCTTGATGAGGTAGTTCTCTTCGTTGTCGAGGGTCGCGCCGCCCAGGGCGGCGATGCCCATCGTGCGGCGCAGCAGGCGCCCCTTGTCGTCGCGCTGCTGCCAGCCGCGGCGGCGCGCTTCGATGAACCGGTCGGCCAGCATGTCGATGGCGGTATCCCGGTCGAGGCGCCGCCATTCGCGCGCGTACGGTGCCCGGTAGAGCACCTTGGTCTGCCGGCCGGGTGAATTCACCAGCTGCTCGCTGGCGGCCCCCTTGGGGCACAGCCGGCCACGCGAGATCGGGGAGTCGGGGTCGCCCTCGATCTGGACGACCTTCTCGCCGGAGACGAAGATCCGCTGGCCGCAGCCAACCGCACAGTACGGGCAGATGCTCTGCACGACCCGGTCGGCGGTCGAGGTGCGCGCGGTTAGGTTCCTGGTGTGCTCGGACGTTACCGCAGGCCCGCGGCCGAGCAGGTCCCCGGTGCGGACCTGCCGGACAACCGGCCACTGGAGTGGGCTCCATCTCGCCATGGCCCCAGCTTAGATTCCGCCGATCTCCGGTGGCACCCGGGGGGGAACACGATCCTCATCGGCCGCAACAGAGGCGGTCCGCGGCTGGGCCGCTGGCTGTTCCTGGCGGATGGGGCGCCGGGCATCGCGGCCCGCGCCGGTCGCCGCTATCAGGACTCCGGCCAGGATCACCGCGACGCCGGCCAGCTGCGACCACGACGGCCGTTCGCCGAGGAAGACCGCGCTGAGGGTGAGCGACCCGGCCGGCTGGACCAGCAGCAGGACGCCGACGAGCCAGGCGGGGAGCCCCGGCATGGACATGGTGATCAGCAGCCAGCCGAGCACCTGGGAGGTCAGCGCGAGCAGCACCAGCCAGCCGAGCGCGGGCCAGGCCGGGCCGAGCCGGAAGTCCCGCAGGACCAGCCCGAGCACGGCCGACCCGGCCGCCGCGCCGAGCGTCGCCTGCAGCAGTGGCGCGACCACTGGCGGGCGGGCCGCGCCCGGCACGGCCCGGACCGTGGTGGCCTGGCGCAGCATCAGGATGTACACCGCGTAGAGCACGGCCACGCCGAGCCCGAACACGGCGCCCATCGCCGGGTGCCTGCCGTACCCGCCGGTGCCCGCCAGGCCGCCGACCAGCACCAGGCCGCCGAGCATGACCGGCAGCGCGACCAGCAGTGAGCCACGCGGGCGCTCCCCGAGAACGGCCCACGCCAGCAGCGCCACCAGTACAACCTGCAGGTTGGTGACCACCGTGCCGAGCCCCGCGCCGATGTCGGCGATCGAGTGGCTCCACAGGATCAGGTCGGCGGCCAGGAAGACCCCGGCGATCCGCGCCAGCCAGCGGTTCCGCGCCGTCATCGCGGTCGCGCCCTGGCGCCGCTCCCGCCAGGCCAGAACACCAAGCACGGGCAGCGCGAAGGCGCACCGGCCGAGCGCCGTCATGCTCGGCGAGCTCCCCGCCAGCTGCATCACCACCGCTGAGCTCGAGATGCACACCGCGCCGGCCACCGCGGTAACGGCAGGCCGCTTGCCGGGAAGATCTGCGAGCACGGATGTCACCACCAAATAGACTGAATGCTCATGAGGCTAGACAGTCCCATGCTCAGGAGTCAAGATGACTTTTGCTCATGACACGACGGCCGCTCTGGTGCTCGCGACCGACCTCGTGAACACCCAGCCAGGAAGAGCGGGCGAGACGGACGGGCTGCCGGACACCGCCGCGCTGGAGAAGTTCCTCGACGCTCACCAGCTCGTCCCGCGGATCCCGGCCAGCCCGGCCGCCCTTGACGCCATCCGCATGCTGCGGCCGCAACTGCTGGCCGCCTGGGAAACGACAGGCCAGCCCGCCGCACTGGCGGCCGTCGCCAACGACCTGCTCAGCCAGTCCGGTGCCCGGCCCTGGCTGACCGACCATAACGGCACCTGGCACCTGCACGTCACCAAGGCGGACGCGCCACTGGTCCACCGGATCGCCGCCCAGGCCGGCTTCGCGCTCGCCGACCTGGTCCGCCTTGGGGAAACCGAACGGCTGCGCCAGTGCCTGGCCCCCGACTGTGACGCCGTCCTCATCGACCTGTCCCGCAACCGGTCACGCATGTACTGCGACACCGGCAACTGCGGGAACCGCCAGCATGTGGCCGCCTACCGCGCCCGGCAGACACGGGAAGCGAACGCGGCCACCGGGACGTGGTGAGGGCGTCAGGTCAGCGGGCGCAGCCCGCGGGCTCCGCCCTGACGGGCCGTCTCGTGGCTGGCGGCAGCCGTCTCGAGAGCCTGACCTGGGGAAACGAGTAAGCACGGCGTGTCAGTGGCCGTGTCTGGCGCGTGTCAGGTGCGTGTCAGCGGCGGTGCCGATGCTGTTGCCATGACAACTTCAGCAATCGCGGTCTCAGGACTGCGGAAGGCGTACGGGGACAAGATCGTCCTCGACGGCATCGATCTGGATGTGCCCGCCGGCACGGTCTTCTCCCTGCTCGGCCCGAATGGGGCGGGCAAGACGACAACGGTGAACGTGCTGACCACGTTGATCAAGGCCGACAGCGGGACGGTCCGGGTCGCCGGGCGGAATGTGGCGACCGAGGCCAAGGCGGTCCGCTCGGTCATCGGGGTCACCGGCCAGTTCGCGGCGGTGGACGATCTGCTGACGGGCGAGGAGAACCTGCGGTTGATGGCGGACCTGCACCATCTGCGGGCCGCCGAGGGCAGGCGGGTGGTCACCTCACTGCTTGAACGGTTCGATCTGGCGGAATCGGCGCGGCAGCTGGCGTCGGCCTATTCCGGTGGTATGCGGCGGAAGCTCGACTTGGCGATGACGCTGGTCACCAGGCCGCGGATCATCTTCCTTGACGAGCCGACGACGGGACTGGACCCGCGCAGCCGCCGCACGATGTGGAACATCGTCCGCGACCTGGTGGCCGACGGCGTGACCGTCTTCCTCACCACCCAGTATCTCGAGGAAGCCGATCAGCTCGCCGACCGGATCGCGGTACTCGACCAGGGCCACCTGGTCGCCGAGGGCACGCCCGGCGAACTCAAGCGCCAGGTTCCCGGTAGCCACGTCCGGCTCCGCTTCCCCGACGTCGCGGCGCTGAACACCGCGGCGCGAATCCTGACCGGCTCCGCCGCGGATGAGGCGGCTCTGACCCTGCGGGTTCCGGGCGATGGCGGACTGAAATCGCTGCGGGCCCTGCTGGAGCGGCTCGATGAACATTCGGTCGACGTCGAGGAGTTCTCCGTGCACACGCCGGACCTCGATGACGTTTTCCTGGCCCTGACCGGTCACGCGAGCACGGAGGTAATCGCACAATGAACGCCATCTCAGCATCCTTGACGGATTCGCGGACCATGCTGCGGCGCAACCTCAAGCACATTCTCCGCAACCCGGTCCTGCTGTTCAACGCGGCCCTGATGCCCGTCGTGCTCATGCTGCTGCTCGTGTACGTGTTCGGCAACGCGTTCAATGTCGGCCAGCACTACGTCGAATACGCGACACCCGGCCTGATCGTGCTGGCCATCTGCTACGGGCTGGCGGGCACCGCGGTCTCCGTGAACTCCGACATGACCAAGGGCGTCATCAACCGGTTCAAAGTTATGAACGTCTCGCGCGGTGCCGTCCTGACCGGTCACGTCGTGACCACCATGCTGACTAGTGCCGTCGCCATCGCGGTCATCATCGGAATGGCCTTCGCGCTGGGGTTCCGGTCGGCGGCGAGCCCCCTCGACTGGCTCGGCGCGCTCGGTATCGCCGCGGCGGCGGCTTTCGCCGCCGCCTGGCTCACGGTGGGGCTGGGGATGGCGGCGAAGACTCCGGAGTCCGCGGGCATGACCGTCGTGCCGCTGCTGCTGCTGCCCTTCGTGAGCAGCGCGGTCGTGCCGGCCGCGAAGATGGGGCAGGGCATCAGGCAGTTCGCGCAGTACCAGCCGTTCACGCCGATCATCGAATCCCTGCGCGCGCTGCTGGCCGGCCACCCGTCGGGCGGTTACGCGGCCGCCGCGCTCGCCTGGTGCGCCGGAATCGCCCTCGTCGGGTACCTGTGGTCGCGTGCCACGTTCAGCCAGCGAGCGTAGCTTTGACCAGCTCAGTCCAGCTCCCCTCCGGGCCCCCGGCCAGCGCACCCTCGCGCGTCGCCTCGGCGAAGAGCTCCTCGCCGAGGCGGCGCCGCGCTGCCTGCTCGATCCGGGCTCGGTCGGGGTGCGAACGGTCCGGCAGTCCGCGCACGCCGGCGCTCGCCGCGAGCAGCCGCGCGGCTTGCCCGTACTGGTCGCGGCGCAGCGCCAAGTCAGCGACCCCGACCAGTACCTGCGCGATCAGCGGCGGATGGCCCGCCTCGGCCGCCGCCTGGCAGGCCGCCGCGCGGTGCGCCCGGGCCTCGCCGAGGTCGTCCGCCAGGTAGCCGAGCAGGTCCTCGGTCACGCCGCGGATGTGCCCCTGCTCCGCTTGGTCGCCCAGCATGGTGGCCGCGACGCTGAGCTGCTTGCGCGCCTCCTCGGCGTTGCCGTCCCAACGGGCCAGTTCCGCCCTCGACAGAGCCAGCTCGGCCAGCGCATTCGGCCAGGCGACCCGTTCCGCGCACCGTTGCGCCTCGGCGATGGCAGCGGCGCTGGAATCCGCATCGCCCAGCAGCCAGTGCAGCTGGGCCTGACGCGACCGCATCCTGATGACATCCTCGATGGCACCGACCTCGGTGACGACCTCGACCGCCTGTTCGTAGTAGTCGCACGCGGTGGCGAACTCGCCGCGCACGGCGATCCGGTCCGCCAGCTCCGTCAGGGCGAACGAAATCCCCCACCGTTCGCCGATCGCGCGGAACTCGGCCAGCGCCATCTCGAGAAACGCGTCCGCCTCCGGCCCGCCGTGACCGAGCATGTTCCGCATCTTGCCCAGCTGCAGCCTGGCCAGTGCCCGCACCCAGGGGTCCTCGCTGTCCAGCAGTGGTTCGAACGCCGACAGCACGTCGTCCGGCGCCTGCAGCAGGCGTTCCAGCGGGGCTACCAACCCAAGCAGCGGGTTGCCGTGCTGGCTGCGCTGGCTGAACCGGTAGGCCTGGTGGATCCACTCCGCCACCTGGTTCTCGTCACCCCGCCCGGAGCCCAGGAACAGCACGACAAAGGCGTATACCATGGCCCGGATCTCATCGGCCACCGCGCCGGGAATGGCAGTGGCCGCGGTGATCAGCTCCGCGCCTTCGGCCTTGTGCCCGCCCAGATACCAGTACCAGCCGGCGCTCGCCGCGAGCCGCATCGCCCCCTGCGCCTCGCCGCCCGCCAGCGCGCCGCGCATCGCCGAACCGATGTTGTCGTGCTCGGCCTCGAGTACAGCGAGCCATTCCAGCTGCCCGGCGCGGCGAAGATGCGGCTCCGCGGTCTCGGCGAGCCGCGTGAAATACGCGAGATGCGCATGGCGCATGAGATCCGATTCCCCCGCCTCGGCCAGCCGCTGGGCCGCGTACTCCTTGATCGTGCCGAGCATCCGGTAGCGCGGCGCACTGTCGCCCGCGGCGAGCAGCAGTGATTTCTCTGCCAGCGCGGTGAGCAACTCGAGCACCTGATCCTGCTCGACCGCACCCCCGGCGCAGACCCGCTCGGCCGCTTCCAGGCTCGCCCCGCCCGAGAACACCGAGAGCCTGCGCAGGACCATCCGTTCGGCGTCGGTGAGCAGCTCCCAGCTCCAGTCGACCACCGCCCGCAGCGTCTTGTGGCGCGGCCACGCGGTACGGCTGCCGCTGGTCAGCAGGCGGAACCGGTCGTCGAGCCGGTGGGCGAGCTGATCGATGGACATGGTGCGCAGCCGGGCGGCGGCCAGCTCGATCGCCAGCGGCATCCCGTCCAGCGCCCGGCAGACGCGCACCATCGTCGGCAACGCGCGGGCATCGACCGCGAAGCCCCGGCGTCCCGCCCCGGCCCGGTCCCGCAGCAACTGGACGGCAGGCGAGGACTCCATCTCTTCGCGGCTTGGGTAGGCATCCGGCAGCGCCAGCGGCTCGACCAGCCACAGCGCCTCACCGGTGATACCGAGCGGTTCCCTGCTGGTGGCCAGGATCCGCAGCCGCCGGCATTCCCCGAGCACCCGGTAGGCGAACGCCGCCGCCGACTCGATCACGTGCTCGCAGTTATCCAGGATCAGCAGCGCCTCCCGGTCGCGGATCGCGGCGATCAGCCGGTCCGTCGGCTCCGCGTTCGGTGCGTCGCCGAGCAGGGCATCCCGCAGGCCGAACCCGGCCAGCGCCGACTGCGCCACGTCACCGCCGGTGCCGATGGCTGCCAGCTCCACCAGCCACGCCCCGTCCGGCAGACCGCCGAGCAGCGTGCGGGCGGTCTCGGTGGCCAGCCTGGTTTTCCCCGAGCCGCCCGGCCCGATCAGCGTGGTGAGCCGATGGCCGGCGATGAGGTCACGGACCGCGGCGACATCCGCGTCCTTGCCGACGAAGCTGGTCAGCTCGGCCCGCAAGTTGCTCTGCCGGTTTTCCTCCCGACGCCCCAACTCTCCCCGCAGCAGCGCGACGTGCAGTGCGGACAGCTCCGCCGAGGGGTCGGCACCCAGCGCGTCAGCCAGCGCTTCTCTCGTGTGCTGGTACACGAGCAGCGCCTCGCTGTCGCGGCCGGCCGCACCGAGGGCACGCATCAGCGTGGCGGCAAGCCTTTCCCGTACCGGATGCGCGGCCACCAAGTCGGCCAGCTCGGCGACCAGCCCGCCGCCGTGACCGAGGCTGACCTCCGCGGCGAACCGATCCTCCATGGCGGCCAGGCGCAGCCCCTCAAGCCGGGTGACCGCGGCGTCGAACGCCGCACTATCAGTCAAGCCGACGCCCTGCATGGCCGGACCACGCCACAGTGCGAGGGCATCGCGCAGCAGCCGCACCCGCCGCGGGTCCTCGTCATTGCGGGCCTGCGCGACGAGGCGTTCGAACCGCACCGCGTCGACAGCGTCCGGTTCCACCGTCAGCCGGTAACCGTCCGGCTGCGCCTGGATCAACGCTTCCGGCAGTGCCTTCCGCAGCCGGGAGACCAGGCGCTGCAGTGCATTCGCCGCGTCGGCGGGCGGCCGCTCACCCCAAACCCAGTCGACCAGCGCCGCCTTCGGGACCGTGTGACCTGGCTCGAGCGCGAGGGCGATCAGCAGCCCGCGCAACCGGGCACCCGGCACGTCGGCGAAGACGCCGTCGTCCGAGCGAACCTCGAACGGTCCAAGTATCCCGATCTGCACCTACTGATTTTGCCATGGGCGCGAACACCTAGCTCGCTTCCAAGCCTGAGCTCCCGCTGACCGCCAAGGGCAGGATCTAATGGAGAAGCTCATGGCGCCGATAAGCTGCAATTGTGGATGATCTGTACGAATCCCAAGTGAAGCGCTGGGTGGCGCCGGCGTTTCTGCTCTGCTCAGCGGTGCTGATTCCGTGGATCGTGTACCTCGGGCTCTCCCTTCCCTCGCGTCAGGTCTCTTCTCACTACGATGTCGCCTGGGTGGGATTTGACGTCTTCGAGCTGATAGCCCTGAGCGCCACGGGCTTGTTCGCGCTCCGCCGGTCCCGGTACCTGGCGGTATCCTCCGCCACGGCGGCGACGCTTCTCGTCGTCGACGCCTGGTTCGATGTCCTGACGTCGCCCAGGCACCAGGTGATCGAGTCGATCGTCCTCGCGCTGGTCATCGAACTCCCGCTGGCCGGTACCTGCGCCTGGCTGAGCTACCAAACCGAGCATCTGGCGGAGCGCCGGATCCGCGTGCTGCCCTTCCGCGGTGAGCTGTCCGAGGCAGTCCGGAAATGGACGGTGCGCAGGTGAGCCCGGGGAGGGCTCACGGCGATTCGCCGCCAACACCGCGGGGGATCACCACGGAGATGGCGAGGCCGCCGTCGGGCTGACTGCGGGCGGTGACGCTCGCGCGGTGCGCGGTGATGACTGACCGGGCGATGGACAGGCCGAGCCCGACGCCGTCGCGGACGCCGGTCCGGGCCTCCATCCGCCGGAACGGCTCAAACAGCGAGGGCACGGCGTCGTCGGGGATGAGCGGTCCGCTGTTGGCGACCTCGAGGTAGGCAACCGCGTCCCTGCTGCCGGTGCGCAGCCTGATCCAGCCGCCAGGTTCGTTGTGCCGGACGGCGTTGTCGACCAGGTTCCAGATCATCCGTTCAAGCAGCTGCGGATCCCCGGTCGTCTCGGCCGGCTCAAGCTTCGCGTCAACGTGCAGGTCCAGGCGTTTGATCTCGGGTGTGGCGGCGTCGATCGCGTCCTCGGCCCAGGTCGCCAGGTCGGTGAATTCGGTGCTCAGCTTGCCCTGGTCGCTCACGGCCAGGGTGAGCAGCGCCTCAACCATGGTCTCGGCCTTGTCGACGCAGCGCCGCACGCGCACGGCCATGTCGGTGAGCTGCCGCGGCGTCGCGGACGGCTTGGCCAGGGTCACGTCGATCGCCGTGCGCATCAGGGTCAGCGGCGTGCGCAGCTCGTGCGAGGCGTTGGCGACGAACCGGCGCTGGGTGGCGAACGCCATGTCCAGGCGTTCGAGCATGTCGTCGAAGGTGTCGGCCAGCTCCTTGAGCTCGTCCGTTGCCCCGGTCAGGGCCAGCCGCTCGCCGAGGTGCCGCTCGGAGGCCCGCCGGGCGGTCTCGGTGATCACCCGTACCGGGCGGAGCACCCGGCCGGACATGAACCAGCCAAGGCCGCCCGACGCGACCGTCATGATCCCGAGGCCGTAGAGCGAGATCGACAGCAGCTTGCTCAGCGCGCGCTGGCGCTGCGCCTGCAGGCCCGCAGCGGTGCCGGCGTTGTAGGCGTCCTGTGCCTGCCCGCACGCGAGCGGCGGAGGCTTGCCAAGAAACGTGCTGGTCTCAGACTTGCACTCAAGGGCCAGGTCCTTCAGCTCCTTGCTGCTGACCTTCGCGAAATCGGCGGGCTTCGTCGGAAGGCTGTTGGCGACTACCCCGAACGCGAGCCCGAGCAGCACCGACCCGGCGACGAGGAAAAGCGCCGCGTAGATGAGCGTGAGCCGGGTCCTGACCTTCCGTGGCCAGAGCCGGGAGAGCGCGCGCGCGTTCATGGCAGCCGGTAGCCGCTGCCGACCACGGTGTCGATCGGGTCGGGCTCGCCGAGCTTGCGCCGCAGCCGGCCGATCGTCACCGTGACCGTGCGGGTGAACGGGTCGGCGTTCTCGTCCCAGACCCGCTCGAGCAGGTCCTCGGCGGCGACCACGCCACCGTCGGCGACCAGGAGCTCCTCGAGGATCCCCATCTCCTTGCGGGTGAGCGACAGCGGCCTGCCCGCCCGGCTGACCCGGCGGCGGGCCCGGTCGAACACGATGTCGCCGCGCACGATCACCGGGACCGCGGCCGGGGCGCGCCGGGCCAGCGACCGCACCCTGGCGACAAGCTCCTCGAACGCGAACGGCTTGCCCAGGTAGTCGTCGGCGCCGAGGTTGAGGCCCTGCACCCGGTCGCCGACCGTGGCGGCCGCGGTCAGCATCAGGATGCGGGCCGCCGAGCGCGAACCGATCAGCGTGGCGCAGACCGCGTCGCCGTGCACCTCGGGCAGGTCCCGGTCGAGCACCACCACGTCGTAGGAGTTCATCAGGGCCTTCTCGATCCCGGTCGGGCCGTCATAGGCCACGTCCGCGCCGATGCCCTGGTCACGAAGGCCGTCGGCGATATCGTCAGCCAGCTCGGCCTGATCTTCGACCACAAGCACCCGCATGAGGACATGATGCCCCGCCGGAGATCACACGGGGATCACATAGGCCCCGCCCGGCTGCGCCAGCCGCCAGCACGCGACCTGGCCCTTCGCTCGGCGGTGGGTGGCCGGCCTGGCCGGGGAACGGCTCCGCGCGTGATGCCGGCGTGACCCCTGGCGGCGTATTCCTAACCGCATGAACATCCTCGAGACCAGCGGCCTGGGTAAGCGCTACGGCGGCACCTGGGCGCTGCGCGAGTGCACGCTGGAAATCCCCGCCCGGCGCGTAGCCGCCCTGGTCGGCCCGAACGGCGCTGGCAAGAGCACGCTGCTGAACCTGGCCGTCGGCCTGGCAGCGCCGTCGGCGGGCGCCGTCACGGTGCTCGGCGGCCGGGCCGCCGGGTCCCCGGCGGCCCTTGACGGGATCGCGTTCGTCGCCCAGGACACTCCGCTGTACAAGAACCTGTCGGTCGCGGACATGATCTACATCACCCGCAGCCTGAACCGGCGCTTCGACCAGCCCTACGCCCGCGCCCGGCTGGACGAGCTCGGCATCCCGCCCAAGCGGAAAGCGGGGAAGCTGTCCGGCGGCCAGCAGGCGCAGCTGGCGCTGACCCTGGCGCTGGCCCGCCGGCCGCGGCTGCTAGTGCTCGATGAGCCGGTGGCGATGCTCGACCCGGTCGCCCGGCACGACTTCATGGCCACCGTGCTGACGGCGGCGTCCGCCGACGGGGTGTCGGTGCTGCTGTCCTCGCACGTGCTCGCCGACCTTGAGCGGGTGGCCGACTATCTCATCCTGCTGTCGCGGGGCCGGGTCCAGCTGGCCGGCCAGGTCGCCGGCCTGCTCGCTGCTCACCCCGCGCTGGCCAGCCTGGAAGAACTCGCGCTGGCCTATCTGCGTGCCCCCGGCGAGCGCGAGCCCCAGACAAAGAAGGTGGCGAAATGACCGCGATGACCGTGCCCGCCCGCCCGGAGGAGGACGCGAGCCTGCGGCCGGTGCCCTGGCGGCGGATGGCCGGGGTCACCTGGCGGCAGCACCGCTTCGCGCTGGTCGGCGTGGCCGTGTTCCTCGGCGCACTGGCGGTGTGCCTGTGGCTGGCGGGCCTTAAAACGCACCACGCCTACGCCGTCCTGGTCGCCGCCTGCGGCCCGGTCGCCTCAGTCGCCTGCGGTGGCATGAGCACCAGCTTCATTGGCACCAACGGCTTTCTGTCGAATGGCCTCGTACTGCAGGCGGTGCCCCCGCTGATCGGGGCGTTCGTCGGGGTGCCGGTCCTGGCCCGGGAGCTGGAGACCGGCACCTTCCGGTACGCCTGGACCCAGGGCTTCGGCCGGTGGCGCTGGACGCTCGCCAAGCTGGTGCCGCTCGCCGTCGCGGTGGCCGCCGCTACCGGCTCCCTCAGCGTGCTGTTGTCCTGGTACTACCAGCCGTACCTGGCCCCGGGCAACCAGGCCCTGGGCCTTGCCGGGGTGACCCCGTTCTTTCCCGGCCTGTTCAGCCTGCGCGGGGTCGCGTTCGCCGCCTGGACGCTGGCCGCCTTCGCGATCGGCGCCCTGGCCGGTATGCTCATCCGCCGGGTCGTCCCCGCCATTGTCGCCACCCTGGCCGTCTACACCGGGCTCGCCTTCGCGACCGGGGGATTCCTGCGCCAGCACTACCTGACGCCGCTGCTCATCAGCAACCCGAACGTGCCCGGTTCCGCGTGGATCATCAGCCAGTGGTGGACCAAGAGCGGCACGTTCGCCTTCGCCATTCCTCCCGAAAGCCTCCTCAACCACTTCTGCTCTTCCCTTCCGTCGGGGCCCTTTGGCAAGGCGTCGCAGCAAGCCCTCTTCCAGTGCCTCTCCCGGCACGGCTACACGCAATGGACCAGCTACCAGCCGGCCAGCCGATTCTGGCCCTTCCAGTGGATCGAGGGCGGCTGGCTGCTCGCGCTGTCAGCGCTGCTCATCGCCGCGACCATCTGGCTAGTCCGGCGCCGCGCGGCCTGAGCCATCCGGGAGCCACGCATGCGTTCCGGAATGTGCTGGCGGGATCTGCCCCGAGAGCGCCGCTGTGAAAGGTGTGCCGTCAGAGGTGGGCGCCGAGAGTGGCCGCCGCCGACCGCAGCGCCGCCGCGGCCTGCTGCTCGGCCTCCTCGCTCCAGCGCTCAAGCGGCAGGGCGACGCTGAGGGCCGCGCGGGGCTCGCCCGCCGGGTTGCGGACCGCCATCCCGATTGAGCCGACGCCGTTTTCGCTCTCCCCGTGGTTGGTCGCGTAGCCACGTTCGCGGATGGCCGCCAGCTGGCGTTCCAGTACATCCCGGTCGGTGATTGTCCGTGCGGTGACGGCCACCAGATCGGCGTGCTCATAGAGTGCGCGCAGCTGCTCCGGGGGCAGCGCCGCCAGCAGGGCCTTCCCCACCGAGGTCGAGTGCGCGGGCAGTACGCGCCCGGTGCGGCTGCCGACCCGGAGCGCGTGAACGCTCTCGATCCCGTCGAGGAACACGACCTCGCGCCCGGACAAGACGACCAGGTGGACCGTCTCGCCGGTCGCGTCGCCCAGCTCCTCGAGGAACGGCCGGGCCATCGTGCGCAGATCGGTGATCGCGGACGCCAGCGCCAGGCAGGTCGGGCCGAGCCGGTAGCCGCCGCGGCCGTCCCGCTGAAGGTAGCCGCGCGCGGCCAGCGTCGCGACCAGCCGGTGGGCGACGGTGCGGTCCAGGCCGACGCTGGCCGCGGCCTCCGCCACCGTCACCGGGTCGCCCGCCCGGGCCACCGCCTCGAGAACCTGCAGGCCGCGGTCCAGCGTCTGGGAAGTCGCGGCCGTTCCGGCCGCGGCCGGAACGGCCGCCGCGGAGACCGTCGCGGCCTGGGCCTCGCGGCGACTCATCGATCAACACCTCTTGACTGCGTGTCGTGCGCCATGTTCCACTGGGCGTGCCAGTTTAGCACATCGTTGTGCGAATATCGCGCAACTCGAGCAAGGCAGAGGAGGCGCGCGGATGGACGCGACTACGACGGGGGAGGCCATCGCCCTGCAACCGGGCGGGACTGCTCATCGCATCCCGCGGCCCGACGGCGCGCGGGCACCGCTGAAGGCGAACATCTTTGAGTTCGCGGTGGGCCTGTCCTCCCAGCTCCAGCCGATGTTCCCCTACGACGGGGCGGGTGCCATCGTGCCGTGCGCCGCGGTCATGCAGGGCGTCGATGACGGCCACTACGGGCACTTCTTCCACTTCAACACGATCGAGGAGATCGCGCTCGTCTACGGCAGCAACAACGCCATGCTCGCGACCGGCTCGGTGTTCGCGACCCAGCAGCTGCACGGGGTGAACTCTTTCCTCAAGGACCCGGCCGACCCCGATGCCTTCATCCTGATCACGATCACCCAGCACCAGAGCGAAGACGGCGACCAGACCGAGGCCGTCATCTTCCGCTGCCAGAAGTGCAGCCATGAGCTGGTGCGCTTCGGCTACGACGCCACACCGCACGACGTTGCCGGCCATGACGCGTCCCAGTGGGGAGGCGCCCCCGACGACCGGGTGCCGATGTTCGCCACGCTGTGGGGCAGCGTCTCGGCGGCGGCCGAGTACAACCAGGAGGCGGTCAGGACCTGCCCCGAGTGCGGCCACGTGAATCCCGAGTTCCCCACCCACCGGTGGGGCTGGGAACGGTGGGTGACCCAGTGGCGCACCGTCAACGCGGCCAGCAAGGCGCTCGAGGCGACCGCCGCCGCCAGCCTGGGCGGCCCGGCGGTGCCGCGGGCCGAACCAGCGGTGCCGCAGGCCGGTGCCCGGTGAAGCGCCGCCGGATGTTCCAGGCCTTCAAGGCCTCAGGCGAGGCCGGCGACTACACCGAGCTGCCGATGCTGCCGGCCCACGTCGACCCGCAGGTCTACCTGTCGCGGAACTCGGCACCGCAGCCGTTCTTCCTGGTCTGCGAGAAGGACACGGTGATCGCCCAGCTCTCGGGTGAGGCGCAGCTTCAGCTCAGGGACTCCTCGGTTAACACCTTCGCGCTGGCACCGGGAGACAACGTCTACGTACCGGCCGGGACACCGCACCGGCTGGTCCCGCTCACCGAGACCGTGCAGCTGCGCTACAAGGCCCGCAAGGCGGGCCTGGAGGGCGTCGCCTGGTTCTGCGAGGAGTGCGGTCTCGAACTGTGCCGGGCCGAATGGGACACCGCGGCGGTGGTCTCCCACCGCGCCTACTACGACGCGTGCCTGGCGTTTAACGACGACCCGGAGGTGAGGGCCTGCCGCCGCTGCGGAGCCGAGCACCCCAGCGTCGACCTGGACCGGTTCACCGCCTGGCTTGGCATCGCCAAGGAGCTGGCGGACGAGCGCGCCGCCGCCGAGCAGGCGGCCGGCGCCTAGCCACCCGCGGCAAGCAAGCAGCCACCAGGCACCGAACAGCCAGCCGAAACAGCTACAGAAAACCGGAGAGACCCATGCCCACGTTCATGACCATTCACCGCTCGCCCGGCCTGTCCCCGGAAGAGATCGCGGCCAACGGCCCGCTGGTGGCCGAATCCGAGTACGCGACCTTCCGCCACCTGTACGTCGACCTGTACGGCGGATACCTCGTCTCCATCTACGAGGCCACCGACCAGGACGCCGTGGAGCAGGAGTTCGAGCGGGTCGGCTTCCCGTGGGACGAGATCCACGAGGTGCACGTCGACCTGGACGCGGCCGCCCTGCGGGCCGCGATCGCACAAGGGTCGCCGCAGTGACCCGAGCCGACCCGGTAACCCGCGCCGACCCCGTGACCCGCGCCAACGAGGCAGGCCGGGCAGCCGCTCCCGTCATCGACCGACCTATCACCCTCACGTTCCAGGGCGACTGGGGCCAGGCCAACATGCACCGCATCTGCGGGTGGCTCGCCCAGGAGATCGGCGACCGCTGCCCGCCGGGCTCCCGCTTCGGGATCTGGTCAGGCCGGGGCGGCGCCGACGCGTTCGCGGCCGTCCTCGACGGCGTCGTCGACATCGCGATCGCCACGCCGACGGCGGCGGGGGCGATGCTGATCGCCGGGTCAGGACCGCTGACCAGGCCGGGCGCGGACCGGCTGCGGGCTCTGGGCACGCTGCCGCAGCGGGACCGGCTGGTGGTGTGCGCCGACGCGTCGCTCGGGCTGTCGCGGATCGGCGACCTCGCCGCGGCGGGCGCGGCACCGCGGATCGCCACCAGCCCGGACGACGGCGTCAACCTCATCGGCCTGGCCGCCCACCAGCTGCTGACGGCGTCGGGGGCCGACCCGGCCGGCCTCGCGGCGGCGGGGGCGGCGTTCTCCTACCACGAGCGGCCGTTCACCGCCATCGCCGAGTTCGCCCGGGGCGAGGCCAACGTGCTCATCCACGAGGCGATCATGATGCCGGCCTGGCAGCGGGTGGCCGACGCGCGGCCGGTGAGCTATCTTCCGGTCAGCCCGGAGGCGGCCGCTACCTTCGCCGCCTGGGACTGGCCAACGGCCGTGGTGCCCGCCGGCTACCTTCCCGGGCTGGACCGCGACCTGACCACCCTGGAGTTCTCCGACTTCCTGGTCGCCTGCCGCGACGACCTGCCCGACGACGTCGCCCGGCTGGCGGCCTGGTGCATGGTGGCCACCCGCCGGGCACTCGAGGTGCAGTACCAGCACTTTCCTCCCGACCACAGCCCGGTCACCCACCCGCTGGACCCAACCGCCATCGCCACCACGGTCGTCCCGCTGCACCCGGCGGCGGCGCAGGCCTACCGACAGCTGGGCGACTTCGCCACCAGCGATGCCCTGATCTGGGTGTGAGCGTGGCGGACACGAAGGGGGACCGCACGTGACCTACGTCATTGGCCCCGGATGCATCGACGAGCTGGCAGGCGACTGCGTCGGCACCTGCCCGGTCGACTGCATCTACGAGGGCGCCCGCAGACGCTACATCAACCCGCACGAGTGCATCGGATGCGGGGCGTGCCTCCCCGCCTGCCCGGTCGACGCCATCAGCACCGATGATGACGCCGACCCGGCGTGGACGGAAGACAACCGCCGGTTCTTCGACTTGCCGCTTCCGGGCCGGTCCGAGCCGATCGGGTCCCCGGGAGGCGCGGACGACTTCGGCCCGGCCGGCGCCGACACCGAACTCACCGCCGCCGCCGACGCGGCCTCCTAGCTACCCCCGCAAGCACAGGAGTGGAACCGTGACCGATCAGATCCGCGAAGTCGTGACCCTGTCCTCCCGGGTGCTCGCCGCCGCCGGGCAGGGCGACCTGGTGTGGGGGCATGCCTCCGCGCGCGATCCGGGCTCGGGCGGGGCCGTCTGGATCAAGGCGGCCGGCTGGGGCCTGGAAGAGGTCACCCCCGGGCGCGTGCAGTTGGTCGACCCCGCCGGTGACGTCCTGGCCGGCGACGGCCCCCGGCACAGCGAGTACGCGATTCACACCGAGATCATGGCCGCCCGCCCGGACGTCGGCGGCGTGGTGCACACCCACCCGCCCTATGTCCTGGCACTGGCGGCGGCGGGCGCGCCGCTGCTCCCGGTGAGCCACGCCGCGAACTACTTCGCACCCCGCGGTGTGCCGCGGTTCACCGACACCGCCGACCTGATCCTCACCCCCGAACTCGGCAAGAGGGTCGCCGCCTGCCTCGGCGGCGCCCGCGCGGTCTTCCTCGTCAACCACGGCATGGTCACGGTCGGCCCGGACCTGCCGACCGCGACCGTCGCCGCCGTGCTTTTGGAACAGGCTGCCAGGCAGCAGCTGCTCACCAGCACCTTCGGCGGCTGGACGAGCTGGTCGGACGAGGCGGAGTCGGTCTCCAAGCGGGACCACATCTACTCCGAAGGCGCGGTCGCCTCGGTCTGGGACTACCTCGTCCGGCAGCTCAGCGCCTGACCGGACCGGACAGGCCGGGGGTCAGGCGCGTAACGTCGTCGTCGACGGGGAGGATCCCATCCATGAGCGAGGCAGTGATCGTCGAGCGGCTCGATGGCGTCATGGTGGTGACGATCAACCGCCCCGAGGCGAGGAACGCGATCAACGCCGCGGTCAGCGCCGGGATCGCCGCGGCGATGCGCGAGCTCGACGCGGCGCCGGAGCTCGCCATCGGCATCGTCACCGGAGCGGGCGGGACGTTCTGCGCCGGCATGGACCTGAAGGCGTTCCTGGCCGGCGAGATGGGCGGCGGCAAGCCGGGCCGCGGCATGGCCACGCTCACCGAGCGGCCGCCGCGCAAACCGGTCATCGCGGCGATCGAGGGCTACGCCCTGGCCGGTGGCTGCGAGCTCGCGCTCGCCTGCGACCTGCGGGTGGCGGCGGAGAACGCGACGTTCGGCCTTCCCGAGGTGAAGCGCGGCCTGATCGCGGCGGGCGGCGGCCTGCTCGTGCTGTCCCGGCTGATCCCGCCGGCGATCGCCATGCAGCTCGCGCTCACCGGCGACCCGTTCAGCGCGGCCGACGCATACCGCTACGGCCTGGTAAACACGCTCACCGCGCCGGGCGAGGCGCTGGCGGGGGCGCTGGCGCTCGCCAAGCGGATCACCGTCAACGGCCCGCTCGCGGTGGCCGCGAGCAAGGAGCTCATGACCCGCGCGCAGGACCTCACCCTGGACGAGGGCTGGGAGGAACAGCAGGCGATCGCCGCATCGGTGTTCACCTCCGAGGATGCCCGGGAGGGCGCCAGGGCCTTCGCGGAGAAACGGCCGGCCCTGTGGAAGGGCCGGTAACCCGGCCGCCCGAGCACCGCCGGATCCGGGCTAGCCCCGGCTGGAACCATCATCGTGTGTCAGAAAGGGCTCCATACGACCCGAACCGCACACGCTGATGATGTGCAGCCGCAACCCGGGACCGCTGTTATCAGCGAAGGCGGCCGGGCGACCAGATGGGACCGGTCGCTGGGGGGAAACGCGGGCCAGGTGGGCGGAGCCACGGGTCCGTTCGGGATGATCGCGATTTTGCCTTGGGCTGTTCAGTGCCAGCGGAAACGCCACGCGGCCAGCGCGCAGCCGATGGCGGTCCAGGCCAGCAGGACGAACAGGTCGGTGATGGGGGCGTGCTCGACCGGGGTGTAGCCCTGCTCGAGGATCTGGGCGAGGGCGCGGACCGGGAGCACGGCGACGACCGCCGACAGCCAGCCGGGAACGCTGAAGGTCGGGTCGAAGATGCCGGACATGATCGCGATCGGCAGGTAGCTGGCGTTCGCGATCGGCCCGGCCGACTCGGCGCTGCGGGCGAGCGAGCTGAGCGCGACGCCGAGGGAGCCGAAGCAGATGACGCCGAGGATGAGGCCGCCGGCGATCTCGGGCAGGCCGCTGGTCCGCGGGACCGCGTGGAAGACGATCGCGCCGATCGCCATGATGCACGCGGTGATGGCGAGAGTGGTCGCGGCGGTCGAGCCGAGCACGCCCGACAGGTACGCGCTGGCCGGCAGCGGGGTGGTCCTGATCCGCTTGAGCACGCCGTCATGGCGGAGGGTGGCCAGCTTGGCGCCGAGGTTCACGTAGGCGGCGACGATCACACCGAAGGCGATGATCGACGGGACGAAGATCATCTGTCCCTCGACGTCGGTACCCGGCAGGTCACCGCTGGCGGTGGTCGACCCGATCAGCAGCAGCAGCGCGAGCGGCAGGGCGAAGGTGAACAGCGCGTACTCGGCGCTGCGCCAGAAGGTGCGCTGCTCCATGAGCGCCTGACGGGCGGCGAGGGTGACCACTCGGCTCATCGGACGCCTCCGGCGACGAGGTGGAGGTAGGCGTCCTCCAGGGTGGGGGCGACGACCGACAGGTCATCGAGTTCGCCCAGGCCGTTGGCGGCTGACCAGGCGAGCAGCTCGCGCAGCGCGACCGAGGCGGACTCGGTGCAGGCGGTCAGGCAGACCGCCAGCTCGCCGGTGACCGTCAGCTCGAGGCAGGTGGGGGGCTTGAGCTCGCCGTCGCGCAGCCGCTGCGGCGCGATGAACGAGATCCTGGTCGGCACCGCCGCCTGCCGGGCGACGTGCCGGACGGTGCCCGCGACCTGGATCTTGCCGTCCTGCAAGATGGCCACCCGGTCGGCCAGCCGCTCCGCCTCGTCCAGGTAGTGGGTGGTGAGCAGGACCGTCTTGCCGAGCGCGCGGAGGTTCTCGATCGCCGCCCAGCAGCGCCGCCGCGACTCCGGGTCGAAGCCGGTGGTGGGCTCGTCGAGGAAGATCAAGTCCGGGTCGCCGGCCAGCGCGAGGGCCAGGTCAAGACGGCGGCGCTGGCCGCCGGATAGCTTGCGCACCTGGGTGTTCTTGTCCTCGGTGAGCTCGACGACGTTCAGCAGGTCGCTGGTGGCGCGCGGGCTTGGGTAATAGGAGCGCCAGCAGTCGATCAGCTCCTTCACCCGGGCCTGGCGGGGGAAGCCGCACTCCTGGAGGACGATCCCGATCCGTTCGCGGAGCCGGGCGGGCTGGGCGGCGGGGTCCATGCCGAGCACGCTGACCGTGCCGCTGGTCCGCTGCCGGAAACCCTCGAGAATCTCGACAGTGGTGGTCTTCCCGGCTCCGTTCGGGCCAAGGAGGCAGCAGACTTCGCCGCTGCGCACCTCGAAGTCGACGCCGCGCAGCACCTGACGGTCGCCGTAGCTCATGGCGAGGGCGCTGACCTCAATCGCGTTCACGGGCGCTCCTGATACTGCTCTGGCAGATACCGCGGGGGGACGAGGGCGTGCAGCAGTGCGTCGATGGCGGTGTCCTGCGCCAGCTTGGCGCCGATGGCCGCGCCGTAGGGGTCGGACAGCCGGTGCCGGGCGAACCAGGTCAGCGTCTCCAGGACCAGCCGCGCGGTCGCCGCCGTGTCCGGCGTGGTCCGGAGCTGGCCGGTTTTAGCGCGGCTGTCCAGGTAGCCGGTGAGCGCGGCAAGCACCGGGGCGCGCAGTCCGGTGTTCAGCAGGTCGGCCAGCTCGGGCAGCTCGCGGGCGGAGCGCTCGATCATGTCGGCGGCCGCGCTGGTCTGCTCCTCCAGCGCGAACAGCTCGCGCATGATCGATTCGAGCTCGGCCGCCGGGTCGTCGGTCTCGGTCACCTGCAGCGCCTCCGCCAGCGACCCGAACGGGATCGCCTCGGCCACGAACTCGCGCGCCTGCCGGATCATCTCGGCCAGCGGCGGCGCCTTCAGCGGGAACGCGCCGGCCGGGTCATCCTCCTCCGGCAGCGGCTCGAGCAGCAGCGAGTGCCTGATCGACAGCACGAACAGGCCCTCCTTGCCGTCGACGTAGCGGTAAAGCGCCGCCTCGGACAGGCCCGCCTCGCTCGCCACATCGCTCATGTGGGCGGATCGGTAGCCGTCCCTGGCGAACACCCGCACGGCGGCGGCGATCACTTCGGGGAACCGCTCGTGCGTACTTCGCTTGGAGGTCACGGCGGTGAGTCTATGTGTAAGTGAGCCGATCACTCACCAAATTTCAGCCTTTGTCGGCTATGCATTTCCTGCAGGTTTGCTCGGTGCTGACCTGCGCGAGGAACGCTGTCAGGTCCCGGCCAGCGACCCGGGGGGCGGCCGTGAGCATCAGCGGGTCGAGCCTGTCACCTACGCCATTGACACCAATGGGCGATGTCGTTGGCGTAGATGACAGGTCGAGGACCTTGTCGGTGGCGTAGCTGACCGGTCGGCTGAGGTGCCGGTCAGCGTTGCTCGCCGACGATGTTGGCGGGGGTGCCTGCCAGGTAGTTTTCGATGTTGGCGACGACCACGTCGAGCATCCGCTCCAGGCTCTCCGGCGTGTTGTAACCCTGGTGCGGCGAGAGCACGACGTTCGGCAGGTCGCGCAGCGGCGAATCGGCCGCCAGCGGCTCGGTCTCGAAGACGTCAAGCGCCGCCGCGATCAGGCCTTCGGCGAGAACCCGCTCGAGCGCGCCCGGCGCGATCAGCTCGGCCCGCGCGGTGTTGACCAGCAGCGCGCCCGGCTTCAGCGAGCGGAGCATGGGCTCGTCGATCAGGCCGCGGGTCTCATCGGTCAGCATGAGATGGAGCGAGACGACGTCGGCGGCGGCGAGCAGCTCCGGCAGTTCGACCAGCCGCTGGGCGGGCGATGCCAGCCGGTCCCAGTCGGCGTGCGGCGTCCAGGCGACGACGCGCAGGCCGATCGCCTCGAGCAGCAGCGCGAACCGCGCGCCGATGCCGCCGTAGCCGATGATCCCGGCGGTCTTGCCGGCCAGCTCGATGCTCTGCCCGACGTGCCACTCCCCCGCGCGGACGGCGCGGTCGTTGCCGACCACGTGCTTGGCCAGCGCGAGGGTGAGGGCGAGGGCGTGCTCGGCGACGGCGGCGTCGCCGTAGCGGGCGACGTTCGCGACCGCGATGCCGCGCTCGGCCGCCGTCGGCAGGTCGACGAAGGTCGCCGCGCCGGTGCCGGTGAACGAGACGAGCTTGAGCGCGGGCAGCCTCCGCAGCACCGGGCCGGTGAGATACGCCCCCAGGATGACCACGGTGGCGTCGCCGATCCGCGCGATCAGCTCGTCTTCGTCGCGCGGCAGGCCGGCGTGCAGCCGCGCGCCGCCGAGCCGGTCGAGCCGGGCGGCGAAATCGGGTCGGGACAGCAGGGCGACCATAGGCGGATCGCCGTCGGGTAGCACGATCGTGGGCGTCACCGCAGCATCATCTCAAGGCAGCGGTGGCGACGCGTAGATTGTCGATATGACGGCTGTGCGCGTGTCCACGCTTGACCAGCGCTATCTGCGCCGGGACGGCACGATCTACCTCACCGGGCTGCAGGCGCTGGTCCGGATGCTGCTCGACCGGTCCAGGCACGACGAGGGGGACGGCCTGCGGACGGCCAGCTACGTGTCCGGCTACGAGGGGTCGCCGCTGGCCGGCTACGACCTGGAGCTGGCCAGGCAGCGCGGCCTGCTGCGCGAGCACCGGATCATCCATCAGCCGGGACTGAACGAGGAGCTGGCCGCGACCGCGGTATCCGGCACCCAGCTGATCGGCAGTGCCAGCCAGCGAGGCAAAGCCGGCGGCGAGACAGAGCCAACCAATAAGGTAGGTCCGGCCAACACAGCCGGGGTCGGCGACGCGACCTACGACGGCGTCACCGGCATCTGGTACGGCAAGGCACCCGGCCTTGACCGGGCGACCGACGCGCTGCGGCACGCCAACCTGATCGGCACCGCCCCCACCGGCGGCGCGGTGGCGCTGGTGGGCGACGACCCGGCCGCCAAGTCCTCCACCGTGCCGTCGGCGTCCGAGCTGGCCCTGGCCGACCTGGCGCTGCCGACGTTCTACCCGGCCGACCCGGCCGAGGTCCTGCTGCACGGCCTGCACGCGGTCGAGCTGTCGCGGGCCAGCGGCCTGTGGTCGGCGATCAAGGTGGCCACCGCGGTCGCCGACAGCGCCGCCACCGCGACCGTCTCCGCGCAGTGGTCGCCACCGGACCTGTCCGGCCTGCCCGGCGGCCTGACCGCCTACCGGCACCGCCCGAACGCGCACCTGCTCGGCGCCGCCCTGGCCGAACTCGAGCGCGGGCAGCAGCTCAGCCGGCTTCCGATCGCGGTCGAGTACATCCGCCGCAGCGGCCTGAACGCCGTCATCGGCGCGCCAAAAGCGCGGATCGGCCTGGTCGCGGCGGGCAAGACCTACCTCGACCTGCGCCAGGCGCTTGACGCCCTGGGGCTGGCCGACCTCGATGCCAGCGGCATCCGGCTGCTCAAGCTGGGGGTGGTGTTCCCGCTCGAGCCCAGCGTCGTCACCGCGTTCGCGGCCGGGCTCGACCAGATCGTCGTCGTCGAGGACAAGCGCCCGTTCCTCGAGGACGCGGTCAAGTCGGTCCTGTACGGCCGGGCCGGCGCGCCCGCCGTGTACGGCAAGCGCGACCGCGACGGGTCCGCCCTGTTCAGCTCGTTCGGCGAGCTCGATGCGGACGCGGTCGCGGCCGGCCTGGCCCGCCACCTTGAACGGGCCGGCGTCGGGCCGATGAGCGCTGCCGTGACCGCGCCCGCCCGGCCTCGACGGGAGCGGATCATGCTGCCGCTGGCGCCGCGCACGCCGTACTTCTGCTCGGGCTGCCCGCACAACTCCTCCACCAAGGTCGCGCCGGGGACGCTGGTCGGCGGCGGGATCGGCTGCCATGCGATGGTGCTGCTGATGCCCGAGGAGCAGGTCGGCACGGTCACCGGCCTGTCCCAGATGGGCGGCGAGGGCGCACAGTGGATCGGCATGGCGCCGTTCGTGCGGCAGCGCCACTTCGTGCAGAACATCGGCGACGGTACCTTCACCCACTCAGGCAGCCTGGCGATCCGGGCCGCGGTCGCAGCCGGGGTGAACGTCACCTTCAAGCTGCTGCGCAACTCCGCGGTGGCGATGACCGGCGGCCAGCAGGCGATGGGCGAGCTGCCCATCGGCCGGCTGCTCGACCTGCTGGCGGCCGAGGGCGTGCGCAAGGTGGTCGTCACCTCCGACGACCCGGCCGGGCTGCGCCGTCAGCTCGGGCACCGTGCTGACATCAGGCACCGCGATAATCTGCTTGACGTGCAGCGCGAACTGGCCGCCGTCGAGGGCGTGACGGTGCTGGTGCACGACCAGGAGTGCGCGGCCGAGAAGCGCCGCAAGCGCCGCCGCGGCAAGGCGGCCGCGCCGGCCGAGCGGGTGTTCATCAACGAGCGGGTGTGCGAAGGGTGCGGCGACTGCGGCGCCACCTCCAACTGCCTGTCGGTGCAGCCGGTGGCGACCGAGTTCGGCCGCAAGACCAGGATCAACCAGTCCTCCTGCAACCTGGACTTCTCCTGCCTGGCGGGCGACTGCCCGTCCTTCCTCAGCATCACCCCGGCCGCCCGGGTCCGGCCGCGGGTCGAGCCGGTGGAGCAGCCAGCGGAACCCACGCGTACGTTCGATGCCGATGGTTTTGCCTTGCGGATCACCGGCGTCGGGGGAACCGGGGTGGTGACGATCGCGCAGATCCTGGCCACCGCGGCCGCCGCCGAGGGTCGGCACGTGCGCACGCTTGACCAGACCGGCCTCGCGCAGAAGGGCGGGGCGGTGGTGTCGGATCTGAAGATCGACACGCGGCTGACCGAGCACGCGGCCAAGCTCGCGGACGGCGAATGCGACCTGTACCTGGGCTGCGACTCGCTGGTCGCCACCGACGGCGCCAACCTGCGGGTCGCCGACCCGGAGCGGACGGTGGCGGTGGTCTCCACCGC
>JBEKEK010000090.1:0-46567 GCA_050013875.1 Trebonia sp. | reverse complement strand
GACCCAGCTCAACGAGCGGGACCTCACCGATGTGGAGCAGCCGGAGCTGCCGGCCGGGTTCCGGTTCCGCACCGCCGACGAGACTGGGCCGGAGGCCGCGGTCCGGGCTCATGTCGATGCCTGGGCTCCCTCGGCCTACACGGCCCAGAGCTATGAGGACGTCCGGCAGACCGTGGCGTACCGCGGCGACCTGCACGTTCGGCATGCACCTGGCGCGAGCCGCCGGGGCCACTCATGCGACAGTCGTCTGCGAGGGCGCGCCGGGCCATCGTGCGGCACGCGCGCTGTACTACGGCCTCGGGTTCCGGGAACTCTCGCGGGACGCGCCACTGATCAAAACCGAGACCGCAGGCTGACAACTGGTCGTTCGGCGTCGCAATAGGGCGAACATTCAGGAGGGAAAGTAAATTGATCGCCAGTCGCAGCGGCTAGCAGAAATCCCGCCAACCACTGCGCCCGAGATGTCGTTGACAAGGCTCATCGTCGCCTATACGGTTTTCGTGTTTTGATCAGCACAAACATAGGGCCGCTCCACGTCGGCTGCGCGATGTGGACGCACGCACCATGGCAAGGCCGTTGGCTGCCTCCCTCGCTGCCGCCGCGTGAACGGCTCAGCGCCTATGCGACCTGGTGCAATGCCGTGGAGGGCAACACCACCTTTTACGCGACCCCGGCCCGTGACACCGTGCGGTCGTGGGCCGGGCAGACCGACCCTGACTTTCGCTTCATTCTCAAGCTGCCGAAGCCGATCACCCATGAGCGCCGGCTGGCCGACGTCGATGAACCGCTGCGCGCCTTCCTGTCGGCGATCGAACCCCTCGGGGAACGGGCTCACACCCTCTGGATCCAGCTGCCACCGTCCTTCGGCCCGGCGGGCCTCGCCGCCCTCACTGGTTTCCTGCGCCGTCTTCCGCCGCGGTACCGGTACGGCGTCGAGGTACGCCACCGCGCCTTCTTCGAAGACCCGCGATCGGAGCACGAGCTCGAGAAGGCACTCGGTGAAGTCGGCGCCGAGTGGGTCGCCTTCGACACCACCGTCCTGTTCGCGAGCCCGCCGACGAGCGACGGCGAGCGGGAGGCATGGAGGAAAAAACCGCGCCTGCCCCGCCGGCCACGGGCGCTGACGGCGCATCCGGTCGTCCGCTATATCGGCCGGGACGATACCGCCCGCACAGTCGCGGGCTGGCAGCCCTGGCTCGGCCCGGTGGCCGGCTGGCTGCGTGAGGGACGTTCGCCCACGGTGTTCATCCATACGCCCGACAACGTCGACGCGCTTGACCTGGCACGCCGATTCCACGACGATGTGCGCGCACTGGTGCCGCAGATCGCGCCGCTCCCTGAGCCGGTCCCCGCGGGGCCGCCAACTCTCTTCTGACGCTGACGGCCGGCTGCCGTTATGGTGCTGGCATGGCCTTCTCTCTTGCCCGGAGCGCGCACAACGCCACCAATGTCCTCCACTCGCTGATCTACTTTGCCCCCGAGGCCGAGCAAGAGTTCACCGGCGTCGGGCTCAAGCCAGGGCAGATGTGCTATTTCGCGGGCCGCGCGGCCCCGATGGGGGCCGTTGGCAGCGGCGTGGTCACCGCGACGTTCTACAACTTCAGCCCGCGGCTGGTGGCCCGGGCCATTCCCGAGGCCTGGGAGCTGGCCAGCCCGGCGGTCGTGATCGGCGCGCGCTTCGCCGCCGTCGACGCCACGCTTACCCGCCTGCTCGGCCCGGATGTCATCGCGTCCGATGACATGCTCACACTGGCCACGCTGGTGCGCGATGCCTCAAGCGCCTGCACCCCCGAGGGGCGCCCGCTGTACGCCGGGCACGCCGACCTGGACTGGCCCGAAGCCCCGCACCTGGTCATGTGGCATGCGCTGACGCTGCTGCGCGAGCACCGGGGTGACGGTCACATCGCCGCACTGACCGAATCGGGCCTCAGCGGCATTGAGGCACTGGTCACCCACTGCGCCACCGGGAAGGGATTCCTCGACGGGTTCGCCCGGTCCAGCCGCGGCTGGACCCAGGAGGAGTGGGACACCACCGTCAGCGGCCTCACCGACCGCGGGCTGTTCGACGCCGAAGGCGCGCTGACGGAAGCGGGCCAGGCGCTGCGCGCCCAGGTCGAAGACGCCACCGACCGGATGGCCGCGGCCCCCTGGGAGTACCTGGGCGAACAGCGCACGGAGGAAGTCGTCCGGATCGGCAAGGCCATGACCCGCACCGTCTTGAAGGCCGGCGCCATCCCCCGGGCAGGTGTCTTCCCCGCCCCGTGACCGGGCCGACGGCGCCGCTTGGGTTGTGTCAGGCGTCGCGGACGATCTCATAGGTGAGGAGGACCAGGCCGTCGCCAAGGGTGCGGGCACCGCGCAGGCGCAGGGGCTTTTGGCTGGCGGTGTGGCCGAAGAGGCGTTCGCCCGCCCCAAGCACGACCGGGAAGACCGTCAGCCGGACCTCGTCGACCAGGCCATGCTCAAGCAGTGTGCGCACAAGCTGATAGCTGGCGTAAACGACGATGTCTCCGGCCAGCTGCTGCCGCAGCTTAGCGACCTCGCTGGCCACGTCGCCCGCCAGTACCGTCGCGTTGCCCCACTTGGGCTCTTCGGCGGTCGCCGACACGACGTACTTGGGCAGGTTGTTCAGCCTGTCCGCCCATTCTCCGTCCCGCGCTGCCCACCGCGCGGCGAACCACTCGTCGCTGCGGCGGCCGAGCAGCAGGGCCGCCGCGCCCCGCGCCTCCTCGAGTGAGACCCTGCCCCACTGCTCGAGGTCGCTCCCCCCGAACTGGCCGAACCAGCCACCGCGGCTGAAGCCCTCCTTGCCGTCCGGGTCCTGAACGACTCCGTCGAGCGTGACGTTGGTACTCACGACGATCTTTCCCATTGCGGTTCCCCTTCGTTGCTGTTGCCGTCTGCCAGCGATGCAGACGCCGCCGAGTCGCGAAACTGGCTGCCCGCCGGCCGCCCAGTTCGCGCCCCGGCCGGCGTCCGTACACGATGGCGGCACGGCCGGGCGGGGGAAGAACTTCGCCCAGGTGCGCGCGAAGTAGGCGAGGACTAGGCGGAGGAGGAGAGTGTGGGCGTGGTGACAGCCGAACTGATCTCAAGAGCGCGGGCCGGGGACGACGGCGCGTTCCGGGAGATGACCGAGCCGCACCTGCGGGAGCTGCGGGTGCACTGCTACCGGATGCTCGGCTCGTTCGCCGACGCCGAGGACGCCCTGCAGGACACGCTGCTCTCCGCCTGGCAGGGCCTTGCCGAATTCGAGGGACGCGCGTCGATCAGGACGTGGCTCTACCGGATCGCCACCAATCGGTGCCTCAGCACGCTTCGCTCGGCCAGCCGCCGGCCCGCCCTGGAGTGGAACATCCCCGGTGTCCAGCCGCCGGAGCCGACCCGGCTGGGCGAGGTCGTCTGGCTCGAGCCGTTTCCCGACGCACTGCTGGCGGGTGCGGGCGGCCCGCCGCCCGGCCCGGAGGCCCGCTACGAGCAGGCCGAATCCATCTCGCTTGCCTTCGTTGCCGCCCTCCAGGCGCTGCCGCCCCGCCAGCTCGCGGTGCTGATCTTGCGCGACGTCCTCGGCTTCCACGCGAGCGAGGTGGCTGGCCTGCTTGACTCCAGCGTTGAAGCGGTGAACAGCGCGCTCAAGCGGGCCCGGGCGGGCCTGGCGCGCAGGCGGCTCGCAGCCGGCGGCGGGCATCCGCCCGCGGCCGGCTCACCGGCCGAGGACGCGATCGTGGCGAAGTTCGTCAGCGCCTACTCCTCGTCCGATGTGGACGCGCTGGTGGCCCTGCTGACCGACGATGCCTTCATGTCGATGCCGCCGATAGCGCTCGAGTACCACGGCCGGGATATGGTGGCCGGCTTCTGCGCGAGCGCCCTGTTCGGCGCGAGCCGGAGGTTCGATCTGGTGCCCACCCGGGCCAACGGCCAGCCGGCGTTCGGCTCCTACCTGCGCGCGCCCGCCGCCCCTGACGGCGCCCGCCGCGGGGTCGGCCTTATCGTCATCGCCCTGGCCGGCGACCGGGTCAGCGCCATGACCCGCTTCGAGAGCAGCGTGCTACCGCGGTTCGGCCTTCCGCTGTCGCTCCCCGGCCCGTCGGCGCTAGGTGATTCAACCTATACGCGCAGCTTATAGCAGGCTCAAGCGTCTCAAATCGGCGTATCGCCTGAAATGTAAGGGTTCTGTGTGCTCTGATGGCAACATAGCCGCATCTTGCCTGGTGGCAGGGGTGGGGGGGCGGGACAATGGCAGAGAACGGTACGTGGCCACGCGTAGGGGTGCGGCGGCCCGAGCCGGCCCGTGCAAGGGTAAGCCGGGCTGATCCGGCCCGCGCAGGGGTGCGTCGGCCTGAGCCGGCCCGTGCGGAAACGCGGCGGCCGGAGCCTTCCTGGCCGACGGTCATCGCCACCACGGTGCGTTTGTGGCGGCAGCGGCACCCCGTCGCCGGCCTGAAAGTAACCGGCTGGCGGCTGCTCGCCCTTGTCGCCTGCGCCGTGCTGGCGGTCTCGGCCGCGATCGCGGCGATCGCCATCGGGACCTCGAGTTCAACCACTTCGCTGGCCAAACCGTCCAGCCGGGCTAACTCCAGTACGCAGATTCCGGCATCGCTGCAGGCGGCGGCCGGGACCAGGACCGCGGCCGCGCGGTGGATCGCGGCTCAGGTCAGCCCGGCTGCGATCGTGGCCTGCGACCCCGCTATGTGCGCCGCGCTGCAGGCGAGCGGGGTGCCCGCGGGCAGGCTGCTGGCGCTCGGCACGTCGGCGGGCGACCCGCTCGGGTCCAACCTGGTGGTCGCGACGCCGGCCCTGCGGAGTCAGTTCGGCGCCCGGCTGGCGAGCGTGTACGCGCCGGTGGTCATCGCCAGCTTCGGTTCGGGCGCCGCCCGGATTGATATCCGCGCGGTCGCCGCCGACGGCACGGCGGCCTACGACGCCGCGCTCGCCGCCGACCGCGGCGCGCGGATCGCCGCGGGTGGCCAGCTGATCGGCAACCGGCACATCACCATGCCGGTGGCGGCCAAGGCGGTGCTGAAAGCCGGGCAGGTCGACCCGCGGCTGCTGACCATGCTCGCCGCGCTGGCCGCGCAGCAGCCGCTGCGGATCCTCGCCTTCGGCGACCCGTCGCCTGGTGCGAGCGCCGCCATCCCGCTGCGCAGCGTCGAGCTAGGGCCGGCCAAGGCCGGCCCGCAGGCGGCGCTGCACCTGCGCTCAATGCTGTCGTTTCTGCAGGCACAGCAGGTGCCGTACCTGCCAGCGCGGGCAGTTCTCGTCGGTCAGTCCGCACTGAGCGTCGAGTATGCCGCGCCCAGCCCGCTCGGATTGCTGAGCGGGACTTGAGTTAGGAACCAGCGCTCTGCTTGAGCGCCGGGTAGGGAGGGGACCCCATGAGATTCACACGATTCGTCCGCCGGATGATCTTGCTGGCGGCGTTGCCACTATTGCTGCTCGCCATCCCCGCCGTCGCGGCCTCGGCCGCCACGGCGGCGACCGCGGCCACGGCCGGCACCGGCTGGATCAGGCTTGCCCACTTCTCGCCGAACACCCCGGCGGTGGACGTCTACCTTTACTCGTTTGGCGACACGTCCGCCCAGACAGTGCTGCACCACGTCGCCTACGGGGACGCGTCCCCGTACGAGCAGGTGCCCACCGGTGACTACACCGTGGCGATGCGCGCCGCGGGCGCCTCGGCCGCAAGCTCCCCGGTGCTGTCGGCCAGCGTGGACGTCGTCGCCGGGCACGCCTACACGGTGGCCGGCCTCGGTCCGGAGTCCGGGCTGCGGCTGCAGGTCCTCGACGACGATCTGACCACGCCGCCCGGCAAGGCGCTGGTGCGGATCATCCAGGCCTCACTGAAGCAGAACGTGGTCTCGGTCAGCTGGGGCGGGACCGCGCTGAACAGCAAGCTGGCGTTCGGTAAGGTGACCTCCTACCTGACGGTGTCCCCGGGGACCGAGAAGCTGCTCGTCAACGGGAGCGGCGAGACCACGAACGTCAGCATCGCGTTTGCGGCCGGCACCGTGCACACCCTGGTGGTGCTCGACGGGACCAAGGGCCTGCAGGTCGACCCCCTGCTTGACGCGGCCGGCAGTGCCGTCGACCCGGCTGGCGGCGCCGCGACCGGCTTCGGCGGGATGGCACCGCGCGCCCCGTCCTCGCCGCTGCCATGGCTGGCCGTGATCGGCGCCGGGCTGCTGCTGGCGGTGGCCGGCGGGCGGCGCCTGCGCCGTCTTCCCGCCGCCAAGTCATAGCGATGCATGCTGGCAGGCATTCCCGCCGCCCGGGGATACTGCCTGGCAGGCGGACGGCCGCGCTGGTGCTAGCGGTTGGCGTCGTCGCCGCGGGCGGCGGCGCGGCAGGCCTGCTGCTGACCCGCCACCCGGAGGTGCCGCAGGCGAGCGCCCTGCAGGTGCTGCCCGCGCCGACCGGGCCGATCGAGGCCGCCCCGCCGCAGGGGGCGGCCCAGGTGGCCGAGCCGGTCTCGCTGGTCATCCCGGCCATCGGGGTGAGCACCTCGCTCGTGCACCTCGGCCTGACCGGCGATGGCACCCTCCAGGTGCCGCCGACCACGGCCGTGGCCGGCTGGTACACGGGCAGTCCGCGCCCGGGCTCGATCGGGTCGGCCGTCATCGCCGGCCACATCGATTCGCACCTGGGGCCCGGGGTGTTCTACCGGCTCTCCGACCTGCAGCGGGGCGACCGGCTGTACGTGCGGCGGGCGGACGGGACGCTCGCGGTGTTCAAGGTCACCCAGGTGCAGGAGTATCCGAAGGACGCCTTTCCCACCACGGCCGTGTACGGCCCGGCGCCCACACCTGAGCTCCGGCTCATCACCTGCGGCGGGACCTTCGATTACAGCACCCGGTCCTACCTGAGCAATACGGTCGTCTACGCATCCGAGGTCACTTAGCGGGAAGGCAGAGTCACCTGACCACCGGGCGGTGATCGGTGACCCGCGACTACGCTCAACGCATGGCACGGTACTTCGACATCCACCCGGACAACCCGCAGCGTCGCTCGGTCGTCCAGATCGCCGACATCGTCCGCGACGGCGGGGTGATCGCCTACCCGACGGACTCCTGTTACGCGCTGGGGTGCCAGCTGGGCAACACCGAGGGCTTCGCGCGGATCAGGTCGATCCGCCAGCTTGACGACCGGCATCACCTGACGCTGATGTGCCGGGATTTCGCCCAGCTGGGACAGTTCGTGGTGATCCCCAACTCGATCTTCCGCGCCATCAAGGCGGCCACGCCAGGCAGCTACACCTTCATCCTGCCCGCGAGCAAGGAGGTGCCACGCCGGCTGCGGCACCCGGGGAAGAAGACGGTGGGGGTGCGGATCCCCCGTCACGTCGCGACCCAGGCGCTGCTGGCCGAACTCGGCGAGCCCCTCGTCTCAAGCACCCTGCTGCTACCCGGCCATGAGGAGCCGATGACCCAGGGCTGGGAGATCGCCGAAGAGCTTGAGAACGCGGTGGACGCGGTCATCGACTCGGGCGACTGCGGCACCGAGCCGACCACGGTGATCGATTTCTCCCAGCCCGATCCCGAGATCGTCCGCCGCGGCGCCGGCGACACCTCCGCCTTCGAGTAAGCCAAGGCACTTCCCGGCCCCGGATTCAATCCAATCGGGGCCGGGATTCGTACTTCTGGCAGCGGCGCCCCGGATCCTCCGGGATGCCGGGAGGGAGCAGGTGCCATGTGGATCAACCATCGGGTCATGCTTGCGGCGGCCGCCGGGGCGGCGGGCCTCACTCTGGCGGCCGGGGTGGCATTCGCGCCGGCGGCGGTGGCTGCGCCCGGAGGGGTTGGCACCTCTCCCTCGTTCATCGGCGGCTTCAAGACCATCACCACGGTCGCCTCGACGGTACCGAAGAACGGTGACCTCAACCCGTACGGCGTTGCCGTCGTCACGCGGAGCAAGGACAGACTGCACCGGGGCGACGTCCTGGTGAGCAACTTCAACGACAAGGCGAACGCGCAGGGGACCGGGACCACCATCGTCGAGGTGGCACCGAACCACACCATGCGCACGTTCGCCCAGATCAACGCCGCACGGCTGCCCGGGGCGTGTCCCGGCGGGATCGGCCTCACCACGGCCCTGGCCGTGCTCGGCAACGACTGGGTGATCGTCGGCAGCCTGCCCACCGTCGCCGGGAACCCGGCCACCGCCAAGGCCGGGTGCCTGCTCGTCCTCAACAGCGAAGGCCGCGTGGTGGAGACATTCCACGGCCACGGCATCAACGGGCCGTGGGACATGACCGCTGTCAGCGGGCGCGGGATTTCCGCCTTGTTCGTCACCAACGTGCTCAACGGCACCGTCGCGGCGGGCGGCAAGCAGGTCCACCGGGGCACGGTCCTGCGACTGCTGGTTACCACGCCCGAGCGCGGCCTGCCGAGGCTTGTCGCCGCGACCACGGTCGGCTCCGGGTTCGCCGAGGAGACCAACACCGCGGCGCTGGTGATCGGGCCGACCGGGGTCGGCCTCGGCCCGAACGGGACGCTGTACGTGGCGGACACCCTCAAGAACAGGATCGCCGCGATCCCCAACGCGCTGCTGCGTCGAGGCACTGACGGAACCGGCAGGACGGTCAGTGAGAACGGGGCCATCCAGGGTCCGCTCGGCGTGGCCATCGCACCACGCGGCGACATCCTCACCGCCAACGCCGACAACGGCAACCTGCTGGAGATCACCCCGAACGGCAGGCAGATCACGGTCAAGACGCTGGACCGGTCCGGTTCCCCGGCCGGCGCCGGTGCGCTGTTCGGCCTGGCCGTCGCTCCTGGCGGCCGGGGCGTCTACTTCGTCGACGACGCGACCAACACCCTGGACCTGCTGCACTAGCCGGCCTGTGGATGAAGGTGCCGCCCGGTAGGCGAAGCCGAAAACCTCATCCACTGAGGCCGGGAAACCTCAGTGGATGAGGTCGTGGCGCCACAGCTCAAAGCCGGCCGAGGTCGGCGGCCAGATGAGCGCCAGGGCCAGCTGGGCGATCGCCGCGATGAGCAGCACTACGCGCAGCCGAGGGTCGTCCATCGTCGGGTTATGCGTGACCACGGTCACCGCGAGCAGGGTGAACATGAAATAGGCGATAACGGGGTTGTAGTCGAACCCTAGCCACAGGGCCAGGACCAGGACCAGGACCGGGAGCAGCAGGCCGAGGCCGTAGGCAGGCGACCGGCGGCGGACCGTCACCAGCACCGCCACGCAGATGTACATCAGCGAGTGCGCCAGATCGGTCAGCGCGGCGGTCACCGCGTTCCACAGCCCGCCAAGTACGCCGTCGGGGAAGGCGAGCACGTGCGCGTCGGGCGCGTAAGCCAAGTTCCCTGGCCAGTCCCCGGTGAACTTCCACAGCAGGAACGACCAGACGGCGACGGCGGCGATGCACGGGAACGCGACCACCGCGACCACCGCGATGGACGCCTGCTGCGGCTCGCCGCGATGACGCAATGCCCCGATGAGCGGGACGAACAGGCACATGAGGGCGGCGAACAGCAGTGCGCCTGGATCGGCCGCGTAAGCCGCCGCGAGCGCGAGCCCGGCCACGAACCCGCTGTGGATGTCCCCGTCGGCGGCGAAGTGGATGAACCCCTGCAGCGCGACCGCCAGGAACGTCAGCGCGACGACCTCGGGCAGCAGTTCCGACGCGGAGTACCACATGGCCGGCACGAAGGCCAGCGGCAGCAGCATCGGCAGGCGCATCAGGTTGACCCGCCGCGCCAGCACCGCCAGCACCGTGCCGGAGAACAGGCAGCAGACGATGGCAAGCACCACCACCCCGCCGGGCAGGATCCAGGCGAGCAGCACCGGCAGTTGCGGGTACGCGTACTGCAGCTGGCGCAGCCCCGGCCCGGCGGCGAACAGGCTGGCGCGGTGCTCGATGTAGGCCAGGTTGAGGCTGATGAACCCCTCGCGGTCAGCCCAGCCGACGAGGGCGATGAGCGGTACCGCGAATATCAGGCCAAGCGCGCCGTCACGGAAGGCCCGAAGCGCCCGCTTACCGAACGACCCCTTGGGCTGGGACCGAAGCAGAGGCAGGATCGGGCCGCGCGCAGAGGGCACTGATGCCATAGGTGGTTTTCTCCCAGTAGTTCGGCCGGGTGATGAGCTGCCAGAGGGCCTGGTAGGACGCGATGCTGTGCAGCACCCAGCAGAGCGGGCTGAACAGTGACCACAGCACCTGACCGCCGCGTTGCCGCAGGAAGGCGCCCAGCATCGTGACGTAGATCATCAGGGAGTTGCCGGCCAGCAGGCTGAACAGCCCAAGCCAGAGCGTCCAGTCGGGGTAGAGCACGCCAAGGGTGCCCGCGGGGATCAGCAGCGAGCCTGCCAGCAGGATCCACAGCGGCAGCACGAAGAGCGAGGCGAGCACGCCGCCCCCGGTCAGCATCGTGAGGCCGAGCGCCCGGCGCAGGCCGGCCACCCGCACCAGAGCCCGCGGTGTGCTCGCGTTCGCGACCGCCGTCCGCATGTCTCCTTTGACCAGCGCCGAGCGCTGCCGCAGCCAGTCGCCCACCGTCCGGCCGGCTTCCTCGGCCGTGGCGGCGTTGATGACCCCGGCCGTGAAGCCGAGCGCCGACGCGCGGATGCCCAGGTCGGCATCGTCGGTGCTGCTGAAGGGGTTCCAGCCGCCCAGTTGCCGCAGCGCGTCGGTGCGGAAGTGGCTGGAGTTCCCGCCCAGCGGGATCGGCAGCCGGAGTGCGTCGAGCCCCGGCAGCACGCAGTCGAACCAGAACGAGTACTCGGCGGTGAACACGCGGGTGAGGAAGTTCTCCCGGCCGTTGCGGTAACTGAGCGCGGCCTGCACGCACGCCAGCTGCTCGCCGCCCCGGCGGAACGCCACCACCGCCTTCTTGAGCTGGTCCAGGTCGGGCTTGTCGCCCGCGTCGTAGCAGACCAGAATCTCGCCGCGGGCCGCCGCCAAGCCGACGTTGCAGGCCCGCGCCTTGGTCTGCGGCTCCCCGGGCGGCACCACGATCACCCGCATGTAGGGCGGGAGCCCGGCCTCCTCGGTCGCGGCCAGCGTCTCCGCGTCACCCGCCTCAAGCAGCAGCAGGACCTCGAGCTTGCTGACCGGGTAGTCGAGCTCCATGAGGTTCTTGATGAGCTGCCCGGTGGCGTCGGCCTCGCGCAACAGCGGTGCAAGCACGGTGTAGACCGGCAGGTCCTCCTCGCGCAGGTCGGCCAGCTCATCGTCGGTGACCGGCCGGTACCGCTCTCGCCGCACGCCCGCCAGGCAGACGCCGAACTTGAAAACGGTGCCGCCGAGGAAGACGACGGCGATCACCAGGCTCGCCGTCTGCAGCGCGCCGATCGGCCAGCAGACGAAGGTGGCGACCGCCACCGCCAGGGCCAGCCCGAGCCAGACGCGCTGCCTGGCGTGCGCGGCCGGGCGGCCGGGCTGCGCCGGTGGTTCCTCGTTTGGGTCCGGCCCCGCCGGACTCGGGATCTCAGACGTCGCTTTCATGTGGGCATAATTACCCACAGTAGTTGCTCTTATACTCTTGGTATTGGGACTCCGCAACAACCGCCACTGGGACACCAGCCGACGTGTCGCGGCGACGATGAGCGCATTCGATTACATTTCGGTACTTGTACGCAACTCTAAGTGTCGTTACCTTTGGTTTAGGGCCGAACACAAAAGGTAAACATTGGATGGTGCCCCCATGACCATCAGGCAACGCACCCAAGTCGGCATCGTCGGCGCGGGACCGGCCGGCCTGCTCCTTTCCCATCTGCTCGCGCTCGCCGGGATCGACTCCGTCGTGGTGGAGACCCGGAGCCGTTCCTACTGCGAGGCGCGGCAGCGGGCCGGGATGCTCGAGTCGACCACGGTGGAGCTGCTCCGCGAGGTCGGCCTCGGGCGGCGCCTTGACGCCGAGGGCCTTGAGCACGACGGCATCTACCTGCAGTTCGCCGGCGAGCGGCACCACGTGAACTTCCGCGAGCTGACGGGCGGCCGCTGGGTCACCATCTACGCGCAGACCGAGATCGTCAAGGACCTGATCGCCGCGCGCACCGCCGACGGCGCGAGCCTGGAGTTCAACGTCACCGAGACCGGGGTCAGCCAGCTTGACTCCGACCGCCCGGTGCTGAAGTACACCGACGAGTCCGGGCAGCGGCACGAGGTCGCCTGCGACGCCATCGCCGGCTGCGACGGCTTCCACGGCATCACCCGCCGGTCGGTCCCGCGGCACGCCCTGCTGACGGCGAACGAGCGCAGCTACCCCTACGGCTGGCTCGGCATCCTGGCGCAGGCACCGCCGTCGACCGACGAGGTCATCTACTGCCGCCACGAGAACGGCTTCGCGCTGCACAGCATGCGCACGCCGGAGATCGGCCGGCTCTACCTGCAGGTACCCGCGGACGAGGACATCGACCGCTGGCCCGACGAGCGGATCTGGGCCGAGCTTCGGCACCGGATGGCGGTGCCGGGCTGGGAGCTGACCACCGGCCCGATCCTGGAGAAGAGCATCACCCCGATGCGCTCCTTCGTCGCCGCGCCAATGCGCTACCGGCGGCTGTTCCTGGCCGGGGACGCGGCCCACATCGTCCCGCCGACCGGCGCCAAGGGGCTCAACCTGGCCGTCGCCGACGTGGCCGCGCTGGCCACCGCGCTGGTCCGGCTGGTCCGCGACGGCCACTCCGAACTGGCCGACGCGTACTCCGAGCACTGCCTCGAGCGGGTGTGGCGGGCGACTCACCTGGCCTGCTGGATGACCACGATGCTGCACGTGGTCCCCGGGCAGGACGAGTTCGAGTCGGAGCTGCAGCTTGCGCAGCTGCGCAACCTGGTGACCTCGCGGGCGGCCGCCACCATGCTGGCCGAGAACTACACCGGCTATGCCCCGCTCAGGTACGATCCGGCCACCCGGCTCGGCCCGGCCGGGATCTGGGCCTCCTCGGTGGCGTGAGGCGTGAAATCACGGTCCGTTCCAATAAAGTCGCTGGTGCCCTTGGGACGCCGTGATGGCGTGAAAATGGCGCGGGCTGCGGGTCGGCAGGTGGTCGGGGTTGCCGACGGTCTGTGGCCGGGGCTGTCGGGGTTTGCGCGCGGTTTTGGCCCCGCGGGGCGGGAGGATGTGCGGTGGTGCGGCCGCCTGCCGACGTCGTAGATCTTTGGCGGGCTGGACCCCGTAATAAAGTCTGAACGCCGGGAGCTTCATGAGGGCTGTGAATTGGCGCTTCCGAGCCCGCGGACCAGATTTCCGCTTGCCCCTGCTCCCACGGGCGGCCGTCACCGTTTACCGCATCCCCAGGATAGGAGACGGAGATGGAAGAGGCCGGGGAAGACCCGCTGTTCTGCGAGCAGGCCGCCGGGATCGATATCGGCAAACAGTCGGTGATGGTCACGATCCGGGTGCCGGGCGAGACCCGCAGGGGCGGCCGGGCGCAGGAGACCAGGGAGTTCGGCACTACCCGCCGGGAGCTGCTGGCCTTGGCGGACTGGCTGCGCTGCCACGGCGTGGAGCGGGCCGGGATGGAGGCGACCAGCGATTACTGGAAGCCGGTGTTCTTCCTGCTGGAGGGGGAGGGCTTCGAGTGCCTGCTGTACCAGGCGTCGCAGGTCAAGGCGCTGCCGGGGCGGCCCAAGACCGACAAGCTGGACTCGGTCTGGCTGGCGGAGGTCACCGAGCGGGGTTCGCTGGCGGGCAGCTTCGTGCCGCCGGGGGAGATCCGCCGGCTCCGCACCCGTACCCGTTACCGGCGCAGGCTCGTGCAGGCGCAGACCGCGGAGAAGCAGCGCTGCGAGAAGCTGCTGGAGGACGCGCACCTGAAGCTGTCCAGCGTGGTCAGCGACATTCACGGGGTGTCCGGCCGGGACATGCTGGCCGCGCTCGTCGCCGGCGAGCGGAATCCCGCGGTGCTGGCGGAGATGGCCAGGGGCAGGATGCGCCGCAAGATCGCCCGGCTGGAAGAGGCCCTGGACTGCTCGTTCTTCACCCCCGAGCACGCGTTCATCCTGCAGATGATGCTTGAGAACATCGACCATTACGCTGCCCGGATCGCTGTGCTGGACGAGAAGATCGCGGTCCTGTGCGAGCCCTACGAGCGCCAGATCGCCCAGCTCGATGCCATCCCGGGCTTCGGGGTCATCAGCGCCCAGGAGCTGATCGCGGAGATCGGCACCGGCATGACCGCGTTCCCGACCGCGGGGCACCTGTGCTCCTGGGCCCGGGTCGCGCCCCGCGCCCGGGAGTCAGGCAAGCGGAAAGGGAAGACCGCCACCGGCCGCGGCAACCCCTACATCGGCGGCACGCTCGGCGACGCCGCCGCGACCGTCGGCCGGACCCAGACCTTCCTGGGCGCCAAGCTCCGCCGCCTCTGCCGGCACATGCCGAAGAAGAAGGCCCACGGAGCCATCATGCGGAGCCAGCTCGTCATCGCCCACGCTCTCCTGTCCGACCCCGCCGCCGAGTACCGCGAGCTCGGCCCCGGCTACTACGAGCAGAGAGCCGACGCCCGCAGGCAGGCCCATAACCACGTCCGCGGCCTGGAGCGCCTCGGCTACAAGGTCACCATCGAAAAGACCGCTCCGGAGACCGGCTCCGAGACCGACGAGCTGAACATCAGCACCGCCGGCTAACCCAGCCGGCACCTGCCCGGCGCGGAGCGCCGGGAAGCCGACGGCACAAACCGCCGCCGACTCTAAAGGCATGCCTGGCTGAGGTTCTATTTTCGGACCAGGCTTTTAAAGTCTTTTCCTCTGAACGGTCGCGTGCGTCGCCTTAACTCCCCAATTATCTGTCGCACGGTGGCCCTCTCGGCGCGGGCGGTGTTAACGGCCGGGGCCAGAAAGGCGAAATGTCGGGGTTCCTGCCTCGTTGCCAAGTTTAAAGCGGGCGCTGATGATGGAGTCCGGAACACTCGCGGCACTGCGGTAGGGACGATCTTGAAGCGGACGGTCAGCACCGCCGACGGCGGCTGGCTCCATTACCTGTGGCTGCTCCCGGCCGCGCTCGGCGCCGCGGCCACCGCCCTGCTCTGCTGGGCCGCTTGGACCACCGCCTGGCCGGTCCGCTGGCCCGACCTCTACCCCGCCTGGTGGTGGACGCTGCTGCGGCCCGACCAGGACGGCACGCTGCTGGTCACGGCGGCCCTGTGGGGTGCCAGCCTGGCCTGCTACGCCTGGCCGCGCCGGTTCCTGCGGCTGCCGATCGGGCTGATCACCGTGGTGGCGATGATCCTCATCGGCGGCGCCCTGGTGACCACGTCGCTGGTGCCCTGCCGGGGCGGGGCGACGGCCACCGGAGTCTTCGGCTGGCTGCTCGACATCTACCTGGGGCAGCCGCCGCCCCCATTCGCGCCCGGCGTCTGCCCGGGGACGACGCCGCTGGCCATGCAACTCGGGCAGATCGTCTGCCCCGGTGCCACCGTCATCGGCGCGCTCGCGGTCGCGTCGGTGCTCTGGCGCGAGCCGCTCAGCCGGCTGCGCTCCCGGTTCGCCCGTGACGCCACCGTGTTCACCGGCCTTGACCAGCTGACCCTGCCGCTGCTGCGCGAGCTGGCGGGACACGCGCGGTCGCCGCGGCACATCATCGTCATCGAGCCGGACGAGGCCCACCCGCTGCTCGACGAGGCCAGGCTCACCGGTGCCCGCGTCATCATCGGCAACCCGGCCTCGCCCCGGCTGCTCCGGCCGATCATCATCGGACTGCGCGGCTGCGCACTGAACCGGCTCTACGCGCTGAGCGGCAAGGTGGCGGAGAACGAGGCGGCGGTCGCCGCGGCCGGCCGCATCCTGAGCCGGTACCGGCCGGATTCCGAACGCCAGCCGCACCTGGTCGCGCTTATCGAGGACCCCCGCCATGCCGAGGCGTGGCGGGGCAGCCACGGCGGCACGGCCGGGGCGTGGTTCGAGGACGCACTCAGCTCGGCCGAGTCCACCGCGCGCGGGCTGGCCGGCCGGGTCATCGCGGCGGGGGCGCGGGACCTCGTGCTCTGCGGCGACAGCAGCCTGGCGCTCGCGATCCTGTTCGAGCTGGCCCGCCGCGCCTGGGAGCAGGCCGAGCTGGCCAAGGCAGCGGCGGCGGGCCGCCGCGGGCCGCCGCCCGCCCCCTGGCCTGCCCTCCCGGTGCGGCGCGTCCTGCTGCTTGACCCCCGGTCGGAGGACCTGCGGCGCGAGTACGTGGCCAGCGTGCCCGCGGCGGTGCTCGAGTCAGCGCCGGAGATGGTCACCGAGCCGGTCCCCTGGCGCGATCACCTGCTCCGCACGCTCGACGCCAAGGACCAGGCCGCGGCGCGCCAGACCGCGGTCATCATCGCCGACGGGCAGCACGAGAACGGCCTGCACGAAGGGGGGCGGGTGGCCCGGCTGCACCCGGAAACCCCGGTCTTCGTGCTCGCGCGCCCGGGCGAGGGGATCAGCCAGCCCATCTTCGGCCGCCTGATGCCGTTCGAGCGGAGCCTGCTTAGCGACGGCGAGGTGCCCGAGGACACCTGGACCCGGGTCGCCCGGCACTGGCACGAGTACTACCGGCTCTGCCATCCGGTGCAGGCCGGTGATCCGAGGAGCGCTAACCGGCTGCCGTGGGCCGAGCTCGACGAATTCATCCGCCAGGACAACGTCCTGCAGCTCCGCTCGGTGCTTTCCCAGGTCGCCGCGCTCGGCCGTCAGTGGGCGCCGGCCCGGCTGGTCCCGCCCGGCAGCTTTATCGAGCTGAGCCACCAGGAGCTTGAGCGGGTCGCGCTGGCCGAGCACGCCCGCTGGTGCCGACGGCGGCTTGCGGCCGGGCGGCCCGCGGGCGCCAGCTGGCTGACGGTGCCGTGGGCGGATCTCCCCGGCGCCGAGCGCGCGCAGCGGGTGGCGGACGCGCGCCAGCAGCTGGCGCAGCTCGAGGACGTCGGGTTCCTGCCGGTGGTGGCGGCCGGAGGGCCGCCCACGGCGGGCAGCTTCGAGCGCGTCGGCGTGGTGAGCGCCGACCAGCTGGCGTCCCCGCTGGGCTGGACGCTGCCCTCCGGTGAGCAACTGCGCGGTGATGCCGGCGACTGGCGCGTCACCGACGGCGCCGGCAATACGCGGACGGTCACCGACTCGGAGTTCCGGTCAAGCCATGCCCAGCTCGACGACGGGCGGTGGCGGCGCGTCGGCGCCTTCCGGGCCTGGCAGGTCCGGGAGGCCGTGGTGATCAGGACGAAGGAAGGCAGGGCGACCGCCTGCCCCGGCGACTGGGTGGTCGAGGGACCGGGCGGCGAACGCTGGCCGGTCAGCGACCGCCAGTTCGGCGCGAGCTACCGGCGGTGCCAGGACCGGGCCGCCACCGACGGCCAGGCGAGCACCGCCGCGGCGATCAGCAGCACCACCGCGCCGACGATCTCGTAGCGGAGCGTACCGGTGGCGTAGGGGGCCTGCCAGCTGTCCTGGAAGCCGAACATGCCGACCTGGACGTCGATGACCAGGGCGGCCACCGAGACGACCATGAATCCCAACCCAAGCAGGACGGCGAAGAACCGGCGGGTGACGACGACGAGCACGCCGATCAGGATGCCGACGATGCCCTGCAGAAGGAAGAGCGGGCCGATGGTCGGGATCGCGCTGTAGGGGTACGGCTGTCTGCCCCACAGGTACAGGTGGATGTAGCCCGAGTAGACGATGAGGCCCGCGCCCGCGGCGATCAGCAGCGTGAGTGCCACTCGCCTCGGGACCGATCCCCCCGGGCCCCGCAGTAGCAGCTCCTGCCACCAGGACCGGCCCCGCGCCCCCGCGGTGGCCGTATTGCCGGATGCCTCTACCTTGCTTGGCATGTCTGCCTCCCCTGCCTCATCCCCGGCCTGGCGACGCGTGATCACCCGAACGCTCCGGTTACCTGTAATACGGTCCCGCCTGGTCATCGGATTGAGGCTACGGGAACAATCTTAGGCCTTGCCGGTCAGCCGCCAGCCTTCGGCGTAGTGCTGGCGGGCCTCCGCCGAGAACGGCACCGGCGACACCGTGGCGCGGACCTCCACCTGCTTGTGCGGCCGCTCGACCGATGCCTTGAGCGAGCCGCCGTCCGGTTCGCCCCAGATCAGCGTCACCTCGGTGCCGACCTCGATGGTCGGGTCGATGACGCCGAGCGAGAGCTCGAGTCGCTCGTTGTGGCTGTAACCGGTGAACAGCGACAGGCCGGCCGGGCGGCCGTCGAGCGACACCAGGTCGTAGTTGGACGAAGAGTAGTTCGAGATCGGCACGTCCAGGCCCTTGGCCGGGAGGTCGTCGGTGAACAGCGACGCGGCGATCCGGCCGGCGTCCTCCTTGTTCCAGGCCAGCGTCACCTTCCGCCGCTGGGAGGGCTTGTCCATCGCCTCAAGCGCCTCGCGGCCGATGAAGTCGTGGTCGAACCGCACCATATGGCCGTAGCCAAGCTCGTACGGGGTCAGGTAGTAGTCCTCGATGTCCTCCGACACGAAGCTGCCGCCGAGCGTGCCCGCGTAGCCCTCGTAGCCCACCGCCGGGAGCCACTCGCGGTACGCCTTGAGCTTCTCGCCGGTGTAAATGGCGGGCAGCGGCGACGGGATCCAGCCGGACTCGAGGGTGTTCGACGCGTAGGCGCGGGAGCCGACCGGGGTGAGCCCGAACTCCTCGCCTGCCTCGAGGATCGCGTCGCGGATCTCGAAGTACTCCTCGTACGGGCCGAATACCTCAAGGCCGGGCTGGCCGGACATGCCGTGCCGCAGCGCGTGGACCTTCTTGCCCTTGATGTTGATGAAGTCGGTGCGGAAGAACTTGATGTCCGCGATCGGGCCGCCGTTCAGCTTCTCGATCACCTGCGCGGCGTTCGGGCCCTGGATCTGGAACCGGTACTGCGTCCGGGTCACGGCCTTGCCGAGCGGCCGGGACGGTGAACGGTCGTCGCGTACCAGTTCGACGTCCCAGCCGCCGGTCTCCGCGTGGAACTGAATCCAGTTCACGCTGGGCACCCGGCCGACGAACTCGTACACGGTCTCCTCCAGGTGGAAGAGGATGCCGTCGCCGATCACGTACCCGTCGTAGGTGAGCGGCACGAGCTGCTTCGCCATGTTCGTCGGGAAGTTCTTGAACGTGTTGAAGCCCAGGTACGAGATCAGCTTGAGCGCGTCCGGGCCCTTGATGTAGAGGTTCGCCATGTGGTGCGACTGGTCGAACAGCACCGCGGTGGTCTGCCAGGCGACCTGCTCGGCCTTCCAGTTGGAGAATTCGGTGGGGACGACCGGATAGACGTAGGCGCCTTCCTGGGAGTTCCGCAGCAGCTCGACGGGATTAACCGTCTGCAGCAGATCTTCAAGGCTTCGCTGCGTCATAGGGGGTTTCCTGCCTTCCTAGTCACTCGCGTAACCCTGGCCAGCCCGGGTATAGCGTCCAACCGACGGTCCGATGACCATGATTCACCTAGCCGGACGGCATGTCGCTGTGGCATTCACCCGAATTTGGGCCGGCCGGATGGTGGCGTTCGACTAGGCCGTCCGGGCGCCCTGACCCGGATCGCTCTCGCGCTGGACAGCGAAGAACGGCGACTTCAGCCAGAACCGCGACACGGCCATCATGACCAGGCCGGAGAGGATGATGCCGATCATCGACCAGACCTGGCTGGCGGGCGCGGTCGTCAGGTATTTCACCACCATCCAGAGCAGGAAGGCGGCCGACGCGATCGGCGCCGCGCCGAGGATCACCGCGTCCCGCCCGGCGGAGAAGATGCGCCGCCGGTAGTAGACGATGCTCGCGAGCCCGGTGAGCACGTAGAAGAGGGCGAACACCAGGCCGGTGATGTCGACCACGTCGTTGAAGGCGTTCTGCACCGAGGTGGCGAGCAGGTAGACCCAGGCGAGCGCGACGACCAGCAGCCCGAACAGGACGCTGGCGGCGGCCGGGGTGGCAAACCGCCGGTTCACCGTGGCGAGGACGGCGGGCAGCGCACGGTAGCGGGCCATGCCGAAGACGATCCGCGCGCCGACCACGATGCCGGCGCCGGTGGTGGCGACGACCGACAGGGCGATGGACAGCGCCATCACCTTGGCCCAGCCGGCGCCCCCGAGCGCCGTCGCCACGGAGATGAGCGCCGTACCTGAGTTGGCCGCCAGGTCCTTCGGCGAGATCACGCCCTGCAGCCCCACCTGCGCCAGCGTGTAGATGACGGCCAGCAGGGCGACCGCGATGAGCACTGCCCGGCCGGGGTTGACGCGCCGCTCGCGCACCTCTTCGTTGACGTAGATGCCGCCGTCCCAGCCGCTGTAGGCGAACACCGCGATCAGGAAGCCGCCGACGATGCTGCCCTGGCCGCCGATCCCGCTGGGGCTGAACCAGCCGCTGGTGACCGGGTAACTGCCGGCGTGATGGCCCAGTACGTAGACCAGGCCCCAGATGGACATGCCAACCAGGATCAGGTACTCCACCAGCGCCATGACGACCTGGACGCGCGCGGTGATCCGGATGCCGACCACCGCGATCACCAGCATCACCAGGCCGACCGCGGTGGCGATGCCGACGTTGGGCCAGGTGCTGGTGGCCGACGACCCGGCGATGGCCAGCACCGACGGCCCGAGGACGACGACGCCGCTGAGCGTCCCGACGATGAAGCCGACGATCATCAGCCACCCGGTCAGGAATCCGAGGTAGGGGTTAATCGCCCGGCCGACCCATTCAAAGGACGCGCCCGCGTTCGCGCTCCACATGTTCAGCCGCCGGTAGGCGTTCGCGATGATCAGCATCGGGACGGCGCTGATCAGCAGGATCACTCCGCCGCCGTAGTTAGACGTCGCGGCGAGGGAGGCCAGGGTAAGCGCGACCACCGCCGCCGGGGCGGAGCTGGCCATCCCGATAATGGTGTCCTGCGTTACCCCAATCGCGTTGGGCTCGAGCTGCGCAGGCGGTTCGGGCACCGTCCCTGGTCCGGAGAGGGCGGTTGCGGGCGGCTCCGACATCATTCTCCTCTGCAGTTCACTGCGTACCCTACATTCTCAGCGGATCAGCGGCCCGGCCGCCGATCCGCTGCCGGGCAAGGGGCGATCTTAACCACGACTCACGACATTTAGCCATAGGTCGGCACAACACCGCCCTTCTTCTGTACGCTCGGAACACAATGGCGTCGGCATGCCACCTTCGGTATGTCTGGTTTCAGCGGTTCCCCGAGCGCGGCGAAATTCGCAGGAGTGAATATATGGGCGTTCCCAGCTCCCCAGGCCAGGCACCCCCGCGCAAGGCAAGCCATTCGATAGGTTTCTATTTCGGCACCGGGCTAATTATCCCGGTCAGCTGCCTCCTTGTGCTCTGGGGAGTGGTGGCCGCTCTCGTGCTCAGCGGCACGCTCGATAAGGCGCACTGGCTCGCCTCGATTGCCCATGGCCACCGCGTTCTGGGCGAGGCGGTGCTGGTCACCGGGACCGGCCTGGTCGTCGCCGTTGTCGCCGTTATCCTGATGGGCCGGTTCGCCGGCCGCGTCAGGCGCGACGCGGAGAGCCTGGCCGCGATCGCGCGGGGTCTCGCCGACGAGGGACTGCCGCGGGTGGTCGAGGCGTTCCGCGATGGCGCGGACGGCGGCGCCGCGGCCGCGGCCGTGCAGGCGGGGTGGCCATCAGGCCGGGTCAGCGAGATCGACGCGGCCGGCGCGGCGGTCGCCACCATGTACCGCACCGCGGTCGCCGCCACCGCCGCCGAGGCGGGCCTGCGCACCGGCTTCCGCGAGATCCTGGTGAGCCTGGGCCGCCGGAACCAGTCGCTGCTGCACCGGCAGCTGCGCATCATCGACACCCTGGAGCAGCAGGCCTCAAGCCCCACCGCGCTGGCCGAGCTGTTCACCCTTGACCACCTCACCACCCGGATGCGCCGTCACGCGGAAAGCCTGACGATCCTCTCCGGCGCGACGCCCGGCCGTGCCTGGAGCCAGCCGGTGCTGGTGGTCGACGTCATGCGCGCGGCCGCGGCCGAGGTCGAGGACTACACCCGGGTCACCGTCATCTCCGACACCGAGGAAGCGATCGCCGCGCCCGTCGTCACCGATCTGATCCACCTGCTGGCCGAGCTGATCGAGAACGCGACCCTGTTCTCGCCGTCGACCACGCGGGTCGAGGTGCGGGCCGAGCGGGTCGCCAACGGTTTCGCCATCGAGGTCGAGGACCGGGGCCTGGGCATCCCGCCGCAGCAGATGGCCGCGCTCAACTCCCAGCTGGCCGACCCGCCCGACTTCGACCGGGCGGACGCCGACCGGCTCGGCCTCTTCGTGGCCGGCCGGCTGGCCGCCCGGCATGGCGTGGACGTCTCGCTGTGCCAGTCGCCCTACCGGGGCACCAAGGCGGTCGTGGTGCTGCCCGACAACGTGCTCGCCGCCCCGGCCGCCAACCTGGTCAGCGAGCAGCAACGCGCCCTGCGCGACTCCGCGCAGCTCAACCTGCGGGGTTCTGAGGTGCTCTCCACGGTCGGCGCACTCGCCGGCGCCCCGGGCACCGGCGCCCCGGCCGCGGCGCCCGCGGGAACCGGCACGGCGCAGACGCCGGTGTCGCGGCCGCCCGCCCTGCGCAGCCTGCCCCGGCGGGTCCGGCCCGATAGCCGGCCGGCCGACGACCCGGAGACGGCGCCCGGCCCGGACGGGCTCGCCGCCAGGCGCGCGCCGGTCGACGCGCCCGGCCCGGAGGACGCGCGCAGCCTCGCTGCGTCCCTGCAGAGCAGCTGGCAGCGGAGCCGGCAACCGGACAGTGCACCCGATGGTGAGGAAGGGTTATGGCTGTGATGGCTGAGGGCGGAACCCCCGTAGGGGATCTCGCCTGGCTGCTCGACGACTTGGCGGACCGGGTGCCGGATTTCCGCCGGGCCGTCATTCTGTCCCGTGACGGCCTGCTCATCGCCGCGTCGAAGGACCTGTCCCGCGAGGACGGTGAGCACCTGTCGGCGGTCGCGGCCGCCGTGCAGAGCCTGGCGGCCGGGACCGGGGAGCGCTTCGCGGCGGGGCGCGTGCGGCAGACGATCGTCGAGCTCGAGCAGGGGCTCTTCTTCCTCATCGCGGCGGGTGAGGGGAGCTGCCTGGCGGCGCTCTGCCCCGCCCAGGCCGACGCGGGCGCCGTCGCCTACGAGATGGCGATGCTCGTCAAACGGGCCAGGCCGCACCTGGCGGCGCTGCCGAGACATCCGGCCACCGAGATCCCGGTGGAGTGACCGGGGTGTCACCGGACGACAAGTGGCGGCACCGGGAATCTGGCCCGGTGGTGCGGCCCTACGCGGTGACCGGCGGGCGCACGGCGCCCGCCGACGGTGACGTGCTCGACCTGCTCACCGTCGTCGTCGCCAGCGGGCAGCCGGCGGCGGCCGAGGATGCCGCGCGGCTGACGCCCGAGCACCGCAGGCTGCTTGCCCTGTGCCGCCGGCAGATCACCCTGGCCGACGTCGCCGCCGACATCGCATTGCCGCTAGGAGTGGTACGCGTACTGCTCGCCGACCTGACCCAGCTGGGGGCGATCACCGTGGTACGGCAACGACCGCCCGATCAGCGAACCGGCAACGACGTGCTCCAGGAGATACTGAATGGCCTCCGCGCGCTCTGACATCACCGCCGCCAGCGCCCCGGCCGCGGCCCCGACCTTCATCGCGCACAAGATCCTGGTCGCGGGCGGGTTCGGGTCGGGCAAGACGACGCTAGTCGGCGCCATCAGTGAGGTCCGCCCGCTGCGGACCGAAGAGACCCTCACCACCGCCAGCATCGGCCTTGACGACCTGACCGGCGTGAGCGGCAAGACCACCACCACCGTCGCGCTCGACTTCGGCCGGATCACCCTCGGCACCCAGATCGTGCTGTACCTGTTCGGCATGCCCGGGCAGGAGCGTTTCTCGTTCATGTGGGACGAACTGGCCTACGGCGCGCTCGGCGCGGTGATCCTGGCCGACGTACGGCGGCTTGACGACTGCTTCCCCTCCGTCAACTACTTCGAGACCCTGCGGCTGCCGTTCGTCGTCGCCATCAACTGCTTCGACGACTCCCCGATGTACGACCCGGAGGAGGTGCGGGTCGCGCTCGACCTCGACGCCGACGTTCCGCTGGTGCTGTGCGACGCCCGCGAGGTCGGGTCGGTCAAGCAGGTGCTGATCAAGCTGGTGGAGACCATCGCCGGCCGCCGTTCCGCCACCGCAAGCCAGGTCCGGTAACCCGTGCCGGCCGGGCGATCATGACGAGTCATTGGAGGTTGCGGTGATCGCTGGGATTGTTCCCGCACCGGCCGACTGCTTCACGCCCAGGCCGCAGACCGGGCCCGGTCCGCTGGAGATGCTGCCGCCCGGCCAATGGCTGGTGCTGGCCGGGCCGCCGCGGCCGGCCAAGCCCGCCTACGACTGGCCGGGCGGCACCGGGCGAACCCAACTGGCCGCGCACCTGGCGCGCACCTGGCACCAGGAGAACCCTGACGGGCTGCTGGTCTGGCTGACGGCCAGCAGCCGCGACGCGGTGCTTTCCGGGTATGGGCAGGCGGCGGCCGCGAGCGCCGCCGGGGCCGAAGAGATGCAGCCGGGCGACGCCGAGACGACCGCCGCCCGGTTTGTCTCCTGGCTGGCCGGGACCGGCCGGCCGTGGCTGGTGGTCCTTGACCGGCTGTCCGACCCGGCCGACCTCGACGGGCTGTGGCCCGGCGGCCCGGCCGGCCGGGTACTGGTGACGGCGGCGACCGCGGGCGCGGTCTCGAGCGTTCCGAACCCGCTGATCTTCCCGGTTGGGATGTACAGCTCGCACGAAGCCCTGAGCTACCTGATGTCCCGGCTGAGCGCCGACCCGGACCAACGGCTGGGCGCCATGGACCTGGTGGACGACCTCGGTTGCGAGCCGATCGCGTTGGCGCAGGCCAGCGCGGCGATCGCCAACTCCGGGCTGTCCTGCCGCGATTACCGCGACATGTTCGCCAAGCAGCGGGACCAGATCGCCGAGTCGGCCGGAGTGGTTCCCGCGGCCAAGGCGGTGACCTGGACGCTGTCGCTCGAGTGCGCGGAAGAGCTGCTCCCTGGCGGGCTCCCGCAGGCGTGTCTTGCCCTGGCGGCGGTGCTGGGTTGCGAGGGCATACCGGAAACGGTCTTCACCGCCCGCCCGGTCGCGGAGTTCATCGCGGGGTCGGGCGGCGGTCAGGCCGATCCAGGGCGGGTCCGTTCCGTCCTCGCGGCCCTGGAGAGCACCGGCCTGCTGGTCATCGACCCTGGCAACGCGGGCGGACTGGTGCGGGTGCACCCGGCCGTGCAGGCCGCGGTACTGACGGCCATGCCGCGGGCGATGCAGGAACGCGCCGCCAGGGCCGCGGCCGACGCGCTGCTCCAGGTGTGGCCGGACAACGCCGAGCGATCGCTGCCCGTCTGCGCGCTGCGTGGCTGCGTGGCCAGCCTGCAGCGGGCCGCCGGCGATGCCCTGTGGGCCGACGCGTCGCGCGATGTCCTGTTCCGGGCCGGCCGCAGCCTCGACGACGCGCAGCTCACCGGGCCGGCGGTCAGTCACTGGCGGGCGGTGGCGGAGGCCAGCGAGCGGCTGCTCGGCGCTTCCCACCCCGACACGGTGGTCGCCGCCACCCGGCTGGCCGGCGCCGCGCTTGCGGCCGGTCTCGGCGACGACGCGGTGACGTACTACCAGCGGGCACTGGACACTCAGACCGGGCGGCTCGGCCCCGACCACCCGCGCACCGCCGCGGCCCGGTCGGATCTCGTCACCGCGCTGCTCGCGGCCGGGCGGCCCGACGAGGCCATCGCCCTACTGGAAGGCGCGCTCGCCGTCGGCGATCGCGGCGGCCGCGTCCCGGCCGACCTGAACCTGCTCGCCCTGCAGGACAGCCTGGTGGCCGCCTATCAGGCGGCCGGGCAGTATCACGACGCGATCCGGCTGGCCGGCCGGACCCTTACCGAGCGGGAGCGGAGCCAGGGCCCGGACCACGCCGAGACCATGCGCACCCGCCGGCAGCTGGCGCGCGCCTGCCTGGCCGCGGACCGGAACAAGGATGCGGTCTCGCACGGCCGCCGCGCCCTGGCCGGCGCCGAACGCGTGCTCGGCGCCGACCATCCGGACACCATCGACGCGGTGAGCGTGCTCGCCTTGGCCTACCATTCCTCCCGTCGCCTGCGGGACGCGATCCCGCTCTACGAACGGGCGCTCGAGGCCCGCGAGCGGACGCAAGGGCCCGACGATCCTGAGACGATCGGGCTGCGCGGCAATCTCGCGTCCGCCTACCACTCGGCCGGCCGCATGGCCACCGCGCTTGACCTTTACGAGCGCACCCGCACGGACTGCCAGCGGGTGCTCGGACCCGATCACCCGGACACGCTGGCGGCGCGGGCCAACCTGGCGCATGCCTATTACGCCATGGGACGGAGCGCCGAGGCCAGCACCATCCTGCAGAAGACGCTGGCCGATTGCGAGCGGGTGCTGCTACCGGGCGACCCGCTCACCGCCGCGGTCCGCGACAGCCTCGACGCCGTCTCGCGCGGCTAGCAGTGTTTTCCCCGCTCGCCGCCGGGCGCTTTCAGCCCCTGTGTGCTCCCTCGTCACGCGGCCAAAACCACCGCGCTCCTCAGTCCGCCACAGCGGCGCGCCCATCGGCTCGCAGTGTTTTCCCCGCTCGCCGCCGGGCGCTTTCAGCCCCTGTGTGCTCCCTCGTCACGCGGCCAAAACCACCGCGCTCCTCAGTCCGCCACAGCGGCGCGCCCATCGGCTCGCAGGGGGCTAGCCGGCCGGGAGCTGGTAGTGCTTGATGCCGCGCTTGCGGTCGATGTCGAGTATCGCGCCGCGGAGTACGCCGTCGCCGTACTCGCTGCCCGGGTTGATGGCGACGGTTGAGCCGACCCGGACCGCACCGCGGGACTCGTGGATGTGCCCGTGCAGCCCGAGCATCGGCTGGTAGCGCTCGAGCAGCCGCCGCACGCCCTCGGAGCCGACCGACTGCATCACCACGGCACCGCCCTTGACGACTGGCTTCAGCGTGGCGTCGAGGGCCGGCGCCTTGTCAATGGAGGTGTGGGCAGGCGGGACGTGCAGGTTGAATATCGACCGCTCCGGGTGCTCCACCCGGCTGGCCAGCTTGTCGATGCGCCGCTCCAGATCCTCGTCGGTCATCTCCCGCGGGGTGTGCCAGGGCGTCGGGTTGGAGTAGCCGCAGGAGATCATCGTCACGCCCTCGCCCAGGTCGACTAGGCCCTCCTCGGTCTCGGTGAGCGCCGGCGACTGCCGCAGCATCTCCTGGAGCTCGGGCGGGTCGTCGTTGCCGGTCATCGCGTAGAGCCTGATCCCGGTCCCGCCCAGCCGCTCTCCCGCCAGGTCGAGCCAGCGCGAGAGCGTCTCGCGCATTAGCTGGAGGAAGATCGCATTCACCGCCTCTGGCTTGTCCCAGATGTCGTCGAGCTCCTCGTCGGTGGTGCGGTAGGGGTAGAAGCCCATGTCCATGATGCGCGTCTCCGCGTGGGCCGTCTCCTCCTTGTCCAGCACCTTGTTGCCCGAGAGTTCGCGGACGAGATAGCCGCCGCTTGGATGGGCCACCACCGGGACCACGGCCTTACCCGAGACGTCACCGCCAAGGATCAGGGTGTCCGCGTTGTAGAACCGCGCCGCGTTGAGAAACTTGCGCCAGCAGACCTCCGAACCGTGAATATCCGTCGCGAAGTAAATCCGCATGGTCAACGGGTGACCTCCTCTGGCAGCTGGTACCAGCGTACCCTTCGTCCCACTTTGGACCGAAGCTGCCATGACATGGTTTTGGGTGCGGAAGCCAGCGCGTCGTTGACGGCCGTGATCCGCCCGGCGATCCGCTCCCGGTCGGCCTGGCCGGCGATCAGCTCGCCAAGCAGGCCCGCGCACGCCGCCAGGTTGTCGGTCACGGTGGTGTACAGCCCCCAGTCGCCCGCGCAGCGGGCGGCCAGCGGGCCGAGGTTCAGCCGTCCGGGCCCGTCGGCGTCGCCGGGCTGGTGGTCCCAGAGCAGCATCGCCGCGTCGGACAGGTCCTTCCGGTTGACCTCGGCGATCTGCAGCTTGGTGAGCAGCAGCTCGGCCGCCGCCAGCGTCTCCGGCTCGGCCTCCAGCCGGGTGCCCAAGTCGAGCGTGTGCGACATCTCGAAGGTGTCGAGGAAGACGTCGATCTGCCAGCCGTCCTGGCCGTGATAAAGCAGCCGCCGGGCGCCGTGGGTGGCGTTGAATACCCGCTCGGGCTCGAACCCCTCCTCCTCAAGGAGGGAACGCAGCGCGCGCGACTGCTTCTTGTGCGCCACCAGGTCGACGTCCGGATAGCTCCGGCCGAGCGCGGCGCGGGCCGCGGCCGAGCCGCGCAGCCAGATGGCCACACCGCCGACTAGGCGGACCGGGATGGAGCGGGCGGCGGCCGCGGCGACAATGGCGCGGCCCTCCGTCACCATGGCGGGCTGCTGCCCGCCAAGTCCCGGGCCCGCTCCACCCGGGTTAACAGCAGAATTGGTACTGCCCTCGCTCATTCCGGTGGGATCTCCGCGAAGGTCGAGCCGAGCTCCATGCCTTGCCGCTTCCTGACGATCCGGACGCCGATGTAGTACACGATGCCGATCGCCGGGGCGGCGAAGGCCTCAAGCATGGGCTTGAGCCCGAACTTTCCGCCGAAACCGGTGTGGAAGGCGACGTAGATCACGAAACCCCAGGAGATGGCGGAAATCGCCGCGGCGATAGTGATGACGGGCACGCCCGCCACTGACGCCCGCGCCCAGCCGGGACTCTGCGCGTGCAGCTGCGGCCGGCGCCACGGTGTGACCGCGGCCGCGATCGACGTGATGATGAACGCCACACCCATGACCGCGATGATGTTCAGCAGCAGGTTGCCGAGGCTCTGGTAGATGTTCAGGTAGTTGAGCAGCTCCACGATGACGCCGACCGTGATGGTGGCGATCACCGGGGTGTGGAACCGGTCGGAGACCTCGGTCAGCTTCTCCGGCGCGAGCCGGTCGAAGGACCAGGCGAACATGTTCCTGGTACCCATCATGAAGCCGGTCGGGGTCCACCACAAGATGGCGAGCAGGAAGCAGAGCGCGATGAAGACCAGCAGCCACTTCGGCCCGGGCAGGAAGTTCACCAGCGACGGCAGGTACGGCTGGAACGGCAGGTTGTACGTGAACTTGCTGCCGCCGAAGGCGAGGAACACCAGCGAGCCGAAGAACTGGAAGCCGTAGTACTTGTAGATCAGCGCGGCGCCGACCACGTAGCCGATCGCCGCGATCAGCAGCGCCCCGAGGATCGAGGTGGTGGCGGTGCGCCGCACGTTGCGGATCTCGCCGGCGAAGTACCCGGTCCACTGGAAGCCGGTGTAGACCTGGAACGAGTAGATCATCGCGAACAGGGTCGCGCCCCAGCCAATCGCGCCGGCCGCGCTGAAGCCGTTGCTCCCGGAGTTCGCCAGCACGTGCGCCACGGTCGTGCCCGACTTCGCGTTGAAGGAGGCGGTGAAGCTGGAGTGGCTGCCCACGAGCAGGTCGATCAGCCAGGCGATCATGCCAATCCAGACGATCGCGAAGGTGACCATCATGTACTTCGCGACCACCCGCACGCCGAGCACCATGACGGCGGTGAAGAGGACCGTGAGCACGGTCGCGAAGACCATCAGCTCGGTCTTGTCCGGCGAGGTCAGCCAGCCGGCATTCCAGCCCGCCACGTACGCCAGGGACGGGCCCATGATGTTAAGCATGTAAGTGAAGTTGAACGCGATCCAGGTCAGGAACACGAACGTCAGCGAGAAGTTGGTGAAGAAGCCGAGGAACGGGTTGAGCGTCCGCGACACCCACACGTAGTCTCCGCCTGATCGCGGCATGATCACCGTGAAGTACAGGTAGACCAGCCCGCACGTGGCCACCAGGGGCGTGGCCAGCAGGAACGACAGCAGCATGTTGGCGTGCGGCCAGAACTGCGGGGTGAAGGACATCACCTCGGTAATCCCGACGGGGATAAGAACCGCCGAGAAGACCAAGTTGAAGGCGTCGAACGCGCTGAGCTCGCGCACGAGGCCGGTAGCGTTCCTTACGAAAAGGTTCCGGCTGCTTGCGGGCGGATGGGCACCAGCCCGGGGCCCTGCGGTGGTCACGTGTTCCTCCAGATTGTTGAAGCTTTATGGCCATTAGCTTCGCAAGGTGCGACCCACCCCAGCCGCACCATACCGGCGCAATTGTCCAGCATCCGCATTTTAAGGTCAATACGGCCAAACCTGGAGGTCTAACGCTTCCGCCGCGAGGTTACGATCGCGTGGCACCGCAGGTAAATCCGTGAAAATAAAATCGAAGACAATTGGTAAGGTGGCACTCCGTTAATTCGATGTTAATCAATAAGCAATGCATAAGGCCGAGAATGGCCATGGTGCCATGGCCTTGCGGTTATCGCTGCGTAACCAGCGCCAGGCGGGCCGCGTGATAGCCGCCCATGCCGTGCACGCCGCCCCCCGGCGGCGTGCCCGCCGAGCATAGGTAGACCCCCGGCAGCGGCGTGGCCCACGGGCGCGGCGGCAGGGTCGGCCGGCGGACGAACTGCGCGAGGCCGCTGTAGCCGCCGGCGATGTCGCCGCCGACGAGATTCGGGTTGTGCCGCTCCATGGCCGCGGTGTCATGCGCGGACCGGGCGATGACCAGGTCACGGAAGCCAGGGGCGAACCGCTCGACCTGGTTCTCGATTGCCGCGGTCATGTCCGCCGTGGAGCCGTTCGGCACATGGCAGTACGCCCAGAGCACGTGCTTTCCGGCCGGCGCGCGCGACGGGTCGGCCGCGCACGGCTGCACGGCGAGCACGTAGGGCCGGTCGGGATGGCGGCCGGCCGCCACCGCCGCCTCCCCGGCCGCGATCTCGTCCAGCGTCCCGCCCAGGTGCACGGTCGCCGCGCCCGCCACCGCCGGGTCCCGCCACGGCACCGGGCCGTCAAGCGCCCAGTCGAGCTTGAACACGCCGGGACCGTACCGGTACCGGCGCAGCCGGCGGGCGTAGCCGGGCGGCAGCCGGGCGCCGCAGACGTCGGCGGCCTGCCGGGTGACCAGCGCCTCGGCCAGCCGAGCGGACCCGCCGCGGACCACCGGCCAGCCGACCTGGTGCGCCAGCGCCGCCAGCAGCAGCCCGTACCCGGCGGTGATCGGCCTGCGCAGATCGACCATCGAGTGCGCGGCCATCCCGGCCAGCGCGGCGCGGGCGCGCTCCCCGCCGAACACCCCGCGGGCAACCACGGTCGCCGGGAGCAGGCCGAGCGCCCCGTAGCGGGCCAGCCGGAGCGGCGCGCGCGGCACCGACAGCGGGGAGAGCAGCGAGTCAATCAGGCCGAACCCGCCGCCCGCGGCCGCGCCGACGGTCTGCCGCCAGGCGATCGCGTCCCGCCGCGAGCGGAGTCCGTCCGCGGTCCGGCCGACATCGGAGTGGATGAGGACCGCGTCCTGCCCGTCCAGCGGGTGCGCCGCCTGCACCGGTGGGAACGCCCACTCCAGCGGCAGGCCCAGGTCGCGGAACGCCGCCGACGCGCGGGCCAGCGGCAGCACGGTCGCGCAGAGGTCGTGGGTGAACCCCGCCACCCCGGTGAGCGGGCCGCCCCGCAGCCCGCCGCCGAACTCGTCGGCCCCCTCGACTAGCAGCACCTTGCGCCCGGCGGCGGCAAGCGTGACCGCCCCGATCAGCCCGTTGGGCCCCGACCCGACGACGACGGCGTCGAACTGTTCCCCGGCCCTACCCCCCGGCCCGCCCCGCCCACCCGCTATCCCGCCGCGCGCACCCGCCATCCCGCCCCTCCCCCTCCCGCCGGCGGAGGCCACGCTAGGCCAGCGGCCGGCGGCCGCCGTAGATCACGTAGTCCAGGTTCTTCCAGAAGACGTCGACGCCCTCGAACCCCGCCGCGCGCAGGAAGCGGAGCTGCGGGTCGAGTGGGATCATGTACCTGACGTGGTTCTCGTAGCGGAACTGCTCCTCGGGGCTGCGGTGATCGCGCTTGGCGGCGGCCGCCGGGTCGCGACGGTCCCCGGCCCGCAGCCACGCCTCCTCGACCACCGCGTCCGGCGGCGCGACCGGGTCGTAGTTCAAATACCAGCCGCCGTGGGCGAGGTGCGCGAGTATCTCGGCGAACAGCGACTGCTTGCGCGCGTCGTTCAAGTGGTGCACGGACAGCGAGCTGATCACCGCGTCCACCGGGTCGGGCAGCCCGGCCGGCCACGAGCCGGCCGCGGCCAGGTCGAACTCCACGTAGCGGTACCGGCCCTCGTACGGCTTGAGCTCGGCCTCGCCCTGCGCCATCATCTGCGCGGAGAAGTCGGCCAGGGTCGCCTGCGCCGCGGTGAAGTGGTCGAGGATGACCCGGGAGGCGGCGCCCGTGCCCGCCCCCAGGTCCGCGAACGTGAACGGCTCGTCCACCGCGAACGGCAGCAACTCGGCCATCAGCAGGCGGTGCCCGGCCCGGCGCTGCTCACGCTCATCCTGGGTCGACTTCCAGAAGCTGACGCCGATGTCCGACTTCCACACGGCGGCGTTGGTGTCCTCGCTTTCCGGCATGGAACCGATGCTAGTGCCGGCCGCCGGCCGGCTTCGCGAAGCTCGCCGGAACTACCGGAGGTCGAGGTTCTTCCTTACCTGCGGCGCGGCGACGCCCATCCGGCTCAGCCGGGACCGCTGCGCCGCCGTCGACGCCATCGCCGGCAGCCAGGTGATGTTCCAGGCCGAGGCGTCGAGCTTGGCGGCCGCCCAGATCTCGTAGCCGACCCCGCCGAACGCCCCCGACACACCGTTCCCCAGGCCCACGCCGCTGGTGCCGACCACGGCCACCACGGTGACCAGGGACGCCCAGACCTGGCTCTCCCCGCTGAGGTTCACGATCACCAGCGTGAGCAGCCCGCCCAGCGCGGCCAGCGCGATCAGCACCAACGGCCAGAACCGGCGGAGAATGACCGCGCTGATCTTCGCCGTCGCCCGTGCGATCGAGGACCCCGCCTGCACCCAGGCGCCCATCGACGGGGACACCGATACATCCGGGTCGGCGATGAGCACCGAGTACCAGACCGAGCCCTGCGTGCGCAGTGCGCTCAGCACCAGGCCGGCCTTGGGCGACCAAACGTCCTGGCCGCGCGCGGTGATGTTCGCCGCGTTCACGTCGAGCCAGTCGGCCCAGTTGTCGAGTGACTGGCTCACGATCGCGGCCGCCGAGGTCGGCAGCTGCGCACCCGCCCCGTTCAGCAGCGTCTTGGTGGCGGCCAGCTGGGCCCGCGAGAAAAGGCCGGTGAGGGCACTCGGCTTGCCCGCGGCGGACTCCGGCTGGCCGGGTTCTGGGATGTACGGCAGCCACGTCAGGTCGCTGAGCGCGAGACCAAGCTGGTAAGCGTTAAGCCGCTCGGGGGTGTCCGCGAAATCATCGAGGATCGCCTGGTTCAGCTCCAGGACCGCGGTGAGCAGAACCGCTGCCGAGAACCCCGCCGCTGCGCCCGTCTCCTCGGCCGCCGCGTCCGCCTTCTCCTGAGCCGCGCGGGCCGTAACCTCGGCCGCGGCGCTCGCGATGGCGTCTTCCGCCGCCGCGGTGTCCCCCACCGACGCCGCCTCCGAGTCCACGGCGGCCTTCAGCTTGCCCGTCTCCCTGGTGACGGCGGCGGCCGGCCTGGCCAGCTTCGGGTACCACTTGACCAGCTCGGCCAGGTCGGCTGCGAGAAAGACCAGCTTGGGGTCCGGTCGCAGGTCAGGCACCTGGGGAAGTTGGACGCCTGAATCGAAAAGCGGCTGGCGCACCGTTTGGCTGACCCGCCGTCGCGGGTCGAACAGCTCCGCCATCAGCCAGCCGAGCGAGAAGGCAGTCCCCGGTGGCGGGACGGCCGGCCGAGTGGTCAAACCCTCGAGAACCGGGAATACGGGAACGACCGGAACGGCCGGTCCATCATTGCTTTGGGGGGTGCTTTCCGACATGAGCACCCAGATTAGCCTCTACAGCTCAGGATTAGGGCAGATTCCGCCTGGCAGTTGGTTCCTGCCCTAGTCCACTGGCCTCAGTTGGTGCGGTCGCTATCGGTTTTGGCCGAACTCGGTCACGCCCAGAGCTCATTGGCGATCTGTCTGATCAGGTGTTGCGAGTCCGCTGGAGACAGCGACGCGTTGAGCAGTCCCTGAAAAACGAGGCTATAGCGATACGTGCCGGTCTCGCCCTCCACGTACAACTCGCTCGTGACGCTCTCGGTACTTACGATGTCGGCGAGCTTATCGGCCTCGTCCGTGTCCTGCGGACCGAACGAGAGGATCGTGAAGGAGTCGGCGACCAGCGAGGTCTCCCGGTTGCTGAGCGGCATGATCCGCAGCTCAACGTTGGGCATTTCCGCGGCCGCGGCCAGGTGCAGCAGCTGGGCACGCATCAGGCCGCGATCGCCAATTTTCCGGCGCAGAACCGCTTCGTCGAGAATAGCGGAAAGGCGTAGCGGCGGATCACGGCTTAGCAGCTCCTGACGGATCATCCTGACGCGGACCAGGCGCTCAAGGATGCGCGGCGGCGTCGGTATGACGCTCTGATAGCCAGCGTTCAGTTTTCTGGCGTAGTCCTCCGTCTGCAGGAGGCCGTGAACCACTCCGACCTGCCAGTGCGCCACCGTGTCCGCTTCGGCCTCCAGGCCGATGAACTCCATAAACTCGGGCGCGAGCACATCCGCGTACTCTTCCCACCAGCCCCGCTCATTCGCTTCCACCGCCAAGCCAAGGAGTTGACCACGGCGGGGCTCGGTCACTTCGTAGAAGTCAAGCAGCTTTTCGACCGCGTCCAGCGGATAGCTCGACTGGCCAAGCTCGTACCGGCTGATCTTCGCTGGCGACCAGCCGAGAGCCCTGGCAACCGCCCCGCCCGTGCGCATGCCGCGGAGACGACGCAATTCCGCCGCGAGGCGACGCCGTCGTACCGTCGGGCTTGCGGACGCTGCCACGCCAACCTCCCCTGTCCCTTAGGTGTACGCCGGCGTCGGTTCGCCACACCCTCGTTCGCCGTCTCATGAGAACCGTCGAGCGTTTCCCAGTAAGTGACTAAGAGAGTCTTGATGAAATTCTCGCCAAGTTTCATTATGCCCTTGCCGAGATTGATTATCTTCTTGCCAAGATTCATTATGAAGATCCCAGATAAGGCATCCCGGGCTTTAGGGGGCGACTGTGGTGGCGAGACGCGAAGTTTGGTCGATCTCCAACATCGTCGCTGGCCGGCGACAGTGCGGGGCCCGCCGGCTATCCGTTTGAAGACACCTACGGCGGCAGCTCTCACTCGAACCGCTCAAACAAAAGGCGCGGCCGAAGCGCCAACTTCGACCGCGCCTGGACACCGGACCCGTGCTGGATCCTCGCCCTAGTTACAGGTAGTTACGCTACCTCGCTCGCAGGATCTTGCAAAGGCCCTCTTCATACCGGCTGCCGGACTTCCCGGCGGCCGGTGTGGCAGTGGCAGCCAGGCCAGCGCCCGCTGACGCCTGGGGCACGAGCCGGTGATGACGTTACGCAAAACGGCACACGCGCCCCAAGGAGTTCAACGTGCCAATCCAACCTCCACAGCCCCAGGACAACGTGGGGATCCTTATCGGCGTCCTCATCGTCACCGCTGTATGCGTCAGGTACTGGCGCATCACTATCCCGCTGATCCTGGCCGCCGCCCTCACCATCACCGTCCTCGGCCTGATTGAGGGGCTGGCCGCCTTCTACCGCCTCATCGGCTAATCCCAAGCGCCCGCCGAGCGGTTACAGCGGTTGACCCGGCCAGGGGGCACCGGCACCGCCGGGGGTGGCGGCGGCACCGGTGCCGTCTGTGAGAACAAGCGTGACAGAATCGCCGACAGGCCGATCGCCTGCCAGCGCTCCGCCGCGACCGCCTGCGCTAGTTCGAGTGTGACCCATGGAAAGGATGTAAACCAGTCCCCAGGGTCCTGCTCGGCCGCACCAGGCTCAGGCTGGCGCGTCGGGTACTTCGCGGCGGCGGGTCACAGACCCGGCCGCCGGCAGTGACCAGCACGCCCCTGCGGCCCGAGGTGCCGAGGTCAAGCCATGCTTAGACGGTTTCTGCCATAACTCGTCTCGGTCATTCCCCAGCCCCCGGGAATGCCCGCCATGTGACCTCTTATCGGGTTCTTACGGGTTCCCCGGTGGCCGCGCGCTGCGGTGATGCCCGGCAGGTCACGGCAGTATCACCGTGTTGTTGGCGGCGACGACGTATCGTATAGAGGAGCGGTCCTGCGGGAACACCCTGCAGTAGGCCCCAGGACCCCCATCACGAATCCCCCTAGGAGACGGATGTCAGAGCAGGTTGTGCCGCTGCGCGCGCGTGACGCCGAGGGTCGCCGGTGACTGAGCTGGCGAGCACCATGACCCCGTGCGAGATCGCCAGCCAGGCGGCGCACGCGATCACGGTGCTGAACGAGCTGACGCATGGCGGTGGCGAGCTGACAACCGCGGACGACGTCCGTGCCATCGTGGGCAGCCTGGAGCTGATCGGCCTCAGCCTGCCGCAGCTGTGCGAGCAGCTGGCCCGGTTCCTGGTCGTCCAGCAGGAGGACGGCCAGCTCGAGCACGAGGAGGGCCTGGACACCGGCGACACGGTGACCGAGGTGATCGAGGCGCTCGCCGCCGCCGGTCAGGCCGCTGACATGATGACGGCCGCCCTGGCCGAGACACGCACCGCCTCGGCCCAGCTCACCCCGGTGCGCGCGCGGGGTGCGCAGGGCAAGCGCGGCAGCGACGCCCGGTAGCGGCGGCAGCGGACCGCCCGCCGCGTCACAGCCGGGCGCGGAGCCAGTCGCACCAGTCGCCGACGCCCTCGCCGGTGCGGGCGCTGGCGAAGATGAGGTCGGCACCCGGGTTGACCTTGCGCAGGTTGCCGAGGAAGCCGTCCAGGTCGAAGCCAAGGTGCGGCAGCAGGTCCATCTTGTTGATCACGACCAGCTCGCAGGAGCGGAACATCACCGGGTACTTGAGCGGCTTCTCCTCGCCCTCGGTGATCGCGTAGACCATCGCCCTGGCGTCCTGCCCGACGTCGAACTCGGCCGGGCAGACCAGGTTGCCGACGTTCTCGATGAGCACCAGGTCGAGGTCGGGCAACGGCAGCCGGGGCAGCGCCGAGGCCACCATCGGGGCGTCCAGGTGGCACTCGCCGCCGAAGCCGTTCCCGGTATTGATCAGCGTGATCTCGGCGCCGAAGCCGGCCAGCCGGTCCGCGTCGAGGCTTGTCTCGATGTCGCCCTCGATGACCCCGATGCGCAGCTCGCCCGACAGCCGGGACAGGGTCTCCCTGAGCAGGGTCGTCTTACCGGCGCCGGGCGAGGACATCAGGTTCACCGCGCGCACGCCGGCCGCCGCGAACTTGGCCCGGTTGGCCGCCGCGGTCTTATCGTTCTCGCCGAAGATGGCCTCGAGGACCTCGACCCGCTCGGCACCCGTCTGGTACCCGGAGTGGTCCGGTGCCCCGCCAGACGCAGGGGCAGGCGCATCGTGCGAATGGCCGCCGTCGCCGTCGTGCGCGTGCGCCGTCCCGTCGTCGTGCCGGTGGAACCGTCCCATCAGCTGCCTGCCCCCGTTTCCGTCGACGCGGTCGTTCCCGCGTCCGCGAGTTCCAATGACGTGATCAGGAACTCCTCACCCGCCACGAGCTCGACGTCGATCCCGCCGCAGCCCGCGCAGGCGAACACCGGCAGGTCGCCGACGTCGGCCGTGTGCTCGCAGGAACGGCAGCGGAGGCGGGCCGGCACCGTCTCCACGATGATCCGCGAGCCCGCCAGCGGCGTGTCCTCGCAGAGCAGGCCCCAGCAGTAGACCAGCGTGTCTGGCACGATCTGCCGGAGCTGCCCCACCCGCACGTTGATGACGCTGACCGGCCGACCGGCCGCGTGCCGGGTGGCGATGTCGGCGATCGACGCGCAGATTGACAGTTCGTGCACGGAACCACACCTACCGCCACCGGGCGGACTCCGCAAGTGGCGGGGCGCCTTTCCGCCTCACCGCGGGCATCGCCAGGCGCGAATCTGATGGACACCTCGCCTCGGCGATAGACATCCCCGCGCCCCGGCCATACTCTGCGCAGAGACGTTGTGACGCAGATCACAAAACCCCGCAAAACGTCCATCACGGCGCGAGAGGGCGGCCCAGTCCCCCCGGGCGTGCCCGCTGGGAAGGCAGAGATGTCGGGCATGCATCGCGCAATAGCAACAACGACCGTGGCGAACAGGCCGAACGGATGACCGCTCGGGCAACGCCGCGCCCGGGTGCAGCGCTGGCGCTGAGCACCACCATCAGCGACGCGCAGCTGGCACCGCGCGCCGAGGACGGCTTCCTAATCGTCGCCTCCGCCAACGCGAGCGGCCCGCGCACCCTCGTCCCGCCGGATGTCGCCACCTGTGACGCCTGCCTGCGGGAGCTGTCCGACCCGGCCAGCCGACGATACCGCCACCCGTTCATCACCTGCACCGAGTGCGGCCCCCGGATGACGATCATCAAGGACCTGCCGTACGACCGCCCGGCGACCACCATGGCCGGCTTCCCGATGTGCGGGCGGTGCGAGCGCGAATACCACGACCCGGCCGGCCGCCGGTTCCACGCGCAGCCGATCGCCTGCCACGACTGCGGACCCACGCTCCGTTTCACCCGCGACGGCAGCACCGTCACCGGGCCTGACGATGCGATCGCGGCGGCCCAGCGGACGCTCGCCGAGGGCGGGATCGTCGCGGTGAAGGGCATCGGCGGGTACCACCTGGCCTGCCGGGCCGACGACCCCGAGACGGTCACCAGGCTCAGGGAGCGCAAGGCCCGCGGCGGCAAACCGTTCGCGGTGCTCACCAGGAACCTGGCCACCGCCCGGCTGCTGGCCGAGGTCGGCATCGGCGAGCAGCGGTTGCTGACCAGCCCCGCCCGCCCGATCGTCCTGCTTCGGCGGCTCCCCACCGCGCCGGTGGCCGACACAGTGGCACCGGGCAACCCGCTGCTCGGCGTGCTGCTTCCCTACACTCCTGTCCACCAGCTGCTGCTCGCCCCGGTCCCCGGCAGTATCGAGCCGGTGCCGCACACGCTGGTGCTGACCAGCGCGAACACTAGTGACGAGCCGCTCGTCTTCGACGACACGGAAGCCGACACCCGGCTGACCTTCCTGGCCGACGCGGTGCTCACGCACGACCGGCCGATCCACCTGCCGTGCGACGACTCGGTGGTCCGGGTGCTGGCCGACGGCGAGCTGCCGATCCGTCGCGCCAGGGGTTACGCGCCGCTACCGGTGTGGCTCGGGCGTGCACTGCCGTCGGTGCTGGCGGTCGGCGGCGAGCTGAAGAACTCGTGCTGCCTGACCGACGGCGACGGCGCCTTCTGCTCCGCGCACATCGGCGACATGGGCGACCTGTCCACGGTGCGCGCGTTCGACCGCGTCGCCACCCAGCTCACCACCGTGCACCGGGTCAACCCCGAGGTGATCGCGGCCGACCTGCACCCGGCCTATCAGACCGGCGAATGGGCGCAGCAGCACGCAGGCGGCCCGGGCGAGCCGGCCCTCCGCCTCGTCCAGCATCACCACGCGCATGTGGCGTCGCTGCTGGCCGAGCACGGGTGCCTCGGCGAACCGGTGATCGGCGTCGCGTTCGACGGCACCGGCTACGGCACCGACGGCTCGATCTGGGGCGGCGAGATCCTGCACGTCGGGACCGACGCCACCGAGTTCGAGCGCGTCGGCCACCTGCTGCCGGTCCCGCTGGCCGGGGGCGACGCCGCCGTCCGCAACCCGTGCCGGATCGCGCTCGGCTACCTGGCCGCCGCCGGGGTCGCCTGGGATCCGGCGCTGCCGTCGGTGGCCGCCTGCACCGATGCCGAGCTGGCGGCCCTCGCCGCCCTGCACGCGGGGTACGCCGATCCGGGCGGGCAGCCCGGCCAGGCCTGGTGGCGCGCGGGAGCGCACCTGGCACCATGCAGCAGCATGGGCCGGCTGTTCGACGCGGTCGCCTCGCTGCTCGGGGTCAGGCAGCGGATCAGCTACGAGGCGCAGGCCGCCACCGAGCTTGAGAACCTGGCGTCGGAGGTCTCCGACGCGGCGGCCGAGCTGCCGGGATCGCGGTCGGCCAAGCTGACGCTGCCGGTCGACTCGGACGGGATCATCGACCACCGGCCGCTGATCCGGGCCCTCGCGGCGGAAGTGGTGGCGGGCACTCAGGCCGCCGCGCTCGCCCGCGCGTTCCACGTGGCGGTGGCCAACGCGGTCGCCGCCTCGGCGCTGCTAGCCGGGCGCGAGCGCGGCGTCCGCACCGTGGGGCTGACCGGCGGCGTGTTCCAGAACGTGCTGTTGACCCGGTTCTGCCGGTCCCGGCTGGAGGCGCTCGGCTTCGAGGTCCTCACCCACCACCTGGTCCCGCCGAACGACGGTGGCCTCGCCCTCGGGCAGGCGGCGGTGGCCGCGCTGGCGGCCCGCAAGCCAAGCCGCCGACCGGCAGCCAGCGGAGTCCATGCGGCCCGCCGGGTCGATGCCCCCGACGGGGTCGGTAAGGAGCGCTGAGCCATGCGGCTGGGAATACCCGGCGGTATCACGCCGGACATGCTCGACGGCGGGCTGGCGGAGGATCTGGCCGCGGCTTCATTGGCGATGGCGCGGCAATTCGCCGCGGGCGGGACGCTCTGGTGCGTCGCACCGACCTGGGAGCCCCACGCCCACCACATCGCGGTGGAGTTCGTCCACCCGGTGATCGTCGGCAAGCGGGCACTGCCCGCGTTCGCACTGACCGGGCCGGATCTGGACCCGCGCGCGCGGGTCGCGGTGCGGCCAGGCGACCTGCTCATCGCGGTCGCTGGCTGGCGGGATGCGGCCGTCGCGGACCTGCTGCGCCGGTCGTCGGCCTGGGGCGCGGCATCAGCCTGGATCGGATCGGGGCCGCGGCCGCCCGCGGGAGCGGCCGACCACCTGCTGTGGATCGGCGACCCGGACCCGATGGCTCCGGCCACCGGCCGGTTCGTCCTTCTCTACCACCTGCTCTGGGAGCTGACCCACGTCTGCTTCGAGCACCCCGGGCTGCTAGCCGGGGCAATCACCCCGGCCGCTAACCCGCGCGCGCCGACCCCGGTCCGGACCGAGGCGGGAGAGGAAACCGCCGGGCGGGAACCGCGAGCGACCGCGTTTCTGTACCCGTTCCTCGAGGCCGAAGAGCGTGACGCCGGTCCATTGCTCGCCGAGCTCGCCCTCTCCGCGCGGGCGAAGGCGGCGGAGTCGGCCGCACTCCAGCAGGCGACCCTGGCGGCCGCCGCGGACCAGCTCGCCGCCTGCGGTTCGGCGATGGCAGAGCGGTTCGCCGCCGGCGGACGATTGTACGCGTTCGGCAACGGCGGCAGCTCGACCGACTGCGCGACGTTCGCGATGCTGTTCGCCGCCCCTCCCACCGGGGCGCCGGCCTACCGGGCGATGCCGGCCCTGAACCTCGCTGCCGATCAGGCCGTCGTCACCGCGCTTGGCAATGACGTTGGCTTCGACCTGGTCTTCTCGCGCCAGATCATCGCGCATGCGGCGGCGCGGGATATCGCGGTGGCCTTCTCCACTAGCGGGAACTCACGTGACCTGATGGCGGCGCTACGTGAGGCGCACGGCCGGGGGCTGCTGACGGTCGGTTTCGCCGGCTACGACGGCGGCGAGATGGCAGCCTCGGGGGACGTCGACTACTGCTTCGTGGTCCGTTCGCAGTCGGTCCACCGCATCCAGGAGAGCCAGGCGCTCCTCGGCTACCATCTCTGGGCTGCCACCCAGCAGTCGCTCCGGCGAGCATCCCGGCAGGCACCTCAGAAGACAGGGCGACAGCCTCACAAGGGAACCCCACCGTGAACCCGCACATCCGGCCGACCCCGCGCCCGCCCGCACCCCCGTCCCATAGCGCCGCGAGGCAGCGCACAGGATTCGCAGAAGTTTGTCGGTTACTCAGAGCTGGCCTGGATGTGCGGGGCAGGCGGTGACCAGCCCTGATACGCACACTCGGGGCCATGAGTGAGACACCTCAGGTAGATATCGTCGTGCCGGTCAAGAACGAAGAGCACGACCTCGCGCCCAGCGTCGAGCGCCTCGTCGCGCACCTGCGCGGCGACTTCCCCTTCACCGCCCGCGTCACCATCGCGGACAACGGCAGCACCGACGGGACCTGGCCGGTCGCGTGCGCCCTCGAGGCGCGATACCCCGAGGTACGCGCCATCCACCTCGACATCCCGGGCCGCGGCCGGGCGCTGCACGCGATCTGGTCGTCGTCGGACGCCGAGGTGCTCGCGTACATGGACGTGGACCTGTCCACGGACCTGAACGCGCTGCTGCCGCTGGTCGCGCCGCTGCTGTCCGGGCACAGCGACCTCGCCATCGGGACCAGGCTGGCCCGGGGATCGCGGGTTGTCCGCGGCCCCAAGCGCGAGATCATCTCGCGCGGCTACAACCTGCTGCTGCGGACCACCCTCGGGGCCGACTTCTCCGACGCGCAGTGCGGGTTCAAGGCGATCCGCGCCGACCAGGCCAGGCAACTGCTGCCGCTGGTGGAGGATAAGGGCTGGTTCTTCGACACCGAGCTGCTGGTGCTGGCCGAACGGGCCGGGCTGCGCATCCACGAGGTGCCAGTGGACTGGATCGACGACGCCGACTCACGGGTCAACATCGTCGACACCGCCATCGGCGACCTGCGCGGGATGAAGCGGGTTGGCCTCGGCCTTGCCCGCGGCACGCTCAAGGTGCCACAGCTGCGCGTGGCCGACATCGGGCCGCGGCGCGGGCTGGCGTGGCAACTGCCGAGGTTCGCAGTGGTGGGCGTGCTGTCCACGCTGGCCTACATTGTCGTCTATCTCGCGCTGCGCGGCTTCATGGGAGCACAGGCGGCCAACGCGCTGAGCCTGCTGCTGACGGCGATCGGCAACACTGCGGCCAACCGCCGGCTGACCTTCGGGCTGAGCGGCCGGGCGGGCGCGGCCGTGCACCACTTCCGCGGTCTGATCGCGTTCGGCGTCTGCCTGGTGCTCACCTCGGGCGCGCTGATGTGCCTGCACGCGGCGTCGGCCTCCCCCGGGCGCGGGGCCGAGATCGCCGTGCTGGTCGCGGCGAATCTAGTCGCGACCGCGCTGCGCTTCGTCCTTTACCGCGGATGGGTGTTCGCACCGCCCGCCATGGTCCCGGCCGGCGGGCCCTCAACCGCGAAACCCAACACCCGTCAATCCCTGGGAGATGCGCGATGAGCGCCACCACCGTCACGTTCCCACCCGCGCACCGGTTTTCGCCGCCTCCCGGACGGCTGCGCCGCCTGGTACGCGGCCCGGCGGCCGATCCCCGGTGGGCCCGGCCCGCCCTCTTCGGCCTGCTCGCCCTCACCGCGCTGCTTTACCTGTGGGACCTGAGCAGGAATGGCTATGCCAATGACTTCTACGCCGCCGCGGTGCAGGCGGGGACGAAGTCCTGGAAGGCCTTCTTCTTCGGCTCCTTCGACTCCTCCAACTTCATCACGGTGGACAAGACACCGGCCTCGCTGTGGGTGGATGAGATCGCCGCGCGGATCTTCGGGTTCAACTCCTGGACGCTGCTCGCGCCGCAGGCGGTCGAGGGCGTGGCGTCGGTGTTGCTGCTTTACTCGGCCGTGCGGCGCTGGTTCGGGCCGGCCGCCGGGCTCATTGCCGGGGCCGCGCTCGCGCTCACCCCAGTCGCCACTCTCATCTTCCGCTTCAACAACCCGGACGCGCTGCTGGTGCTGCTGATGACCGCTGCTGGGTACGCGGTACAGCGGGCGATCGAGCGCGACCGGACCCGGTGGCTGGTTTTCGCCGGGCTGCTGCTCGGCTTCGCCTTCCTCACCAAGATGGCGCAGGCTTTCCTGGTGCTGCCTGGTTTTGGGGTCGCCTACCTGTGGGCCGGCCCGGCCCGGCTCGGCCGCCGCATCTGGCAGTTGCTGGCGGCGCTGGGGGGCGTGATCGTCGGGGCCGGCTGGTGGATCGTGATCGCCCAGCTGACGCCCGCCGCCGACCGCCCGTACTTCGGCGGTTCCACCGACAACAACATCCTCGAGCTGGCGCTCGGCTACAACGGCTTCGGACGGCTCGACGGGTCGGAGACCGGGTCAATTGGCGGCGGTGGGTTCGGCGGGTCGACCGGGATCTTCCGGCTGTTCCAGTCGGAGTTCGGCGGGCAAGTCAGCTGGCTGATACCGGCCGCGCTGATCTCGCTCGGCGCGCTCATCTGGATCTCCAGGCGGCAGCCGCGCACCTCCCGCGTCCGCGCGTTCGCCCTGCTCTGGGGCGGCTGGCTGCTGGTGACGGGGGTGGTCTTCAGCTATATGCAGGGGATCATCCACCCCTACTACATGGTCGCGCTTGCGCCGGCGATCGGCGCGCTCGTCGGCGTTGGGGCCATGGCGCTCTGGCAGTCAGGGATGTCGGTCGTGGGCCGGTCGGTGGCGGCTGTGGGCGTGCTCGTCACCGGGGTCTGGGCCTACGAACTGCTCGACCGGACGCCCGGGTGGCTGCCCTGGCTGCGGTGGACAGTGCTGCTGGCCGGGGTGCTCGGCGCGGTCTCGGTCTTCGCGCTGCCCGGGCTGCTCCGCTGGGCGGATCAGACCCGGGGGGCCGCCCACGGCGGGAGGCGGCGGGCGCCGGCACTTGTTTACGCTCCGCTCGCGCTGGCGCTGGTAGCCGGCTTCGGCGGGCCGCTCGCCTACTCGCTCGACACGGCGAACACCACGTATACCGGCTCGATCCCCAGCGCCGGGCCTGCGGTGGCGGGCTCGTTCGGCGGCGGGGGTGGCGCGCCTGGCGGCGGCCGCGGCGGCTTCGGCACCCGGACGGGCGGAACCGGGACGCATGGCGGCACCGGATTCACGCCCGGCGGCGCAGGTATTGGAACCGGCGCAGGTATTGGAACCGGCACAGGTACCGGAACCGGCACAGGTACCGGCGGCGGAACCGGCAACGGCGGGGCGCCGAGCGGAACCGGCGGCGCCGCGTCAGGCGGAACCGGAGGGACCGGCGGGTTCCCCGGCGGCACCAGTCCCACCGGCGGCAACACCGGCACCCGGACCGGCCTGCCCGCTCACGGGACGGCGGGTGGCTTCGGCGGCACGGGCGGCGTCGCGATGGGCGGCCTGTCCGGCAGCACCCAGGTCAGCAGCACGCTGATCAAGTTGCTCGAGCAGGACGCGTCGAAGTACAAGTGGATCGCCGCCACCGAAGGCACCCAGGAGGCGGCGCCGATCGAGCTCGCGACCGGCGGCGACGCGGTCCTGGCGATCGGCGGCTTCAACGGCACCGACCCGGCTCCCACCCTGGCCGAGTTCAAGGCCATGGTGGCCAAGGGCGAGATCCACTACTACGTCGGCCAGGGCAGCGAGAGCTTCGGCGGCGGCACGGGCTCGTCTGAGATCACCAAATGGGTAGCGGCTCACTTCAAGGCCGAGACCGTCGGCGGGCTCACTGTCTACAACCTCACCCAGGAAAAGTAGGCGTCCTCACGCTGGCTTGAGCCCCGCTGCTACAGCGGGGCTCAAGCCATTTTCCATACGTGCGGCTTAGCCTAGGGCCAAAGTTGTACGCCTAGACGCCTTGATAACGCCGTAAATGACCATGTTTGTCCGCATCTTGCCCGTGCAAGTTTGGCCCTAACCCAGTCGGTGGACACCGAGGCTTAGCGTCGCCTGACCGGGTGATTGCTCGTCTGGCCGGCATCCCGGTTGGGGCCGCGATCTCTGTTGGGTTGAACCGTTTGGAAGGAACGCTCACCCTTGTCCGATTGGTAATGACGCTGTACGGTGGTGACCGAACAGCAAGTCCAGGTTCCGCGAGGTTTGCTGCCGCCGCCAGGGGTAGGTGAGCGGCCCGGTTTCTCGTCGAGTGGAGCTGCTCATGCCGCAGCCGATGGTGCACCGCATCGCTCTGGGAGCGGTGCAGGCTGCGCTGGCGGCTGCCGGGATCTTGGCGATCATGCTGGTGTTCTCGCGGCCGGCGCACGCGGCGACCGCGGCACTGGCTCCCTTGTCGTCGACGCAGACGTCCACCGCCTCGACGGTTACGTCGACGGTCAATTCGGTGACGTCGCCGGTTGCCTCGACGGTCAGCTCGGCCGTGTCGCCGGTTACGTCCACGGTCAATTCGGCGGTGTCGCCGGTTGCCTCTGCGGCCTCGAGTTCCACACCCGGTGCGACTGCCACTGGTTCAGGCACTGTCGGCCCGGCTGCTTCGGCGAGCCCCGCCCAGCCCCCGGCCACCTCCGCCGCCCCGCTTCCGACCGCAGCTGGCGCACTCGCCCCGGCGGCCAGCGCGCCCAGCCAGCCCGCGGCAACGGAGACGCCATCAGGCCCGGCTACATCGGCGGCCAGCAGCGCGCCACCGCCTGCCTCTCCCGTCGGCGAGACGCTGGCCCCGGTCGCTGCCACCGTCACCACTCCGGTCGCAAAGACCGTGGCGCCCGTCACCTCCGCGGTGACCCCGGTCGTCACGACGACAAGCAAGACGCTCGCACCGGTGACCGGCACGGTCGTTACGGCCACGGACAAGACGCTGGCGCCCGTCACCACCGTGGTCACCCCAGTCGTGACCACGGTGACCAAGGCTCTCGCACCGGTCACCACCGCCGTGGCCCCGGTGGTCACCACGGTCACCAAGACCCTCGCGCCCGTCACCACCGTTGTTGCTCCGGTGGTCACCACGGTCACCAAGACCCTCGCGCCCGTCACCACCGTTGTTGCTCCGGTGGTCACCAC
>JBEKEK010000089.1:0-32196 GCA_050013875.1 Trebonia sp. | reverse complement strand
TCAGGTAGGTGGTGAAGTCGCCGGTGGCACCGGGGACCTTGCCCTGCTGGGCGAGGAGCGCGGCGGAGAACGCCTGGAACGCGGGGCCGCTGGTCTCGGTCACCAGGTTGTCGGCGTGGAAGTCGGACGCGAACGTGCCCGCGCCGACCGCCGCCGCGGCAGCCTTGAAGAACGGGGGCGAGATGGCCGCCGACGTTCCGATCACGGGGATCATCTTGCCGCCGTTGAGCTGCTGGATCTCCGAGAACAGGGTCGGGTCGGCGGACCCCAGGGCCTCGGTCATGATCGCGTCCGGGTGGGACGCGACGATGGTCTCCGCCTCGGTGCGGAACGTGGTGGCGTTCAGGTCGAGCGACTGGTCGGTGGTGAGGGTGATCCCGGCTTTCTTCAGCGCGGCGATGGCGGGCTGGATGAAGGTCTGCGAGCCGATGTCGTTGCCGAAGGCGAGGGCGATCTTGGTGTAGTGGAGTTGCTGCGCGATGGCCACCATCGCGTAGGACTCCTCGAGGTCAGGCGGGACCAGGCGGTAGAAGTAAGGGAAGTGCACGCTGTCGAACTCGGACTGCCCGGTCATGCAGAACATCGCCATCTTGTGCGCGTTGATGATCGGCACCACGGCGGCTGCCTCGTCTGACGTGCACCCGATGACCAGTGCCAGGTTCGAGGTCGAGGCGAACATCTGGTTGACGGCCGGCACGGCGTCGGCGGGGTCGCCCCGGGTGTCGACGCTCTTACAGGTGAGCGGATGCCCGTCCACTCCCCCGGCGGCATTGATGGCCGAGGTCGCGCCGAAGCACGAGGCCAGGTAGGTGGGGCCGAGGGCGGCGTCCGGGCCGCTGAACGGGGCGACGTCGGCGACGGTGAGGGGCGATCCGGTCGGCTGGCTGGCGGCGGCACTGGCTGGGGCGCCGCTAGTCGGGGTGCCGCTGGCTGAGGTGCTGGCGGCGGGAGCGCTGGTGCTGCTCGACGAGGAGCTGCATGCGGTCAGCGCGGCGAGTGCCGCGGCGGGGATGACGGCGGCGAGGATCCAGGCGCGGCGTCTGCGCCCGGTCGCGGGGCTGGTGAACTTCATTGTCCCTCCACAAGTGCGTTCTGGGGGTGAGCTGGGGGTGAGCCGCGGCGGGCCGGGGCGCTCAGAGTCCGGGCTTGGCGGTGACGGCGGGATGCCACCGCCAGCCGGCCTGGTCGCCTGGCTCGGCGACCACGTGGTTGCGGATGGTGCCGAGGCCCTCGATCGTGACCTCGATGACGTCGCCGGGGGCGAGCCACACCGGGGGCTGGCGCGCGAAGCCGACGCCGCCGGGCGTGCCGGTGGCGATGACATCCCCAGGTGCCAGCCGGGTGAAGGAGGAGAAGAACTCGACGGCGCTAGGGATGTCGACGATCATCTGCGAGGTGCGGGCCGACTGCATGACCTGGCCGTTCAGGACGGTGGTGAGCAGCGCGTCGGTCATGTCCGCCTCATCGGTGGTGACCACCTCGGGGCCGATCGGCATGCTGCCCTCGAAGTTCTTGCCCGCCGTCCACTGGGTGGCCGCTCGCTGCCAGTCCCGCGCGGTCGCGTCGTTGAGCACCACGAACCCGGCGATGGCATCGAGGGCCTTGTCGGCCGGGATGTACCGGCCGCCGGCGCCGATGACGATGCCGAGCTCCCCCTCGTAGTCGAACCGCTCGGTGAGTGCGGGCTTGACCAGGTCCGCGTACGGGCCGAGCACGCTGTCCCGGCCCCGGACGAACGCCTCCGGCCAGGTCGGGACCGCCCGGCCGCCCTCGATCGCGTGCTCTGAGTAGTTCACGCCGAGGCAGAGGATCCGCGCCGGTGCAGGCACCGCGGGCCCTAGGTCCGCCGGACCGTACTCGCGGCCGTCCCGGCCGGCGACGGCCCGGACCGCGTCCATGCCCGCCGGGCCCGCTTCGAGGACGGCGGCGAGCGTGGCGAACTCCGGGTTGCCGGTCTCCGCGGCGACGTCCACGTACCCCGACTGGCCGCGTATGTGCAGCCGTGGCCCTGCCTGAGTGAGTATGGTCGCGAACCTCACGTGGCCGCCTCCTGTGCTCCGGCACCCGAAATTGGGCGCCACCTTGCGTCCGATTGGTCAAATAACCAGATTGGTTGGAGACTAGATCGACGCTGCGAGGCGGTCAATACCTCAAATATGCGGAAATGGTTCAGAGAACATCACGAACTGACAGCAATTGGTAGGATTGGTTGTGAGTTTCGCGCACGGGCTCTCCAGTCCGGCGCGGATGCCGGCAGGCGCGCCGGCGCGGCATGCGATAGCCTGCGCCAGGCAGGGTGGATGGTGGGCGGACAGTGACGGAGACCACAGCCGTGACCGCGAAGCGGGGTCGTGAGCTCGCGAAGCTGATCCTGGCCGAATCCGGGCGGGCGGGCCTGAGACCGGGTTCCCGGCTGCCCACCGAGCGCAGGCTCGCCGCCGACCTGGGCGTTACCCGCAGCGGGATCAGGCTCGCGCTCGCGGCTCTTGAGGCGGACGGCCTGATCTCCCGCGAGGTCGGCCGCGGCACGTTCCTGCGCGACGCGGCGGCCAGTGCCCTGGCCGCCGCGAGCCGAGGCGAGGCCGCCGCGGGCGAGGCGGCCGGCCGTCTGGGCGGGGGTGGCCAAGGCGGCGGCACCGAGCCGGCTAGCCCACGGGACAGCCCCGCCTCCTCGGACTTCGCCCCGGCCGACGTGATGACGATCCGCCGCCTCATCGAGCCGCAGGCGCTGCCGCTGGTCGTGCTGTGGGCGACCGCCAGGGACTTCGCGGAGATGGAGCGCTGCATCGCGGGAGGCGACCAGGCGGCCAGCTACGAGGAGTTCGAAACCTGGGACCTGGCACTGCACCGGTGCATCATCGCCGCCGCGCACAGCCCGCTGCTCGGTACGCTGTACGGCGTCGTGGAGTCGGCACGACACGGACAGGTCTGGGGCGAACTCAAGCGCCGCAGCGCGACCCGGCAGCGGCGCGATCTCTACCAGGAAGACCACCAGGCGATCGTCACCGCCCTCCGGGCACGCGACGCGGACGCCGCTGTCGCGGCGATGCGCACCCACCTCGCCCGCGTCGCCGGGCACCTGCTGGGCGAGACGCACTGACGCTTCCCGCGACCGCCATCGCGTCGATATCGGACCCGCGGCCGATCCTCTCAACTCTCAGGTGACGAACAGCGCGGTCTTCGCGTCCGCCAGGCATTCCGGGTGCGCCACGTCCCCCTTGGGGACGCTTGCCAACGGCAGCAGGCCGGCCTGGAGGGATATCACGTCGCCCGGGCGCCCAACCAGCTCGCCGTGCTTGTCGTAGACCCCGAGCGGCCCGGTCCGCGCCGTGTACCCGAGGGGCCATACGACGGCCGTCTGCCCCCCGCCAGACGGCTGCTTCAGATAGAAGCAGCCGCCGCTGAACGCGAGGCGCCCGGAGACAGCGGTCGCCGGGCTGGAGCGCTGGACCGTCGTGACAACAGGCAGCGGCTTCACCACCGCATCCGGCGCCGGGGACGCGGGCACCGGCACACCCACCGCGACCGTCGCGGTCGGCGATGGGCTCGGCACGCCGCTAGACGCGGTCGGACCGTGGGGCTGGCTCCCTGTCCCCGGCGGGGAGCTGTGGGTGCACCCGGCCAAGACCGCGAGTCCCGCAACGCAGCCCGTCAGCGTGCCCGCCATGCGCCGACGCCCGACGCTCTGCACCTTGTGCCCGAACAAGCCGGTTCGCCACCCTTCGCTTCGTCGATGCCTGATCGCAACGTTCCTGCCCATTAGGACGCTGCACCGGGCAGGAACGTTGCGGCAATCAGGCGTCTGGAAACTCAACCCTGTGTGGGCCGACCGTCCGCTGCTATCAATCCAGGCTCACGACCAGGTTCCCGCCTGGATGTTGAAGGTGAACCGGTCGCCGTCGGCGTCGCGGACGACGATGGACGTAGTCGTGTGCGAGACCAGTGACGCGATGCCGCCTGCCTTGGGGAGCGGGTAGGCGTCCACCGTCGTGGCGCCATTCGCGGGGTTTTCGATTTCGATGAAGAGAACTCCCTGGGAGGGCTTGCTGGTGTTCGCGCCGGCGTAAACGTCCAGGTACTCCTTCCCGTCAGCGGTGAGATCGAGGTACATGTTGGTGATTCTCGTGACCGCAGGGCTGAAGGGCGCCGGCACGCCGCCCAGTTGGGTCCCCGTCCCGATGCGCCCCGCGCTCGCGGGCCTGGCGAGCTTGCCCGGCTGGGTCCCGGCGGCGACCAGTCCCCTAGCGCGGGCCCTTGCCGCTGCCTTGGCCTTCCCGGCCTGCGCAGCCGGGATGCTCACCGCCCGGCAGCCGTGCGCTGCCTGCCACGCCTGCGCCTTCGCCGGGGAATAGTCCGACGGTGGCGTGCATCCTGACACCTGCCCGGGCGAGCCGGCTGCCGCACTTCCCGCGGCCGGTTGGAGCAGAACCGCTACCCACACTATCGCGCAGACTCCGGCCACCGCGCCGACTCCGGCCCCGACCCGCGTCATGACGTTCTTCATTGCATGAGCCATTCTCTAGCCGTTAATGGTCGTAACGTATTCGATGCCGGTCTGCGCTGTCGATGAATGCGAATTCAGGTCAGTCATCATGTCATTGTAAGCGGCCGTTACACTGAGCTCAGCGTCTGAGGTCATAATGCCGTACATGATCATATCCGTATGGTACGTGCTCTGCGAGCGGTCATACAGGATCAGGTTTTCCCAGTTGCTTGCATGGGTCGTCGTGTAGACCTGCCCGATCGTGACGTCATCGGGGAACCCCCAGGACGCCTCTAGCAGCTCGGCAGGTGACCAGAAGCCCGACTCGTTCGAGCCGTAATTCCACATCGTCCGGCTGCTGTCGGTGTTGTAGCCGACCAGTACGGAATGCGTGTCTCCCCATTGAGGGTCGTAGGCCGGCTCGGCGTCATCCGCACCAGCGGCAACTTCCTGCGTGTAGTAGCCTTCGTTGGATATGAAGGTGGAGAATGAGTTCACAATACCCGCGAACGCATTTCCCCACGTGCCCAGGTTAGAAACCTGGTCCGAGCAGGGGCAGTTCCCAGAGTTCGCAGTAAAGCTATTGTTGGTGCCTATAGCTATGGTGAGGAAGGGAGCTGAGCTTGAGTATCCGTACCACGCCGTGGCGTAGCTCTCCACCGCGCTCAGGACCGACGACATCGACACGAAGCCACCGCCGAAGTCGATGAAGCCATTCGTGCTCCCACTCGCCGCCGGGCGGCCAAAGTCCAGGATGACGACTCCGCTGCGGCCGTTACCCGCTTGGGCTATCCCCTGGTCCGCCAGTGTTGCGGTGGATGTCGTGCTCTCGTAGATCGATGCGGTCCGCGCCGGAGCCGTGTAGGCAAAGGCCGCCGGGACGTCCAAGGCGATGATCGGTATGCCGAACATCGCGACCGAGACAGCGAGGATGGCGATCATTCGGGCAGCAAGAAATTTGACCATTGAGCTGCTTTCATCTTCGTCCGTGCGGGCCAGCGGCCCATTGACAAATCGAGACAGTCTCGTTGCCGCTGCCTGACGGTGGTTTCCGGCCGGGAATGGCAGTAGGCAGACTCCGAGAGGGCTGCGGGTAACAATCAGGGCAGCTGATCACGTTACGACGCGGCCACGGGAAGGCCTGTGCAGGAAGCTGATTCCACAGGCCCCTAAAGTGCTGATATATGACGCTTTATGGGTACGGATGATACGGGACGCCGGCCAATCACGTCAAGCTAACGTCAATCGTTCGGGGGCTTGAAGTCCGGATACCGATTGTCCTGAAGTGCACTTTGAACTCATGCTCGATGCCCCGCCCTTTATTGACCTGCCAGGACTTTGGCTCGTCGTGCCTGGTTGCCGGGATTCACCTTCGTCACCAGGAAGGCAGCTATCCCCCACAAGCCGACATAACGACGGACACCCGCGCCCCCGATCGCGGCCGCGAAGCAGGACCCGCCGCCTGCCGCCAGGCCGATGCGCGGGTCCGTCAGGGCGATGATCCGGCCGATCACGGGGCCGCCGACCGGCGTCGTTCCCTGGAAAGCGACTTGCCAGAGCGCGAGTACGCGTCCGCGCATTCTCGCAGCGAGGAAAAAGTCCTCCCGCACAAGCCTCCTGGCCTAATCTTCACGCACCTATCCCCAGTTCCCGCGATGAGTTCCGGGTGCCTCCGCCGTCGTAACCTGCGACCGGCCAACTGGAAAGACGGGGCACCATGGCAGATTCCGCGGACACTCCGCTGACGGCATCACTACCGGCGGGCGATGCGCTGCCTGAACAGGGATGTGCCTGCCGGGAGCTTGAGCCATGAGCAAGGAAGCCGGTGCGGCGGGCGGCCGCCGGCCCGCGGTGGCGGGCGCGGCGCTAGTGGTCGCGGCGGGCCTGATCGCAGGCTGTTCAAGCAGCGGGAGTAGCAGCTCGAGCACCCTGGCGTGCCCGTCCAAGCGCGGCCCGGCGGTCACCGGGACCGCCCTGGCCGGAACAGGCCGGCCCGCGGCCGGCTGGGCGCAGCCGGGGGCCGATGTCGCGAACACCCGGTACGTGGCCAGCGCGATCACCAGCACGGACGTCTCGAAGCTCGGGGTGGCGTGGACCGTGCCGCTGACGATACCCACGGGCCGTACGGACGGGGCCTACGCGACCACGCCGGTGATAGCCAGCGGGGTGGTGTACGTCCAGGATCTTGAGTCCGACGTGATGGCGATCAGCCTGGCCACTGGCAAGGTCTTGTGGAAGCACGACTACAACTCGCCCAGCGCCGGGCCGGACGGCGTCAATGTGGCCGGCCGGGTCGTGTACGCGGCCACCAATAACGCCGCGGTCGCCCTGGACGCCGCGACCGGGGCGCAGTTGTGGAGCCGGACGCTGACTGGCAACGATCACGAGGGCATCGCCATGGCGCCCGGCTACAACCACGGCACTGTGTACTTGTCCACCGAGCCGGTTAACGCGACCGTGGGCCAGTACCTTCCCGGCGGCGAGGGGGTCTTGTGGGCGCTGAACGCCAGGACCGGCGCACCCGAGTGGTCCTGGAACCAGGTGCAGAACCTGTGGGGGAAACCGGGCGTCAACTCCGGCGGCGGACTGTGGTACGCGCCGTCGTTCGACGCCCAGGGCAACATCTACCTGGGCATCGCCAACCCCGGCCCGCTATTCGGCACCCCGAGCTACCCGCTGGGGAGCAGCCGACCCGGCCCCGACCTTTACACCGACTCGGTGGTAAAGCTGAGCCCGGCCGGGAAGCTGCTGTGGTACTACCAGCTCACCCCGCACGACCTGTACGACTGGGATCTGCAGGACCCGCCGGTGCTCAGCACCGCGAACGGGCGCCCGGTGGTGATCGACGGAGGCAAGGCCGGCATCCTCATCGAACTGGACGCGCAGACCGGCAAGCTGCTGTGGCAGCTCCCGGTGGGCGGGCACGACGGGCATGAGAACGACGGGCTGCTCACCGAGCACGCCACGCCCACCTCGCGCGGCCTCCTGCCCGCGCAGTACTGCCTGCAGCCGAGCATCTACGGCGGCATCTTGACCCAGCTGGCCAGCAACGGATCCACCACCTTCGCCGCCGTCAACGACCTCGCGCTGCCGGCGACCCCGGCCGGCTATACCGGGTCGGAGGCCTCCGTCGTCCACGACGTCGAGAACGCCGTCGGCGAGATGGTCGCGGTCAACCAAGACACGGGTACCGTCGCATGGGACACCCCGCTTCCGTCCTCGCCGTACGGAGCCGCGACAGTGACCAACGATGTCGTGTTCACCACCACCTTCAAGGGCGGCCTGTACGCGCTCGACGCGGCCACCGGCGCCATCTTGTTCAAGACGCCGATGTCCGCCGGCAGCAACGCGCCAGTCGCCGTCGACGGCGACTACGTCATCGCCGGCGCCGGCACGGCGCTATCCACTACCCAGCGGGACATGATCATCGCCTACAGGCTCAAGGCGACGGGCAACCTCCCTGCCGCCGTGGGCTCATAACCTGGCCCGGGCCAACCCGGCACTCGTCCCGGCTCCTCGCCGTCTTCACGTACATCGGCGGACGGTAGGCGCGGGACCGGCGGTGGCGTGCTCCCCTGTCGGGCACGCCACCGCCGGTCCGGTTGGTGGTTACCTGGGCGGCGCGAGGATTCTGGCCCGCGACGCCGACCCGCTGGGGCTCATGTGGCCGGGTTAGTCAGGGTGATGGTGCCCTCCTCGGTCTGGATGTCGGGAGCTGCCTTGTCCCGCGCCCTTGTGAATATCGCGGCCAGGGTGTCGGACGAGATGTTGCCGTTGTCAAGGTAGGTAAGCTGGGCGGTTCCGGTCCCCGTCCCCGCGGTCGGGCTGGTGAGCGTGAACGTATCGGTGAAGTTGACCGCCCGATCGGCAACTCCCGACGCTGTGTCGGTGGTGATGGTGCCGGTCAGCGTGCCCCCGCTGCTGGTGAAGGTTTCAGTGCCGGTCAGTCTGCAGGCAGCACCGTCGGATGCGAAGGTGCAGTCCTTGGCGACCAGCACAGCCGTGCCAGGCGTACTCCCGCTGGGCGCGGAGGTGGTTGTCAGCTTTCCTGAATAGGTGATGGTGTCCCCGCCCACCTGGACCACCGGAACGGTGCCGGGGGCGGTGCGGTCGAGGTTGGACTGTGACCCGTCGGCGGGATCGATCTGGTCGAGGTCGGTTTCGATCTGCAGCGGCGTTCCGGTGACGGAGGTGTCGGCCGCTCCGTCGGCCAGGGTCAGCTGGAATGTAGCTGTCCTGGTCGCGCCGGCGCCCAGCGATTCGGCCTTGTCGGGGATGATGAAGCCATCGATGACCCCGCCGTTGGCGGTGCTGCCGGAGAGCGGCACATGGACGAAGTCGCCACCCGTGGCGTCGTCTTTGTAAGACAGAGTGAGCTGGCTGGCGTCAATCCCGGTCGAGCCGCTGTCGTCGCCGGTGATGTGCAAGTCGAAGCGAGCGTCAGGGATGTCGGTGCTTGACCGGTTAGCGGCGGTGGCGGTGAAGGTCGCCATGGGCCCGCCGGAGACAAGCGTGGCGGGCAGCGTCTCGGTGACCGATGGCGCCGTCGCATCCTCAGTTCCCTGGTAGATGACGGTCTGGTTGGTGGTGCCGACGGTGTTGTCGGTAGCCAGGATGTAGCAGTCGCTGCTGGCCGTGGAAGCGGTGTAGGTGACGGTCACCTGGCCAGCGGCGTTGGTGATCAGGGCATTGCCCGCGTCGCCGTTAACATCGGAGTTGTTGCTCAGGGTGCCGCAAGCACCCGGCGTGGCATTGTCGTCCCTGGTGAACACGGTCATCGCGTCGCCCTCGACCGGGTCGCCGTCGGAGTCGGTGGCCGTGACTGTGATCGTTGAGGTAGACGTCCCGTCGGCGGGCAAGCTGGACGGGCTCGCGTCCACGGTGACCATGCTGGTCACCCCGGCGGCATCGTTCATGGCCGTGTGCTCAAGAGCTCGTTGCGGCAGGCTGTTACCACCCGAGCCGAAGGGGGTTTGGCGACAGCCGGTGCCGATGCCAGTGGCCGCGTAAGCAGCGTTGCTGAACTCGGTCTGCGTGTAGTAGTCATGACCGTTGATGACCTGGTTATAGGGCTGTGCGCCGTACATGGTGCTGACGGTTCCGAGCTGTGGCCCGTAGTTGTAAGCGCACTCGTCACCAATCTCATTGCCGCTGCTGTCGTACCAGCCGCCGGGAGCCGGGTCGGAGAACGCCTCGGCGAGCTCGTGGCTCAGTGTGCTGATCTCCATATCGCCGTAAACGTCACCATCGGGGTAGCCGCCGGTGTCGCAGTAGACGGGGAACGGCTCGTTGGCGTAGACCACTGTTTTGCCGCCGGACGTGAAGCTGCCGTGGTATCCGCAGTAGTTGGCATTGGAGTACTGCGGCGGGCTGACAAAGCTCAGCTGGGTCTCGACGTTGGGCGGAAAGAACATCACGTAGATGTTCGACAGGCCAGTCGGCAGGCCGTTAGCCGCGATTACCGCGCTCAGCTCGGTCCGGAGTTGGGAGTCGGTGATGCAGGCCGTGTAGTTGTTGACCAGCGCGGGGCCGCCGGGAATGGGGACCGGGGCGCACTGGCCGACGGTCGGGTAGGCGGTGGTGTCGGTGATCGGGGTACCGGCCGCGATCGAGTACTTGATGTTGGTGTTCACCCCGGAGCCGGTGGAGTAATACTCGGGAAGTATCCCGTACACGTTGCTTGAGGCGCCGCTAGCGGCCGCGATGTCAGTGATGTAGCGGTTGATCACGGTGCGGTAGGTGGAATCGAAGGAGTCGAAGGTGCTGTTGCCACCGGGCGACCAGTAGATCGGCGTGACCGTGATAGTGCCCGATGGAGTGGAGGTTCCCATGACCGGTCCGTTGTGGTACACCAACGGCGGCGAGCAATTGCCGCAGACCCCCTTCTCCCCGGCATCGTTATCGATGGCCGAGGCTGTTTTGCCGGCCTGGTCATGACCGGCTTCCCTCACGTGCGCGGTGGTGGCCGCTGGCTTGGCGCTGCGGGCGGGCGTAGTGGCCGCGGATGCCGCAGCTCCGAGCCCCATCGTGGCGGCCACCGTGACGATGACCGCGGCGGCGCACCTGGCGCGCCGCCTCGCTGTCGGTTTTCGGTACCTGGACAATGCACTCTCCCGGTGCTCGTATTCGAGGACCACCGCGTCTGCTGTTAGTCCCCGGAGCCCGGAAGGGCGTGAGCGCACGGAACAGCATGACCAGCAGTCACTTTAAGCAATCGATACCATACTCTCAGTAGTTACTGCAGATCACGGGAACCAGTGAGCGTGACCGGAACTCCCCCGTCCCGACGATGACTAAGAGGACTGCTGGGGCATGATCGCCCAGATATGCACTTGTATTCATGTAAGTAGATTTCTAATCCGGGCTGATAGCTCGCGAAATCAGGCAGAGCATCCGCACTGTCACGAGTCCCGATGAAGCCAGCGGTATGACCGGCACTGGGCGCGGGAAAACTCGCAGGTCAGACACATGAGGCCCGTTTTGTAACCCCGCTGGAATTGCGGGGTTTCCGAAGATGTGAGGCTTCCGGGACGGCACGGGCCAGCTCTTGACACCACCATGCCCGAGCGTATCTTTCTTGTAGCTTAACCGGTAAATATCCGGCAAGCCCGCGACTCACGTCCGGCCCGGGTGCTGTCCGGCTTGAAACTTAACCGGTTAAGTAAGCTTAACCGGTTAGTAAGGGAGTTCAGTAAAGGGAATGCCGCGGCACAGGTGACGAACCGAGGAGGAACCACATGAGATTTCGGCTAGGGCGACGAGCGGTCTATGCCTACCTCGCCGCGGCGCTGGCGGTCCTGACATCCGCCACGGCAACGGCGGCGATTCCGGCCTCGGCGAGCGCGGATAACGTGCCGTCCCCGCTGTCCGCCACGCCCCTCGGCCTCAACACCGCGCCGTGGGACTACATCTACGCCGCGAACACATCGGCTTCCGGCGGCGTGAACGTTATCCAGCCGCTGCTGCGGGCAGCCGGCATCACGACGCTCCGCTACGGCGGCGGTTCCTGGGCCGACGAATACGACTGGCAGACCAACACCGACATCTACGACTGCCTGCCGGACGACCCGACAGCGTCGTTCACCTCCAGCTGCGCATCCTCCGACTCGCTCGACTTCGCCCAGTTCTCCCAGCAGTCGCGCGCGATCGGCGCCCAGAGCTTCGTCACCGTCAACTACGGCTCCGGTACTCCCGCCGAGGCCGCCGCCTGGGTGACGCAGGCGGAGAGCACCCCGGGCGAGGGCGTCGCCCGCTGGGAAGTGGGCAACGAGAACTACGGCTGCTGGGAAGTCAATAACGAGCTGGCCGGCCCGCCGGAGAACTTCCAGGGCTACACGCCGAACACCTACACCACCGTGAACGGTGTCTATGAGAACCCGACATGCCCCCAGGTCACCGAGGGCGACGCGGCCGGCACCCAGACGCTGGCAACCTCGTACGCGGTCAACGCCCGCCAGTTCCTGCTGGCCATGAAGGCGGCAGACCCGGCCGCCCAGATCGGGGTGCCGTGGGCTTTCGGCAGCGACGTGCCTGGCGCGGCGGTGCCCGATAACACCGAGTGGAACAACACCGTGCTCGGGGCCGACGGCAGGTACGTGAGCTTCGTCGACGCCCACTACTACCCGTTCACCTTCTCCGGCAGCACCGGCGGCGCCAACCCCACCGACCAGCAGGTCCTGCAATCGCTGTTCCAGATCCCGTCGCTGTACCGCGAGATCCGCTCGGAACTGAACACCCACGCCCCCTGGGCGTCGGTGGTCGTCGGCGAGACCGGCGTCTCGAACAACGAGACCAGCACTGTCTGCACCCCGGCCGGCGCGCTGTTCGCCGCCGGTGACGTGCTGTCCTGGCTCGCGGCCGGCGCGAAGAGCGTCGACTGGTGGGACATGAACAACTACGGCAACACGACCGCGAGCTGCGTCAACCCGGACTACGGCCTCTTCACCTCGTCCTCACCGCCCGTCCCGGACACCCCGTACTACGGCTACCTGCTCGCCTCGCTGCTCGCCCAGCCGCACGCGCTGCTCGGCACGCTGGGCACGTCCGACGCCTCCGAGGTGCTGGCCTACCAGTCCCTGCTGCCCAGCGGCAAGCTCGCCGTGGCCCTCATCAACACCAACACCAGCGCCGCGCGGAAGGTGACGTTCCACGCGCCGCTGTTCGGAACCCTGCAGACGTGGAGCTACAGCGCCGGCAACCAGAACTCCAGCAACTCCAGCATCACCACGGGAACGGCGCCCGCCGCGTCCTTCACGGGCGGCATCACGCTACCCGCCGAGTCGGTGACGGTCCTGGAGACACGCTAACGCGCACCGAAGTCTTCTTATCTCGGCCTTCAACGGGTCGAGTTGGCACGGGGGACGGTGACGATCTCGGAGGCTTGGACGGCTCGGGTGCGGCTCCCTCCGCTCGCTGCCATTGCCGCCAAGTCCCTCCGGTACAGGCGAATCAGCGACGCCGCCGTGCGGTTCGCGGGCCGGGCGGGCGGCTGAGCTCGATGCCGAACTGGGTGACGTCGATGACGTTGCCGGTCGCGATCGACTCGTTCGCTGCGAGGCCGATCGCAACGCTGGCCAGGCCATCGGTGTAGTCGGCCCGCTGGCCAAGCGGGTCGGCCGATGCATCGCGCCTGAACAGCGAGTCCAGCAGCGGCTCGTCCCCGCCGGCGTGGGGGCCGGCGGCTTCCGGGATCGGCATCACCCGAGTCGGCTCCCAATGGCGTTGGACCAGCAGCCGTTCCGAGACCGGCCGCAAGTCGTCCGCGTCAGCGCCGCCCCGGCCGCCGGAGACCATTGGATCCACCGCCGGCCGGCCGGCCAGGCTACCGTCCGCCACCGACCGGACATGCCCGCGCTCGACGACCTCCAACTCGGCGCGGCCCGCGTCGCCGTTCACGCTGACCCGGTAGCCCTCCCACGGGGAATGGGCGTTCAGTGAGTAGGTCAGGAGGGCACCCGACCGGTAGGCGACGAGCACGGCGAGGTTGTCCTCGATGCTGATACCCGGGCTGAACACGTCCAGGTCGCGGACGTAGCCGTCGGCTTCCTCGGCCTCCAGGTACAGGCGGCGCAGGGTGCGGTCCGCCGCCAGGTCGAGCGCGAACGGGTCCGCGGCCATGCCCAGCGTCCCGAAGGAGCGCTGCGGGCGCGCCCCGAGGCCGCGCTCGCGGGCCCTGGCGGCGCCGTAGAACCGCAGGGCGCCGCGCGCGTAGACGGTGGCGGGAAGGTCACCGATCCACCAGTTCGCGAGGTCGAAATGGTGGCTTGACTTGTGCACGAGGAGCCCGCCGGAGGCTTTCCTGTCCCGGTGCCAGCGGCGGAAGTAGTCGGCGCCGTGCACGGTATCCAGGACCCACTCGAAATGCATTGACGTGACCTTGCCGATGATCCCGTCGGCGATCACTCGCCGAAGCACGCTATTGCGCGGTGAGTAGCGGTAGTTGAAGGTCACCCGCAGCTCGCCCGCCGCCATCCTGGCCGCGTTCGCGAGCAGCCGGGCACCGTCCGTCGAGGTCGCGACCGGCTTCTCCAGGATGACATCGCAGCCGGCCCGCAGAGCCTCGGCCGCGTACCGCGGATGCGTGTGATCGGGGGATGTCACTATGACGGCGTCCGGCCGCTCGGAGACCAGCAGGCGCCCGAAGTCATCCGGACGGTACTGCGCAGGCGATGGGCGGCCGGCGGCGGTCATGAACTCGTCGTAATAGTTCATCCGGATCCGGTTCGGATCGCACCAGGCGACGACCACCCCAGCTGCCGCGTACTTGTCAGCAAGCGCACGAATGTACAGCCCCGCACGGGCACCGGTGCCGACGACGGCATAACGACGTGTCGCTTCCCTATTATCTGCTGTCATCTTCCGTCTCCGTAACTCCTGTTGGCTCCCGAGCCTCGCTCTGCGTCACGGTCGGGCAGCGCGATCGCACTCACCGCGCGCAGAGACGGATGAGACAGGCGGACGGGACGCGCGGAAGCTCCACCGACAGGGCGCCCGCGGCCGCGTCCCAGGTGGCTCCGGGGCCGGCCGAACGCGGGTAGAGCACGTCGGCCGTGGCCGGCTGGCCGCGAAGGTGCGGAACGGGCAGGGTGATGCCCGGCTGGTCGCCGGTCTCGGCAACGGCGCCGAGCGGCCCGCGGTGCCATACGGTCAGGTAGCTGACCAGGGTGGTGCGCATGCCGAGGGCGATCCAGGGATCGGTCCAGTGCGGCAACCCGAGCGGCCAGAACGGCACCGCGCTGGCCAAGCCGCCGCGGATGTCCTTATGCACCCGCACCGCCTCGGCGACCAGCTCCCGCTGCTCGCCGGTCATGTGGTCCAGGTGACCGGACAGATGGACGCGGCCCAGCATCGCGCCGCACAGCGTGAAAGCGATCTCGTCGTCGGTGAACGACGGCTGCGGGTAGGCCCAGTTAGCGGCCTGCTCCGGAGCGATGACCGCGGGGGCCGCGGCAGCGATCGGCGGATAGCGGAGCAGGTCCTGCTGATCGCTAGTCGACTGCAGCTGGCAGCGTGACAGCAGCGCGTAGTCGCTGCGCATCCCACCCGAGCTGCAGTTCTCCAGCACCAAGCTTGGGTGCCGGTCAAGGACGCCGTCCAGCCAGTCGAGGTGCGCGCGGTTTGCCTCAAGCAACCCCGCTCCAGGACTCAGGCCGCCGGTGTTGGGACCCGGCGCTATGGCGATGTTGTAGTCCAGCTTCAGGTAGCCGACACCGAGGTCGCCGACCAGGAAGTCAACCACCTCGTCGAGGTGCTTCACGGCGGCCGGGTGCCTGAGGTCCAGGTGGTACCGGCCATGCTCGGTCACCAGCCGGCCGTCCCGCTGGAAGAACGCGTCCGGTGGCAGCTGCGTGACGACTGGGCTGTTCACGCCGACCACCTCGGGTTCGAGCCACAGGCCGGGAACCATCCCCTTCGCCCTGATGTGGTCAAGCACTTCGCTGATGCCGTTGGGAAAGCGGGCGGTGGAGGGCTTCCACGCTCCCACCGTGTCCCACCAGCTCTCGTCGAGGCCCGCGTACCAGCCGGAATCGATGCAGAAGTATTCGGCGCCCACCTCGGCCGCCGCGTCGATCAGCGGCAGCAGCCGCCGCGTGGTCGGGTTGCCCATCAGCGTGTTCATGTAGTCGTTGAAAATCACCGGCAGACGCCGGGCATCCTCATGCGGGCGGCGGGTGGCGCGGCGAACCGCGGTCAGGGCGGCGACCGCCCCCTCGAACCCGCCTGTGCTCACGGCCACGGCGGCCGGCACCGTCGTGAACGTGCCGCCCGGGGGCAGCGTGATGTGCCAGGCGTGTTCGGTGTCGGCGGGACCGAGCAGTGCTACGTAGGCACCGCTGGCCGAACCGCGCGGCGCGTGCCTGCCATGCGGGCCGGGGCCGCTGGCGGGATACCGGCGCGTGCACTCGCCGGCCTCCCAATGCCAGCCGCCGTTGTGCTCGATCTGCCATGCCCACGCGTGACCGGTGGGCCGGCTGACGACCGCGCCCATTGGCAGGTAGACCCCGGACGACCAGGTCCCGGCACTGGTCAGGCCGAATCTGCCGCGCGGGTCGGCGCCGTGGACCTGCCGGTTCAGGTCGGGCAGCGCGTCGCGTAGGCGCCGGCGCTGCCATCGTCCTTCCGCGAGCCAGTCGTTCTCGGCCCACAGCACATCGAGGTCATCGAGGTCATCCGGGGCGGCGTGGCCGGCCGCGGCGGCGGAGCCCACCAGGAGGTCGGGCGCGCTCGACAGGCCGCCACACAGGAACGACGTCACCGACTCGACCGTCACTGGCCGAGCGCCCAGGTTCGTCAGGCGCACCCAGCAGCGCAGCGCACCCTGGCCGGCCAGAACGCGGTAGAACACCTCGGCCCGCAATCCGCTCACCGGGTCGGCGAGGTCCACCCGCAGTTCCCGCCATTCCCCTGGCAGGTCGGCGCGGTCGTGACCAACGTAGCGGAACCGTCCCCCGGCTTCGGATTCGCAGTAGCGGTCGCCCGACCAGGCCTTCCCCTCACCGGCCAGGATCACGTCAAGCAGTGGCAGCGCCGCGGCCGCAGGCTCGGCGCCGTCGGCCAGCGGCAGTTCGGGGGCGGCGCGAGCCAGCTGTTCGGGGACGGTGCCGGCCAGCTGTTCGGGGACGGTGCCGGCCAGCAGTACAGGGGCGGTGCGAGCCAGCAGTTCGGGGGCGGTGCCGGCCGGCACTTCGGGGACGGTGCGGGCCGCCGGCGCGGGAGCCTCGCGGGCCGCTAGCCGGATGATCCTCGCCATCCCGTCCTGGCCCACCTCGATCCGCAGGTCCAGGGCCTCGTCCGGCAGGCCGATCAGTAGTGCAGCTGCGCTCGCCAAGCGAGCCTCCTCGTTGCGCTTCCGGGACGTCCGCATATCACGGGGGTTAAATCGTGACGACAGCGCCCTTGACGATCAAATTGTGAGCGGTCACAATCCTTCCATGGATGTGAGCGCTCACACAAGCCCACGCGAATCAGTTGCGGACGCGGGTCCGGACACGGCCGCGGACGCTCCCGGCCGCCGAGCGCGGTTGGCGAGCATCGGATTTGGCATTGGCGCGAGGGTCTCCTGCCAGACGGTCTCCCCGTACCTGTCATCCGCGAGAGCGCCTGGTGACCGCGCCGTCGCCGGGCGACGCGATCCAAGCGGCGTGAGCCGCGGCAGAAAAGCATGTGAACCGACAGCAGAGCAAGCAACAAGAAACGGAGTGACTTGTGACCGATAACATCCCGAGCAGACGCTGGGCAAAAAGCTGGACGGCGCCCGCGGCGCTGGTCGCGACCAGTGCCGTGCTCGCGCTCGCCGCCTGCGGCGGCCCCGCCGCGTCGTCGTCGTCCACGTCGTCGACCTCGTCGAGCACCGCATCGACGTCAGGGGTCGCGAACATCACCTGGCAGACCATGTGGTCGGGCAACACCCTGACCCTGCTGAACCAGATGGTCACCGCGTTCAACGCGACCCATCCCAACATCCACGTGACCGAGTCGAACATCCCCAGCGCGACCGGGGACGCCAAGCTGCTGTCCGAGATCGCGGCAGGCGACCCGCCGGACGTGTTCACGGAGTGGAACCCGGTGCTCGGCGAGTACGCCGCCGACGGCACCATCACGGCCATGACCCCGTACCTGACCGGGACCTACGCCGGGCTGGAGAAGTGGGAGTACCCGATCGCGCTGCAGGGCGGCCAGTACAAGGGGACGCTGTACGCGTTGCCGATGTCGATGAACTCCTGGGCGCTGTACTACAACAAGTCCATGCTGAAGGCGGCGGGCATCTCCTCGCCGCCCACGACGCTGGCCCAGCTCTACGCCGACCAGGCCAAGGAGTGGAAGATCTCCGGCGGCAAGCTCGAGCAGATCGGCTTCGACCCGGACGCCGGGGGCAACGCGGGCTTCGAGTACTACGGAAGCTTCTTCGGCGCGGTCAACTGCTTCGGCTCGGGTGGGAAGTACAGCTTCGAGACCTGCCCGGGCGCGCTGACCGAGGCGAACTTCCTCGCGCAGTACGACAGCTACCCGCTCTCGGACGTCGAGGCCATGCAGGCCGCCTACGGGGCGGTCGCCGGCGGCGACGATGACCCGTTCGTCGCGGGCAAGATGGGCTTCGACATGGACGGGCCCTGGGAGGGCGCCCAGAACATCCCGGTGACCAACCCGAGCATGACTAGCAACTTCGGCGTCGTCGCGTTCCCCGGCACCGTGGGCCAGCCCAGCACGTTCGGGCAGGGCAACTACAACATCATCCCCAAGGGCGCCTCGAACCCGCAGGCCGCGTTCACGTTCGCCGCGTGGCTGGCCGGATACAACAACGCGACCTTCACCGCGCAGATCGATCCCAAGGGGGGGTGGATGCCCGCATCGCCGACGATCGTCAAGGAGCCGGCCTATCAGACGTGGCTGAAGGCCAACCCGTGGCTGAACGTGTTCGTGGACCAGATGTCGAGCCCGGCGTCGGTGGCGCCGTCCCTCACCGCGACGGAATCGGAGTTCGAGACCGCCGAGGCGACCGCGACCGAAGATATCGCCGAGCACAGCAAGACACCGCAGCAGGCGCTGGCCTACATCGATCAGCAGGCCAATAGCGCGGCGGCCGGCTGACGACGTCGCTAGTTTAACGGCTGAAGCACGTGACGAACGAGGTAGAGGTAGGCATGCAGATGACAACCCGCACGGTCATTCCGGCCCTCCGGTCGCCCGGGTCGCGCCGGCTGTGGCGCGGGCTGCTGTTCGTGAGCCCCTGGATCATCGGGTTCTGCGGGTTCTACCTCTACCCGTTCTTCGCGACCGTTTACTACAGCTTCACGAGTTTCACCGGGATCGGGAATCCGGTCTTTACCGGCCTGTCGAACTTTGACGGGCTCATCCACGACGCAACGTTCCGGACGGCGCTCTTCAACACGTTCTATTACACGATTATCGAGGTGCCGTTCTCGACGGTCGCGGCGCTCGGCCTGGCCATGCTGCTGAACATGAACGTACGCGGGCAGGCGTTCTACCGAACGCTGTTCTACATTCCGTCGATCGTGCCTGTGGTGGCGTCGTCGCTGATCTTCGTCTGGATTTTCCAGCCGTCGTTCGGAATCGTGAACGCGCTGCTGGCCGACGTCCACGTTAACGGCCCGGCGTGGTTCTTCTCGATCACCTGGTCCAAGCCAACGTTCATCCTGCTCGGGCTCTGGGGCATGGGCCAGCCGATGGTCATCTACCTGGCCGCGCTGCAGGGTGTGCCCAAGGAGATGTACGAGGTCGCGGCGCTTGAGGGTGCCGGGCCGTGGCACCGGCTGCGCTACGTGACGATCCCGATGATCAGCCCGATCATCTTGTTCAACGTCATCCTGTCGCTGGTGCTCTCCATTCAGTATTTTACCCAGGCCCAGGTGATCGAGACCCCGCCGGGAAGCCCGGGCAACTCGACGATGTTCTACGTCACCTATTACTATCAACAGGCGTTCCAGTACCTGCATCTCGGGTACGCCTCGGCAATGGCATTCCTGTTGTTCATTCTGGTCCTCATCGTCACCGTCGTATTGCTCAAGACGTCGTCCAGGTGGGTCTATTATGAGAATGAAGAACGGTGACTGAGCAGATGCGAGGCGCACCGCCGCAGCCCGTGATATCAGTTCCGCCCGCGACGCGGGAAGCCGGGGCCACCAAGTCGCGCAGCAGCTTGCGCAAGAGATTGCGCAAGCTCGGTTCCAGCGCGTCGAAGCACCTCGTGCTCATCCTCCTCAGCTGCGTTTTCGGGCTGCCACTGGTCTGGATGATCGGCACCTCGTTCAAGACCGCCGGGCAGGCACTCCAACTGCCCGTCGTGTGGTGGCCGCACCCGTTCTTGTGGTCCAACTACCCACAGCTGTTCGCGGCGCTGCCGATCTGGCGGTTCTTCCTGAACACGGCCGTCTACGCCGCCGTGACGATCGTGGGCGTGTGCCTATCGAGCAGCCTGGTGGCGTACGGCTTCTCCCGGCTCAGGTGGCCCGGCCGTGACGCCCTCTTCTACGTGATGCTGATGACGATGATCCTGCCGTTCATCTGCACGCTGATCCCGCTGTTCGTCATGTACAAGCGATTCGGCTGGATCGGCAGCTACCTGCCGCTTGAGGTACCGACGTTCTTCGGCAGTTCGGTGTTCAGCACGTTCCTGCTCCGCCAGTTCTTCATGACGATCCCGCAATCGCTATCGGAGGCGGCGCGCATCGACGGCGCCAGCGAGTTCTTCATTTACAGCCGGATCATCCTGCCGCTGGCCAAGCCCGCCATGGCGACCGTCATCCTTTTCCAGTTCATCTACTGCTGGAACGATTACCTGGGGCCGCTGATCTACATCAGCAACCAGAATTCCTACCCGCTCTCGCTCGGCCTTGACCTGATACTCGGGGACTACACGACGAACTGGTCATGGGTGATGGCCGGGGCCACGGCGGCGACCGCCCCGATCGTCATCCTGTTCTTCCTCACCCAGCGGACGTTCATCCAGGGCATCGCCCTCACCGGCACGAAGGGGTGAAGCTTTCATGACCGGCATTCTCGGGACACGGATGATGGCCGCGCTGGCGGCGCTGTTCAACGTCCTCGCGCTCAACCTGGTGCTGCTCCTGTTCTCACTGCCGGTCATCACGCTGCCCGCCGCGGTAAGCGCGGCCACGCTGGCGCTTGACCGGTGGCGGCGTGACGGTGAAGACCAGGTGGTGCGGGAGTTCCTGATCGGTTTCCGGACCCAGTTCGCGAGGCAGACGGTGCTGGTCGGCGTGCCGCTGGCGGCGGCCGTCCTCGGCGTGATCGAGGTGCGGCACTTCGCGCTCGGCGCGGGCGCCGCCAGCCAGATCGCGCTCGGGTTCGGCGCCGTGGCCCTGCTGGTCACCGCGAGCGCCCTCGGCTACGTGTTCCTGCTCGCGGCACGGGGTCTGACGGGGGCAGGTGCTGCCGGTGGTGCGGGGCCGACGGGCGATGCGAGGCCGGCCGGGGTGGCCGGGAGAACGGTGGATGCGTCCGAGCCGACGCAGAGCGCAGCGGGGACAGCAGGTCCGGCGGTGGGTCCGGCGGCGGAGTTCTGGACCCTGTGCATCCGCCTTGCGATCAGGAATCTCTTCGTTACCGGGCCGCTGTTCCTGATCGAGATCGCCGGCGTCGCCGTGCTCGCTTGGACAGATCCGTCACTGCTGTTGCTCGGGCTGCCGCTGTTCGCGATCCAGCTGATGCGGGTAACCGCGAACTTCGGCCTGCGCCGGGCTAGCCGGTAAGCGGCAATCCCGGATGCGGTCATCCGGGCAGCCCGGTCCCGCGGCAAGCCCGCCTAACCGAGGGTGCAGCGAGGCAGGCGGGCCGGACTGATGAGCCAAGCGGCATTGGGCCACGGGAACGCGCACGTAAATGAGCCCCGCCCCGATGAGCCCCGCCCCGATGAGCCCCGCGCCGCCCGGCAAGCCCCGGGCGGACCGGCGGCGGGCAAGCGCTAGCGGGCTGCCCGCGGTCCCGAGCTTTCCCGGATGATCAGTTCAGGTCCTGGCCGCGGGCGGTCCGTCGGGGCGGTGCCCATCTGCTCCAGGAGCAGGGCGAAGGACGCCCGGCCGAGTTCGGTGAAGTCCAGCCGGACCGTGGTCAGCGCCGGGGTCAGGAATGCCGCTTGCGGTATGTCGTCGAAGCCGACGACGCTGACGCTGCCAGGGACCGTGCGTCCGGCCTCCCGCATGGCCCTCATCACGCCCAGCGCGAGGTCGTCGTTCCCGCAGAGCACCGCGGTGACGGCGGGATCGGCGGCGAGCGACTGCCCGGCCCGATAGCCAGACCGCGGATGCCAGCCCGCCTGAATCGGCTCGGGTACCGCCACCTGAGCGCTTTCCAGCGCCGACCGCCAGCCGGCCAGGCGCTGCGGCGTCGCGTCCGACAGCGGCGGGATCGAGACGTAGTGCACGGTCCGGTGGCCGAGGCCGAGCAGGTACGCGGTCGCTTCCGCGGCGGCCTGGCGGTCGTCAATCCAGACCCAGGGCTTGCCCTCCCCCTCGTCCCCGCTTGGCGTCTCGACGATTCCCACCATGGGCACGCCAGACGGGACGGCGCCGAGCGCCTGCGTCCCCGCCCGGTCGAAGGCCACCACGATGAGCGCCGAGCCGCGCAGCACCGACCGGTCGACGGCATCGCGGACGGCGTCCGGTTGCTCGGATTCGATGACCCGGACCCCCATCGCGAAATCCGCCGCCCGGGCGGCCTCCTCGATTCCCTGGAGGACGGATCGGTGCCCGAACAGCGTCGTGTCCGACGTCAGCACGGTCACCGACTGGACCCGGCCGCCGGCCAGCGCCCTGGCCACCCGGCTGGGCCGGTAGCCGAGCCGGGTGATGGTCGCGAGCACGTGCTCGCGAGTGGAGTGCTTGACGTTGGGCGCCCCGTTGATGACCCGGGAGACGGTCTGGTAGGAAACGCCGGCCGCGCCGGCCACATCGTAGATGTTGAGGGATTGGGCGCCACCGCCCGCGTCCGGGTCGGCGTCCGCTCCGCCGTCCTTGTGAGCGCTCACATCCATGGCAGGATTCTGAAGACACATTGGCCGCATGTCAAGGTCACCGACGATCACGATCCAACCACGGCGGGAGACGGGAACCACGCGTGCGTTCGGCCAACCGGATTTCGCTTCTGCCGTTGACTTCTGTATTTGACTTATCCCCCGGCAACTTTCGATGAGCGTGGGGCCTTGACCGCAGACCCCACGCCCACCGGCTCAGCCGGGCCGGGTTGCCGACGTCACTTGGTGATCGTCCAGGTGGTGTCCGCGCTGGTGCAGGAGACCTGGACGAGGTCAGCGCCGACGGTCGTCGAGCCGCCCGACGGGGCGACGCACAAGCCGGAGTTCACCGCGGCGACGTGGTACTCGTTGGTGCCCACGGAGGTGAGGGTGAACTCTTCATTGCTTTGGTAATTGCACGGATACTGGATGATCGCCGCGCCGCTGGCCGTCGAGTTGGCGTTGACGTCCAGGCAGTAGTCCGGGGTCATCGGCTGGATCAGGTACGTGCTGCTGCCGGTTGAGGTGGGGACGAAGCTGAGCTCCTGGTTGGTCCCGCTGTTGCAGGTCCACTGCTGGAGCTGGGCGGTGGACACCGTGGTCCAGTCGTTCTCGTCGATGCACTGGCCGGTGCCGGTGTTGGCCGCGGTGCTGCTGAACCCGGTTGCGAAGCCCGGCGTCAGGTAGATCGCGAACGCGTCGTTCGCGGCCGCGAAGGTGATCGGCACCGTGATGGAGCCGCTCGAGGCGCTCACGATCTCGTTGGTGACCACATCCGGTGAGTTGAGCGGCGAGGAGTCCGGGATCCGGTAGACGGTGACGTTGACGTTGCCGGCGTTCGCCAGCCAGGAGACCGACGAGAGCCCGGTGAAGGTCACGGACGCGGCGCCGGTGTACCCGCCAATGTCCCCGACGAGGGCGACGGCCCGCCGGTGCGAGCTGTCCTCGGACGCGGAGACCGCCGTGTTCCCGACCTCACCGGAGGTGGAGACCAGGGACCCGGTGAGATCGGCATAGGTGCGGAAGGCCCACCACTGGCCGGTGTAGGAGTAGCCGCCGTTCCCGTTCGAGACGATGGTCCCGGCCAGGTAAGGGTTCACGCAGCAGGACGCCCAGTTGCCGCGGGCCGCGTTGGCGTAGCCGGACTGGGCGAAGCGGGCCAGGTACCAGGCGGTCTGGCCGGCCGTCTGGTCGTTCTCCGGCAGGAACTCGTTGGCCGACAGGGGGCGGGAAGAGATCCCGGCGGTCGACAGGTCGCTTTTGATGGACGTCGCCACGGCGACCGGGTCGTCACCGTCGCCCTCGAGGTGATCGCTGATCTCGCTTGGCGCGGTCCCGGCCGACTTGACGTGGGCGAGGAATTCCGACCACTCGGTCGAGTTCTGCGCCGGGTCGGCGGCGAAGTCAGGCCCGACGGTGAGCGCGCTCGGCGCGAGGCTCTTGATCGTGTTATAGGCGGTATCCCACATCTCGAAGTACTGGGTGGTGTCCACCCCCGGGGCCCAGAATTCGGACGTGTCCGGCTCGTTCCAGATGTCGTAGGTGACCGTGACCCCGGACGCCTGGATCGCGCCGACCACGTCGTCGAGGAAGGTGACAAAATTGGCGCAGTTACCGCCCGTGCACGGCCACGTCGTTCCGGCGGGCTGGCTTCCGTCCGCGCCGTAGATGTCGGACAGGAGCACCTGGTACTGCGCGTGGTATGACCCCGCGGTGAACCGCTTGGCCTGCGCGATCACCTCGGCGACCTGGGCCTTGGTGCTCGTTCCGTAGGTGTACCCGTCGGCGATCCAGCCCCCGGTGGGCGTGGCGTGACCGCCGGCCCGCATCGCGGTGATGCCAAGCGGCTGTATGAACTGGTCCGGCGGTTCCGTACCGTCCTGGCTCACCCCGTACAGGAATCCCTCCCCGGTACTGGCGGCCGGCCCCGTCGTGGCGGCCAGGTTCACGCTCAGCGACTCGGCGGCCAGCGCCTTCGGGGCGGCCGGCAGCGCGAGCAAGGCCAGCGCGAGCGCCAGCGCCAGGCCAGCCCACAGCGCGAGGCGGCCGGATTTCATTCTCGTCCTCATCGACTCTTCTCCTGTTCTGCACGTCTGTGAATAGCGTTGCTTGATAGACCAGTGACACGCCCGCGGCTGACTGCCGCTCGTGCACGACCTCCTGCCTGGTGAGTTACCGCGTCATTCCCCGCTGATTGTGAGCGCTCACGTGAGCGCTCACAATTTTGCCTAGTCGCCATCGGGAGACGGTTGATTTGGGGATCGCTGCCATAGTGAGCGCTAAGACCGGTGTGGTCAATAGGGCAGCGCAGGACCCGGTTCCGGCGCGGGCGGCCGCGGGCGGAGACGAAGCCGCGCCTTAGCGGTGCGCCGCTACGCGAAGTGGGCGCGGTACTGCGCGACGGCGGCCTCGCAGACGGCCCGCACCGGCCAGCCCAGGGCCCGGGCGGCCGCTTCCGCCTCGGCCAACTCGGCCGTGGCGGTCCCGAAGCCCGCGAGGCCATCGGTGGTGCCGGCCACCTTGACCGTAACAACCTGGCTGCTGCCCGGCGGTCCCACTTCCACCGCCACCGACGTCCGGGAGGCGGTCAGCCGGTTCATCCGGGACCAGCGGACGCCGAGCGTCCCGGTGTGGGCGAAAATCGCGGCGGCAACGGCGTGACGGACCGGTTCGGCGCACAGGGCGGTGAGCACCTGCCCCGGGCGGCCGTGCCGGCCGACGATCGGGGTACACCAGCAGTCCCAGGCGCCGGCCGCCCGTACCGCCTGCAGGACCGAAGGCCACAGCCGGGGGTCGAGGTCATCGACCGTGCTCTCGACGACGGTCACGTCACCCTCGCGCAGGTCCCGCTCCGCGCCGGACTCGCCAATGACCACCCGGGTGATGTTGGGCCGGTCCGGAGTGTCCCGGCCACCGCCGCCAGTGCCCACCGCGCGCACCGTCATGGCCGGAAAGCCGCCCGGTGCGGCCGCCGCCGCGAGCAGCGCCGCACCGGTCGGGGTGGTGCGTTCTCCGGTCAATTCGCCGCTGGCCAGGTCCAGGCCGGCCGCGGCGGCGATGCGGAGGACGGCGGGAGCCGGCACCGGGAGGCGGCCGTGCTGGCTGGTGACGAATCCGCTTCCGGCGGCCAGCGCCGAGCAGCGGACCACCGCGCCGGGCCGCAGCAAGCCGAGGTCATCAAGCGCGGCCGCCGATCCCACTACGTCGGCCATCGAGTCGAACGCACCCACCTCGTGGAAGTGCACGTCTTCCGGCGGCTCGCCGTGCACCGCCCCCTCCGCCTCGGCCAGCAGTCGGAAGACCCGGGTCGCGAGATCCTTCCCGGCTGGGCCGAGGTCACTGGCACCGACGTGCCCGAGCACGTCGGCGAGGTGCCGTGCGCGATCGGTCACCGACGGCGTCATGATCACGGCCCGCAGGCAGGCGAGGCCGCCCCGGCGGGCGGCCTCGGTCCGCAGCCGGAGACCGGGCACGCCGAGTGAGGCAATGGCCCCGCTCACCCGCGCCACGTCGGCGCCCGCATCGAGCAGGGCGGCGAGCAGCATGTCGCCCGCCACGCCCGCGGTCGCGTCGATGTAGGCGGCAGCGGGGCGGTCCGTCATCGGTGAACCGCATTGATGATCTTCGCGGCGTGCGCGGCCGCCCCGAACCCGTTGTCGATGTTGACGACGGCCAGACCCGGGCTGCACGATGCGAGCATGCTGGCCGCCGCGGCCAGGCCGCCCGCCGCGACACCGTAGCCGACACTGGTCGGCACGCCGATGACCGGCGCGCTGACCAGTCCGGCGACCACGCTCGGGAGGGCGCCGTCCATCCCGGCCACGACCACCACGCACTCGGCCGCGCGCAGGTCCTCCAGCCGGGACAGCAGCCGCCCGAGCCCGGCCACGCCCACGTCGGCCAGGACATCCGCGCGGACGCCAAGCACCGCCAGCGTTGCCGCACATTCCCTGGCCACTTTCAGGTCGGTGGTGCCGGCCGTCACCACAAGCACGTTGCCGCGCGCGGGCGGCAGGGTCCCGACGGCGAGCGTTCCTGCCACGTGATCGGCGTGTACGGCATCCCCTGGGAAACGGGCGGCCGCCTCGTCGAGGACGCCGACCGGGCAGCGCGTCGCCAGGGCGGGCGCCGCGGAATCGTGGGCCCGCAACTCGGCCAGCAGCGCGAAGATCTGCTCGGTGGTCTTGCCTTCGCCGAAAACTACTTCAGGCACGCCGGTCCGCCGCCGGCGATCCACGTCCAGCAGGGCGAACTCGCCCAGCGGGACGCCCGCGGCCGACGTGCCGGGGCCCTCAGCCGGCATGGCTGACCGGGGTGATGTCGAGGTTCAGCGAACCGGACCGCAACGGCGCCTCATCGATCTCCGCGCGCTGGTATCCGGCCGCCAGGACGCAGGCGAGCACCGCCGCATGCTCGCCGGTGTCCGCCACCCGCGGCAGGTCCGCCGGGCCGAGCTGCACCCGGCCGAGCTCACCGAAATGCCGCACCCGCAGTTCGCGGTAGCCTCGCTCCTTCAGGCCCAGCTCGGCCCGGTCGACCTGCGACAGCACATCGGCGCTGACCGGGGTGCCATAAGGCAGCCGCGAGGCCAGGCAGGGCGACGCGGGCTTGTCCGCGCTCGGCACCCCCAGGAGGCGTGCGAGCGCCCGTACCTGGTCCTTACCCACGGACGCCTCAAGCAGCGGATGCACGACGCCGTGCTCGGCCGCCGCGCGCAGCCCGGGCCGCCAGTCACCCGTGTCGTCGGCGTTGGCGCCGGACAGCACGGCGGCGAATCCGCGGCGCCGGGCCAGCGCGGCCAGCCGCTCGTACAACTCGGATTTGCAGTAGTAGCAGCGGAAGCGGTCGTTGCGCCGGTAGTCGTCGCGTTCCAGCTCAGCCGTGCTGATCAGCTCATGCCGGATGCCTACGGCCCGGGCCACCGACCGGGCACCGTCCAGCTCCCCCGACGCGAGCGCCGGCGAGACGGCGGTGACAGCGAGGGCTTGCTCCCCGAGCGCCCGCGCGGCCAGCGCGGCGACCAGAGAGGAGTCCACCCCGCCGGAGAACGCGATCAGGGCGCTGCCCAATCCGGCCAGACGCCGGGTCAGCTGGCCGGCCAGCGCGTCAAGCTCGTCAGGCACGCCGTTCCCCTCTCAAGTCACCCGAGGCCGCGCCGCGGTGATCTGCTCCGGCGTCGGGCCGCCTGGTTCCAGTGCCTTACCGCGGCTGCCTTACCGCGGCCCATCCTATAATTCGGACCATACGTTCCGGCGCGGCTGCGCCGGGCTGCCGCCGCGACCCGCTGCAGCCATCAGATTCTGTACTCATCAGATTCAGCTTTCGGCACTTCGGGAGGTCTCGTGCCCATCCAACAGGCAGAGTTCGGCCGCACCGGTCATCAGAGCAGCCGGGTGATCTTCGGAGGGGCGGCTCTCGGGCAGGCCTCCCAGCGGGTCGCGGACGAGACTCTGGACCTCCTGCTCTCCTTCGGGGTGAACCATCTGGACGTGGCCTCCGCCTATGGCGAGGCGGAGGTGCGCATCAGGCCGTGGCTACAGCGCGAGCCTGGCCGGTTCTTCCTGGCCACCAAGGGCGACGAGCGCACCGCGGCCGGGGCCCGCGAGGAACTGCACCGGTCCCTGGACCGGCTGGGCGTCGATCACGTCGACCTCTGGCAGTTGCACGCGCTGGCCGATCCGATCGAGTGGGATATCGCCCTGAGTCCCGGCGGAGCGCTTGAGGCCGCCCTTGAAGCCAGGGAGCAGGGCCTCATCCGCGCGATCGGGGTGACCGGCCACGGCAGCCAGATCGCGGCGACGCACCGCCGCAGCCTTGACCGGTTCGACTTCGACTCGGTGCTGCTCCCCTACAACTTCGTCACCATGCAGAACCCGTACTACGCCGAGAACTTCAACGCCGTGTACGAGACCTGCCGCGAGCGGCGGGTCGCGGTCCAGACGATCAAGTCGATCGCGCTGCGGCCCTGGGCGGGCCGACCGCACACCCGGGCGACCTGGTACCAGCCGCTTGAGGAGCGCGGCGACATCGATCTCGCCGTGTGGTGGGCGCTGGGCCGCCCCGGGACGTTCCTCTGCAGCGCGGGGGACGTGGACTTGCTCCCGAAGGTGCTTGACGCGGCCAGCCGGTTCAGCGAGGCGCCGGACGACGCGGCGATGAGCGCGCTGGCCGACCGGACAGCGGCCGACCCGCTGTTCGTCTGACCGGGGCCGCAGCTGCTTTATCGGCAGGCTCCCCGGTAGGCGGCGCTCGCGTTCTAGCCCGCCTGCAAGGCGGTCCAGAACGCGCAGTTGTGCGTGTCCGCGAAGTCGGTCTCGGTCTGCGGTGCGGGTGGGGCCAGCGACTGCATCTTCTGGGTGAGGTCGTTGAAGAGCGGCCAGAACGGGGTGCCGGCCGAGGAGGGGAATCCGCGGCGGGCCAGGGTATCCCGCGTCGCCTTCTACGCCCACTTCGCGGATAAGGAGGACTGCTTCCTGACCGCGACCGCCGAAGGCCGCGAGCTCATGACCGCCCGCATCGTGTCCGCCACCCGCGCGCTGCCAGGCGAGGCCCGCGACGAGGAGGTACTCCGCGTGGCGCTCCGGGCCTACCTGGCATTTCTCGCCGGCGAGCCGGCGTTCGCCAGGGTCTTCTATGTCCACATGCCGACGGCGGGCCCGCGCGCCGTGGACCGGCTCGACGCCGCGCAGGGCCGGTTCGCTGATCTGACCAGACGATGGCATCGGCGTGCGCGAGAGCACCACCCGCAATGGCCGTCCGTTCCTTCCGAGGCCTACCTCGCCCTCGCCGGGGCAACGGCCGAACTCGTGCGGTCCGTGGTTCGCGGGGACCGCACGGACCCCCTCCCCGAGCTGGAAGAAACACTGGTGTCACTGCATCTGGCCGTGCTGGCGGCCCGCCCCTGGCCGCCCGGCTGATCTCATCTCGCCGGATCCGCAAGGCAAAGAAGACATTCCGGATCATCCCGAACGCACGCGTGGCTCCGCGTCACCCCCCCATTCCCCCGGCCTCGTGCCGACCAAAAATCCAGGTGCCACCCGCAAGTATCTCTGAACGTCGCACACCCGTGCGACTATACTCTGTGCTCGCCACGAGTTACCGGCGATCGCCGCAGGGCTGCACCGGAGTTTCACCGCTTCGCCCTACAGTCCAGCCCGCCCGCCTGGTGTGGAAACGACTTGCGTGCGCCTGGAGCGGCGGGGCACTGCACACCGCCGGCAGGGAACGGTCGCGCGCAAGGTCGCCTGTCTCCCCAGTGGCATACTGGCCGCATGTCACGGCGTGCAACCACAGACGACGGCGGCTCTGAGCAGGCTATGCTTCGATCGCAGCATGCCGAGGCCACCCGGCGTGCGGTGCTCGCCGCTGCCCGCATTTTGTTCGGCGGTCAGGGTTACGCGCAGACGTCGGTCGACGAGATCGCGGCCGCAGCCCTGGTCACCAAAGGCGCGGTGTACCACCACTTCGCCGGCAAGGAGGCGCTGTTCCGTGCCGTGTACACAGAGGTGCTGGCCGAGGCGGTGAGGCGGGCAGCCGACGCCGGAGACCCGGAGGGGCCGCCCATTGACCGGATCGTGGCCCAGGTGGATTCCTACCTGGACGCCGCGCTCGACGGGCAGACCCGGCGAATCGCGCTGGTCGACGGGCCTGCCGTGCTCGGTCTCGATGCGGACAATCCGACCGACCAGCAGCAGTCGATCCACGCGGGCTTGCGGCTGTTCATCACCGCTGCGATCGCGCGCGGCCAGATGGCCGACCTCGACCCGGACTTGCTCGCCCGCCTCATCGGTGGCCTGGCGTGGCTGGGCGGCGTGCTTATCGCGCATGAGCGCGACCCGGCCATGGCCAGGGCGGAACTCGGGAAGGCGCTCGGCGCGATGCTCCGGGGCCTGGCTCCGGACACGAGGCGCTAAGCCGGCGGCTAAGCGAGCAGGGCTTGCTCGCTTAGCCGCGGCATCTCCCGCTTGAGTGAATATCCGTTTCCCGTACCTGGCAGCGGACCCGGCTGGCGGGCGGACCGCGAGTTGACGAGTACACATACCAATAGTATGTTAAATACTCATGGAATCCGGAAAACTGGAAACCCGGCTCGGGCCGCTGGCCTGGCAATCGTCCGGGCGGGGGCCAACGCTAGTCTTCTTCGCCGGCGCGCTCGCGAACCATGCCCTGTGGCGTGACGTCATCGCCTTGCTCGAAGACCGCTACCGCTGCGTCACGATCGACCTCCCGCTGGGAGCGCATCCCTGGCCGCTGTCCGCCGGAGCGGACCGGTCAGCCACCTCGCTGGCCCGGCTGCTGCTCGACTGCCTCGAGCTGCTCGACGTGGACGACGCCACGGTGGTCGCCAACGACACGGCCGGCGGACTGCTCCTGCTGTCGCTGGCCACCGGGCATCCCGCGCTCGACCGGGTGGGCCGCCTCGTCCTGACGAACTGCGAGAACTACGAGCAGTTCCCGCCGGACAAGCTCAGGAGGGTGTCGGCATTGTGCCGCACATTCCCCCGGCTCGCCCTCGCGCTGCTCCGGCTGCAGTTCTGGCTGTCGTCCCGCTCGGCGGCCATCCGGCGCAGGGGCCTCGCCACCGTCTCCTCAGCTCCTGACCGCGCCGAGTCGTTCTTCGGCTTGATGCGGCCTGCTCCACCGGCCCTCGGTGATCTCGTCGCGGTCATGGCTGGCGAACGCCCGCAACTCCTCCTCGACGCCGCCGGGGAGATCCCGCGGTTCGACCGGCCGGTCCTGGTGGTCTGGGGCGATTCATGCGAATTCTTCCCGATAACAGGCGCGCGGCGACTCGCGTCAGAGTTTCCCCGCGCCACGCTGGTCCCCGTGCCTGGTGCCAAAACGTGGGTCCCGGTCGACAACCCGGCTGCGCTGGCCAGCGCTATCGGAAGCTTCGTGCCGGCGCAATCGGCGTGACAGCGTCCGGCACCTAGCCGGACGGAGCAGCCTCGCGCGTGCGTCCTGGACGGAGCAAGCCGCCGAATGACCCATACCCCGCGCCCGATCCATCAGGAATGGAGAAGCACCAGCACGTTGCCGGACCCTAGCCTTGAAGTGCGGGGACGGCCCGACGCCGGGCCCCCGCGTCAAGAAGGGGAGCAAGCGAATGTCCGCTGACACTGCCACGACCGAGTCCAACGGCTTCAGCGCCGCCGAGCGCGCCGCGATGAAGAAGCGCGCCGCCGAGTTGCGCGCCGAGGGCAAGAAGGGCGCCAAGAAGGCCGACGGCCTGCAGGCGGTCCTCGACAGCATCGCGGCGATGGCACCGCAGGATCGCGCGATGGCCGAGCGCGTCCACGTGACGGTGACCGCGACCGCCCCCGAGCTGTCGCCCAAGACCTGGTACGGGATGCCCGCCTACGCGAACGCGGACGGCAAGGTAGTCGTCTTCTTCCAGGACTCCGGCAAGTTCAACTACCGCTACTCGACCCTGGGTTTCCAGGACTCGGCCAACCTCGACGACGGCGACGTCTGGCCGGTCTCCTACGCGCTGATGGAGTGGAGCCCCGCGGCCGAGCAGAAGGTCGCCGAACTGGTCAAGGCCGCGATCTCCTAACCGCTTCGGGCGGGGCGCCTGCCCCCTCGCGGACTAGCGTGATCATGTTCCCCGCCCGCCGCGCGACCGTAAGCGTCACCATGCCCCTGGTCCCGTGCCGACCTAAAGCGGCCCGGGACGCCTGCATGAGTTCGGCGTTGTCGCCCACGGCCCAACTCCGCCGCCGTC
>JBEKEK010000088.1:0-36924 GCA_050013875.1 Trebonia sp. | reverse complement strand
CCCATCAACATCTGCCCGGTCGACGTCCGCCCGGTCGACATCTGTCCCGTCGACATCTGTCCCATCGACCGGACCCGTCCCGGCCTCGCCACCACCAGCAGGCCGGCGCCGCTGGTTCGCCTTCGGCCGCCCGCCCCGCACCGCCGCCGTCCCCGCCGCTGCGCCCCCCGCCACTTCGGTCCCGGGTACCCCGATACCCGCCACTTCGGTCCCGGGTACCCCGATACCCGCCACTTCGGTCCCCGCCACCACGGAGATCGGCGAACCGCCGCGCCCCCGCCTAATCTCCGCCGACCGCTACGACCTCAGCGAGCCCTAACCGCCCTAACCCCGGCCGTGAGCCGTTGGCCGCCGCCATCGCCCGCTGTCAGCTACGCCATTGACCGGGTCCGCGCCTGTCAGCTACGCCAACGTCAGCGCCTATTGGTGTCGTTGGCGTAACTGACAGGTTCGAGCGGGTCGTTGGCGTAGCTGACAGGTCGGCGGCAACGCCCGCGCCGGATAACAGCAAGAAGCGTCCCGCGTCCCGCGTCCCGCGCCGCCTGTCGGACCGGCTCCGCGATCACGCCTTGTCGGAGGGCGCGGTCGCGTCGGTGTCGGTGGCGTGGTCGCTGGTTTCCGCCGGCTGCTTCGCGCCGCGGTGCTTGCGGATGCGCAGCCCGGCCCAGACGGCGATGACGACCACGGCCACGGCCACCGCGTACAGGGAGTACCTGGTGATGGCGTTGTAGATAGTGGTGATGTGCTGGCCGGCCAGGAAGCCGACGCTTACCCAGGTGCCCACCCAGAGGGCGGCGCCGAGCGCGTTGTAGGCGAGGAAACGGAGCCAGTGCATCCCGGCGATGCCGGCGATGATCCCGTTCGCCTGCCTGAGCCCCTCGATGAACCGCGCGACGACGATGATGTTGGCGCCGTGCCGGTTGAAGAAGGCCTCCGCCTTGTCCAGCCGCTCGGGTGTCACGAAGATGTACTTGCCCCAGCGCTCCACCAGCCTGCGCCCGCCGAATCGGCCGATCGCGTACCCGATGTTGTCGCCGAGCACGGCGGCGGCGAACCCGACCAGGGCGACCGCGAACACGTTCAGCCGGCCGCCGCCGGCGAAGACGGCGGCGGCGATGAGCACGGTCTCGCCCGGCACCGGGATGCCGAAGTCCTCGATGAGGACGAGGGCGAGGACCACCCAGAGGCCGTAGTGGTTCAGCGGCCCGGAGAGAGCGTTCAGGAATCCCGGTAGCGCCGGCTGCGAACCGCCGCTCAGCGCGAGGGCGATCGAGTTAAGCACTAGCGCTAGTCTACCGATCCAGTCTGAGCTGGCCCGGTCCCGGTCCCGGTCCCGGTCCCGGCTGGCCCGGTCCCGGCCGAGCCCGCCGCGGCCGCCGCCGCGAACGCGCCGGCCAGCGGGCCGGCCGTCAGCTCGGACTGCCAGCGGCGGGCGCCGAGGACGGCCAGCGCGGCGGCGATCGTCTCCGGGGTGGCCGGCTCCGGTGGTTCCCAGGCCAGTCGGCGCAGCGCGTCCGGGGTGAGCAGGTTCTCGACCGGCACCCGGTGCGCGGCCGAGAGCGCGCCGACCGCTTCCCTGGCGGCCGTGAGCCTGGCGGCCGCGGCCGGGTCGCGCTCGGCCCAGCGGTGCGCGGGCGGCGGCCCGGTGGTCGTGGTGGCCCCCGCCACCTCGGGCAGCTCGCTTTCGTCGAGCTCGCGGGCGCGCAGCACGGCGGCCTGCCAGCGGGCCGAGTGCTTGCGCGCGTTGCGGGCGTGGAACGCGCTGATCCGGTCGAGCTGCGGCCGGCCGGTTGGCGGCGGCTTGGCCGCCTCCGCCCTGGCCGCGTCGATGATCGCCTGGTCGGCCAGCACCCGCCGCGGCGACAGGTCGGCCTCGCGGGCAACCTCGTCCCGCGCCTGCCACAGTTCGCGCACGACAGCGAGGGACCGCCTGGTCCGCACCTTGTGGATGCCCGAGGTGCGCCGCCAGGGGTCGGCCCGCGGCGGCGGCGGGGGAGCGGTCGCGACAGTGTCGAACTCCTGCCGGGCCCACTCGGTCTTCCCGTCGGCGGCGAGCTGGGCGTCAAGCGCGTCGCGCAGCTCGGTGAGTATCTCCACGTCGAGCGCCGCGTACTTGAGCATCTCGGTCGGCAGCGGCCGGATCGACCAGTCGGCGGCCGAATGCTCCTTGGCCAGCCGGAAGCCGAGCACCTCCTCCAGCATGGTGCCGAGCGCCACCCGGGGGTAGCCGAGGAGCCGTCCGGCCAGTTCGGTGTCGAACAGCTTCCGCGGCCGGTAGCCGATCTCGGCCAGGCACGGCAGGTCTTGCGAGGCGGCGTGCAGCACGGCCTCGACGTCGGCCATGGCGGCGTCCAGGCCGGACAGGTCCGGGCAGCCGATCGGGTCGATCAGCACCGTCCCCGCGCCCGCCCGGCGCAGCTGGACCAGGTAGGCCCGCTGCCCGTAGCGGTAACCGGAGGCCCGCTCGGCGTCCACCGCGATCGGGCCGGTTCCGGCCGCGAGCCGCTCGGTGGCCGCGGCGAGCTCGGCCGGCGTCACGATCACCGGCGGCAGCCCCTCACGGGGTTCAAGCAGGTCGATGACCTCGCGCTTCGGCTCGTCGCCGGCCGCCAACACGTCCGCATCCACGTCCGCGTCCGCATCCACGTCCGCGTCGGGCGGCTGCTCGGCGAACTCCTCGGACAGCGCGAGCCCCTCGAGCGCCATCTCCTCGAGTGCCTTCTCCTCCGCGGGCTCGCCGCTCGACGCCGTCACCGGCGTCGCCGCCCGCCGGAGCCGGCCGCCCGCTGGTGACCCGGCCGGGTGCCGATCGCGACCGTGCCCTGGGCAGGCAGGCCGGCCGCCGCCGCGAGCAGGTCGCACCAGGCGACGACGGCGCCGCTGATCTCTTCCGCGATTTCCGCGCTGTCCTCGTCGTCGGCCGGGCACCAGGAGGCGCGCAGCTCGAACCCGGTCGCGGGCGGTTCGTCGGACTTGCCACCGTACCCCTCGGTGATCACCCGGGTGACCGTCCCGCTCGGCGCCGCGTAGCCGGGCGCGTGCAGGTCGAGGGCATCAGTCAGCCAGGACCAGCCGACCTCGCCAAGCAGCGGATCGGCGGCCATCTCCTCTTCCACGTCGGCGTGCACGTGGCATACGACACGGAACGTCCCGGTCCAGCCATCCTGGCCGTCCGGGTCATACAGCAGCACCAGCTTGCCGGTGCCGACCTCCTCGCCGTCCCGGTAGGCGGTGGCGGCCATGGCGAGCGCGTACGGTGCTAGCTTCTTGGGGGCGGGCCAGTCCTCGAGCTCAAGGTCTTCCCTGGACGAGGCGACCGCTTCCCGGCCCGCCGCGAAGGCGGCCACCGCGGCGTCGAAGCAGGGGTCCGCTGATCGGTTCTGGCCAGCCGGGACGGCATCCGCCTGCCCGCCTGCCCGCACCGGCGCGGGCGTGTCAGCCAACCTCATGGCCTGAGCGTACGTCGTACCTGGCAGCGGCCGGTGCCCGGGCGGCCGTTAAGCGGCCCTGAGGTGCGGTTACGCCGCACGGACGGACTGCTCGGCCGTGACCTCGGCGTCGGTGACAGTGCCCGTGATGACCGTGCCCATAATCACGCCGGCACCGCAGCCCAGGCAGGCCCACTCCGGGCACTCGCCGTCGACATCCGGGCATTCGCCCAGGTGCACCTGCTCGAACGGCTCGTCGGCACCACAACCGGGACAGTTACCAAGCGGCTGCGTCATCGCGATGGCCCCCTACACTTCTATCTTTAACGCTCTTACTAAAACGTCCTGCTGGCAGAGCAGGGTGCGGTACATGCGGAACTCGTCCTGATCTTGGCATGTACGAGTCTGATTTCGGCGGATCTCGCCCGGCGTGTCGCCCGGGTGGTTAGCGGCCGCCACGATGGGGTATGAGAGGATGCCGTAAGTGAACCAGCCCCAGACGAACTCGCCTTTCATTCGCGCGTGCCGGGGGGAGCCGGTACCGTACACCCCGGTCTGGTTCATGCGCCAGGCCGGCCGGTCGCTTCCTGAGTACAAACGGGTTCGCGAGGGCATCGCCATGCTCGACTCGTGCACCCAGCCTGAGCTGGTCACCGAGATCACGCTGCAGCCGCTGCGCCGGTACGACGTGGACGCGGCGATCCTGTACAGCGACATCGTCGTCCCGCTGCGCGCGGTGGGCGTGGACGTGGACATCAAGCCTGGGGTGGGCCCCGTGGTCGCCCGCCCGATCCGCGATATGTCCGATATCTCGCGGCTGCGGGATCTGTCGCCCGCCGATGTGCCCTATATCACCGACTCGGTGAAGGCGCTGACCGGCGAGCTCGGCGGCAAGCCGCTCATCGGGTTCGCGGGCGGCCCGTTCACGCTGGCGTCCTACCTGATCGAGGGCGGCCCGTCGAAGAACCACGAACGGACCAAGGCGCTGATGTACGGCAACCCGGAGCTCTGGCACGCGCTGATGGGGCGGCTGGCCGCCATCGCCACCTCGTTCCTGCGGGTGCAGGTGGAGGCGGGCGCCTCGGCGGTCCAGCTGTTCGACTCCTGGGTCGGCGTCGTCTCGGCCGAGGACTACCGGCACGCGATCCTGCCGCACACCCGGCGGATCTTCGCGGCGCTTGCGGGCTACCAGGTGCCGAGGATCCACTTCGGCGTCGGCACCGGCGAGCTGCTCGGCCTGCTGGGCGAGGCCGGCGCGGACGTGGTCGGCGTCGACTGGCGGATCCCGGTCGACGAAGGCGCCCGCCGGGTCGGCCCGGGCCGGGCGATCCAGGGCAATCTCGACCCGTCGGTGCTGCTCGCCTCCTGGGACGTGATCGAGCCGCGCGCCCGCGCCATCCTCGACCGTGGCCGGGCGCTGCCCGGCCACATCTTCAACCTGGGCCACGGCGTCCTGCCCGAGACAAACCCGGACATGCTGGCCCGCCTCGTCGATTTCGTCCATGAGGCTTCCGCGGCGCGGGACTAGTTTTCCGTGGCCGGGCTCTGAAGATCAAAACATCCGGAGGTGGAACGGACCGTGCTTCTACCTGTCTTGACCCCCTGATGCCGCCCGCGTGGTTCACGGACGGCACCAGGCTGATCGCGGTTTCATGGTCGCGGTTTCATGGTCGCGGTTTCGGGCCAGCCCCTAATCAGGGAGCCGGCTCAGGAAGCCGGCGCGATGTCCCATTGCTGGCAGAGGTTGTCAAGCTGCGCCCACTGGCGGACCACCGTGCCGTTGGCGACTTCACAGTCCTCGGCGTCGAGGACCATGCCGTTGCCGACGTTGCTGATCGTGTAGTGGCTGCCCACCGCGGTCACGTCCCACTCCTGGCAGACGTTCCCGAGCGAGGACCACAGGTCGGTGAGGGTGCCGTCGAACGGCCCGCAGTCGACCGAGTCAAGCACGGTGCCGCTGGCGGCGTTGGTGATGGTGTAATGGCCGCTGCCCGCGCTGGTGAACGTCCACTCCTGGCAGGAAGTGCCGCTTGCCGACGAGAGCTCGATGCCGGTGCCGTTGGCGGTGGCGCAGCCGTCGGGCTGGACCTCGGTGCCGCTGTTGACGTTGCTGATGGCGTAGTCGGTGCCGGCCGCGGGGAAGGCCGGGGTCACCTTCTGGTAGCCGGCCGCGACGACGTTGGCCTGCACGGCGTTGTCGGTCCCGGTGGACGGGTAGCCCGCCGTGACGACGCCCTCGAAGAACGATCCGTCGGACCCGTTGCTGTCGTCGCCGCCGGTGCCGAGCAGGATCGACCCCTCGGTGTTCATCGGCGTGTAACCGCCGATATCGGGCAGCGGCCCGCTGTACTCGACCTTCAGACGGCCCGACTGCGCGTTGCCGTCCGCGATCGTGTAGTCCGTGGTGCCGTTGTTATTCATCATCGCGGTGACGAACTGGCTTGAGTTGCCCACGTTGCCGGTGTCGGAGCCGTTGCCCCCCATGAACAGGCCGTTCTCCAGGTCCGCCTGCACCCAGGGGCCCGACCCGGTACAGGGCGTGAACCAGCACTCGGTGCCGAAGTTGATCGCGTCCATATGCCCGTTGCCGGTGTCGGTATTGGTGGTCTCGGCGTTGCCGAAGTCGAAGCAGCACAGGTCATCCACGTGCGTGCCGCTCGTCACCATGTACGCGCCCTGCGGCTGGCTGCCGGTCGGCACGGCGTTGGTCACGTCGTTCCGGTAGCCGACGCCGGCCTGCACGGATACCCCGTAGACGAGGTGGCCGTTGATCAGCACCGGCAGGGCGTTGGCGATCGCGCCGACATCGGGCGACCCGTTGCCGCCGATCGGCTCGATGCCGAGCGTGTTGTCGTGGCCGCTCTGGTCGTAGATCCGGCTGATGGTGCACGTGGTGCCGGCGCAGAACGCGGTCTGCGCGGCCGCGTTGGCGTAGCCGCCGGGCCGCTGCGCGGAGATCTCCGCCGTCTTGGCATCGGAGGCCCGTGTGACCTGGTAAAGCGGGCCATAGTAACCGTGGTAGAGCGCGCGGACCGTGCTGTACGCGGCCACGCAGGGAGTGCCGCCTGCCCCGTAGATATCACAAGGCCCGGGAGAGGCGGCCTGTGCCGCCCCCGCCGTGCCGGATACGCCGGCGAACGCGGCGAGAGCAAGCGCGGCCGCGACGGCCACGGCGCACAGGGTCTTTCTCAGGCACTGGGTCTTTCTCAAGCTCGGAAGTCTGATCTTTCTCAAAAGAACCACTCTCCGGACTGGTGATGGCGCGCCCGGGTGGCCAGCCCTCGGCGCCGAGGACAAATGTTACCGGTCACATATTCGTGTGACCGGTAACACGTTTGGGTCACAAATATGTCTCCGCCCGGGACACCTGTCAAGCCCTGCGTCCGCCGCATCAAGCCCCGCCAGCCGATCCGCCGCGCCCAACTTCCCGACTTCCCGGCCGCCTTGGCCTGACCGACCCTAAGGGCAACCCCACCTGAGCCGGAACCCGGGGAGGTAGCGAGACGTTGTCCGGGCGTGCGGATATCAAGCATCGTGCGGTGGCTGCTGCAGAAGCCAGGAATGATGGGGCTGGCTCCGTTCTGGACGCTGCTGCCGCAGGTCGGCGGGCATGAGCGGCGGTTGCGCGGGCTGGCCGATGGCGAGTTGGCGGCGGCGGCGCGAGCGGCGTGTGACGACGCCGCGATCGCCGCTTGTAGCCGTGAGGCGGCCCGGTGCGCGCTCGGCGAGCGGCCGTACGACGTGCAGGTGCTCGGCGCGCTGGCGATGCTTTCCGGGCTGGTCGCCGAGATGGCGACCGGTGAGGGAAAGACCCTGGCCGGTGCGCTCGCCGCCGTCGGGTATGCGCTGCGGGGCCGGTCGGTGCACGTGATGTCGGTGAACGACTACCTGGCCCGCCGCGACGCCGAGTGGATGCGCCCGGTCTACGACCTGCTGGGCGTGACGGTCGGCTGGATCGGCCAGAGCTCAACGACGGCGGAACGACGGCGCGCGTACGCGGCGCAGGTCACCTACGCGGCGGTGAGCGAGTTCGGCTTTGACGTGCTCCGCGATCGCCTGGTCACCGACGTCGCCGACCTGGTCGCGGGTGATCCGGATGTGGTCCTGATCGACGAGGCTGACTCGGTGCTGATCGATGAGGCGCGTGTGCCGTTGGTCCTCGCGGGCGCGGGGGAGTGCGCGGATGGCGGACGCGAGATGGCACGGATTGCGGCCGGGCTTCACCCCCGGCAGCACTACGAGGTCGACGAAGACGCTCGCAACGTGTCCCTGACCAACGCGGGAGCACAAGCCGCGGAACGGGCGCTAGGCGGCATCGACCTGTACACAACGGAGCACGCCGAGGCACTGACCCGGCTTAACGTGGCCCTGCATGCTCATGCGCTGCTTCAGCGCGATGCGGACTACATCGTGCGGGACGGCGCCGTGCACCTGATCAACGAGTCCAGGGGCAGGGTGGCCCAGCGGCAGCGCTGGCCTGACGGCCTGCACGCGGCGGTCGAGGCCAAGGAGGGCTTGGCCGCGAGCGAGAGCGGCGAGATTCTCGACACCATCACCGTCCAGTCCCTGGTCCGCCGCTACCCGACCATCTGCGGGATGACGGGGACCGCCGTAGCGGCAGGCGAGCAGTTCCGGGAGTTCTACGGCCTGGAGATCGCGGTGATCCCGCCAAACCGCCCGTGCATCCGCGTCGATGAACCCGACCGGCTATACCCGACCATCAAGGACAAGGAGAAAGCGGTTATCGGTCAGGTGGCCGCCGCGCACGCCACCGGGCGTCCCATCCTGATCGGTGCCTACGGCGCGATCACGGTGTCCACCCAGATGGCCGGTCGCGGCACGGACATTCGCCTCGGCGGCGCTGGCGGCGACCGGAACCTGATAGCCGGGCTTGGCGGCCTGTACGTCATCGGCACCGGCCGGCACGCGGGCAGCAGGCTCGACCATCAGCTACGCGGACGCGCCGGGCGCCAGGGCGACCCGGGCGGGTCCGTCTTCTTCGCCAGCATGGAAGATGAGCTGGTCCTCCAGTACGCGCCCGCCGAAACGCAGGCCCGGGTCCCTGACTCAGGGGCGCACTGGACGCTGGGCCACGCGCAGCGCGTCGCCGAGGGCGTCAACCTGGAGATCCACCGCAACACGTGGCAGTACAACAAGCTCGTCGAGGAACAGCGCGGCATCGTCTTGCACCATCGGGAACGACTGCTGCGGTCCGACGACGCCCTGTCGGCGCTTGTCCGGCGATGTCCTGAGCGGCTGGCGGAGCTGAGCCCGCACATCGACGGGACCGTGCTGGCCAACGCCGCCCGCCAGATCGTCCTGTTCCACCTGGACCGGGCCTGGGTGGAGCACCTGGCCTTCCTGGCGGACCTCCGCGAGGGCATCCACCTGCGTGCCCTGGCTCGCGCGACCGTGCCGCTGAATGAGTTCAACAGGGAAGCGATCCACGCATTCCGGACCCTGCTTGAGGAGGCAGCGGCGCGGTCCGCCGAAACCTTCCGGACCGCCGTGATCACCCCCGACGGCGTCGATCTCGAGGCTATCGGCCTGAAGCGCCCCAACTCCACCTGGACGTACCTGGTGCACGAGAACCCGTTCGGCCACGATATCGACCGGGCCCTCCGGAGCACCGCCCGCCGCATCCGCAGGCTTGTTGTTTTACGCCGAACGGGATCGTGCGTCGAGCGGCGCGGCGCTGCCGGAGACCACCAGCAGGCGCACATCAACCTGGCTTAGGCGAGCATTACTGACGGTGAGCTTGACGCCCCTCGGATGCCGGTCGGCGAACGCTGCCAGGTGCAGACCTTGTCGCTAACAAGACCCACGCTGAGCTGCGGAAAGTTATCTCAGATTAATGTGCAGGCCCGCCTTCGCAGGGGCTGGAATGTCAGACCCCAGCGAGAGAATGAGCTCATCGGAACGTGACAACACGTCTCAAGGAGCGCGTCATGCTGAACCCGATCATCACCGAGTACATCAACGCCGACCGCACCGATGAAGCCCGCAGGCACGCCGATCGCGCCCGCCTCGCCCGGGAGGTCAGGATCGGCACACGGGAGGCCCGCCCGGCCCGGCGCGGCACCGCATCCGGCCTGCCCAGCCGGTGGCGGGCCTGGGGCTGGACCCTTACGCCCCGCGCCGCCGGATCAGCCAGACTGCTCCCCCGATAAGGAGCACGCTGGCCCGCCCGCCCGCAGCTGCCGGAGGGCTATCTCCTCAAGGCCCGCCCCGTGCGACGCGAGCAGGTCTTCGACCGGGCCGGCCACCTGCACCTGGCCGCGCGCCAGCACGATCAGGTAGCTGGCGACCCGCTCGAGCTCGGCCAGCACGTGTGAGGAGAGCACGACCGAGAGGTCGTCGTCGCGGGCCGCCTCGACCACCGAGTCCATGAAGTCGTCCCGAGCCACCGGGTCGAGCGCCGCCAGCGGCTCGTCGAGCACCAGCAGGCCTGGCCGTCGGGCCAGCGCGATCGTCAGCGCGAGCTGGGCCTGCTGGCCGCCGGAGAGCTCGCCGACCTGCTGCCGTGGCGGGATGCCGAGCCGGTCCAGGCGGTCGTCGGCGCGGCGCTGGTCCCAGCACCGGTTCAGGTTGCGCGCCACCCGCAGCATGTCGGTGACCGGCAGGCTCCGGTAGAGCGGCGTGTCCTTGGCGACGAAGGCGACTCCCTCAAGCGCGTCGGGAGACCCCGCGGGCACCCCGCCGAGCACGGTCACGCTGCCCTCGGTGGGGCGGGTGAGTCCGGTGGCCAGGGTGAGCAGGGTGGTCTTGCCGGCGCCGTTCGGGCCGACGAGGGCGACGATATGACCGCCGGGAATGCCGAGTGTGCAGTCGCGCAGCGCCCAGGTGCGCCGGTACCGCTTGCCGAGCGCGGTCGATTCGATGACGTTCATGACTGGTTACCGTAGGAAACGCGCGGTCACCCGCGATATACGGCTGAGCGGCATCTCGGGGGTGTACATATGTACACCCCCGATTTGGGGGCCAGGCATCACTGCGCGCCCGGCGGCCGGCGATCAGACTGGAGCTTCAGCGGTCCCTCCCCGCGGGAAAACGAGGATTCGGATGAACGCACGCGTGGTTCCAGCCACCAGCCCACTGAGGCCCGGCAGGCGGGACGGCGGTCGCGGCCGGCTGGGCGCGGTGCTGCGCGCACCGGCGGGCGCGCTTGCGCTCGCGGGACTGGCGGTGACCGGGGTGGTGCTGCTGGTGGCGGTGGTCGGGCCGCCGGTGCTCGCCGTGCTCGGTTTCGGCCACCTCATTAAGGACCTGCAGTGGCAGGGGGCGTGGCGGGGCGACGACGGTCGGGACTTGCTCGGCGGGGTCATCGGCCTGGCCTGCTGCCGCTACGTCGTGCCCGCCGCGCTGGCCGGCACGCGGTGGCTCGAGCTGCGGACCAGGCTGCTGACGGCGCATTGGTGCGGGGTAGCCATCCCCGCGGCGTACCGGACGCGCCCGGACCGGCTCGGTTTCCGGCCGCGGATGGAGTGGCTGCTCACCGACCCCGGGACCTGGCGCGACCTGCTCTGGCTGGCGGTGAACCTAATCGCCGCCCCGGTCCTGCTGCTCGGGCCGATCGCGCTCGCGGTGGTCGGAGCGACCTGGTCGGTGTCCATCGGGCTGAACGGTTTTGACAGGTCACTCGGCGGTCTCGGGCTGGCGCTCGGGCTCGCCAGCGTGCCCTGGACGCTGCGCGCCTACGGCCGCCTCGCCCGGCTGGTGCTCGCGCCGACCGGGAACGCCGAGCTTGAACGGCGGGTGGCCTACCTGGCGCAGACGCGGCAGGAGTCGCTCGAATCCGGGGCGGCCGAGCTGCGCCGGATCGAGCGCGACCTGCACGACGGGGCGCAGGCCCGGCTGGTCGCCATGGGCCTGACGCTTGACGCGGCCGGGCGGCTGATCGACACCGACCCGGCCGCGGCCCGCTCGCTGCTGATGGAGGCCCGCGACGCGTCCGCCAAGGCGCTGGCGGAGCTGCGTGACCTGGTGCGTGGCGTGCATCCGCCGGTGCTGGCGGACCGGGGCCTGGCCGACGCGGTCCGAGCGCTCGCGCTCGACAGCCCGGTCCGTACCCGGGTGACCGGTTCGCTCGGCGGCCGCCCGCCGGCGCCGGTCGAGTCGGCGGCCTACTTCGCGGTCAGCGAGCTGCTGGCCAACGTGGCCAAGCACGCGGGCGCCCAGTCGGCCGAGATCGATCTCCGGCACTCCTCGGGCGCGCTGCGCATCACCGTCCGTGACGATGGCGACGGTGGGGCGGACCCCGGACGGGGCAGCGGCCTGCACGGCGTCGGGCGCAGAATCGCCGCCTTCGACGGCGTGCTGGTGATCAGCAGCCCCGCGGGCGGCCCTACGGTGATCACCATGGAGATCCCGTGCGAGCTGTCATAGCCGGCGACCGGTCATGGTGCCGGCCCGCCCCCGCCCCCGCCGCCGCCCCCGCCCCCACCCCCACCCCGGCCAGCGGACGCGGCTGACTGGTGCGCGTTGTCATCGCCGAGGATCAGTTCCTGCTCCGCGACGGCCTGATCCGGCTGCTCGAGGCGTACGGGCTTGAGGTCCCGGCCGCCGTCGACAACGGCGACGACCTGCTCGCCGCGGTGCGCGCGAGCCGGCCGGACGTCGCCGTGGTCGACGTCCGGCTGCCGCCGACGTTTACCGACGAGGGGCTGCGGGCGGCGCTGCTCGCCCGCAAGGAGCTGCCAAGGCTGCCCGTCTTGGTGCTCTCCCAGTACGTCGAGCAGCTCTACGCCCGCGAGCTGCTCACCGACGGCGCGGGCGCCGTCGGTTACCTGCTCAAGGACCGGGTGCTCGACGGCGCCCAGTTCACCGACGCGGTCCGGCGGGTCGCCGGCGGCGGCACCGTGATGGACCCGGAGGTCATCGCCCGGCTGCTGGCCCGCAACGCGGGCACCCAGAGCCCGCTGCGGCGGCTCAGTCCCCGGGAGCGCGAAGTCCTCGGGCTGATGGCCGAAGGACGCTCCAACGCCGCCATCGCCCAGCGACTCGTCGTCACCGAGCGGGCCATCGCCAAGCACACCGCCGCGATCTTCGGCAAGCTCGATCTGCAGCCATCCGACGACGACAACCGCCGCGTCCTCGCTGTCCTCGCGTACCTGGGGGAGCAGTAGTGGCGGGCTCCGGCCCGCGATCGCCTGCCGTGACGGCGTGCCGGTGATCATGCCGAAGGCGCTTCCTATGATGTCTGGCAACGCAGCTGGTGATGACCCAGGAGGTTGCGATGGCCGTTGACGGACAGGGGCTGGACCTGACCGGGCCGGCCGAGGGGGTGGCCGCCTTTAGCCGCGCCCTCGAGTACCTGGTCCGGTTCAGGCCCGAGGTCGTGGACGCGGCCGCCGAGGCGGCCGCCTCGGGAACCGTGCTTGGCAGCGTGCTCGGCGCCTACCTGGGGCTCATGTCCACCGAAGAGGGCGCCGTCGCCGCGGCCAGCAGCGCGCTTGGCCGCTACGCCGCGCGGGACTCCGGCGAGAGCGCGCTCACCGCCCGCGAGCGCGCCCACCTGGCGGCGGCCAGGCGCTGGATCGGCGGCGACATGGCGGGCGCGGGCTACCTGCTCTCCGCGATCTCCATCGAGTACCCGAGGGACCTGCTCGCGCTGTTCACCGGGCACCAGATTGACTTCTTCCGCGGCGACGCGGTCAACCTCAGGGACCGGATCGGCCGGGCCCTCGGCGGCTGGCGCGGCGACGAGCCGGAGGCGGGCTTCCTCTACGGCATGTACGCATTCGGCCTGGAGGAGTGCAACCAGTACGGGCAGGCCGCCGATGCGGGCGGCCGCGCGGTCGACAGCAACGCGGACGACGTCTGGGGCATCCACGCCGTCGTCCACACCTACGAGATGCGGGGCCAGGTTCCCGACGGGGTGCGGTTCATGCGCGCCCGCCGCCGGGACTGGGCGGAGGGCAACTTCCTCAACGTGCACAATGCCTGGCATTACGCGCTCTACCTGCTCCAGGCGGGCGATATAGCGGGCGCGCTCGACGTCTACGACACCTTCCTGCACCACGCCAGCTCAGACGACATCGCGCTCGAGCTGCTCGATGCCACCGCGCTGCTGTGGCGGCTGCACCTTGAGGGCACCCCGGTCGGCGACCGCTGGCGGCCGCTGGCGCGGGCGTGGACCCGCGTGCTGGCGCCGGGTTTCTACCCGTTCAACGACATGCACGCGATCATGGCCTACGTCGGCGCCGGCGACCTTGACCGGGGCCGCGCCGTCGTCACCGCCCTTGAGCGCGTCGCCCGCGAGGACGGCACGCACACCACCGGCCGGGAGATGACGTCGTCAGTGGGCCTTCCGGTCTGCCGGAGCCTGCTGTCCTTCGGTACCGGACGGTACGAGCAGGTTCTCGACGACCTGATGCCGATCCGCACCCGGGTGCACGAGTTCGGCGGCAGCCACGCGCAACGGGACGCGGTCGAGCGGACACTGCTTGAGGCCGCCATCCGGGCGGGGCGTGACGAGCTCGCGGGCGCGCTGCTGAGCGAGCGGCTGGCCAACCGAGACTGCAGCACCTACGCGTGGCATAAGCGGGCGCTGCTGCTGTCCCGCCTGGGTGACGCGCCCGGCGCGGCGGCCGCGACGGCCAGGGAGGGCGAGCTGACGGCCGACATCCGCGCCGCCGTTGCCGCCGAGCCGCGCTGAGCGGTGCCCTCCGAGACTGTTCACCCCCGGTTTGCCGGCGGCGCGCGTGCCGCGAAACTGCGAATGGGACAATCAGGGCATGGTGTGGATCGAACTAGAGGGTGCCGTCAACGTCCGCGACGTGGGCGGGCTGCCGACCGTTGATGGCGGGGAGACCGTTTACCGCAGGGTGCTCCGGTCGGAGAACCTGCAAGAGCTGACCGCGGAGGACATCGTCACGCTGGTCGACGAGATCGGCGTGACGACGATCGTGGACCTGCGTTCCACGCGGGAGCTGATGACCGAGGGGCCCGCGCCACTCGACTCGGTGGACGGCGTCCAGCACGCACATCACCCGGTGCTCAAAGAGTTCCTTGACGCCTCCGACACGGTCGCGGCGGCGCTGCTCCTCACCGCGCAGCAGGAAGATCGTGACCGGTTCCCGGCCGATCTGATGTGCGGGCACTACCTCGGTTACCTGGAGAACCGGCCGGAGGAGGTGGTCGGCGCGCTGCGCTCGATCGTCGCCGCGCCGGGAGCGGCGGTTGTGCACTGCGCGGCGGGGAAGGACAGGACCGGCGTGGTCGTCGCGCTCGCACTCACCATCGCCGGGGTCGAGCCCGAGGTTATCGTCGCGGACTACGTGGCGACCAATGACCGGATCGAGGCGATCGTCGAGCGGCTCAGCCGCTCCAAGATGTACGGGGGCGACGTGAGCACCAGGCCGGTCCGTGCGCACGAGGCTCGCGCGGAGACGATGCGGGCCTTCCTTGAGCAGCTCGACGTCCGCTACGGCGGACTGCCGAACTGGCTCGCCGACCAGGGCTTCACCGCCAGCGAGGCCGAGCAGCTGCACGCCAAGCTCAGGCAGCCGTGACGGCCGTGGCGCGGGGCTGCCTCGTCGACGTGTACGACACGATCCTGAAGTCCGTCTTCACGGAGCGGGTGATGGCGCTGGCCGGGCCGCTCGGCATTGATGTCGAGGACTGGCTGGCGCAGTTCGTGAAGACCAGGGACGACCGGGACCGGGGCAGGCTCAGCACCGCCGCCGCCTTCGACCTGGCGCTGCGCGGCTGCGGGATCGAGCCGTCAGAAGGCCTGGTCGATGACCTGATGCGGCGCGACGCGGAGTTCTCCTACGCGCATACCCGGCTATACGACGACACCGTCCCGTTCCTGTCCTGGCTGCGCGCCCAGGGGACGCTCATCGCCCTGGTGAGCAACTGCGCCGATACCACCCGCGGGCTGCTCGAGTACCTCGGGGTCATTCCGCTGGTGGACGCGGTGGTGCTGTCCTGCGAGGTGGGCTCGATGAAGCCGTCACCGGAGATCTACGTCACCGCCCTGGCCGACCTCGGCCTAGCCGCCGCCGACGCGGTCTTCATCGACGACCAGCCGACCTTCTGCCTGGGAGCCGAGTCGGTCGGCGTCCGGCCCATCCAGATGGCCCGCGATCGCGGTAACGGCGCGACCGCCGCCGGCTGGGATTTCCCCGTCGTCCGGTCGTTCGAGGACGTTCCGCCGCTGCTTGAATGGGCTCCGCCGCTGCCTGGATAACTGCCTGGATAAAATGAAGCCGGCCCGTTGTGGCAGGCTTATGAACCATGACGACAGGAATCACCCCGCACGTCGTGATCATCGGCGGCGGCATCGCCGGGCTGGCGGCGGCCCGCTTCCTCGCGGACGTCCCCGTCCGGGTCACGGTTCTCGAGGGGGCGCCGCGGATTGGCGGGAAGCTGGCGGCGTCCGACATCGCCGGGGTGTCCGTGGACGAGGGGGCCGAGGCGCTGCTCGCCCGCCGTCCCGAGGGCATCGCGCTGATCGAGGCGACCGGTCTGGCGGCCGGCCTCGTCCCGGCCGGCGTCACGTCGTCCGCGATCTACACCAGGGGTGCCATGCGCCCGCTGCCGCGCCGGCAGTTCATGGGCGTTCCGGCGGACCTCGACGAGCTGGCCGCCACCGGGGTCATCTCCGCCGAGGGCATCGCGCGCGCCCGCGACGAGCCGGCCGGGCCTTTCCAGGCGGCAGGGCCTTCCGCGGCAGGTGCTTCTGCGGCGGAGGACACGTCGGTGACCGAGTACATCGGCAGGCGCCTTGGCGTTGAGGTCGTCGACCGGCTGGTGGACCCGCTGCTCGGCGGCGTCTACGCCGGCCGCTCCGAGGACCTGTCGTTCCGGGCGACGCTCGCCCCGCTGGCCGCCGCCACCCGCAAGCACGCGACGCTCACCGAGGCCGCCGCCTCGCTGCTGCCGCCCGCGCCGTCCCCGGCTTCCGCGTCCACTTCCGCCTCCGCACCTCCTCCCGCCTCCGCACCCACTTATGCCCCCGCCCCCACTTCCGCCCCCGCCCCCACTTCCGCCCCCGCCCCCACTTCGGATAACAGCAAGACGCCGTCGCCGATCTTTGTGACGCTCACCACTGGGCTCGGTACGCTGCCCGAGGAGGCGGCGAAGGCCTCCGGAGCCGACGTCCGCGTCAACGCGATGGCCAGGGAACTCCGCCGCACGACGGCCGGCTGGCGGCTCACCATCGGGTCCGCGGCCGACCCGGAGTACCTGGACGCCGACGCGGTGATTATCGCCACCCCGGCCGGGCCGGCCGCCCGGCTGCTGAAGGAGGCCGCCGCCGGGGCGGCGGCGCAGCTTGAGCAGATCCCCTACGCGTCCATGGCCGTTATCACGCTGGCCTTCGCGGCCGGGGATTTCCCCGCCCAGCAGCGCAGCGGTTACCTCGTGCCCGCGGTGGACGGCCGCGCGGTCAAGGCCGTCACGTTCTCCACCGTTAAGTGGCCGCACCTGGCCAAGGCCGCCGCCGACGCCGGATCACCGGTGCAGATCGTCCGCTGCTCCGTCGGCCGCAGCGGGGAGGTGGCGGTCCTGCAGCGCGACGACAAGGACCTGGCCGCGCTCGCCGCCGCCGAACTGGCCGACTCCATCGGGCTCACGGCAGCACCGGTGGCGTACCGGATCACCCGCTGGGGCGGCGGCCTGCCGCAGTACAACGTCGGCCATCTGGACCGGGTTGCCCGCATCCGCGCCGCGGTCGCGGCGCAGCCGGGCCTCGCCGTCGCGGGTGCCGCCTACGACGGCGTCGGCATCCCCGCCTGCATCGCCACCGCCCGTTCGGCCGCCGACCAGATCATCGCCCACCTAGCCGCCACCCGCCGCTCCGAGCCCGACGCCTAGCCGCCCCCGCCCGAAGCCGCCACCGACCCCATCCATCCTGTCAACTACGCCATCGACCCCATCGAGCCTGTCAACTACGCCATTGACACTAATAGGCGATGTCGTTGGCGTAGCTGACCGGTTGCTGCCCTGTCGTTGGCGTAGCTGACCGGTTGCTGCCCTGTCGTTGGCGTGGCCGACAGGTCGCCCAATCGTCCCCGAAGGACGTTGACGCTGGATAACAGCAAGAAGCGGGACGCTGGCTTAAGGCGCGAGGCCGCGGGGAAAGACCGCGGGCGGGATGGGCGGAGCCACGCGGTCGTTACTCATCACTAAGATTTTGACTATGACTGACACGGCAGACGAGAAGCAGCGGCTCAAGGCGCGGGAGCTCAACGAGCTGATCCGGTACACCATGTGGGGGGTGTTCACGGTCACCGACCGGGATGCGCTCGATGCCGCCCGCGAGGAGACCGCCGCCGAGCTGACCGACGTGCTCGACCAGGCCAAGGGCAAGGGCATTGTCACGCGCGGCTGCTATGACCTGCAGGGGATGCGCGCCGACGCCGACTACATGCTCTGGTGGGTGGCGCCGACCTCAGACGAGCTGCAGGAAATGTACGTCAACTTCCGGCGCACCAAGCTCGGGCGGGCGTCCGAGCCGGTATGGAGCGCGATGGCGCTGCACCGGCCCGCGGAGTTCAACAAGAGTCACATTCCGGCGTTCCTGGCCGGGGAGGAGCCGAAGAACTACGTCTGCGTCTACCCCTTCGTCCGCGACTACGAGTGGTACCTGCTCGACGAGGGCGATCGGCGCCGGATGCTCGCCGAGCACGGCATGATGGCCCGCGAGTACCCGGACGTGCGGGCCAACACGGTGTCCAGCTTCGCGCTGGGCGACTACGAGTGGATGCTGGCGTTCGAGGCCGACGAGCTGTACCGGATCGTCGACCTGATGCGCCACCTGCGGGCTGCGGAAGCGCGGCGGCACACCAGGATCGAGATCCCGTTCTACACCGGGCGCCGTAAGGCCGTCGCCGAACTCGTCACGGCCCTGGTCTAATCGGCCCGGCCGGCCGCGCTCGCGCCCCGCGCGAGCCGCCGCCTGGCCCACCAGACGGCGCCGCCGATGACGACCACCACCGCGGCGAACGGCGCGACCGAGCCGATGATCGCCAGCAGCCAGTCGACGCTCAGCCGGAACGCCCGCCAGCCGCCCGCCAGCCCGCTCGCGAGTCCGGGCGGCGGCACGGGCTTGTGCTTGGCCTTGGCCTTGGCCGGCGCCTTCGGCCCGAGGATGGTCAGCGACACCGTCGCGTAGGCGGTCTCGTGGTTGAGCGCCTGCTGCTGCGCGAGCATCGACTCCAGGTCGGACTCCTCGGAGTTGATCTGATCCTGCACGCTGAGCAGGCCACCGACGCTCCCGGTGTCCTTGAGCAGCGCGCGCAGCTGGGTGATGGCGGCCTCGTCGGAGGCGACCCGGCTGCTCACATCGGCGACCTGCTGGGTGACGTCCTGCGCCTGCTGGCTCAGGTCGAGCTGGGTGCCGAGGCCGGTTCCGGTCAGCTCGCCCAGCGTCACCTGGTAGGCGGCGGCGGGGATCTTCAGCGTGACGCTCGCGCTCGCCGCCGCGCCGCTCTGACCGGAGCCGCCATTGCTGTTCTCGGCCGACACATACCCGCCGGCCGCCGTCACGATCGACTCGGCCCGCGACAGTGCGGTGCCGACGTCACGGGCGCGGACGGTGAGCTGGGCGGTGTAGATGAGCTGGTGGTCGCCGGGGACGAGGCGGGTGGCGGAGTCGGACTGCGCCGCACCGCCGCCAGCGGCGACGCGGGTCTCGCCGCTCGCGGCAGCGGCGGAGGAAGAGGCGGACGCGGCGGCGGCGGGAGCGGCAAGGGCGCCGTTCTGTGTGGCGCCGGCGTACTGCGGCGTGCCCTGCCCGGCGGCGGGCGCGCTTGCGGCGGAGCCGCTGGTGCTGCCCGAGCAGCCGGCCAGCGCCGCCACTATCGCGATCGTGATGAGGGCCAGGCCCGGTGCCGTGACGGCCAGCGGTGGGCGGCGCCGTACCAGGCGACGGGGTGCGGAGCGGCGGGCGTGGCGGGGAATGTGCTTGGAAGGTCCGGTCAGCATGTCTTTTGGACGGCCGAGCGCACCGGGCGGTTTCGGGCCCAGGTCACGATTAGGGATCGCAATCAGGGTGGCTGGCGGGCCCCCGCTGCGCAATCGAGCCCGCCCGGCCGGCCATCCTTGATGGCATGGCCGAGGATTTGCGCGTTAACAGCTGGTTGGTGATCCCGGCCAGTGAGTTGCGCGAGCGTTTCTCCCGCTCATCGGGACCCGGCGGCCAGTCGGTCAACACCACCGACAGCCGTGTCGAGCTGTCGTTCGACATCCTCCGCTCACCGAGCGTGCCGGAGCGGGAACGCGACCGTGCGGCGGCAAGGCTCGCGGGCCGGCTGGCGGACGGCGTGATCACCGTCGCGGCCGAGGGCGAGCGGAGCCAGCTGATGAACCGGGAGGCCGCCCGGGCCAGGCTGGCCGCGCTGCTGCGCGAGGCGATCGCCCCGCCGCCGCCGCCCCGCGTCCCCACCAAGCCAACCCGGGGTGCCAAGGAGCGCCGCCTGGAAGGCAAGCGCCGCCGCGCCCAGATCAAGCGCAACCGCCGCTATGACACCGGTGGCCCGGATTAGCCAGGTGGGCAGCTACTCCTTCGGCTCCAGGGTCAGCGAGATCGAGTTGATGCACCACCGCTCGTCGGTCGGCGTGCCGTACCCCTCGCCGGTGAATACGTGCCCGAGGTGCGAGTCGCAGGCCGCGCACCTTGCCTCAACCCGCAGCATGCCAAGCGACCGGTCCTCGATCAAGGTGACGGCGTCACCGTCGGCTGGCTGGTAAAACGACGGCCACCCGCATCCCGAATGGAACTTCGTGTCGGACCTGAATAGCTCGGCCCCGCACGCCCGGCACTTGTACACGCCGGTCGTCTCGGTGTCGGTGTACTCCCCGGTGAACGCGCGCTCGGTTCCGGCCTTCCGCAGTACCTGGTATTCGGCCGGGGAGAGCTGCTCCCGCCACTCCTCGTCCGTCCGCTCCACTTTCTCCATACCTTCGAGATTAAGCGATGGGCGCGCGTAGTCAGTGGCGCGGGGTCAGTGTGCGGGCCGGGGCGGAACGGCTCGCCGTCATCGGGTTAGCCGGGCGGAGCATGCGTCCCCGGCGTCACAGCCGGGCGTCAGGAGCAAGCGCCTCGAGGATCTCGCTGGCGCGGAGCACGGCCGTGCCCTCGTCGGCGTCCGGGTCGCCGACCTGCGGGTCGAAGTTCAGGTCGTAGAACACCTCGGTCACGCCGCAGGAGTCGAGCCAGCTGACGTCCTCGCGGATCTGCTCATAGGACCCGGAGAGCCGCAGCCGCTGGCCCGTCTTCTTCGACAGGGCCGGCTTGCCCGGCCGGACGACGCCGCGGCAGATGATCCGGGCCGGGCCGCGCCCGGCCGCGGTGGCGGCGTTCTGGACCACCTTGGCCCACTCGGCGATCTTCGACAGGTCCGCGGCGGACGAGGTGACCCACCCGTCGCCGATCCGCCCGGCCCGTTCCATCGCCGCCTCGGACATGCCGCCGAGCAGGATCGGCGGCCCCGGCCGCTGCACCGGCGGCGGATCCTGCCGGCCGGGCGGGATGTGGAAGAACGACCCGTCGTACCCGCGGTCGGTTGCCCACAGCGCCCGCAGCGCGGCGACGTACTCTTCGGCCCGCGCACCCCGGCGTGCCATGTCCGCGCCCGCCCCGGTGAACTCCTCGCGCAGCCAGCCGTTCCCGATCCCCAGGTCGAGCCGCCCGCCGGAGAGGACGTCCACGGTTGCCGCCTGCTTGGCCAGCAGCAGCGGGGAAGCGAACGGGTGGTTGACCACCGCCACCCCGAGCCTGATCGCGGTGGTCGCCGAGGCCAGGTACCCGAGCGAGACCATCGGGTCGAGCACCGACCGGTATACCGGCGCGAGCGGCGCCGAGGCGGGCGCGAGCAATCGCTGGAAGGCCCACAGCGAGCGGTACCCGAGCCGCTCCGCGCGTCGTGCAAATTCCGTCAGGTTCCGCGGCGTCGCCCACGCCCCGGACACCGGTGCCCCGAATCCGATATCCATGGCAGAAACCCTAGTCGTGCCGTCCGGCGGGCTAGCCTTCGGCGGTCAGCTGACGTTCACCGCGAAGTTGCTGAAGCTGAAGGTGGCCGGCGCGCCGTTCGTCGAGCAGATCTCGACCCCGTAGTCCACCTGGTTGAGGGTGGAGCCGGCGGGCACCCAGCCTTTGGAGATCACCCACTGCAGGAACCCGAGCAGGTTCAAGGTCCCCGAGGTGAAGTTCGAGTTGGCGACGAAGGCCATATAGCCCCCGTTGCCCTTCCACGCGGTCCAGGTCTGCCCGCCGATCGTCACGGTGGCCATGGGCGACCCGCCCGGAGTCTGCCCGTGGTTGTTGGTCCAGATCATCAGCTCGTCGCTGCCGGCGTCGGGGTCGGCGACACCGTTGAGCCAGATGTCGTAGGCGTCCTCGTAGGTTCCCGTGTTCGGGCTGGTGTCGGCGAAAGAGCTGGTGACCGACGACAGCGAGCTGATCCTGGGCGTGTTGGGGACGTCCAGGTGCGAGTCGGGGTAGGTCAGCACGCTCCCGCCGCCACTGGCGGTGGCGGTGACGTACCAATCGCTGAAGGAACAGGCTGACAGCGTCTGCGACACGCTGCCTCCGCCGGCGTTCCACATGTCGTTCGAGACGAAATACGGGCTCAGGTTCCACAGGCCGAACTGGGCGGAGGTGGTGAACTCCGGGCTCGGGCAGGCGGCGTCGCCGGGTGCCGCCGGGGTGGAGGTCGGGCTGGCCGGCGTGGGTGACGGGGACAGCGGGGGCGAGCCGTCCGTCGGCGAGGACGTGCCCGACGGCGAATGCGACGCTGACGCCGACCCCGACGCGGAACGGCTGGCCGTTGACCCTGGGTGCTTGCCCGGCGCGGCCCGGGTCCGGCCGCCGGCCGCGTACCCGGGCACGAAGGCCCGCGTCGGCTGAACGGCCGGCTCCGGCATGGCCGTCGCGTCCTCATCGGCCAGCCCGGGACGCGTCAGCGACAGCACCGCGCCCGCGTCAAGCGACACCGCCGCGGCCGGGGCGGCGTGCCAGCCGCCGGCGCCCAGGTAGCTGACGGCGGCCGCTCCGCAGATGGTCACTCCGCCCACGAGCAGGGCCGTCAGCAGGGCACTCTGGCGGCGCGCCACCGGCGAAGGCTTGCGGTGCCGTGGCGTGGGGGAGCCACTGCCCCTGGGTGCGACGTTGCCATGCTGGCTCTGCCTTGTGTCAGGACTGACCTGGCGCACCAAGCGGTGCTCCTATCTCCGGAGGGCCATCTGTCCCCGGGGACGGCGGACACGATCGGTGGGGAAAATGCTATCCATTCGCAACGTCCGCCACATTCGAACCAAATTATCTCCCCTGAATGTCTCTGCTGCATCATCGTCACCATCTAGGCAGAGCCATGTCTGCTTTCGGGTACGCCGCGCGCGTGAATTCGGTTCAAGTCGTGAGTCCGTGGGAGACTGCCAGGGTGACCGATTTGAACCTGCCGGGCCTGCCGTTCCCTCTTGAGTCGTCCGGCTCCCCTGCCTGCACAGCTGTCATCGCCGGCGGGATGCTGACCCTTACCGGCGGTCCGAAATCCGACCTGTTTATCGACCCGGCCGGAAACGAGGCGACCAGGCCGGATGCCGGGCGGCTGACCGGTCTCCCCGGTGACCAGGACTTCACGTTCGCCGCTCGCGTCTCGGTGAAATTCACCGAGGTCTTCGACGCGGGCGTCCTGCTGCTTTACCTGTCCGAGCGCCGCTGGGCCAAGCTCTGCTACGAGCTGTCCCCGCAGCGCCGGCCGACGGCGGTGACCGTGGTCACCCACGGCATCTCCGACGACAGCAACTCCTTCACCACCGACGGCGGCCCGCTCTGGCTGCGGATCACCAGGTCAGGCCGGGTCTGGGCGTTCCACGTGTCGGCCGACGGCGGGTACTGGGATTTGCTGCGCTACTTCTCACTCGGCGAGGGATCGGGTGCCCGGATCGGTTTCCTCGCCCAGTCGCCGATGGGGCACGGCTGCACCGCGGTCTTCGATGCCATTAGCTACCGGGTAGGCGCGCCCGCCAACCTACGCGACGGTACTTGATAGCCCGCACATCAAAGCACTTAATGACCCACCTACCAACTAGTAACCCACGCGTCAGCGACTGGCCAATCCGTGGCTAGCCGTGAGTCGTATGCCGCTATTACCCTCAGCGCATGGCTGATGACGAAGCAACGGACAGGACGACAAGGCGCTCCTTCATGGTCGGCGGAGCCGCTGTCATGGGCGCGGCCGCACTAAGCCGGGCCCATTCCGCCGGCAAGATCACTGACGACCAGGCCAGACTGCTCGACAAGGTCACCGCGAGCGTGAGCGGCGCCGCGTCGCTTGGCGATGTCAAGCACATCGTGATCCTCATGCAGGAGAACCGGTCGTTTGACCACTACTTCGGGACGATCTCCGGGGTGCGGGGGTTCTCCGACCCGAGCGTGCCGGCCAACGCCAACGGCACGCCGATCTTCGACCAGTACGGTTACCAGCCGGGCGTCGGGCCGAGCGCGGCCGGCTACACGCAGCCGTTCAACCTGCTCAACAAACCGCCGACCGAAAACGGCTCGGACACCAACGACATCGACCACAGCTGGACCGGCCAGCACAACAGCTGGAACGGCGGCAAGCTCGACTCGTTCATCACCTCGCACCTGGCGACCGACGGCGACGCCAACGGCCCGGTCACCATGGGCTACTTCACCCGCTCGGAACTGCCCTTCTACTATGCCCTGGCGGACGCGTTCACCCTCTGCGACGGCTACCACTGCTCGGTGCTCGGCCCGACCGACCCTAACCGGCTGATGGCCATGTCGGCCTGGATCGACCCGGCTGGCGCGGCGGGCGGCCCGGTGATCACCACCGCCTCCGACCGGATCGCGATGACCGGCACGCTGAACTGGAAGACGATGCCCGAGGCGCTGCTTGAGGCGGGGGTGAGCTGGAAGGTCTACAACGACCCGACCGGCCTCCTCGGCCTGGGCGTGCTCTCCTACTTCAAGCACTTCAGCGACCCATTCAGCATCACCGACCTCGAGTTGATCGCCCGTGGGATCACCCCGACCTACTCGGGCGACTTCGACTCCGACGTCAAGAACGGCACGCTGCCGAGCGTCTCCTGGATCGTCCCGCCGCTCGCCGAGTGCGAGCACCCGGCCGCACCGCCGGAGTGGGGCGAGTACCTGGTCCAGCAGATCCTGAACACCCTCGTCGCCAACCCCGATGTCTGGGCGCAGACCGTTTTCATCGTGAACTACGACGAAAACGGCGGCTTCTTCGACCACGTGCCGCCGGCCGTCCCCCCGGCGGGCACCGCCGGGGAGCACCTCACCGCCTCGCCGCTGCCGTCGAGCGCCGGCGGCGTGGCCGGCCCGATCGGCCTCGGCTTCCGCACTCCGGCCCTGGTCATCTCGCCGTTCAGCGCGGGCGGCTACAAGTACTCGGGCACGCTTGACCACACGTCCACGCTCCGGCTGATCGAGTCCAGGTTCGGCGTCACCGTGCCCAACCTGAGCGCCTGGCGCCGCTCCGTCACCGGCGACTTCACCGGTGCGCTCAACCTGACCGCGGCCCCGGTGACCGCGGTCCCGTCCCTGCCGGCCACCTCCATCGGCTCCGACACCACCGTGGTGGAAGAGGCCGTGCTTAACGCGCTCACCGGAACGCTGGACGTCGGCATCGACTACCCGCTGCCGACCAGCAACTCCATGCCCGCCCAGGAGACCACCCCGGCCCGGCCCAATACCCCGTAGCGGTCAAGCCAGCAGACCAAGTTCAAACCCGTCTTATCTGAACGGTCCCGTGCTTCGAGTTTCAGCCCGGGGATCGGGAGCTCAGTAGTGCCGGCCCTTCGCCGTCCCCCGGTAGGGCTCCACTTGATCGGGCCACCGGCAGGCGCCCGTGCACGGCTGGCCGAGGCGCAGCCGGGGCGAGTTCTCTGTCGTCACCCACGACCGGTCACGCACGTGATGCCGGTCGCTCGCGGCGTGCTCGTCGAGGTGGCACCTTTCCCAGCCTCGCTCGGTGCGGAAAATCTCGTGGCAGCGGAGCGGGCTCGCCTCCTGGCCGAGTTGGCCTAGCTGGTCTGGCTGGCCCAGCTGGCCGAGCTTGCCGACTGCTCTGGAAAACTTGTCTTCTGTCATCTGCGGGATCCTCTCCGCTGCCGTCTGGCCGTGCGCGGCATGGCGGGGCGGGTGTGCTGGCCGTCGTGGCGGTGGTCCCGGCAGTGGGATGCAGTCGCACTCACAGCCTACGCTGACGCCGCCCCCGCGAGCACCGCCGAGGTGATCTCGCGGGCGCACCCCCACGAGAGGGTGACGCCCCCGCCGCCGTGGCCGTAGTTGTGCCACAGCGTCCGCCCGCCGGGCAGCGTCCCGGCTTCCAGCCGGACCCCGGGCCGGTACGGCCGCAGTCCCACCCGCTCCGTTATCACCCGCACGCCGCGCAGCGCGGGGAACACCGCCGCGCAGTCGCGCATGATCCGCGCCGCGAGCTCGGGCCGGGGCGCCAGGTCGAAGGCTCCCCGATGGGCCGTGCCGCCGAGCACGATCACGTCGCCATGCGGGAACGCGTACACGTAGTCCACGTCGCCGGGCGTCCCGTGGTCGATGTAGAACTCCTCGATGCCCGGGTTCTCCGCCACGACGACCTGCCCGCGAATGGGCACCAGCGAATCGTCCCCCGCCAGCGCCCGCGCGCCGATCCCTGTGCAGTTCACCACGACCGGTGCGTCCACCGCGGCCAGCGACGGCACGGCCGCGTAGCCGATGGTCCCGCCGAGGTCCGCGTACCGGGTGAGCAGGTACTCCAGGTAGACCGGCATGTTGACGGCCGGCGCGGTGTAGGACCAGCCGGACGCCGCGCTCCTGCCGCCGGCAAGTTTGGGCAGCTCCCCGGCGCCGAGGATCCGCACGTCAGACAGGAGATCCGTCCACTTGGGCGGGGACTCGACGGTGGCCGCCACCTCGCATCCGGGTAGCGGGTGCACGCCCGCGCTCGGCTCGTTCGCCAGGGCGGAGAGCACCTCCAGACCCGTCCGTGACCACTCGTAGCACCGGTCGGCCGGGCCGCAGGACACCGGCCCCCAAATGGCCCCCGCCGCCGCCGAGGTCACCCGCGACGGCGGCTCCGCCGCCACCACCCGGGTCGTCACCCCGGCCTCGGCCAGCGAGATAGCGGTCGTCAGCCCGACCACACCAGCACCAACCACTACCACGTCAGCAGTCATGAATTCGACGGTACAAGACGCCACCGCGGCCAGCGAGGGCCAGCGAGAGCGGGTGCGCTAACAGTCAGTGCCCGGCTGCGAGGAAAAAGATAGCGAAGGCGATAATGATCGCGAGCACCGACAGCACGTAAATCCCCGCCGCGACGTTGCCCGCGCCCCGCTGCCCGTGCCCCATCCGTTCCGCCGCCCGGCTCACGATCTTCGGCAGGCCCATCGGGCCCCCCGGGTCGAGTGGGTCCCGGTAAGGATCACGCTGCCTGCCCGCGTCGAATCCGCCCGCACCGGAAGAACCGCTGCCCGGGTGCCCGCCGCCATGACCACTGCCGCCATGACCACTGCCGGAGTGCCCGCCAGCGGCATGCCCGATGTGATGGTCGCCGGTAAAACCGCTGCCGCCGGTAAAACCACCACCGCCACCGCCGCCATCGTGCATGGCGCGCCCCCAACTATCCGTGCAGGCCGATTGCTCTCAACGGTAACCCATCTCACCCGACCGACCTGTCTTAGGGCCAAAGTTGTACGGGACAAAATGGTCATGTAGTACTAAATGGTTCAGAAATGCGTGCAGCTTTGGCCCTAAGCCGTCGCGCGGTTCGACGATGGTGGGGCTTTCGGGTGCCAGCGGCGTCCGTCGGATCTCGGCCTGACCAACGTGAACGTCTCGAAGAGCACGTAGTCGTCGGTCGGAATTCCCTGGGCCGGGTCGGCATCGACCGCGTGGTAGTAGCGCACGGTTATCGATGTCTGCCCGCCGGCCTCGGTGCCGGGATTGACGTCGAAGACCGCGACGCCGTACCCGGTCGCGGTGTCACGCCGTGCGGACCACGGCGCGGTCCACGTCCCGGCCCTCGCGTCCGCCGCGTCGGCGGCCCCGGGATCGGCGGCCCCGGGATCGGCGCCGCCGCCGCAGCCGAGTGCCAGGTGCACGGTGCCCTGGCTGGTGTCGAACACGCCGCTGTCGGTGGTGGTCACCGGGTGCGGGCGCAGCGTGCCCGCGGAGTCGAAGCCGCGGACGGGGAACGACCGCTCGTAGCCGTGCTCGTGCCCGCAGAGCACCAAGTCGACCTCGTACCAGTCGAAGATCGGCAGCCATGCCCGCCTGATGCCGAGGTCGGATCCGTCACCGGCCGGTGAGGAGGAGCACGCGCACTGGTGAAACTGGACGACAACCCAGTCAACCGAGCAGTCGCCGCGCGCGGCGGCGAGAGTCGCCTCGAGCCAGCGGGTCTGCGCGCCGCCCGAGGACGTGCCGACGTCACCGTCAGCGACATCGTCGGAGCTCAGGCAGACGAATGCCACGTTGCCGATGCGGAACTCATACCACCGGCCGGCGAAGCCGGGCAGCCCGTTGTCCGGCAGCGCGTAGCGGGCCAGGTACTCGACCGCGTGGCTGCCTGGCACCGGCATCCACGGCCGGTTTGCCGCCGAGACCTGGATGTTGTTGCCGAAGTCCCGCCACACCCGCGGCTGCGTCGCCGGGGCCGGGTCGCCGTCAGCGAGATCCCCGTTGAGCAGGTGGAAAAGCGGCTGGAAGGTCTCCACCGCGCTGACCGCGTAGGCGGACTGGCCGGAGGAGCCGGCCCACCGCGCGTTCGCGGTGGCCAGATCGCCGAAGCTGGTGAACCGGAAGGGCGCCCGCCCTTCCGGTGCGGTACTGAAGGTGGCGCTGAACGGGTCGGCGGCGTTGCTGTCGTTGTTCGCGGTGACCGCGTACCCGTAGGTGCCGCCAGGACGGAGCCCGTCCACCAGGGCATGGTAGGTCCAGCTGACCTCGCCGCCGAGGCCGTCGGCGTAGCCCCGCTCGGCCGCGGGGATGACCCGCTGTCCGATCCTGACGCGGGGCGCCTCGGCCCGGCCGGGGGATGCCCACGACACCACGACCGACCTGGACGGGTCGTCGCCCCAGGTGAGGTGGATCTGCTCCGGCGTGCCGTCCGTCGTTGGCCGGCCGCGGTTCGCGGCCCGCACGGGCGTCGCCGGGGCGGCCGCGCGGGACCCGGTCGCGTCCGCGGCGAGCAGTTGCCCGGCAGGCAAGCGGCACGCCGCATCTTCAGACATGCGGAGACTTTGCCGTCTGCCGGTAAACGTTCGGTGACGGGCGGGAAGGTAGTGCCGCTAGCTCTTGGTGAATATTGATCGCAGGGTGTAGGAGTGTGCGCAACCGTCACCGGCGGTTACGCGATCTAGAGGGCCTCCCCCTGCTCGAGCACCCAGCCGGCCAGCCGCGTCCGTGAGGACAGGCCGAGCTTGGCGAAGATGTGCTCGATGTGGGACTCCACCGTCCGCCTGGACAGGAAGAGGCGCTCAGCGATTTCGCGATTGCCGAGACCGTCCGCGACCAGGACGGCGATCTCCTTCTCCCGTCTGGTGAGCGGCTTCGCGTCCGCCCCGTCGCCCGAATCCGCGCCGGTGCCGCTGAGGGCGGCCGCGACGGCGGCCGTGTCGCCCTTCGCCACCGCGAGCGCCTCGGCCAGCGGCATCGCCTGAGCGCGCCGGAGCAGTTCGGAGAACCGCTCCTCGCCGAGTTCGGCTCGCGCGGCGTCCGCCGCGCTCTTGCGGATCTCGGCGTAGGCCGGCCCCATCAGCACCGGTGCCGCCAGCAGCGTCCACAGCGTGTCACCGGCGCCGTACATCAGCGTGGCCAGCTCGAACTCATTCTTCGCGACCCGGCAGACGGAGAGCAGGTCAAACGACATCGCGATCGTGTGCAGGTCGTTGATCGACTCCTTCAGCCGCAGGCAGGCGAGCGCGTCCTCGATTCCCGCGGTGGGGTCGCCCGACAGCCACCGGGCAGCGCCGCGGACCCAGAGCGCGGCGCCCCGCGCCCACTGCTCGCCCAGTTCGCCGCAGCGGCTCAGGCACTCCTGGCAGAGCCGCACCGCGCGGTCGGGATCACCGGTCAGCAGGCAGACCGAGGCCAGCCGGGAGTAGGTGACGAGCGCGAGCGGGTCGCTGAAACCGATTTGTTCGCAGCTCGCCAGAGCCGCCTCGTAATGAGTCTGCGCGGTCTCCAGGTCACCGGCGTAGAACGCGGCCATGCCCTGGGCGTCCGACACGCTGGCGCCCAGCGTCTCATCGGCGGCAGCGGCGGCTGCTTCCGCCGCGCGCCGCAGCAGCGGGCCGCCGGTGCCCAGGTCGCCCTGCTGCACCGCGAGAACGCCGGCGCCGAACAGCGCCCAGGCGTTCTCCGCGGACCCCGGGTTGACCGTCACCGCCAGGGCGTGCCACCGTCTGCCCTCGGTGAACTGCCCGACCATGAGCCAGTAGGGCCGCAGTAGCGTAGTCATTCGCAGTCCCGCGTCCGCCTGGCCGGCGGCGGTGAAAGAGTAGGAGAGCGCGACCCGCAGGTTAACGGTCTCGGTGCCGAGCCGGGTGAGCCAGTCGGCCTGCCCGGCGGTGAGACTGCCGGCCGCCGCCTCTTCCGCCAGCTCCAGGTAGTAGTCGCGGTGCCTGGCCCGGAGCCGTTCTTCGGTGTCTTGACCCGCCGCGGTAAGCCGCTCCGCGCCGAACTCCCGCATGGTATCGAGCAGCTGGTAGCGGCGGGTGTCATCGCTGTACTGCACGACGGACTTCTCGACCAGCCGGATCAGGGCGTCGAAGGTGCCCGGGCCGCAGACGCGCTCGGCTGCCTCGAGCCCGAAGCCGCCGGGGAAGACCGAGAGCTCGGCCCAGAGCAGCTGCTCCGGCGGCGTGCACAGGTCGTAGCTCCAGGAGACGGCGGCGCGCAGCGTGCGGTGCCGGCCGGTGGCCGTCCGCGCGGTGCCGAGGATGCGGAACCGGTCGGTCAGCCGGTCCACGATCTCGTCGACCTCCATGCCGCGCAGCCGGACCGCGGCCAGCTCGAGGGCGAGCGGTATGCCGTCCAGGCGGCGGCAGAGGTTGCTCACCGCGCCGGTGTTCGCCTCGGTGAGCGCGAACTCGGGCACCGCCCCCCGCGCCCGGTCAACGAACAGCAGGACCGCGTCCGACCGGTTGGCCGGGATGTGATCGGCCCGGATGTGATCGGCAGCGAGACGGTCGGTGGGCAGTTCGAGCGGGGAGATCAGCAGCGCGTGCTCATCGGGCACCCCCAGCGGCTCGCGGCTGGTGACCAGGATGCGCAGCCCGGGCGCGGCGGCGAGCAGCGTCTGGGCCAGGCTCGCGCAGGCCTCGACCAGGTGCTCGCAGGTGTCGAGCACGAGCAGCAGCTCCCGCTCCGCCAGGTGCGCGGCGAGCACTCCGAGCGCATCGCCCGCGGTCTCGTCCGGCAGGCCGAGCGCGGTCGATACGGTGCCAGGCAGCAGCTCCGGTGCCCGCAGCGCGGACAGCTCGACCAGCCAGCAGCCGTCGGCGAAGGTGTCGCTGACCTCGCGCGCAACCCGCAGCGCGAGCCGCGTCTTGCCGACCCCGCCGACCCCGCGCAGGGTGACCAGCCGGTACTGGTCAATGGCGGCGGTAATGGCCGGGAGTTCCCGCCGTCGGCCAATGAACCGGGTTACCTCGGCGGGCAGATTCTCATTGCGCTGGCCCATAGCGAGCGCGGTCACGGCGTCCCTCGTATCCGTGCGGCCCGCCGCTGGCCCGCCCCCCGGCGGGCAATTGGTGGTTTCCGGGCATAGTACAACGGCACCCGCCGCCGCCGCCCGCCAATGCGGCCCTGCTCTTCCGGGATTAGAGGCGCGACCACGCCTCGGTGAGAACCGAGCGGAGAATCTGCTCGATCTCGTCGAAGTGCTCCTGGGTGCAGATCAGCGGCGGGGCGAGCTGGATGACGGGATCGCCCCGGTCGTCGGCGCGGCAGACCAGGCCGGCGTCGAACAGCGCGTGCGAGAGGTACCCGCGCAGCAGCCGCTCCGACTCGTCGTCGTCGAAGGTCTCCTTGGTGTTCTTGTCCTTGACCAGCTCGATGCCGTAGAAGTAGCCGGCGCCGCGGATGTTGCCGACGATCGGCAGGTCGGTCAGCTTGTCCAGGGTGGCGCGGAAGCCGTCCTCGTTCGAGCGTACGTTGCCGAGGAGGTTGTCGCGCTCGAAGACGTCCAGGTTGGCCAGCGCCACCGCCGACGACACCGGGTGCCCGGCGAACGTGATGCCGTGCAGGAAGGTGGCGGTGCCGTTCAGGAACGGCTCCATCAGCTCGTCGCGCACGATCATGCCGCCAAGCGGCGAGTAGCCCGAGGTGACGCCCTTGGCGAAGGTGATGATGTCCGGCTGGTAGTTGTACCGCTCGGCGCCGAAGTAGTAGCCGAGCCGCCCGAACGCGCAGATCACCTCGTCCGACACCAGCAGCACGTCGTACCTGTCGCAGATCTCGCGGACGCGCTGGAAGTAGCCGGGCGGCGGGGTGAAGCAGCCGCCGGAGTTCTGCACCGGCTCGAGGAACACCGCCGCCACCGACTCGGCGTCCTCGCGCAGGATGGCCCGCTCGATCTCGTCGGCGGCCCAGATCCCGAACTTGGTCTCGTCGTCGGCGACGAACTCCGGTGCCCGGTAGAAGTTGGTGTTCGGCACGCGGATCCCGCCGGGCGGCAACGGCTCGAAGTCATGCTTGATGGCGGACAGCCCGGTAACCGCGAGCGCGCCCATCGAGGTGCCGTGGTAGGCGTACTCGCGGCTGAGCACCTTGTACTTGCCGGGCTGGCCGACCCGCTTGAAGTATGACTTGGCCAGCTTCCAGGCCGACTCGACGGCCTCGGAACCGGAGGTGGTGAAGAACACCCGGTTCAGGTCGCCGGCCGGGTGCGCGTAGGACCAGAGCGGGAAGTAGGCGAGCTCGGAGGCCTGCTTGGACGCGGCCTCGGCCAGTTCGGTGCGGCCGTGGCCGGCCATCGACACGAACAGCCCGGCCAGCCCGTCCAGGTACCGCTTGCCCTTGTCGTCGTACACGTACGGGCCGGAGCCGCGCACGATGACCGGGATGTCGCCGTCTCGGTAGGTCGACATGCGGGTGAAGTGCATCCACAGGTGCTTCTTGGCGGCTGCCTGAAGTTCGTCAGAGGAAAGTGTCACCGTGTCCCCCAGGTGTAGGTCTGCTTGCGCAGCTTTAGATAGACAAAGGTTTCTGTCGAGGTGACGGCCGGCACGCTGCGCACGCGGCTCAGGATCTCCAGCAGGTGGTCGTCGTCCTCGCAGACGACCTCGAGCAGCAGGTCGAATGAGCCCGCGGTGAGCACCACGTAGTCGATCTCGTCCATGGCGGCGAGCTCGTCGGCGACCTTCTCCAGATCACCCTCGCAGCGCAGCCCGATCATGGCCTGGCGGCGGAAGCCCAGCCGCAGCGGGTCGGTAACGGCGACGATCTGCATGACGCCGGCTTCGTGCAGCCGCTGCACTCGCTGCCGGACGGCGGCCTCGGAGAGCCCGACCGCCTTCCCGATCGCCGCGTACGACTGGCGTCCGTCGGCTTGCAGCTGCTCGATGATCGCCTTGGCGATCTCATCGAGTGCCGTCGTCCCAGCCGGACCCCCGCGCGGGCCGTGGGCCATCCGATCACGTCTCCTTAGGCGAGGCTGCTACCACGTCGGTTACCTTCATGCTTGTCGTTATGGGTCCAGATGTCAACTGATTTCGTAGACAAACGTGCAGAAATCCACGGAATCACTTGTCGAGGGCGACTAGCTTTGCGAAGCTCATCAGATAGGCAGATAACGGCTTGGAGGCACCGATGACACCGGTAACGCTGTGCAACTTCGTGAACGGCAAGCACACCGACCCGCGCGACGGCGCCTACAGCGACGTCACCGACCCGAGCACCGGCGAGCTCTACGCGCGGGCCCCGGTGTCGAGCGCGGCCGACGTGGACGAGGCACTGACGGCGGCCGCCACGGCCTTCGAGCGCTGGCGGGACGCCGTGCCCGGCGAGCGCTCGCTGGCGCTGCTGAAGTTCGCGGACGCGGTTGAGCGGCGGGCGGCCGAGTTCGTCGCGGCGGAAACCCGCAACACCGGCAAGCCGGTCGCGCTCGCCACCACCGACGAGGTGCCCTCTCCTGTTGCTTTGTAGGTTCTCGTCGCACTTGGCCAGCGTCTAACTTAATTGGCCAGCAATTGGTCATATCGTTTCTTACCTGGCAGCGCGGGGACGAGGATCATTCATTATCGCTTTCAGTCGCCTCGTCGCCCGGATCGACTTTAGCCGTTTCGCGGTCTGCCCATGAGTGCATAACCGAGAAAAAGTGAAGACGCTGGGCAGTTAGCCATGCGATGACCTGTCGATAATCTTTTGCGGTAGCTGAATCTTTTTCATACTTTGAGGAGATCTTTTCGAGTGCTCGATCAACCGACCGGCGGCCGTGAAATCGCACAAGAGCCAGGTAGAAAAACGGTACCGTATTGGGGTTCATGGTCCCGCGCAGTCCTTGGTCCAGCATGAAATTAAGCGTCTCCTCTGGACTGCAATCAACTAGCCGAAGCTCGCGGTTTTCATATTTATCTGCTACACCTCTTGACCTTCGCTCAAGCACCTGCTCTCCAGTGAGTTCGTTGAGGACTCCGATCCAGGAACCGCCCCACTGATGCAACTCGAGATCGATAGTGAATCCGAGCATCTCCATGCCGTATTCATGCGGTTCAATTCCAAGTTCCTCCCGAACCCCTCTCCTCATCACATCGTACAGATTGGGCGCAGATCGCCCTTGCGAGTCAAGGCTGCGAGATAGCCCTTCGTTGGCGGAAGTGCTCCACACGCCGGGGCGAGAACTAACCAGGTGACTACGTCGGGCAAATATGAACTTGCCGTCTGCCGTAATCATCGCGATGTTGGTACCGAAGCTCGAACACATAAAGTCGGGAACTTTTAGCGGGTACACCTGGAAAGGTTCGAGATATCGAGTCCGCGGAGTCGTGCCGTCCGAGAATTTCCGATCAAGCTGCTGGGTTGTCCTGAAGGTCGCGTAGTCGGAGTGGCGGAGAAGCAGTGAGATCTCCGGATTCTCGTCGATGACCGACCTGGAAACGCCAAAGTGAGCTACAGCGTAGTTGAGGCCATTCCAAAAGTAATCTCGAGAATTTCTCTTTTTCTCCTCCTGCTCGTCGAGAAACTCTTGACGCCAGCTGACCATTTCTTGTGGAAGGGCAACACTCTCGGGCTCGACTCTCACCTGGATGGACTGCTCGTTGATCACCTGCTCGCCGTCTCCCTCTAGGATGTATGTCGGCGTTTGCAGCGGACCCAGCCGAAACAGCTCCACATTGGCTAGACTCTCGGAGTGCTGGGTCCCTTTTCGTCGCATCGAGAGGCTGCGAGTCATGCGGTTCCGCTTCTCGATCAGGTAGTCCTCAAAAAGAACTGTGGTTATCAGGCCAAGTATCGCCCCAAGCACCGCGCCGACAAGGGCCCCACTCCAAAACGTACCCATCGAGTACCTCCAATTGCACTATAATAACCTTGCCGGGCATCTCGCTGTTGATTGCGAATGCGTGAGTGATGTCGGGCGGGTTGCGGGCGGAGGGTTGCCGGGGATGCATACCTACAGGCCTGCGGCGGCGGCGAAGCCGACCAGGCCGCTGACAATGACGCCCGTGACCAGGCCGACGACGGTCACGCCGGAGAGGATGAGCGGCCCGACTCCCTGCCCGGTATCGGACAGTTCGGGTCACACGCCGAGGAACGTTCGGCGGCCGATCTCCGGCGAGACGTCGGCCGAGAGCATCATCACGATGCCGGAGCCGGATGCCGTTGCTGAACCCGCCAGCATCGCGGCCAGCATGAGAGTGAGCGGGCTGGGGACGTCGTCATCAGCACGAAGGAAAGTCCGAGGATGACGTTCATGCTCAAGGTGAGGAAGGTGCGCCAGTGATCCCTGGGGATGCTGTCGGTTGTCATTTGCGCCGCCGCGGATCAGATCTCGGGCAGGCTGCGCCAATCGATTCGTAATCCTTGGCAGCGCCCAGAGCGTAGACCGCGCTGACCGCCACGCTATGCCTAGTCGGCTTTCAGGTTGATCGTGACGAAACCGCGGCTAGTCGTGACGACAACCATGAGCGGAGCCACCACGGTGACCGCGTAGCCGGTGCTGATGAGCGGGATCATCGCCAGTTCGGCGGCGGGAGACCGGGGATCCCAGACCCGGGCGGTGGCGTCGGCCGACGTGGTGATGACGACCGGATGCGTTCGCCCCGGCCAGGCTAGGGCGGCCGCGTTCCAGACCCGGCCGTTATGAGCCTCGAAACAGCTCAGCTCGGTGCTGGGCGCGAGCGGGTCCCATACCCGGGCCTTACCGTCGTCCGATGTTGTGACGACAACCGGATAGCCGAGATCTGGCCACGGCAGCGCGAGCACCGACCGCACCGGGCTCTTGCGGCCGTCGAAGCGAGCCAGTTCGGTGCCGTGCTGAAGGGGATCCCACACCCGGGCGGTCGCATCGTAGGAGGCGGTCACCACCACTGAGTGGTCGAGGCCAGGCCAGGTCATCGTCGCGACGCCCTGGATCCCGTTCTCGTGGCCGTCGAAGCGGGCGAGCTCGGTGCCTGGCTGGAGCGGATCCCAGACGCGGGCCGTCCCGTCATTCGAGCCCGTGACGATCACCCGGTGGTCGAGGCCGGGCCAGTCCAGCGTAGCGACCCCCTGCAAGTGATTGGTGTGGCTGTCGAAGCGGGCGAGTTCGGTGTCGGGCTGGAGCGGGTCCCACACCCGGGCGGTCCCGTCGGCGGAGGTAGTTACAACCACCGGGTGATCAAGTCCGGGCCAGTCCAGGGTGGCCGCATACCTGATCTGGGCCGTGTGGCCGGTGAACCGGGCGAGTTCGGTGCCGGGCTGAAGGGGGTCCCAGACGCGGGCGGTCCGGTCGGTCGAAGTGGTTACTACAGCCGAATGGTCAAGTCCGGGCCAGGCCAGTGCGGCTAGCCCTTCAACGGGGCCGGAATGGCCGGGGAACGGGGCTTGCATAGCGTCGGGTCCCTGCGGATCCCAGACGCGGGCGGTCCCGTCTTCGGAGGCCGTGACGACGACCGGGTGATCAAGACCAGGCCAGGTCAGGGTGGCCGCTCCCCAGACCGCCCCGGTGTGTCCGTCGAAGCGGGCCAGTTCGGTATCGGGCTGGAGCGGATCCCAGACGCAGGCCGCGCCGTCGGTTGCCGTCGATACGATCGCCGGGTGGCCCAGGCCAGGCCAGTCGAGGACGGTGACGCCGCGGACCTGGGCGCTGTGACCGCGGAAGCAGGCGAGTTCGCTGGCGGGGTGGAGCGGGTCCCAGATCCGGACGGTCCCGTCGGCCGTGTCGGTCGAGGTCGTGACGACCACCGGACGGTTCAAGGACGGCCAGATCAGGGTGGTGATGTTGGAGACAGCCCCGGTGTGGCCGTCGAAGCGCCCGAGTTCGGTGCCGGGGTGGAGCGGGTCCCAGATCCGGGC
>JBEKEK010000087.1:0-32502 GCA_050013875.1 Trebonia sp. | reverse complement strand
TCTCGCCGCCTACCGTCACTGTGCGTAACCGTTACCGTAAGCGACGACTGGCCGGGAAACCGAGGAAAAATGCCATCTGAGTACGCCAAGACCCTGGGCGCGCGACTGCGCGCCATCCGCACCCAGCAGGGCCTCTCACTGCACGGTGTTGAGGAGAAATCCCGCGGCCGGTGGAAGGCCGTTGTCGTGGGCTCCTACGAGCGCGGCGACCGTTCCGTCACCGTCCAGAAGCTCGCCGAATTGGCCGAGTTCTACGGGGTCCCGGTCTCCGAGCTGCTGCCAGGGGACGCGGCGCCAACCCCGATCGCCAGCGCGCCCAAGCTCGTGATCGACCTGGAGCGGATGAACCAGCTGCCCAAGGAGAAGGTCGGCCCGCTGGCCCGCTATGTCGCCACCATCCAGGCGCAGCGCGGCGACTACAACGGCCGGGTGCTGTCGGTGCGGCATGAGGATCTGCGTTCGCTCGCGGTCATCTACGACAAGTCGCCCGCCGACCTGACCGAGGAGCTCATCAGCTGGGGCGTGCTCGACGCTGACGCCCGGAGCAACTCCATCGAGTCCTTCTAAGGCTCGCCCGACTAAGGCTCGCCTGATCTGCCCGCCCAGCGGCGTACCCGGCTCGCGTCGGGCGGGCAGATCAGCTAGCGGACCGGAGCGGCAGCATGGGCTCGCCCTCCACGCCGAGCGCCCGCTCGGCCACCGTCAGAAACGTACTCGCGTCCCGCAGCAGCTCATCGGCCTCCTGCGCGGACGCCGCCCGGGGTAGCCCGGCCTCGGCAGCGGCGCGCTTGGCCGCGCCAGCGGCAAAGAACGCCGCCCACTCGGCGAGCGCGGGCTCGACCTGTGGCAGCAGCTCCCAGACGGACCTCGGCCGCCTGCGTCGCGCACCGCTGCCCGGCTCGCCCCGCGCCGCCACGATCGCGGCGGCCGCGCGCAGCGCCGCCAGGTGGGCGCAGATGTAGCGGGTTCCCGGATCGCCCTCCGCGTCCGCCTCGGCCAGGCCGTGCCGCGCGGTGCGCAGCAGGCTCAGCGCCGCCGACGGCACCCGGCTCGGCAGCGGCACGGCCCCCGGCTCCGCGCCGAACAGGCCCGCTTCGGTGTTGTAAGGCTCAGATTCGCCTGGCACGCGGTTGCGCGCACGCTGCCCGGTCGGCGTCATCGTCCTGATCATGGTCATCACTCCTTCAGGTGATGCTGTGTTCTCCCTCGCTCGCGCGGCGGTTCTCGCTTGAGGTTTCCCGCCGGCCGGGCGAAGCGCTTCCCCACGCCCCGCCCGGCCGGCACCGGCCGCCAGGGGTCGCGGCGGCCGGAGCCAATCCCCGTTATTCGAACACAGTGTCATTCGAACACAGGTTCGCGCAAAAGTCCAGTCAGTTGGCCATCCATTTGCTTACGAGTTCGAACCTACGCCGGGGGTCTGACATTCGAGCCGCCGCGCGGCGCGCCGCCCCGGCGTCATCGGGTACGAAACCACCTCCTGGCCGCCGGCGGGCTGCCGGGCTTACCACTAAGCTTTCGCAAATGGAGGTCAGCCACCGCGAGCTAGGGCCGCGGGAGTTCCGTGCGGTGACCGGAGAACTTGTCGCCGTGTACGCCGCCGCGATGAACCCGCCAGAGCGGCTGATCGGCGGGCGCGAGTCCATCATGGACCGGCACGCGGCCAGCCCCGGCTTCCGCTGCCTGATCGCTCAGGCCGACGGGGTGGTGGCCGGGTTCTGCTACGGGTTCCACGGGGAGAGCGGGCAGTGGTGGCACGACATGGTGGCCAGCGCGCTCGCGTCCCGGTCGGGGGTGGGGTACTCGACGGCGGCCGACGGGTCGGCCGAGACCAAGGCGTGGCTCGAGGACTCCTTCGAGATCGCGGAGTTGCACGTGCTCCCGGACTATCAGGGCAGGGGCATCGGCCGCTCGCTGCTGCTCGCGGTCACCGCCGAGCGCGACGAGCGGACCGCGGTGCTCTCCACCGCCGACGCGGAGACCCGCGCCCGGCGGCTCTACCGTGGGGTCGGGTTCACCGATCTGCTGACCGGGTTCCGCTTCTCCGGGAGCGAGCCGCCCTACGCGGTGATGGGCGCCCTGCTGCCGCTCGGGCTGGCCAGGCCGAGCAGCTCGTAGATCTCGGTGGTCGCGCGGGCGGCGTTGAGCGTGCAGAAGTGCAGGCCGGGCACGCCCTCCGCGAGCAGCCGCTCGGAGAGCGCGACCGCGTAGTCGACGCCGATCGCACGCGCCGCGGCCTTGTCGCCCCGGTCGGTGGCGGCGCGGACCGAGTCGAGCAGAGCGGGCGGGATCTTGCAGCCGCCAAGCTCGACCGTGCGCTCGAGGATGCGGGGGCTGGTCGCGGGCATGATCCCGGCGATGATCGGCACGTCGCAGCCGAGGGCGCTCACCCGGTCGCGGAACCTTAGGTAGTCCTCGGCGTAGAAGAACATCTGCGTGATCGCGAAGTCCGCGCCAGCCCGGCATTTTTCGATGAAATGGCGGATGTCGGTGTCGGCGTCGGGCGAGCGCGGGTGCAACTCGGGGAAGGCGGCGACGCCGACGCAGAAGTCGCCGGACGCCTTGAGCAGCTCGACGAGCTGGACCGCGTGCTCGAGGCCATCGGGGTGCCTCACCCAGGTCGCATTCGGGTCGCCTGGCGGGTCGCCGCGCAGCGCCAGCACGTTGCGCACGCCCACGTCGGCGTAGCAGCCGATCAAGTGCCGCAGCTCCTGGACGGAGTGGTTGACCGCGGTGAGGTGGCCCACCGGATCGAGCGAGGTCTGCTCGGCGATGGCGCCGGTCACCGCGACCGTGCGCTCCCGCGTCGAGCCGCCCGCTCCGTAGGTCACCGAGACGAACGTCGGCTTGAGCGGCTCAAGCTGGCGGATGGCGCGCCAGAGCTGCTGCTCTGCCTGCTCGGTCTTCGGCGGGCTGAACTCAAACGACAGCGACCGGCCGGCCTTGAGCACGTCCGCGATGCGCGGTGCGAGAGGGCGACGGCGAAGTTGCAGCGACGGCTGCGGCGTCTGAGGCTGGCGCGGTCTCGGCGGCATGTGGCCAAGCATAACTCACCATGCCTATTTCTGTGCTGCCACCACAACGACCTTTTCCGAGTCACCCCCGGATCCGGCACGCCTTTAGCGCGCGACACCCCCCGCGAGCCAAAGGGCGCGCCCCTGTCATCGACTGAGGAACGCGGCGGTTTTGGCCGCGCGACGAGGGAGAGGGCAGGGGCTAAGAGCGCCCGGAGGCGAGCGGGGAGGCACAGCCCGGAGGCGAGCGGGGAAAACCCTACCCGAATCAGAACGCCAGCGCCTGGGCGCGGCGGTTGACCTCGGTGCCGCGGTGAGCGTAGAGGGCGTCGATGGGAGTCCCCGGTAGGGTCTCGTCCGCGGTGAAGAGCCAGCGGAGAGCCTCTTCATCACTGAAGCCGCAGTCGAACAGGACCGTCAGCGTTCCGCTGAGTCCCTTCACGATCTGCTCGCCGTCGATGAAGGCGGACGGAATGGCGCGATCGCCGCCCGGCCTCGTGACCGCGAGCAGCTTGCGGTCGCGGAGCAGCTGCTTTACGCGGCTGATGGGGAGGCCGAGCCGGGTCGCTACCTCAGGGAGTGACAGCCAATCGCCGACAAGCGTGTCGGCTGCGGGGTTTATCTGTGCCACGTGTCCAATGTCCCACATCAGGGCCGGTTCCAAACAACCGACATTCCATCACAATAGGGGATCTTTCCCCGGGTCAGCTGCGAATTTTACCGGCCAAGCCACGCCGCCGTCCGGGCCAGCAGCCAGTCGGCGGTAGCCTCCAGCCCCTCCGGCCGGACACTGAACAGTACCTGCCGTCCCGCCCGCCTCCTGGTTACCAGAGCGCACTCCTCGAGCACGGCCAGGTGCTGGGCGACCGCCTGCCGGGAGACCGGCAGCCGCGCGGCGAGATCCCCGGCACTGGCGCCGGGTGTGTCCGCCAGCAGCTCGAGCAGCTCGCGGCGGCGCGGGTCGGCCAGCGCGGCGAACACCCGCCCCGGATCACGCAAGGCCCCGGCCACGGACGCGAAGCCACGCGACTGGGCCGGAAGTACAGTCACCGACCCTGCTCGGCACGGGTCCGCAGCCCGGCGAGCTCGTACTGCCAGCCGCCGGTGTTGCCCTTCCACGCGTCCTCGCGCAGCGCGTCCGGCAGGTCGAGCGAGCCGAAGCCGCTCTCCACCACGGTCACGCCGATCTCGTCGCCGACCGGCCGGAGGTAGAACTCGACCAGGGTCGCGTTGCCGGGGGCGGGTACCGCGCCGCCGAACGCGCTCGACCAGCGGAACGAGGCATAGCCCTGCGGCTCAACCCGGACGATGTCGATCGCGTAGGGCCTGGCATCGCCGCTGTACTCGACCGACGCCCGTCCCGGGCCGCGGGCGGGCTCGGTTTTGCTGCCGGGCAGCCACCAGCCTGGCCGGGTGACAAGTTGCCATACCTTGTCCTGTGTCGACCGGATGATGATCCGATGTTCGATACGGTCTTCCATGCCAATGCCTCCTTGTGCCCCGACCCGCCCGTCGACCCGTCCCGTCCCGCCCGACCGGCCCCTCTGACTTCCGCCGCGGCGAACTGCCCGCGAAGTCTCGCATATCACCCTAATATCTGCAACTCAACACTTGCATATACCTGCGCGGACCCTGGCCGCTCCGGCGGAAGTTCCGTCTGCGTGAGCTGTCACCTACGCCATTGACACCAATGGGCGATGTCGTTGGCGTAGCCGACAGGTGCCCGTCCTGTCGTTGGGGGCCCCGCCATCGGCGGGATTCGGGACCGGAGGGACGAAGCCACGCGTACGTTACTCATGATGGTGGTGGGGTGGCGGGGCGGACCCGCAGGTGGGCCGGGAGCTCAGCCCAAGCGGACCCAGCTGTGACAAAGTCATGAAGAGGGCGAAGCCCAGCGCCGCCGGGCCGTAAAATCGGCCGTAATGGAATCTGCGCCCGCGGACATGCTCACGGGGCGGATGCTCGACCGGCGTTACCACGTCGTCTCCCGCATCGCGCACGGCGGCATGGCCACCGTCTATCTCGCCACCGACACCCGGCTCGACCGGGAGGTGGCGCTTAAGGTCATGCACGCCGACTTGGCGCGCGACGCCGAGTTCGTGGACCGGTTCATCGGCGAGGCCAAGTCGGTGGCGCGGCTCTCCCACCAGAACATCGTCGCGGTCTACGACCAGGGCAGCGACGGTCATTCCCTCTACCTGGCCATGGAGTACGTGCCCGGGGAAACGCTGCGGGCGCTGCTGCGCGAGCGCCGCTGGCTCCCCTGGCCGGACGCGCTCGCCCTGATGGAGCCGATCCTGGCCGCGCTGGCCGCCGCGCACCAGGCGGGGATCGTGCACCGGGACGTCAAGCCGGAGAACGTGCTGATCACCCCGGACGGGCGGGTCAAGGTGGTGGACTTCGGGCTGGCCCGGGCCTCGGCCGCGGTGGGCAACACGCGGGCCGGGGTGATCATCGGGTCCGTCGCGTATATCGCGCCCGAGCAGGTAACCGGGGCGCCGACCGATGCCCGCACCGACGTGTACTCGGCCGGCATCATGCTTTTCGAGATGCTCACCGGGCGGCAGCCCTACACCGGCGAGACGCCGCTGGCGATGGCCTACGCCCACGTCAACTCGGACGTGCCGCCGGTCGGCTCGCTGGTCGGCGGGATTCCGCCGGCGCTCGACCAGCTGGTGCGGGCGGCAACCAGCAGGGACCCGCAGTGGCGGCCGCCCAACGCGGACGTCTTCCTGCGGGTGGTGCGGTCGCTGCGCGGCGTTCCCGAGCCTGCCGAGTCGGTGACCGGCGGGTGGGCGCCGGCCGGGGCGGCCTCGACCGCGGCGGACATGATGGCGCTTGGCGACACCTTCAACGGCGGCTACGGTGCCGCCGAGTACTCCGCGACCGGGCGGTATCAGACCGGCGGCGCCCCGTTCAACGGGACGAGCATTATCAACGGCGGGTACGGCGACTACGGCGCGCCGGCCGGCGCGGGCGGTCATGACGACGGCGACAACCGGGAGCCGTTCCTGCAGCGGTGGCTGTTCAGCCGGCGGCTGGCGTACCTGGCGGTCGCGGTGGTGGTGGTGGCCGGGCTCGGCGGCGGCGGCTGGTGGCTGACCTCCGGCCGGTACACGGCGGTGCCCTCGGTGACCGGGCTGACGGCGGCGGCCGCCCAGCAGGAACTAGCGCAGGCCGGGTTCAAGGTGGCCACCGGAGCCAGCGAGATCGACAACAACGTGCCGAAGAACGACGTGATCAGCACCGAGCCGTCCGGGCGGGCGCTGCCGGGCGCCACGGTCACGCTGACCGTCTCGCTCGGCCCGAAGATGATCACGGTCCCCCCGGTGGCGGGGCAGAAGTCGCTGCAGGACGCCGAACAGGTGCTGCGCGCGGCCGGGCTGACGGTCAGCTCCGCCACCAAGGGGGTCGGCGTCACCGGGACCGTGGTGATCGGCGCGGTGGTTGGCACCGAGCCGGCCGCCGGCACATCGTGGCCGCAGAACCGCCCGGTGACCGTCGAGCTGGTGGCCGGGCTGTCGCTGCCCAGCCTGGTCGGGCAGGACATCAACGCGATCCAGCAGTGGGCGGGCCAGAACAATATCCAGCTGCAGCCGACCACCGTGCAGAGCGACAAGCCGCAGGGCATCATCGTGGCCCAGGGGACCCCGGCCGGCACTCCGGTGCGGCCCGGATCGACGGTCGCCGTCTCGGTCTCGGCCGGACCGCCGGAGGTGGCGATACCCGGCAACCTGATCGGCCAGCCCTTCCAGCAGGTGCAGCAGGCACTTGAGGCGCTCGGCTTCCAGGTCAACGGCCAGCAGCAATTCAACTTCGGGCAGAAGGTCACCAGCATCAACCCGTCGGGCGAGGCGCCGAAGGGCAGCACGATCACCGTTACCTACGGCGGGTTCGGCGGGCTGGGATTCTGACCTTCTTATGGGGCACATCGGGGCGCACGCGACCGTGACCGGCGGGCTCGCGGCCGGCGGGCTGGCGTACGCGGCCGAGGTCGGGGCCGAGGTCATCCAGGTGTTCGTGTCCAACCCGCGCGGCTGGGCGGCCGGATTGGGCGACGCCAGCCAGGACCGCGCACTGCGCGAATCCGGCATCCCGGTTTTCATTCACGCTCCGTACCTGATCAACTTGGGGTCCGGCGACCCGGCGGTGGCGTCGAAGTCGGCCGACGCGATCGCGCACGCGCTGCGCCGGGGCGGCGAGATCGGCGCGCGGGGCGTGGTGGTGCACACCGGGTCGGCCGCGGGCTGGGCGCCCGGTGCACCGGGCGCGGCCACCGGGCAGGCGCTCGGGCAGATCGCCGAGATCGTGCTCCCGCTGCTCGACAAGCTCGGCGACGACGATCCTGACCTGCTGTTCGAGCCGATGGCGGGGCAGGGGCAGATGCTCTGCGCGCGGGCCGGTGACCTGGCACCGTACCTGACCGCCGTCGAGCGGCACCCCAAGGCCGGGATCTGCCTGGACACCTGCCACCTGTTCGCCGCAGGCCACGACCTGACCGCTCCCGGCGGGATCGCGGCGATGCTGGGTGAACTGGTCGCGGCGGCCGGGCCCGGCCGGGTGCGGCTGGTGCACGCCAACGACTCGCTGCTCGGCTGCGGCTCCAAGCGGGACCGGCACGAGGCGCTCGGCGCCGGCCAGATCGGCACCGAGCCGTTCCGGGCACTGCTTGCCCATCCGGAGCTCGCCGACGTGCCTTTCGTCGTCGAGACACCGGGCGGCAAGGCGGGCCATGCCCGCGACATCGCTACGCTGAAGGGGCTGCGCGCGGCATAGACGCCGCCGGCCAGGGGTAAAGGGGCGGTTCTTATGGTGATCGTGATGGCCGCGGACGCGAGCGTCGCCGACATCGAGCATGTGGTGACCGTGGTCCGCGACGCAGGCGGCGAGGCGTTCGTCAGCCGGGGCGGTGCCGCGCCGATCATCGGGCTCTCCGGCGACATCGACCGGTTCGCCGCCACGCTGAACCTGACCGGGCTGCCCGGCGTCGCCAACGTGGTCCGCACCACCGCGCCGTACAAACTGGTCAGCAGGGAACACCGCCGGGAGCGTTCGGTCGTGCGGGTGGCGGGCGTGCCGATCGGGCCGGACACGCTCACCGTGATCGCCGGGCCGTGCGCGGTCGAGACCGCCGAGCAGACCCTGGCCGCCGCCAGGATGGCCCGGGCCGGCGGCGCCTCGCTGCTGCGCGGCGGGGCGTTCAAGCCGCGGTCCTCGCCGTACGCGTTCCAGGGGCTTGGCGAGATGGGGCTGAAGATCCTGGCCGACGTGCGGGCGGAGACCGGGCTGCCGATCGTCACCGAGGTCATCGACGCACGCGATGTTGAGCTGGTCTCGGCCTACGCCGACATGCTGCAGGTAGGCACCCGCAATATGCAGAACTTCCCGCTGCTGCAGGCGGTCGGCGCGGCCGGCAAGCCGGTGATGCTCAAGCGCGGCATGTCGGCCACCATCGAGGAGTGGCTGATGGCCGCCGAGTACATCGCGCAGCGCGGCAACCTCGACATCGTGCTCTGCGAGCGCGGCATCCGCACCTTCGAGAAGGCCACAAGGAACACGCTGGACATCTCGGCCGTGCCGGTCGCGCAACGGCTCTCGCACCTGCCGGTGATCGTGGACCCGTCACACTCAGGCGGCCGCCGTGACCTGGTGCTGCCGCTGTCGCGGGCGGCGATCGCGGTCGGCGCGGACGGCATCATCATCGACGTCCACCCGCACCCGGAGACGGCGCTCTGCGACGGCCCGCAGGCGCTCATCGACTCCGATCTGCGCGAGCTCGCCAGCATCGCGACCCACCTGTCGCCGCTGGTCGGGCGGACCCTGACGCCGGCCCCGGCGCTGGCACCGCGCGGCTGAACGGCGGGTTAGCTCGGCCGGTACTCCTGGGCGGCGTCGGCTAGCTGCTCGGCGATCTCGGCGGCGTCCAGGCGCCCCTCGATCTTGCGCAGATCGTCGATCTTGGCCCTGGTCTCCGCCCGGCGCGGGGTGAGCAGCGTGCAGCAGTCCTGATCGGGGAGCTCGGAGATGGACAGCGTGCCAAGGCGGCGCGCCTCGGTCATGATCTCGGTCTTGTCCCAGCCGAGCAGCGGGCGCAGGATCGGCAGCCTGACCGCGTCGTCGAGGGCGGTGATATTGGTCAGCGTCTGGCTGGATACCTGACCAAGTGAGTCGCCGGTCACCAGCGCGCCCGCGTGCAGCCGGGCCGCCAGGACCTCGGCCGTCTTGAGCATCAGGCGGCGCTGCGCCACCACCTGCAGGCGGCCGGCGCCGGACGTGGCCAGCGACTGCTGGGCCTTGCCGAACGGGACCACGTAGAGGTGCGACTGGCCCTGGAACCGGTCAAGGCCGCGTACCAGGGCGTAGGCCTTGTAGATGGATTCCGGGCCGGTCAGCGGCATGCCGGAGAAGTGCAGGAACACGCAGCGGAGGCCGCGGCGCATCATCCGGTACGCGGCGACCGGGGAGTCGATCCCGCCGGACATCAGCACCACCGCCCGGCCGCTCATCCCGACCGGGAGCCCGCCCTGGCCCGGCTCGCCGCCGGTGAACACGAACACCTCACGGGCGTCGACCTCGACGAAGATCTCCGTGTCCGGGTGCTTGAGGCTGACCTTGAGCCCGTGGGCCTGATTCACCGCGCTGCCGATGAGCACGTTGAGCTGCTCGGAGGTGATCGGGAAGCGCTTGTCACGGCGGCGCGCACGGATCGCGAAGGTGCCGCTGTCCGGGCTGGTCAGGGCGATCGCGGCCGCGATGGCAGCGTCCGGCGTCTTGTCCACCCGCAGCGCCCGGCAGACCCGGACGATCCCCGGCACGTCGGCGGCGCGGGCGGCCACCCGGTCCATCGCCGCTGCCTGCTCCGCCGCCGTCATGCTCTCCGCCTGCTGGCCGTCACGCTGCGCCAGCCGGAGCACCAGAACCCCCTCGCGCACCGTGAGTTCCACGGCCACGCCGGTGTGCCGCACCGCCGCGCGGACGTTGGTCTGCTGCATGCGCACGAACTGCTGGCGGTTCTTCCCCTTAAGGAAGATCTCCCCCAGCTTGAGCAGAACGCACGGCTCACCGACGGCGGCGAGATCTGCCGTTTGGGCGGCCGTGACTGGATCTGTGAGGGACATCCCTCCAGTCTGCCAGCTCTGGCGACCGCGCGGTCGCTCCGTCAGCAATGGGACAGAGCGGCCGTTAGGGAACCGCGGCGACCGGGCACGCTTTGGGTGCGTTTAGGGATAAACCAGCCCTTCTTGCCCACTGACCGGGGAGCGGCATACGGTGAGACGATATCTCCCTACCCGCCGATCCACCGAGGGAGAATTCCCATGTTCGAGCGGTTCACCGAGCGCTCGCGGCGCGTCGTGGTCCTGGCCCAAGAAGAGGCCAGGATGCTGGACCACAATTACATCGGCTCCGAACACATCCTCCTCGGGCTGATCCACGAGGGCGATGGGATCGCCGCGCAGGCGATCGAGTCAGCGGGACTCACCCTTGCCGCGGCCAGGGCCGAGGTCGAGGCGACGATCGGCCGCGGCGGCAGCACGCCGACCGGGCACATACCGTTCACCCCGCGGGCGAAGAAGGTGCTCGAGCTGGCGTTGCGCGAGGCGCTCGCGCTGAAGAAGAGCTACATCGGCCCGGAGCACATACTGCTCGGGATTATCCGCGAGGGCGAGGGGTTCGGCGCGGAAATCCTCATCCGGCTCGCGGCTCCGCTGCCGGTGCTGCGCGCTCAGGTGATGGAGCTCGCCGCGGCCGAGCCGGACGAGCCGGACGAGCCGACCGGGGCGGAGTGGCTGCCCACGGGGGCACAGCGGGGTGCCGCCGACATCAGGCGGCAGGCGCGGGCCGTCACCGTTGCCCACACCCACATGCTCAGCGAGGCCGCCGAGGCCCAGTGGGTCAGAGGCCAGGTGATCAGCGAGTTCCGCGCGACGCTGGTGTTGCTCGGCGAGACGCTGGCGGCGCTCGACCTGCGGCTGACGACGATCGAGCGTCAGCTCGGCATCCCCGAGACGGCTCCGGAGGAATCAGCTGCTCCGGAGGAATCCGCCGATCCGGAGAAGTCCGCGGTTGCCGAGGAAGAGTGGCCAGCGGAAGATGCTCCGGGGGAATCCGCCGAGTAAGCGGCCTCGGGCAAAAGAAATTGCTGGCTGACGCGGCAGCCACGTAACGTGGTTAGCTCCCTGTCAACGTTGGAATGGATGTGTCATGTCGTGGCGCGCGCTTGCCCGCCGTTATCCGGTGCTCGCCATCCGTGACTTTCGGATCCTGCTCATCGACCGGCTGCTCGCGCCGTTCTCCAACGGCTTCTCGCTCGTCGGGGTCTCGTTCGCGGTGCTCAACCTCACCGGGTCCACCGCCGACCTCTCCTACGTGCTGGCCGCGCAAGTCGCACCGATGCTGGTGTTCACCCTGGTCAGCGGAGTATTCGCGGACCGGCTGCGGCCGCAGTGGGTGATCATCGCGGGCAATATCGCGGTCGTCGTTGGCGAGGGCACGTTCGGCCTGCTGATACTGACCGGCCATCCGGCGCTGTGGACGATGATCTGCCTCGAGGCGCTCAACGGGATTGGCGCCGCCATGTTCTACCCCGCCTCGCAGGCGCTGCTGCCGCAGATCGTGCCGGACGCGCTGCTGCAGGAGGGCAGCTCGATCAGCAGGCTGGCGATGAACACCGGGCAGATGACCGGCGCGGCGGTGGCGGGCCTGGTGGTCGCGGCGCTCGGCCCGGGCTGGGCGCTCACGCTCTGCGCGATCGGCATGACCGGCACGGTCCCGCTGCTGCTGTCGCTCAAGGGCGGCCGGGACGCGCCGCTGGCGGCCAGGGGCGCGGGGCTGATAACGGAGCTGCGCGAGGGGTGGACCGAGTTCCGCACCCATACCTGGCTGTGGGCCACCGTTATCCAGTACTGCCTGGTCATGATGGCCTTCAACGGCGCGTTCCTGGTGCTCGGCCCGGTGGTGGCCCGGGCGCACCTGGGCGGCCCGGCCGCCTGGGGCGCGATCACCGCCTCCGACGCGCTCGGCCTGGTGGCCGGCGGCCTGATATCGCTGAGGTACACGCCGCGCAGGCCGATGCTGTTCGTGGTCGGTTCGGGCGCGGCGATAGCGCTCACCCCGGTGGCGCTCGCGCTAGTGCTGCCGCTGCCGGTCATCTGCCTCACCGCGTTCGCCCTGGGCGCGCTGATCGAGGTGATGATGGTGCAGTGGACGGTGCAGATGGCCACCCGCATTCCCTCCGACAAGCTGGCCCGGGTCTCGTCCTATGACGCGCTCGGCTCGATGGCGGCGATGCCGCTCGGCGCTCTGCTTGCGGGCCCGCTGGCGGCGGCGATCGGCGTCTCCACGACGCAGTTCGCCGCGGCCGCGCTGATCGTGGCCGCCTCGGCGCTGACGCTCATCCCGCGTGAGATCTGGACGATCCGCTTCGATGACGTCGTGCGCGGCGGACCACTTGCGGACGGGAGCGCGACGGAGCTGCGCGAGCCGGCTCCCGAACCGATCGGACGAGCGGATTACCCCTTCTGACAAGCGGGTTAATGACGGTCGCTGGAATGTCGGACCCCCGGCGTAGCGTGTCTGGCATGAACCTTCCGAAGCGCCTTTCCGGTCGCAGGAACCGCACCGATTACCCCGGCCAGGCGGCGGATGCCGCCGGGCCTGATCCCGGCGAGGTGGCCCACCTGAACTGGGTTGCCAGCACGGTTGGCGAGTATGGCTGGGCCATCTCTGGCAGCCGCGCGGAGGGCAAGGTGCCCCCGTGGGCGTACAGCATCGGGATGTGGCTGACTTTCCTGCCCCCGGCTGGCCAGAGTCCGGAGCTGATCCTGTGCGGCTTGCCGGTGGAGGGCGCCGCCTCCATCATCAACGCGGTCGGCGCGCGGGTGGCCGACGGCCTTGACGTCACCCCCGACACGGTGCTCGACGACGTCTGCCCGACACCGATTGCGTTCCGCCCAGTCGAGCTGAGCTGGCGCAAGACCAGGTTGCTGACGATCTCAGACTCCTTCTACGGCATGGTCAGGGTGCCGTACCTCCAGGTGGTCTGGTCCGACTCCGGCGGCCGCTTCCCCTGGGATCGAGGCTTCCAGCGCGGCTTCGCGCGCCTGCAGCCGATGCTCTGGCTCCCCCGCGACGATAACCCGCCCTCCCCCTGGACCCGCCTCGACGAGCCCCGCTGAGGTTCTCCGTCCGGCTGTGCACAGCCGGGTTCAATCTGTACAGGTTAAAGGTGTCACTAATGTACACTGTCGCCATGGACGTTCCCGTAACCGAACTCCGCGCGCACCTCAGCGAATGGCTGGACCGGGTACGAGGTGGGGATGAGGTAGTCGTTACCGATCGCGGTGTTCCGGTCGCCAGGCTGCTCGGCGTATCGGCGACTGCCACGCTGCAGCGACTGGCCGCAGACGGAGTGATCGGCCGGGACGTGTCCGCCCGACGGCCGACGGCCACCGGACGTCCGCGCCCAACCTCTCGCCGACCTATATCTGACATCGTCAGCGACCAGCGACGGTAATCTCGTGCTGGTCTACTTCGACTCAAGCGCGCTGGTGAAGCTGGTGGTGGAGGAGGCGGGAAGCGACCTAGCCGCGCAGTTGTGGGACGGCTGCGATGCCGCCCTCGCGAGCCGACTGGCGTACCCGGAGGTTCGGGCCGCTCTCGCCGCCGGCGCGCGCAATCATGACCTAGCTCCCGACGATCTTCGCGCCGCGGAGCGGGCGTGGGAGGAGTTCTGGGCCGCCACCCGACCGGTAGAGCTAACCCCCGCCGTCGAAAGGCACGCCGGCGAACTCGCCCGCGAGCACGCGCTCGGGGGCGCGGACTCGGTACATCTGGCGAGCGCGCTCGCGATCGGCGACCCAGACCTGGTCATCGCGGTCTGGGATCGTCGGCTGCACGCCGGAGCGCTGGCGACGGGCTCCAGTGTGGCGCCGGCCGTCATCACGTAGCAGACTCATGCGATCGAAAAAGTACTTGGCGTTTCCGCCGGCACTCCGGCGGAAACGCCAAGCAGCTCGATCAAAGGGTCAGACGTTCTTGGCGTAGGAGCGGAAGGTGGTCACCGAGATGGCGACCGCCAGCACGGCGAGGACCAGGAGGCCACCGGAGCGGACGGCGATGGCGGACCAGTCGGGGGTGGCGGAGAGGGCGTCGCGGCCGATCTGGACCTCCCAGTTGAGCGGGTTGCGGGAGGCGATGGCCTGCATCCAGCCGGGCATGAAGGCCGGCTGGATGAAGGCCGAGGAGAGGAACATCAGCGGGAGCATGAAGAACGTGTAGACGCCGATGATCGCCTCGCGGGAGCGAAGCAGCATGCCGGTCATGTTGGACAGGCCGCCCCACATGACGCCGACCAGGATGGACGCGATGATCAGGACCACGATGCCGACGGCGCCGCCCGGATAGCTGGCACCGCCGGCGTAGCCGAGGCCCACGATGATCAGGGTCTGCACGGTGGTGGAGACCGCCTGCTCGGCGACCGAGGCATTCATGATCGCCAGGCGGCTGGCCGGGGTGACGAGGAAGCGGTTGAGGGTGCCCCGGTCGATCTCCTCGATCATCGACATGCCCGCCCACATGTTGCCGGACATCGCGTTCATCGCGACGATGCCGGGGATCAGGTAGGCGAGGTAGGAGCCGTGGAAGGCAAAGCCCGGGATGTCGATGACCTTGTGGAACAGCTCACCGAAGAGGAACAGCCAGATCGCCGGCTGTACCACGCTGAACGCGAGGACGTAGGGCTGGCGGACCAGGGCCTGCAGTTTGCGGCCGGTCAGGTACCAGCTGTCGGAGAGGAACGCGGGGGCCGGGGCCGAGGTGGCCTGCTCCCTTTCCATGGTCGCCGTCATCGCCCTGCACCTTCCGTCAGTCGGGTCGCATCGCTGTACCGCCGGCCCGCGTGGTGCAGGTACACCTCGTCGAGCGACGTCACGTCCAAGTCCTGCTTGAGCCGGTCCGGTGCGCCCTCGGCGACGACGCGGCCGCGGTCGACGATGGCGAGGCGGCTGGCCAGCCGGTCGGCCTCGTCCAGGTAGTGGGTGGTGAGCAGGACGGTCACCTTGTCGGCGGCCGCCAGCCGGATGATCTCCTCCCACATCGCCGCCCGCGCCTCGGGGTCGAGGCCGGTGGTCGGCTCGTCGAGGAAGAGCACCTTGGGCCGGTGCACCAGGCCGAGGGCGACGTCGAGGCGGCGCTGCATACCGCCGGAGTAGGTGCGGACGAACCGGCCCGCCGCCGCCGTCAGCGCGAAGCGCTCGAGCAGTTCGTCCGCGCGCAGCTTGGCGGCCCCGGACGGCTGGCCGTACAGGTGGCCCTGGAGGACCAGGTTCTCCCGGCCGGTGGCCGTTGGGTCGGCGCCCGAGCGCTGGCCGACGACGCCGATGACGCGGCGCGCCCGCGCCGGGTCGGTCCGCACGTCGATGCCCTCGACGGTGGCGGTGCCCTCGTCGGCGACCGCCAGCGTGGTCAGGATCTTGACGGTGGTGCTCTTGCCGGCCCCGTTCGGGCCGACCAGGGCGAAGATCGTGCCGGGCTCGACGGTGAGGTTCAGGCCGTCGAGCGCCCTGATGCGGGGGTGCTTCCCCGGCGCGGGATACGTCTTGACGAGGCCCCGCGCCTCGATTGCGGGGATGGAGGTGCTGCGAGGGGTGGGCCGGGTGGATTCCATCTGTGATAACTCCTCGTTACCGAGACTGGTCGTGCGTGGTCCAGTCCCGCGAGAAGGCACCCGGCATACAATCGTGATTGGGCCTCATGATCGCCGGTTCTGCCTAATCGCAGGGCTAGTGGTTGAGGTTGCGACCCCGGTTCGTGGTGTTGCAGCACCGTGGACCGGGGTCGTGTCATGTCTGCTGGTCGTGTTCCGCTGCCGGCGGCGTCTCTTCCCACCCCCTTCTCGCCCGTTCCTCGAGCTCCTCGAGCTCAGGCGGCGCCTCCCCCGTCTCGTGCATTCGCCGCCAGACGTCGATGCCGCCGATGGTGCCCTCGACCAGCTCGGCGAGCAGGCCGCGGAGCCACTGCGACTGCGCGACCCGCATGGCGAGCTGGTACTCGGCCTCGATGAGCAGCACGCGGGGCAGCATCTCGACCCACTGCCTCAGGTCGGCTTGCTGGGCCGCGTTGGCCTTATCGAGGGTGGCGAGACGGGTCCTGAGCAGCTCGATCACCTCGTCGGGAGGCAGGATGAGCGCCTCCGACAGCGCGGTGACGAAGCCGCTTGGCTCGTCCTCGGGCACGCTGAGCAGCTCCGTCAGCCAGTCCCTGAGCTCGGCGACGCCCCGCTCGGTTATCTGGTAGGTGGTCCGCTCCGGCTGCCTGCCCTCGCGGACGGTGCCCGCCTCCTCGATGAACCCGTACTTGGCCAGGTTCGCCACCACGGTGTAAAGCGAGCCCCAGTTGATCGGGAAGTTCTTGTCCTTGCCACGGAAGCGAAGCGTCTGGGCCATCTCGTACGGGTACATGGGCCGCTGCGAGAGCAGCGAAAGCAGGTACAGCCCAAGCAGGTTGCCCACCTTCCGCCGCTTAGCCATCCGAACCGCGCCTCCTTTGCTCGCACGCAAGTACTCGTAGACGAGTATACGCCGACGAGCGTGAAGCACAAGGCCGTTAACAACATGCGATATGACGCGAAGAAACGCGCCCGTTCAGTCCGATCGAAGTTGATCTTCGCGGACTGCACGGGCGCGACGGACGAACGGCGGGACAGTACTGCTTAACCGAAGAAGACCTCGGCCTCGGCGTAGCGCTCCGGCGGGACCAGCTTGAGCTCGCGGGTGGCCTCGATGATCGGGACGAGCTCGATCTGGGTGCCGCGCAGCGCCACCATCATGCCGAACGCCTCCTCGTAGACCGCCTGCACCGCGCGGAGGCCGAACCGGGTCGCGAGCACCCGGTCGAACGCGGTCGGCGTGCCGCCGCGCTGCACGTGACCGAGAACCGTGGCGCGGGCCTCCTTGCCGGTCCGCTTCTCGATCTCGCGGGCCAGGAAGTTGCCGACGCCCCCGAGCCGGACGTGGCCGAACTCATCGAGCTCGCCGGAGGTGAGCGAGAGCTCGTCGGAGAGCGGGTGCGCCCCCTCGGCGACCACCACGATCGGGGCGTACCGGGTCTGGAACCGGTGCTCCACGTAGCCGCAGACCTTCTCGATGTCGAACGGCCGCTCGGGGATGAGGATCACGTTGGCGCCGCCGGCCAGGCCCGCGTGCAGCGCGATCCAGCCCGCGTGACGCCCCATCACCTCGACAATGAGCGCCCGGTGGTGGCTCTCGGCCGTGGTGTGCAGGCGGTCGATCGCCTCCATGGCGATGTTCACCGCGGTGTCGAAGCCGAACGTGTAGTCGGTGGCGCCGAGGTCGTTGTCGATCGTCTTGGGCACGCCGACAACGGGGATACCCTCGGCGTTCAGCCGCCCGGCGACGCCGAGGGTGTCCTCGCCGCCGATGACGATCAGCGCGTCAACGCCCAGGCCGCTCAGGTTGTCCTTAATCCGCTCCACGCCGCTACGGCCCGGCCCGCTGTCCTTGAACGGATTGGTTCGCGACGAGCCGAGTATCGTGCCGCCGCGCGGCAGGATGCCGCGGACCGCCGCCACGTCCAGCGGCACGGTATCCGCCTCCAGCGGCCCCCGCCAGCCATCGCGGAACCCCACGAACTCAAGCCCGTACTCCTGCATTCCCTTGCGCACCACGGCGCGGATGACGGCGTTCAGCCCAGGACAGTCGCCACCACCGGTCAGCACTCCCACTCGCATAGGGCAAAGCCTAGCCGTCCTTAACGGTCTTGCAAGGATTCGCCGGACAACGTTGCCGGGTACTCACCAGTAACTCTGCTCCCGGCAGTTCGCCCGCGCCCGCGGAACCCTCGTTGGCCGCCTTGTCCGCCTGCAGTTGCGCCTTCGCATCGGCGGCGTAGACCGGGACGTACTCCTGGCCCGACAGCTTCGCGATCTCGGCGATGATCTCGTCGGTCACCGCGCGCAGCGCCGCCCGGTCGGTCTCCTTGCCGTAGTACCGGGAGAACTCCATCGGCGGGCCGAAGATAACCCCCGGCCTGATCTTCAGCTGAGGGTGCAGCGAGCCGGGCGGCAGGAACTCGAACGTGCTGATCATGGCGCACGGCACCACCGGCGCCCGCGACTCGAGCGCGAGGCGGGCCACGCCGGTCTTGCCCTTGTAAAGCCGCCCGTCGGGTGACCGGGTGCCCTCCGGGTAGATGCCGAGGACGTTCCCCTCGGCCAGCACGCGCAGGCCGGACCGGAGTGCGCGGTCGCTGGCGTCGCCGCCCGTCCGGTCGATCGGGATCTGACCGGCCCCGCTGAAGAACGCCCTGGACAGCAGCCCCTTAACGCCCTTGCCGGTGAAGTACTCCGACTTGGCGAGGAACACCACCTTGCGCGGCAGCGGCAACGGCCCGAAAAAATGATCGGCGAACGACAGGTGGTTGCTCACCAGGATGACCGGGCCGCGCCGCGGCACATTCTTCCGCCCGCGCGACCAAGGCCGGAACGTCAGCTTCAGCGCGACGCCCAGCGTGTACTTCACTACCCAATAGAACACAAACACATAGTCGCACGTCCCGCGGGTGATCATGAGGGTGTCGGGTACGCGGGTGGCACCGCGTCAGCAAGGTATGGAACGGTCCGTTTCTTCGCCTGGCCAGGTCGGGGTGCCCTCTTGCTGCGGGGCGGCGGGCTTCCATGGGATTATTCGGAGGTGCCGTCCACATCATCTGACGCCGGCGCCGCCGACCCGGCCGCCGCCGACCCGACCGCCGCCGAGCCGTTCACCGCCGATGGCGGGCCGGTCGGTGTCCTCCTCCTGCACGGTTTCACCGGCAGCCCGCAAACGATCCGCGATTGGGCGTCGTACCTGGCCGCGGCCGGTCTCACCGTCCGCGTGCCGCGGCTCGCCGGGCACGGCGGAAGCTGGCAGGAGCTGGCCAAGACGGGCTGGACCGACTGGTACGCCGATGCCGAGCGCGCCTTCGCCGAGCTCACGTCGCGCTGCTCGCAGGTCTTCGTGGCCGGCATCTCGATGGGCGGCTGCCTGGCGCTGCGGCTGGCCGAGACGCAGGGGCCGAAGGTCAGCGGCATCGTGGTGGTGAACCCGTCGCTGGCCGCGGACACCCCGCTGATCGCGCTCGCGCCAGTGCTCAAGTACGCGGTGCGGTCGCTGAAGTCCATCGGCGGCGACATCAAGAAGGGCGGCGTGACCGAACGGGCGGCCAAGCGGACCCCGCTGGCGTCGGTGGCGACCCTGCCCGCGATGTGGCGGACCACCGGGGCATCGCTGTCGTCGGTCACCCAGCCGCTGCTGGTGTTCCGTTCCACCGAAGATCACGTCGTCGGGCCGGCCAGCATGAAGGTGCTGATGACGGCACTGCCGGGCGCGGAGGTGCGGCCGCTTACCAACAGCTACCATGTCGCGACGCTTGACAATGACGCACCGGAGATCTTCGATGGCACCCTGGCATTCATCCGCGGTCATGTGCGTTCACAGACACAATGACGTCTCGCTATCAGCGGAAAATCTAGGGCGCGAGGCGGCGGAGAACCGGGTATAAAGGACTGCACTGTGGCTGACGGGGACGTGCCGGGCGGAACCGGCGCTGGCGGCAACGCGACAGGCGGAGGAGACGGTGATGAGGCCGTCTGGCTCGACCTAGTCGCCCGTTTCGGCGCGCCCGCGCCCGCCGACGGGGAATCGCCCTGGCCGGACCGGGAAGACCTGGCGGGCCCGGTGGGGGTCACCCCGACCATGGGCCCGACCCCGGACTCGATGCCCGCCGACGCGCTGCCGGGCGAGCCGCCCACCAACCCGACCGGGCTGCCCGGGCTGCCGGTCATGCCGCCGATACCGGGCGACCCGTGGCCCTATCCGGCCAGCGCGCCCGGCACCGGGCCGCGGGACGCGCCGCTGCCCGAGGACCCGGCCGACGAGCACTTCGTGCCGCCGGTGCCGCCGCCGCTGCCCAGGCTGGAGCCGGCTACCAAGCTCGCCTGGATCGCGCTATTCGGCGGGCCCCTCTACCTGCTGATCGCCACCGCCATCGGTGCCACCATCTCCGGGCTCGCCGCGTTCCTGGCGGTCGCCGCCTTCGTGGGCGGCTTCGTCGTGCTCGTACTGCGGATGGACAACGGTCGGCCACCCGACTCCGGGCCCGACGACGGTGCCGTCGTCTGAGCTGACCCACGTCCGCGGGCCCGGCGCGGGCGGTGCCGGCGGCGTGCTTGGCGGCGGCGTGTTCGTCGGCTGCGTGCTTGGCGGCGTGCTAGTGGCGCCGGCTGGGGTGCCGGTGCTGGTGCTGGTGGCCGGGGTGCTGCCGGACGGCCGGGGGGGCGGGGTCCGCATCGCCGTCTCGAAGAGGCTGAACGCGTCCCTGGTGAGCCCGGCCAGGGCATCGGCGGCGCCCGCGAACTGCCCGCTCAGGCCGGCCGCGGGTACGCTGCCGTCCCTCGCCCGACGGGCGGCCCGGCAGATCGGGCACCACTGGCACTCGGGCGGCTCATCGGTCGGGGCCTCGTTGGTCGCGGTATCCCAGACGTCGGCGTGCTTGCCCGCCTTGCCGCCGGCACCGCCGATGGTGGACTTCACCCGGTCCGTCACTTCCCTGGTAACGCTGCGCGCGCCCGCCCTCATCAGCCACCGCTGGAGATCACCGATCGGGTCGCTTCCCGGCTCTTCGCTCATACTCGCAGCGTAACTCGCCCCGGCCCATGCGCGCTCCAGTCAGCTGACCGCGCTTTGCGCTTCTTGCTGTTATCCGGAGGATGACGTCACAGGTCGATGACGAAGGGGGCTCGGGTGGCACGGAAGTGGCCCACGTTGACGCACTCGGTCCGGCCGACGCGGACCCGGCGCACCAGTGGGTTGTGCACGTGGCCGAAGAACGCGTACCTGGGCTGGGTGCGGCGGATCAGGTCGAGCAGCGCGGTGGAGCCGGTCTCCATCCGGCGGGCGACGGTGTCGTAGAGCAGTTCAGGGACCGCGGGCGGGATATGCGTGCAGATGACGTCGACCGCGCCGACGGCGTCCAGCTTGGCCTCGAACTCCCGCGGCGGGATCTCGTTGGGCGTACGGTAGGGAGAGAGCAGACCGGCGCCGACGAACCCGAACGTCAGTTCGTTTTCGCCCGCCTCGTTTTCGCCCGCCCGACCGCCCCCGCTTACCACCACCCGGCCGCCGTCAATCACCTGGTGGCCGGGCTTGAGGTAGTCGCCCCAGAGGGCTGGCACGTCCACGTTGCCGTAGGTGAGGTAGGCGGGCTCGGCCAGCGCGCCGAACATCGCCGCGTACTGCTTCCTGATCGCCTCGTCGGTCAGTGTGCGCAGGTCCGCGCCGCGCTCGGCGGTCAGCCGGGACGCGATCCGCCTGGTGAGATCCCTGGCCTCGTCGAACCGCCGCTGAGTGCGCAGATCGATGTACTCCCAGGCATTCTCAGCACCGTAAAGCTCTGCGAAAATGCCCTGGGTGTGGTCCGCGTAATCGAGGAAGAGCAGCATGTCGCCGAGACAGATCAGCATGTCCGCGCCGTCGCCGGCTCGCGCCAGCGCGTCCGTGGAGCCGTGCACATCGCTGACTACGTGAACCCGCATGGGATAAACATAGACTCGGGTGGACGAGGAACGGAGTTGTCGTGCGCGAGTACAGCATGCCCGCCCTAGCGGAGATCCCCCCATCGGCGAATCTGGCCGACATCGTGGCACGCCGCGCCGCTGAGCAGCCACGGGCTGTCATGCTGCGCCGCAACAACGCCGCGGACGGCTGGGCGGACGTGACCGCCAGCCAGTTCGCCGCCGAGGTGCGGGCAGCCGCGAAGGGGCTGATCGCGGCGGGCATCGCCCCCGGCGACCGGGTGGGGCTGATGTCGCATACCCGGTACGAGTGGACGCTGCTTGACTACGCGCTCTGGAGCGTGGGCGCGGTCGTGGTGCCGATTTACGAGACGTCCTCCGCCGAGCAGGCCGAGTGGATCCTGTCGGACTCCGCCGCCCGCGCCGTCATCGCCGAGACCGACGAGTTCGAGCAGATGATCGCCGCCGCCCGCGACCGCCTGCCCGCGCTTGAGCACCTGTGGCGGCTGCGGGAAGACCTGGACAAGCTCATCGCCGACGGCGGCGGCGTCAGCGACGAGACCGCCGCCGAGCGGGCCAAGTCCGCCACCGCCGCCGACGTGGCCACGGTCATCTACACCTCGGGCACCACCGGGCGGCCCAAGGGGTGCGAGCTCACCCACGAGAACCTGCTCAGCGTCATCCGCAACACGTTCATGGGGCCACTGGCCGCCGTCCACTCGGTCAGCGGGGCCTCCACGCTGCTGTTCCTGCCGCTCGCGCACGTCTTCGCGCGGGTCATCGAGATCGGCTGCCTGGAGTCCGGGATCGTGCTCGGCCACTGTGACGACATGGCGAACCTGCTGCCCGAATTGGCGTCGTTCCAGCCTTCCTTCGTGCTCGCCGTGCCGCGGGTCTTCGAGAAGGTCTACAACGGCGCCGAGGCCAAGGCGGTGGCCGACGGCAGGGGCAAGATCTTCGCCCGCGCGGCGGCGACCGCCGTTGCCTACAGCGAGGCGCTCGACTCCCCCTCCGGCCCCGGGCTGCGGCTGCGGGCCGAGCACGCGGTCTTCGACCGGCTGGTTTACACCAAGCTCCGGGCCGCCCTGGGCGGCCGGGCCGCGCTGGCGATCTCCGGCGGCGCGGCGCTCGCCTCCCGGCTCGGGCACTTCTTCCGCGGCGTCGGCGTGGCCGTCCTCGAGGGGTACGGGCTTACCGAGACCAGCGCGCCGGTATCGGTGAACCGGCCGGACCGGCAGAAGATCGGCACCGTGGGCCTGCCGCTGCCCGGCGTCGCCGTCCGGATCGCCGACGACGGTGAGGTCCTGGTCCGCGGCAAGTCGGTCTTCCCCGGCTACTGGCACAACGACGAGGCGACCAAGGAGGCGTTCACCGCCGACGGCTGGTACGCCACCGGTGACATCGGCGAGCTTGACGACGAGGGCTTCCTGTCCATCACCGGCCGCAAAAAGGAGATCATCGTCACCGCCGGCGGCAAGAACGTCGCCCCCGCGGTGCTCGAGGACCGGATGCGCATGCACGCGCTGATCAGCCAGTGCATGGTGGTCGGCGACGGGCGGCCGTTCGTCGGCGTGCTGGTCACGATCGACCCCGAGGCGTTCGGCCCGTGGAAGGCACGGCACGGCAAGCCGGCCGAGGCGACCGTGGCCGACCTGCGCGACGACCCGGACCTGCGCGCCGACATCCAGGAAGCGGTGGACGACGCCAACCAGGCCGTCTCCCGGGCCGAGGCGATCAAGAAGTTCCGGATCCTCGACGTCGACTTCACCCAGGAGGACGGCCACCTGTCCGCCAAACTCGGCATCAAGCGCTCCGTCCTCGCCAAGGACTTCGCCAGCGATATCGACGCCTTGTACTCGTAGCGCGCCGCCACGGCAAGGCGTTCCTCGCAGCCCCAACTGCCTTACCGGCCACTGCCGCATCACCCGCTGCTTCACCGAACCCACCGCCACGCGAGCGTCGGCCGCTCTGACGCGCCTTGGGGCCAAACTTGTACGCTTCAGTACCGGGCAAAACGGTCATTGAATGACAAATACCGGCCGGGAACCGTACAACTTTGGCCCTAAGGTGCTCGCCGCAGGCGCACGAAGCGGTATCGGCCCACCCAAGTGACGCGCAATATCCTAAATGTCCGATTTGCCGGTGATGTGGATGCTGTTGGTTAATTCGCTAGGCGGCGAGCGGGGTCAGGAATCGATGAGGGTTCGGAGGCGGGTGGCGGTCTGGTCCCAGGACCAGTCGCGCTCGACCCAGGCCCGGCCTTTTTCGCCCATCGCCCGGGCCACGGGGGGATCGGACAGCAGGGCGATTAGCCGGCCGGACAGGGCGGCAACGTCGTGGCCGCCGACCACGTAGCCGGTTTCGCCTGCCAGGATCGCGTCGGGGGCGCCGCCGGAGTCGCCGCCCACCACCGGGAGGCCGCTGGCGGAGGCCTCCAGGTAGACGATGCCGAGGCCCTCGACGTCGAGGCCGCCGCGCCGGGTGCGGCAGGGCATGGAGAAGACGTCGCCCGCCGCGTAGTGCGCGGGCAGCTCGGCCTGCGGGACCGGGCCGGTGAAGTGGACCGAGGAGGTTAGCCCGGACCGCTGCGCCAGCTGGCGCAGGGCCGTCCCGTACGGGCCCGCCCCGACGATGAGCAGGGCCGCGTCGGGGATCTGGGCGATGACCGCGGGCCACGCGCGCAGCAGCGTGTCCTGGCCCTTGCGGCGGACCAGGCGGGACACGCAGACCACGACCGGGCGGCCGCCGAGGCGGTACCGTTCCCTGATCGCCGCGCGGGTAGCCGGGTCGGGCCTGAAGGCGGCCGCGTCGACACCCGGATGGAGCTGGGTCAGCCGCGCGGCGGCGGCCGGGGTGAGCGCCCGGGAGAGCCTGACCCGGAAGTACTCGCCCAGGTAGGTGACGACGTCGGTGCGCTCGCCGATGCGGCGCAGCAGGTTCCTGGCCACCGGCAGCGCCGCCCAGCCGGCCTCGTGGCCGTGCGTGATCGCGATCGCCTTGACGATGCCGGCCCGGCGCAGCGCCGGGGTGATCAGCCCGAGCGGGGCGGCGGCGCCGAAGATGACCACCTGGGCCCCGCGTGACCGCACCAGCTCAGCCGCGCGCCGGGTGACGCCCGGGCCGCCGATCATCAGCGACGTCGGGTGCCGCACCACCTCGAACGGCTGGCGCGCATCGAACTCGGCCGCGCCGTCCCACTTCGGGGCGTAGACGGTCAGGTCATCGGGGTCGAGACGGAGGGCGAGCTCGTGCACGAACGACTGGATGCCGCCCTGCCGGGGCGGGAAGTCATTGGTGACGATCAGCGTGCGCCGCATGGTGCCTGCCAGTGTAGACAGCGTGGGCGGTGCCCATTACGGGACAGCGGCGCCGTCGAGGCTGTCCGCGTACCACGAGGTGTCCATCGGGAGCTCGCGCACGGGCTGGCCCTGTGTTGGCGCGTCGATGATCATCCCGCCGCCTACGTACATGGCGACGTGCCCGATCCCGTTGTAGTACAGCAGGTCACCCGGCTTTATCTCGGACACGGGGATGTGCGGCAGCGCCGCCCACTGCTCGTAGGTGTCGCGCGGGATGATCACCCCGGCCGACGCCCAGGCCGACATCACCAGGCCCGAGCAGTCGAAGCCGAGGTTGCAGGGGCCGGTCGAGCCGTAGACGTAGGGGCAGCCGAGCTGCGCGAAGACGAAGGCCACGGCCTTGTCCGCCTGCGTCCCGGTGGGACCGGTGTAGTGGGCGGTGGTGGTGGTGCCGTTACCGCCGCCGGTGGCCGTCCCGGTGTTCACCTGCTCCTGCTGCTGCGCCGTGAGCGAGTCGAGGATCGTCTTCTGGTCGTCGAGCAGGGTGAGGATGTGGTTCTTGGTGTGCGACGTCTCCGCGGCCAGCTGCGCGATGCCCTGCTCGGTACGCTGCTGCTCCTGCTGCACGTTGCTGAGCTCGGTGGCGTCAGTGAGGAAGATCGTGGTCTGCTCGCTCCGGCTGTCGGTCAGCTGGGTGACGATCGACGCCTCGGCCAGCACCTGCGCGGGGTCGGCGGTGGTGAGCAGGCCCGCCAGCGACGTCTGCGATGAGTCCTCATACTCTGAGTTGGCGATCTGCACGACCTTCTCCCGCGCCGACTGGTAGGAGGCCTCTTCGCTTGCCAGCTGCTTGTTCACGATGCGGAGCCTGGCCTTGGCCGCGGTCAGCTGCTGCTCGGCGTTGTCGTACTGCTGGTCCGCCCGGTTGAACTGGGTGGTGAGGTTGTTGATCTTGGCCTGCACCTGCGAGATGGACGGCTGCGGCAGCGCCCCGGCGTTCTGCGTGACCGCGACGGCGAGGCCGGCCGCCGCCAGGACGGCGACGCCGATCAGGGCGGCGCGCCCGCGCGCCCGCGACGTACGGGTAGCGAGTCCCGCGCGCAACGTGACCTTCATGCTCCCTCACCCATGCCGTTTACCGGGTCAAATCCCGGTAAGGCTATTGAGTTCGATAGCGGCATTTGCCCGTCTTCTGGCAATTGTGATCATGGCGTGATTGACCGGCCCGGCCGTTTCCGATCGCGCACCTGAACGGGAATGATCGCGCGCCTGAACGGGAATGTCGGTGGTCCGCTCTACCGTGGTGATCATGACTGAGACCCGCGACCGTGCCGTCTGGGACGCCCGGCTCGCCGACCTCGACTTCACGGTGGTGGACGTGGAGACGACCGGGTGGGCGCCGGACGACGCGGGCATCACCGAGATCGGCGCGGTGCGCGTGCGCGGCGGCCGGGTCGTCGCGGAATTCGGGTCCCTGGTCAACCCGGGCAGGCCGGTGCCCGCCCCGATCACCGAGCTCACCGGGATCGACGACCAGATGCTGACCGGCGCCCCGCCCGTCGCCGCCGTCCTGCCCGGATTGCTGGCGTTCGCCCGCGGCAGCGTCCTCGTCGCCCATAACGCCCCGTTCGACCTGCGGTTCCTCATCGCGGCGTGCACCGGCACGGGGATGGACTGGCCCGGCTTCGAGGTGCTTGACACGGTCCGGCTGGCGCGGCACCTGATGGCCATACCGCAGGAGGTGCCGGACCGGAAGCTGGCGACGCTGGCCAGCTTCTTCGGCACCTCCGTGCGGCCATCGCACCGGGCGCTCGACGACGCGCGGGCCACCGCCGACGTGCTCGGACGGCTGCTGGCGCGGCTGGCCGACCGCGGTGAGATCAGCACGCTGGGCGAACTCGACGCCTGGCTGGCCGACCGCGACGCGGTGACAGCGGCCGCGGCGGCCCGCCGCCACCGGGTGCGGCGGGCGCTGGCCCGGCTGCGGGGACCGCTCAGCCGGCTGTTGCGGGCACCGCGCGGCCTTGCCTAACGCGCGGCCGGGCCCCGGCGATAGGGTTGGACCGCGCTAGCCGGCCGCCCGGGCGGCCAGTAGGCGCCGGCCCTAACGGGCCCGGCCATCCGCACCGGTCAGCCCAGCACATCGGGAGGCACCCAGTGGTCACCGCCATCGTCCTCATCAAGGCCGAGATCCAGCGCATTCCCGAGGTCGCCGAGGTCATCGCCCAGATGCCCGCGGTGAGCGAGGTCTACTCGGTCACCGGGGACTTCGACATGGTGGCGATCGTCCGGGTCCGCGCCCACGACGAACTGGCCGACGTCATCCCCGGCGGCCTCAACAAGGTGCCGGGCGTCACCGCGACGCAGACGCACATCGCGTTCCGCACCTACTCCCGGCACGACCTCGACGCCGCCTTCGCCATTGGCCTGGCCGACGCCTGACGCACAGCTAACCCGCGCCTGACGCACGGCGAACGTGCGTCAGCCGCGCGGGCACTGGCCGGCTAGAACGTGCGGATGGCGATCTCGGCCGGCGCCGCCAGCAGCCCGGCGATCTCGTCATCGAGGCGGCTGAGCGTGATCGACGCGCCCGCCATGTCGAGCGAGGTGCAGTACTCGCCGACGTAGTTCCGCCTGACGTTGATGCCGCGCCTGGCCAGCTGCTCGTGGGCGTAACCGTAGAGCAGGTAGAGCTCGCTGATCGGGGTGCCGCCGAGCCCGTTGATCATCAGCGCCACGTCGTCGCCGGAGTTGAACGGCAGGTCGGTCACCACCGCATCGAGCAGCTCGTCGACGATCTCGTTGGCACCGGCCAGTTTCTCGCGGCTGCGGCCGGGCTCGCCGTGAATGCCGACGCCCATCTCCATCTCGTCCTCGCCCAGGTCGAACAGGGGCGACCCCTTGGCCGGCGGCGTGCACGAGGTCAGCGCCATGCCCATCGTGCGGGTGACCGAGTTGACCTTGTTCCCGATGCGGAGCAGTTCCTCCAGGTCCGCGCCCTGCTCGGCGGCGGCGCCGACGGCCTTGATGACGAAGAAGTTGCCGGCCACACCGCGCCGCCCGACCGTATAGGTCGAGTCCTTCACCGCCACGTCGTCATTGACGATCAGCGTGCCCACGGTGATCCCGTCGGCCTCGGCCATCTCGGTGCCCATCTCGAACGCCATCCGGTCGCCGGTGTAGTTGTTGATGATGTGCAGCACGCCGCGGGGCGAGGCGAGCAGCTTCGTCGTCTCGTACACGTAGTCCATCGGCGGTGCGGCGAAGACATCACCGGGGCAGGCGGCGTCGAGCATCCCCTTGCCCACCGCCATCACGTGCGCTGGCTCATGGCCGGAACCTGACCCCTGGATAACCGAGACCTTGTCCTCGCGCGGGGCGTCGGCCCGCATGATGAGGTTGTACTCGGGGACGTACCTGAGCGTGCCCGGGTTGGCCAGCGCAATGCCTTTCAGCATCTCCGGAACGAATTGCCTCGGGTCGTTAACGAATTTCTTCACGACGGTGCCTCCATTGGTCACGGTTGTCGTCGGTAACGGTCACGGTCTCTGGCTCGTCGGTGCGGGTCATCGGCTGGTCAGGCGGACGCCGGGCGCTTCGCCCACTCCTGTGCGAGCGCCTCGAACATGACGGCGACCGCCACCGCCCCGGCGTCCAGGGTGCCGCGGCTGCGCTCGCCGGTGTAGGAGGCCCGGCCGCGCTTGGCGACCAGTTGGCTGGTGGCCTCGGCCCGTTCGCGCGCGGTGACCGCCGCCGCCCGCAGCACCGCGGCGGCCGGCCGTCCGGCCTTGACCTGCTCCTCGATGACGTCCACGGCGGGCTCGAGTGCGTCAAGCAGCGTCTTGTCGCCGAGGTCGGACTTGCCGCGCGCCTTGATCCCGGCGATCGACGCCCGCAGCATCGCGACGACCTGCTCCCCGTCAAGCTCGGTCACGGCGCCCGCGGCGGCGCCCGCGCGCAGGAAGGCGGTACCCCAGATCGGCCCCGAGGTGCCGCCGATCCGGCTGGTGATCACGATGGCGACTTTCTTCAGGAAGGTGCCGATATCGGTCCGGTCGAAATCGTCCCAGCCGGCAAGCACCAGCTCGAAGCCGCGCGCCATGGAGTACCCGAAATCGCCGTCGCCGACCACCGCGTCCAGGTCGCCGAAGTACTTCTCGTTGTCCACCGCGGTGCTTGCGATTGTCTTCACCACCGCCTCGACGTCGGCCAAGTCCGCTTCTGACATGCTCGTTCCCTCCGTTCCCGGCGCTGCCCGGGTGCCTGGCAGCAGGCCTTCCAGGTCCGCCAGCGTGATCAGGGCGCCCGGCGCCGCCGCCTGGCTGTGGTTGGCGAGGAGCACCGCGCGCTCCCCGTCGGGGCCGGGGTCGCCCAGGGACGAGACGACCAGGGCCGCCTCACTGAAGTCCTCCCCCGCCGTGAGCTCGTTGACGGTCACCAGGCAGGTCAGCCCCGCGCCGGCGGCCGCCAGCAGCCCGTTGCGCGAGTCCTCGACAACGACGGCCCGCCCGGCGGGCACCCCCAGCGTGCGCAGCGCGAGCAGGTAGATGTCCGGGGCCGGTTTCTTGCGCGGGACCACGTCGCCGGCGAACACGGCGACCCGGTCACGGGCGATTTCCTCGCCGACGGCCCGCGCGAGCGTGGCCCGGACGGACGGCTCGGCCGAGGTCGAGGCGACGGCCACCAGCCATCCGGCCGCCAGCGCCTCGCCCGCCAGGCGGGCCACCCCCGCCCGGGGCGGAACCGCGCCCCGGGCGACCAGGTCGGTGTAGATCTCGGTCTTGCGGCGGTGCCAGGCGGCGACGGCGGCCTGCTGTCCGGCGGCGTCGGCGGGCAGGCCCGCCGACGCGATGAACTCCGGGGTGAGCAGGCTGGCCAGGCGCTCCTTGCCGCCCCCGATGCGGACCTTCTCGCGGTACTCATCGACCGACCACCGGACGGGCAGCCCGAACTCCTCGAAGACCTGGTTGAACGCCACCAGGTGGCCGTAGAGCTCGGTGTCGGCCAGCACTCCGTCGCAGTCGAAGATGAGGGCCCTCGGCGCCGCCGTCAGCATGGCGACGGCACCCGGAGGGCGGTCCCGGCGGGCGTCACCATGCCCGGCCCACGCTGCCGAACCGGCGCATGTGGTCGGCGGCCATCGCGATCACATCGGCGCGGACCGCGGTGAACAGCGACGGCGGATCCCAGCTGTTCCTGCTCTCGGCACCGGCCAGGAAGGCGAGATTGGACTTCATGTAGGTGATCTTGAGCGCGGTGGAGATGTTGACCTTGGCGCAGCCCCTGGCGATCAGGTCGGTGAACTGGGCGTCGGTCATCCCGGTGCCCCCGTGCAGGGCGATCGGGATGTGCTCGGCCGCCACGATTTCCGAGACCCGCTCCGCGTCCAGCCGCGGCTCGGACTTGTAGACACCATGCGCGTTGCCGATCGCGGGCGCGAATACGTCGATCCCCGTCTTGCGGATGAAGTCCAGCGCGACCGGCAGCGACTCCCGGTCGGCCTCCTCGTCGGAGCCGATGCCGTCCTCGACCCCGGTGATGGCCTCAATCTCGCCCTCGACGTTGGCGCCGACCGATCGCGCCTCGGCCACGACATCGACGGTCAGCCGCTGGTTCTCGGCCACCGGCAGCCGCGAGCCGTCGAACAGCACCGAGTTCCAGCCCTTGGCCAGGCAGACGCTGATGAACTCGCGATCCGGGCAGTGGTCGAGATGCAAGGTCACCGGGACCTCGATGCCCGCCGTCATCTCGCGCCACATGGCGAACAGCAGGTCGGCGCCGATGGACCGGACCGTCTTGACCGACGTCTGGATGATGACCGGGGCGCGCTGCTGCACGGCCGCCGCCAGCACCGCCTCCATCGTCAGGTCGTTGACCACGTTGATGGCGGCGACGCCGTAGCGCTCACTGAACGCCCGGTCGACGATTTCCTTCAGTGACACAACTGGCACGCGCTGACGCCTCCTCGCAATCGGGGTGACGGTTCCGAACCTAGGCCGCCCCCCAGCCGCGCGAATCGGTGGAAACCCCCGCTTTCAGCTGAGGACTTCCCCTACCTCGGGCGACACTGCCTCCCGTGAAACTGCCTCCCTGGTTCCCCGCGCCCGGTTCGCCTGGGCGGCGAGCTCGGTGCGGTTCCTGGCCCCCGTTTTCCGCAGCACCGCGCCGGCGTGCTTCTCTACCGTCTTGATCGACAGCACCAGCCGCTCGGCGATGACCTTGTCCGGGAGCCCCAGCTCCATCAGGCCACGCACTTGTCGTTCCCGCCTGGTGAGCTGTTCATGCCCCGCCTCGCGCAGCCCCCGGTGCAGCCGGTCAAGCACCGGACCGGACAGGATCGCCTGGCCGCGCGCGGCCGCGACGACGGCCCTGGCCAGCTCAGGGCCGTCCGCCCCCATGTCCACGCAGCCGAGCGCGCCGGCCCGGATCGCGGCGGCGACCAGCGCGTCGTCCCCCGCCTCGCACAGCCCCACCACGGCCAGGCCGGGGAAGGCGGCCAGCAGCACGGTCGCCGCGGCAGGCAGTCCCAGGTCCACCAGCACCACGTCCGGCTCAAGCTTCCGGCAGGCCGCCACCGCCGCCTCGGTCGCGGCCGCCTCCCCCACCACCTCGAATCCCGGCTCGACGGCCGACAGCAGCCGGGCCACCCCCGCCCGCAGCAGCGGCCGGGCCGCGGCGACGAGCACCCGCAGCCGCGGCCCGCGCCAGGTCTCGCCGGGCCGGCGGAGCTCGGCGGCCCGCTTGGCGGTATCGGCCAAGTCCGCCTCGGCCGCGTCGAGATGCAGCCGAATGGACATCAGGCGCCGTCCGAGGCTCTCCTCGATCTCACCGAGCAGCCGGTCGCGCTCGCTCGCGGTCGCCTCGGCGCGGGCGCGCTCCTCGGCCTCCTCGTGCATCCGCGCGGTCGCGAGCGCGATCGCCGCGTGCCGGGCGAACAGTTCGAGCAGTTCGGCGTCGTCGGGGCCGAATACCCTGCGATCGTCGCGGCTGAACACCACGCAGGCGCCGATGACCCGCCCGCGCCACTCCAGCGGCACCCCGATGACCCCGCGCAGGGTGGCGCGCTCGGCCGCGGCGACGTGCCCGCCCGGCACCTGGTCGTAGCGGTCGAACCAGACCGGCCCGCGCCGCGCCACCACGGCCCCGGTCATGCCCTCGCTGAGCGGGAAGACCTGGCCGGACTGGCAGGCGACGCCAATGTCGGCCTCCTTGCGGTAGGTTCCGGCCGCCTCGTCGACGCTGCAGATCGACCCGGCGGTGCAGCCGAGCAGTTCGGTGCAGCGCAGCAGGATCCGCTGCAGCAGCGGGCGCAGCGAGAACTCGCCCGCCAGGTCCTCGGCGATGGCGATCAGCCCGGCCGCGCGGGCGGCGGCATCGGCCGGAACCGCGACGGGGCGGTGTTCGACGCCAGCGGCGGCGTTCGGGAGGGCAGCGTCCGGGAGGGCGGCCAGGTGGGAGCCGCGCTGGTGCTCCGCGGTGCGGCGGTCGGCGGCCAAGCCAGGCCCTCCGCCTCTGCGACAACGCTGTCGCCGCGGGCCGCTCGCTGCGGCGGCCTGCGTTGAGCATCACCCCGCCCGCGCGTCCCCGTCAAGGCGCCGGGCCAGGGACGGGCCATGGCCGGGGG
>JBEKEK010000086.1:0-55789 GCA_050013875.1 Trebonia sp. | reverse complement strand
AACTTCGCCTCCTCGCCGGTGCCCTCGGCATCGACGATGACGTTGGTCCCCGGCCGCAGCTCGCCGAACAGGATCTTCTCGGACAGCATGTCCTCGATCTCCCGCTGGATCGTCCGGCGCAGCGGCCGCGCGCCGAGCACCGGGTCGTAACCCCGCTCGGAGAGCAGCGTCTTGGCGGCCGGGCGAAGCAGGATGCCCATGTCGCGGTCCTTCATCCGGTCATCGACCTTGGCGATCATCAGGTCCACGATCTCGAAGATCTCGTCCTCCGCCAGCTGGTGGAAGACGATGATGTCATCGACACGGTTCAGGAACTCGGGCCGGAAGTGCTGCTTGAGCTCCTCGCCGACCTTGGCCTTCATCCGGTCGTAGGACCCGCGGGTCTCGCCCTGGCGGGCGAAGCCGACCGACACGCCCTTGGAGATGTCGCGCGTCCCCAGGTTCGTGGTCATGATGATCACGGTGTTCTTGAAGTCCACCGTCCGGCCCTGCGCGTCGGTGAGGCGCCCGTCCTCAAGGATCTGCAGGAGCGAGTTGAAGATGTCCGGGTGGGCCTTCTCGATCTCGTCGAACAGGACCACGGAGAACGGCTTGCGCCGCACCTTCTCGGTCAGCTGGCCGCCCTCTTCGTAGCCCACGTAGCCGGGCGGGGAGCCGAACAGCCGGGAGACCGTGTGCTTCTCCATGTACTCGGACATGTCGAGCTGGATCAGCGAGTCCTCGTCGCCGAACAGGAACTCCGCCAGCGTCTTGGACAGCTCCGTCTTGCCGACACCGGACGGTCCGGCGAAGATGAACGAGCCACCAGGCCGCTTCGGGTCCTTCAGCCCGGCGCGGGTGCGCCGGATGGCCTGCGACAGCGCCTTGATGGCGTCGTTCTGGCCGATGACCCGCTTGTGCAGCTCGTCCTCCATGCGGAGCAGCCGCTGCGACTCTTCCTCGGTGAGCTTGAAGACGGGGATGCCGGTCGCGGTGGCGAGAACCTCGGCGATGAGCTCCTCGTTGACCTCGGCGACAACGTCCATGTCGCCGGCCTTCCACTCCTTCTCCCTGGTGGCCTTCTTCGCCAGCAACTGCTTCTCCGTGTCACGGAGAGCCGCGGCCTTCTCGAAGTCCTGGGAGTCGATGGCCGACTCCTTCTCCTTGCGCACCTGGGCGATCTTCTCGTCGTACTCACGCAGGTCCGGCGGCGCCGTCATGCGGCGGATCCGCATCCGCGAGCCGGCCTCGTCGATCAGGTCGATCGCCTTGTCGGGCAGGAACCGGTCGCTGATGTAGCGGTCCGCGAGCTGAGCCGAGGCGACCAGGGCACCGTCGGTGATGGACACCCGGTGGTGCGCCTCGTACCGGTCGCGCAGGCCCTTGAGAATCTCGATGGTGTGCGCGATGGTCGGCTCCGCCACCTGGATGGGCTGGAAGCGGCGCTCGAGGGCGGCGTCCTTCTCCAGGTACTTGCGGTACTCGTCCAGGGTGGTGGCGCCGATGGTCTGCAGCTCGCCTCGGGCCAGCATTGGCTTGAGTATGGAGGCCGCGTCGATCGCGCCCTCGGCCGCACCCGCGCCGACGAGGGTGTGGATCTCGTCGATGAACAGGATGATGTCGCCCCGGGTACGGATCTCCTTGAGGACCTTCTTCAGCCGCTCCTCGAAGTCACCCCGGTACCGGGATCCGGCGACAAGCGCGCCGAGGTCGAGCGTGTACAGCTGCTTGTCCTTGATCGTCTCTGGCACCTCGCCCTTGACGATCTTCTGCGCCAGTCCCTCGACCACCGCGGTCTTGCCGACGCCGGGGGCGCCGACCAGGACCGGGTTGTTCTTGGTGCGCCGGGACAGCACCTGCATGACCCGCTCGATCTCTTTCTCCCGGCCGATCACCGGATCGAGCTTGCCCTCGCGGGCGCCCTGGGTGAGGTTGCGGCCGAACTGGTCGAGAACGAGGGAGGTGGACGGCGCAGCCTCGGCGCTGCCGGCCGCGGCCGGGCCCGGCTCCTTGCCCTGGTACCCGTGGAGCAGCTGGATGACCTGCTGGCGGACCCGGTTAAGGTCGGCGCCCAGCTTGACGAGGACCTGGGCGGCAACGCCGTCGCCCTCGCGTATCAGGCCAAGCAGGATGTGCTCCGTGCCAATGTAGTTATGCCCGAGCTGCAGCGCCTCGCGCAGCGACAGCTCAAGCACCTTCTTGGCGCGGGGGGTGAACGGGATGTGCCCGGACGGCGCCTGCTGACCCTGGCCGATAATCTCCTCGACCTGCTGGCGGACCGCCTCAAGGCTGATCCCTAGCGACTCGAGCGCCTTGGCCGCAACACCCTCGCCCTCATGAATGAGGCCGAGCAGGATGTGCTCCGTGCCAATGTAGTTGTGATTGAGCATCCTGGCTTCTTCTTGCGCCAGGACAACAACCCGCCGCGCCCGGTCGGTGAACCTCTCGAACATGTCATCGCTCCTCACAGCGGGGATCCGGCAGGTTTCGGCGTGCCTGCCTGCTCCGCATGGTAGCCGCGTGCCCGACCCTGTGCTTAACGCGTTATGCGCCAACCATCAAGAATCGTTCCCCGGACTCCGCGTCTTCACCCCATCCAACAGCGCGAAGTCGCACCATAGTTCCAAGTACGCCGCAAGCGAACGACCTGGCTACGCCGCTAGCGAACATGGCGCCCCGTCACGCCAGCGCCGAGGGTGGGCGGCGGCTGGAGGTGACGGCGGGTGGAGGACGGGACGGAGCACGCCCTGCTGACTACCGACCGGGCGGCCGGTGCGCTAATGCGCGGCTTCGTACTCCGCCACGATGTTCCCCGGGATACGGCCGCGCTCATTGACCTTGTGCCCGTGCGACCGAGCCCACTCGCGGATTCGCGCGCTCTGCTCGCGGCCCGCGCCGTTGCGCTGGCGCCGCCGCCGGGCCTGCGCGTTGCCGGCTTTGCGAGCGTGATCCACATACTGGGCGAGCTCTTTGCGAAGGCCGCCAGCGTTGCCTGAACTCAGGTCGATCTCATAGGTGACACCGTCGAGACCAAAGGTCACGGTCTCGTTCGCCTCACTGCCATCGAGGTCATCGAGCAGTAGTACTTGCACCTTCTGCGCCATGGAGATTCAGCCCTTCTGCGGAGTAAGTTTAACAGTTATTAAACATATACCCCGCTCATGGCCGGCACAATTCCGGGGGTGGCACTTCAGAGTGAAGTGATAGGGACTTGAACGATTCCGCAACTGCCAAGACCGGCGCAACAGCCGCTTACGTCAGGTGACAATGGGCACACAGTTAGCATATCGCCCAAGCGTACGTTGTCATCTGCGCGTACGTTGTCATGTATGCAATCTCACTGCGCGCACTTCTGCGGCTACACGCAAACACGTGGCGACGCGAAAAACAGCACGCAAAGTTGACCGGCGCGACCAGATAAATCGCCGATGTCGGGAAATATAAGCTTCTGCCGTGCTCGGGGCCGACGGCCCGTTCCTCGTCCGGGGCCGCGCCGGAGTCGGCGCGCTTCCTGCGCTTTGGCGCCAGTTCCCGGCGCACGAGCGCCCAAGTGCCCACCAGAACGGCGACACAGACAATCGCCGGCGGGGTTAGTGCGGCGAGATCCTGCAACATAGCGCTACCTCGACCCATGGTCAGCAGCGGCCGACCGCGACCGGCGCGGGCATCCGCGGCGACCTGACCCGACTGGTGAACTGCCCGCACCAGGCACTCTACCCGCCGCCTGCGGCCCGGCGGCCGGCGGCGGGCCGGCCCAGGACCATGCCGCCGCTAACCGGCGGCTCCCGGCGGAATCTCTAACAGCCGGAGCAGCATGCGCGTGTTTCCCAGCGTGTTGGGCTTCACCCGGTCCAAGTCCAGGAACTCGGCGACGCCGTCATCGTAGGAACGCAGCAACTCCGCGTAGACCTCCGGCGCCACTGGCGTGCCGCTGATTTCGGTGAAGCCGTGCCTGCCGAAGAAGGAGACGGCGAAGGTCAGCACGAATACCCGCGATACGCCGACCCGCCGGGCGCGGTCAAGCAAATCATCGACGATCAGGTGCCCGATGCCCTTGCCGCGCAGGCTCTCGTCAACCGCGACCGTGCGCAACTCCGCGAGGTCTTCCCACAAAACATGCAGTGCGCCGCATCCGACAACGACGCCGTCGGCGGAACTCTCGGACACGCTGAACTCCAGGATGTCCTCATATAGGTTCACCGTGTGCTTGTCGAGCAACCGCCGCGAGCCGACGTTCGGGGCGATCAGGGCGCGGATTTCCGGGACATCCCGAGTGCGCGCTTGCCTAACTGTGTACTCCATGGCGGGACCACTGTAGCGGCTCAATGCAATCGCGCGGCCACCGCCGGCCGGTCGCAACGGTATCAAGGAAACGCCTCCGGCCAGCGATCGGGCCGCCACGATCCGCACCCGGGGCAGGCAGAACGGAGCGCCCTGAACTCTCCGCGGCACGCCGTTCGCCATACCACATCCCGGCAATCCGCGCCGCGGAACATCAGTACCGTCAGAAAGGCAAAACTTCACTAGAGTCGGTAGTCAGCAGCAGTTTCATCTAATAATGTGCGTCGATGTGCGAACAGTAAGCCGACGTCTAATACCGCTTGCAGTGGCCGCCGCCTCCGTGGCTGTCCTTCTCCAGGGCAGCGTGAGCCAGGCGCAGACGGTCCGCGTTCAGCCGTCCCTCGACTCGCTGGTGGCGCAAGCCAAGCAGCTGTCCAATGAGGTGGACAACCTCAGCCAGCAGTACGACGGCCTCAAGATCGAGGTCGCCCACGCGAAGTCCGAAGAGCACTACGCCGAGGTCGACGCCAAAGAGGCGGAGGCGGCGATGGCGGGCAGCCAGGCCGCGGTCGCCCAACTCGCCGCCATGGGCTACATGAACGGCGGGATGGACCCCACGCTGCAGCTCCTCACCAGCGGCAACCCGGTCCAGTTCCTGAACCAGGCATCCACCGTCATGGTGGTCGACAACGAGGCGGGCGAGCGGCTGACCACGCTCCAGCGAGAGCAGATCGCCGCCGAGCGGGCGCAGGAGGCCGCCAAGCAGGAGGTCGCCACCGTCGACGCGCTGACGCAGCAGATCAACAGCAAGGTCTCCCAGATCAACGCCAAGATGGCCGTCCTCGACAGCGCCGAGATGACGCAGGCGATGGTTGTCTTCAAGCAGACCGGGACCTACCCCAGCTACCCGTCGCCCATCGGCGACTCGGTCGGCGCCGTCGCGCTGCGGGAGGCGCTGACGCGCCTCGGCGACCCGTACGTCTGGGCCGCGGCCGGACCGTCCGCGTTCGACTGCTCCGGCCTCGTCGTCTGGGCCTTCGCGCAGGAGGGGATCTCGCTCCCGCACTACACCGGGGCCCTCTGGAACCTGGGCGTGCACGTCTCCGAGAACGACCTTCAGCCCGGCGACCTGGTGTTCTTCTTCGCGGACGAGGACCATGTGGGCATCTACATCGGCGACGGCCTGATGGTCGACGCGCCCACCGTCGGCCAGGACGTCATGGTCCAGCCGATCGACGAGGACCCCTACGACGGCGCCGTCCGGATCAGCTAGGAAATAAATCCCCTAGCTGGGCCTGACGAACGGGAACAGGATCGTCTCCCTGATGTTCTCGCCGGTCAGCATGATCATCAGGCGGTCGATGCCCATCCCCATGCCCCCGGTGGGTGGCATGGCGTACTCGAGCGCGCGCAGGAAGTCCTCGTCGAGCTCCATCGCCTCCGGGTCGCCGCCCGCCGCCAGCAGCGACTGCGCGGTGAGCCGCTCGCGCTGTACCACCGGGTCGACGAGCTCGGAGTACCCGGTGCCGAGCTCGGTGCCGAACGTCACCAAGTCCCAGCGCTCGGCCAGCCGGGGGTCGGTCCGGTGCTGCCTCGTCAGCGGCGACACCTCGACCGGGAAGTCCCGGTAAAACGTCGGCTCAACCGTCTGCTTCTCCACCAGCCGCTCGTACATCTCGAGGATCACCTGACCCCGGTTCCACGAGGGCTGCAGTGGCACGTCAAGCTTCGCGCACAGCTCGAGCAGCACCGGCTCCGGGGTATCGGGGCTGACCTCCTCGCCTGCCGCATGGGAGATCGCCTCATGCACGGTCAGCGACCGCCACTGCCCGCCGATGTCCCACTCCGACCCGTCTGCCCGCCTGATCACCGTGGAGCCGAACGCCGCGACCGCGGCCGCCTGCACCAGCGACTGGGTGAGCTCGCCGATCGTGTTGTAGTCGCCGTAGGTCTGGTAAGCCTCGAGCATGGTGAACTCGGGGTTGTGGGTGGTGTCCACGCCCTCGTTGCGGAAGATCCGGCCGATCTCGAAGACCGACTCGATCCCGCCGACGACCAGTCGCTTGAGGTAGAGCTCGAGCGCGATCCGCAGGTACAGGCGCGAGTCGTAGGCATTCCCGTGAGTGATGAACGGCCGCGCGTTGGCGCCGCCATGCAGCCCGGTGAGCACCGGCGTCTCCACCTCGAGGTAGCCGCGGGAGATCAGCGTGGACCGCACCGACTGCACGACCGCCGACCGCATCTCCGCCAGCCGCCGCGCGCGCGGGTTGACGATCAGGTCCACGTACCGCTGCCTGACCCGCAACTCGGGGTCGGTCAGCCCGGCGTGGTAGTCCGGCAGCGGCCTGAGCGACTTGGCGGTGATCGCGAACGAGTCGGCCAGCACCGAGAGCTCACCCGACCGCGACGTGATGACCTCGCCGGTCACCCCGACATGGTCGCCCAGGTCGACGTCCCGCTTCCAGGCGGCCAGGGCCCCCTCGCCCACCCCCGCCAGGGAGATCATCACCTGGAGGTCCCCGGTCCCGTCGCGCAGGGTGGCGAAGCAGAGCTTGCCGCCGATGCGGGAGAGGATGACCCGGCCCGCGACGCCCACGGTCTCGCCGGTCGTGGTGTCCGGCGGCAGCGACCCGTACTTCTCCCGCAGCAACGCCATGGAGGCGGTCCGCGGGTAAGTCACGGGATAGGGGTCAATTCCGGATGCGAGCATCCGGGAACGCTTCTCCAGCCGGACGCGCACCTGCTCCGGGACGTTGTCTGGGACGGCTTCTTCGGTCACGCCCGAAGGCTACCGGCGATCGCCCCCGGGGGCACATCAGTTTCCTGACCGCCCGCGACAGTACCGCCGGCAACGGTGCCGCCACGGGCGCCAGTACCCCCTGAGCCGCCCGCAGCGCCACCAGGACCGGCGTTCCGGTCCCAGACGAGCCGCAGGCCGATCAGGGTGAGCCACGGCTCGTGCGCGTCGATGATGGGCACCTCGTCGATCACGAGCGGCGCCAGCCCGCCGGTAGCGATCACCGTCACCGCCGAGGGGTCCTCGGGTGACAGTTCGGCCGCCATCCGCTGCGCGATCCCCTCGACCTGCCCGGCGAACCCGTACACGATCCCCGACTGCAGCGCCTCCACCGTGTTCTTGCCGATCACCCGGGGCGGCCTGGTCAGCTCGACCTTCAGCAGCTGGGCGGCGCGGCGGGAGAGCGCGTCGACCGAGATCTCGATCCCGGGCGCGAGCGCCCCGCCGACGAACTCGCCGCGGGCGCTGACCGCGTCGAAGTTGGTCGAGGTGCCGAAGTCCACCACGATCGCGGGCCCGCCGTACAGGTGCACGGCCGCCAGCGAGTTCATGATCCGGTCGCTGCCGACCTCCTTGGGGTTGTCCATCCTGATGGGCACCCCGGTCCTCACCCCCGGCGCCACCACGACGGCGGGCAGCTGCGGGAAGTACTTGCCGCACACCTCGCGCATCTCGTGCAGCACGGAAGGCACGGTGGAGCAGAGCGAGATCCCGTGCAGGTCCCGCTCCTTGACCGTCGCCGACCGCTGCAGCAGACCGTAGAGCACGACCGCGATCTCGTCGGCGGGCCGGTCAGGCACCGTCGCGATCCGCCAGTGCTCGACGATGGTCTCCCCGTCGAACACGCCGAGCACCGTGTTGGTGTTCCCGATGTCAATCGTCAGCAGCATGCCGTTCCGTCCCGAAACGCACTATTACGTTGTCAATGAGGCGAGTGGTGCCCACCCGGGCGGCGATGGCCAGCACCGCGTCCCCCCGAAAATCAAAATCTGAGTCTTTAGGAACGGGCCGGTAACTTCGCGCTTCCACCAGGGCCAGGTAGTCAACCCGGGGCGACGCATCGGCGGCGGCCCGCCTGGCAGCCACGTCAAGCACCTCCTGGGCGGCCGCGATAACCCCGGCGGGCCCCGCCGGGGCGGCCGCCGCTCCCGCGGCCAGCGCCCGGTGCAGGACCGGCGCCAGCGCCCGCTCCGCCTCCGACAGGTACTTGTTCCTGCTTGCCAGCGCGAGCCCGTCGGCCGCCCGGACCGTCGGGACCGCCTCGATCTCAACGCCGAGCGCGAAGTCGGCCGACATCGCACGGACCAGGGCGAGCTGCTGCGCGTCCTTCTGCCCGAAGACGGCAATGTCCGGGCGGACCAGGCTGAACAGCTTGAGCACGACTGTCAGCACGCCATGGAAGAAGCCAGGGCGGAACTCGCCCTCAAGGATCTCCCCGGCCGGCCCCGGGTCGACCATGACGAACTGCTGCCGCGGGTACATCTCGCGCACGCTCGGCGCGAACACCAGGTCCACCCGCTCCTCCTCGCAGGCGGCCAGGTCCTGGTCCAGGGTGCGCGGGTACTTGTCCAGGTCCTCGGCCGGGCCGAACTGGAGCGGGTTGACGAAGATGGAGACCGCGACAGTGCCGCCAGGCCCGGCCAGCTCACGGGCCCGGCGCAGCAGCGCCCGGTGGCCGTCGTGCAGCGCGCCCATCGTCGGCACAAGCACCACCGGCGCGGCCAGTTTCTCCAGCGCGGCGGACAGCCCGGCCCGGGTGTTAGCGACGATCATCGGTGCTCTCCAAGGACGTCAAGCAGGCGCTCGGCATCGCTTGCGCTGAGCCGGCCGGCGGCGAGGGCGCGGTCGGCGGTCAGCCGGGCCAGCGCGAGGTAGGCGGGCAGCGCGCGCGGGTCCGCCGCCGCGATGGCGGCCAGGTGGGCCGCCACGGTGCTGCTGTCACCGCGCGCGACCGGGCCGGTCAGGCCGGCGTCGCCGAACCGCAGGGCGTTGTCGAGGGCCGCGCCGAGCAACGGGCCGAGCATCCTGTCCGGGTTGTCCGCACCGGCCTCGGCGAGCAGGCTTTCGGCCTCGGCAACCAGCGTGACCAGGTGGTTGGCGGCGAAGGCGAGCGCCGCGTGGTACAGGGGGCGGTTCTGCTCGGCGATGAACACCGGCTCGCCGCCCATCTCGATCACCAGCGCCTCGGCCGCCGCCCGCAGGGGATCCGGCGCGGTCACCCCGAAGCAGACGCCCTTCATCCGGTCGACGTCGTCCTCGCGGCCGGTGAACGTCATCACCGGGTGCAGGGCCAGCGGCAGCGCCCCGGCCCGGGTGGCGGGGTCGAGCAGCCGGACCCCGTGCGCACCGCTCGCGTGCGCGACGAGACGCCCCGCGTACGGCGCGCCGGTCGCGGCGAGCCCCTCGACCAGGCCCGGCAGCACATCATCGGGGACGGTGAGCAGCACCAGGTCCGCCGCCTCGAGGACGCTCGCCGGGTCGGTCAGCACGGCCCGCGGGAAGTTCTCAAGAACGCGCCGCTTGGACGGCGCGGAGACGGCCGAGGCCGCGGTGATCTCATGCCCGGCCCGCGCCAGCGCCCGTGCGAGCGCGGTCCCGGCCCGCCCGGGCCCGATGACCCCCACCCGCAACCGCGCCGGATGCCCGCTAGCTCCAGTCTCCAATACCGGAAAGCCCCCTTACCTGGCCAACGCCCTGACAAGGATAGCCCGCTCAGATCCCTCTTTCCCGGCGAGCGCTCTCGCCCCGGCTCCGCCGTTTCTCACCGGGCGGCGCCGACGTCACTGGTTCCGGGGGTTCCCCTGCTGGCGCCAGCGGGGGCCCCGTTCCCCAGGATCGTGTGCTGCTGGGGGCGCTATTAGACCTGAACTGCACACAATAATGGATGTAGTCCGATATGTCTTAACTTCAAGTTCAGGCGTAAGACGTTAAATGCCACTCTTGACGCATCGATCAAGTAGGCGGCGGCGTCCATCCTGAACCGGCCCCCCAACCTGGTAAATGGTCGAACGGGGAAGGGCGGGGCGGGGGCGGGTCGTCGTCGCGGTCCCGGCGGGGATCATGGGGGACGCGGCAGCAGTACTCAAGGAAAAGGCCCGCCGCCAGCAGCACAACCGACCCGCCGAACGAGAGGCTGGCGTCGATCAGGTCCGACCGCGGGGTCGGCGCGTCCAGCATCCCCGCCAGGTAGATCATGAACCCGGCGGACACCCCGGCCAGCAGCGCCGCGGTCTGCGAGGTCGCCTTGGCCAGCGCGACGATCCGCGCCACGAACAGCGGCGGCACCGGCCGCGCCGCGATCCGCCCTTGGATCCGGGCGCGCAGGTCGCGGCCGAACCAGGCCTCCACCGCCGCCGCGATAAGCAGAGCGGGCACCAGGGTCCAGGTGAGCGGGGGCAGGCTGGCGTAGACCGGGATCAGCACCGCCCAAGTCACCGCCGCCGCGAGCACCACGATCAGCACCAGTGCCCGCGGTCTGGTCGGATTCATTGTTCCTCCCCCGGGGGGCGGCCTTCTCGGATGGGGGGCTCCCGCCCCCCATCCCCCCCGGCCCCCGGGGACCCCCCGCATGGGGGGCCGGCCCCCCATTCCCCCCGGGGATCCGCTCGCACAGACCGCGAGCAGACCCCATTCCGTCGGATGCCGGCAGAATCGGTCAACTTCAGCAGGTCCGCGACCGGGCCGTGGCCGGGGAGGACCGCGTCCGGGTCGACGTCGTGCCAGGGGGCGAGGACGAACGCCCGCTCGTGCGCCCGGGGGTGCGGCAACGTCAGCTCCGGGTCGTCGCTGCGCTCGCCCGCCACGGTGATGATGTCGATGTCAAGCGTGCGGGGACCCCAGCGAACCAGCCGCACCCGGTCGAACTCGGCCTCAACCTCGTGCAGCCGGCCAAGGAGGTCAAGCGACGGCAGCGTGGTCCGCGCGAGCACGACGGCGTTGAGGTAGTCGGGCTGCGGCGGGCCGCCCACCGGCGCCGTCTCGTAGACCGGGGACGCCTTCTCCACGCGGACACCCTCGATCCGCCCCACCGCGTCCACCGCCGCCAGGAGGATCTCCTGCCGGTCCCCGAGGTTGCTGCCGAGCGCCAGGACGACCGCGCGCCAGGTCTGGTTCATGGCCGGCCCGCGGCTCGGTAGGCGGCGGCCACCCGGACCGCGTCCGCGTTGGCCGGCACCTCGTGCACCCGGACGCACCAGGCGCCGGCCGCCGCCGCCAGCGCGGTGATCGCGACCGTGGCGGCATCGTTATCAGTGAACGGCCGCGGCTTGCCGTCCACCTCGTCGAACAGCCTGCTCAGGTAGCGCTTGCGGGAGGCGCCGACCAGCACGGGGAAATCGTGGCCGCCGATCCTCGCCAGCGTGGGCAGGCCCGCGAGCAGCTGCCAGTTGTGCGCCTCGGGGCCAGCCGGCGCGGGGTTCTTGCTGAAGCCGAGCCCTGGGTCGAGGACGATCATGGACGGGTCCATCCCCTCGGCGATCACCGCGCCAGCCCGCTGGGCCAGTTCGTCGTGAACCTCGCGGACCACGTCGGCGTAGCTGGCGCGGGAGTACATGTCGTGGCTGTGCGCCCGCCAGTGCACGACGACATAGGGAACCCCCGCCTTCGCCACCAGCCGGGGCATGTAGGGGTCGGCGAGCCCGCCGCTCACGTCGTTGACCAGGCTGACCCCGGCCCCGACGGCCCACTCGGCCACCTGCGCGCGCATGGTGTCAATGCTGACCACCACCCCGGCCTTGACCAGTTCGGTGATCACCGGCTTGATCCGGCGCAGCTCTTCCTCGGCCGAGACGCGCTGCGCGCCCGGCCTGGTCGACTCGCCGCCGACATCGACGATGTCGGCGCCACTGGCCACCATCTCCAGGCCATGCTCGACCGCCAGCCCGGCGCCATACCAGCGGCCGCCGTCGGAGAACGAGTCGGGCGTCACGTTGACCACGCCCATGACCAGGCACCGATCAGCCGCCGGGGTCCCGGCCAGGCCAGGCAGATTCACCATAACGGGAATCGTATAGTCAGCGGCTCACGGGTTTGCTCAGTCCAGACCGGGCGGCTCTGCGCTTCTGATGGCTGCGCGCGCCCGCCGGTCGGCGGTGGCAGCCCGGTACCGGCGGCGCACCATGTGCAGCCCGAGCCTGCGGCCGACCCGCCGGGCGTGCCGCTTCAGCTCAAGCGTCGGCCAGACCAGGAACGCCTCCGCCTCGAGCGCCGCGAACGCGATGCGCGGCGCGTCCCGGCCGCCCGGATAGACGAAGAAGCGGGGTTCCCAGACCGGGCTGAACTTGGCGTTGAACTTGTAGAGCGACTCGATCTGGAACCACCGGGAGAGAAACACCAGCAGGTTCCGCCAGGCCTTGAGCACCGGGCCCGCGCCGATCCGCTCGCCGCGCTCAAGGGCGGCGCGGAACATGGCGAAGTTCAGCGACAGGCGCTTGACGCCAAGCCCGGGCGCGGCCTTGATGGCCTCCACGATCAGGAAGTCGTTGAGACCGGCCTGGGCGTTCCTGTCCCGCCGCATCAGGTCGAGCGAGAGGCCGTCATGGCCCCAGGGCACGAACTGCAGGACCGCCCGCAGGGTGCCGTTCTCCGACGCGGTCACCAGCACGCAGTCCGTGTCGTCGCGGCCGCCAAGGCGGCCGAGGGCCATGGAGAAGCCCCGCTCAGTCGAGCTGCCCCGCCAGTGGTCGGCCGCCCTGATGATCCGGTCGAGCTCCGGCCCCGGTATGTCGCTGATCCGGCGGATCTCCGCCGTGTAACCGCTCTTGGTCACCCGGTTGACCATCTGCCTGACGTTCCGCATGGCCCGCCCGGACAGGCTGAAGTCGGCGACGTTGACGATCGCCTCGTCGCCGAGCTCAAGGGCGGTCAGGTCGCCCTCGCGGCACCAGACCTCGGCCCCGAGCTCGCTGCAGCCCATGACGGCCGGCCGCCAGGCGTGCCTGGCCGCCTCGGAGAGGAACTCCCCGATGGCGCCTGGCCACGCCTCCGGGTCGCCCAGCGGGTCGCCGGAGGCGAGCATCACGCCGGCCACGACGCGGTAGCAGATGCCCGCCTTGCCCGTCGGGGACCAGATCACGCTCTTGTCGTCGCGCAGCGCGAAATAGCCGAGCGAGTCCCGGTCGCCGTACTTGTCGAGCAGCTCATGGATGCGCTGCCGGTCGGCCGGGCCGAACCGGGCCCGCGGCTTGGCCGAGCGGAGCAGCAGGTAGCTGGTGACGAGCACTGTGAACAGGCCGAGGGCGCTGGTCAGCACGTGGTAGAGGTCGCCGCGGGGGTCGGAGGCCCAGACCACCGTCGGGCCGTAGATGCCGACGAGCTCGTACACCACGTCCTGGAGCCGCTGAAAGAGCGAATAGTCCTGGGCAAGCGGGCCGACCGAGAGATAGCCAAGGCCGATCGCCATGTCCGCGATGACCAGGACCGCGAAAACCCGCAGCACATACCACCGGGTACGCGGGTCGCCGACCGCGTAAAACTCGCGGTGGAAGAAGAGCAGCGCGGCGAGCAGCACGACCGCCACGACGGAGGAAAATATAGAGATTCCGTGTTGGAAGTGCGGGAAGTGCTGGAAGTGGATCACGATGTCGAGGACAAGCAGCGCCAACACGGCCTGCCAGGCGCGGCGTTTACGCCGCCGCAGCCCCAGCGCGAGCAGCACCAGCAGCAGGCCGACGAGGACGTCGGAGGTGCGGGTGACATTAGTGAGGGTGCCGGGGACGAACGGCTTGAGCTTGTGGAACTTGTTAACCAGCTGCGGCTTGAAGATCGTGAGGATGTCAGACAGGCCAACGAGGAATACCAGCAGCGCCGCGAGCCCCGGAACCCAGCGCAGGTGCCTGTTCCCCTCGCACCGCTGCTGGCCGACGTTGGCCAACCGGTCGCCGTCATCGGCAGAGTTGCTCTCGCTCATCTCAGATCTCTTGTCAGGCCCAGAACCACGGAGCAGCACAGTATTCATGGCGTGACCGCCGCGTACCGGCTTCGCGGTCCGCTGAAGATTCTCTTAACCACTTCGGTAGCCTTCTCAACCCCGGACGGCAAGTGGCGCCGCCGTGCGTTCCCCTGAGACACGGTACCTCCAACCACCGGCATATAACCTAACGACTGGTTGAGACGGCCAGCCGTTTAGTTAGACGCATGGACGAGGACAGCGGTTCAAATTGTGCGGAACCAAATCGGTGATTTACCCCGCAGCCGCGCGGGGGAACATTCCCGAATAAATTCACCGGTTTCCGAACAGAAGGCTCATGGCCTCGGCGCGGGTCCTGGCCTCCTTGCGGAAGATTCCCCGGACGGCGGACGTGACGGTGGTCGCGCCCGGCTTGCGCACGCCGCGCATGGACATGCACAGGTGCTCGCATTCGAGCACCACGATCACACCGCGCGGCTCCAGAATGCGCATCAGCGAATCGGCGATCTGGCAGGTCATCCGCTCCTGGACCTGCGGCCGCCGCGCGTAGACGTCCACCAGCCGGGCCAGCTTGGACAGCCCGGTGATCTCGCCCTTGGGGTTGGGGATGTAGCCGATGTGCGCCTTGCCGAAGAAGGGCACCAGGTGGTGCTCGCACATGCTGTACATCTCGATGTCCTTGACCAGGACTATCTCATCGTGCTCGGAGTCGAAGACGGTCGTGAGGACGTCCTCGGGGCTCTGCCGCAGCCCGGCGAATTGCTCGGCGTACATCCGGGCCACCCTGGCCGGCGTGTCGATGAGCCCGTCCCGCTCCGGGTCCTCGCCGACGGCGAGCAGTATCTCGCGGACCGCCCGCTCGATCCGCGCCTGGTCGACCGGCGCCTTCTCCTCACCCGCTGGCTCGTCCGCACGGAACTCGCCAGCTGGCTGGTCGGTTAGCGCCACGTCTCAGTCGCTGCTCTCGTGGTCGCCCGTCCCGTCGTACCCGTAGCCGAGCACCTGCCCGTTGGTCGGGCCGGGGATGGTGTCAATGCCGGAGCTCGCGGCGAGCGCCAGTTCCTTCGGCGACATGACCGGCGGGCGGTCCGACGGCAGCCGCTTGCCGTAGCCGGTGTAGGTGCCCCGGGCCGGCCGCTTCTGCACCGTCGCGAAGATCTCCAGGACCTCTTTCCTGGCCACCGTCTCCTTGTCAAGCAGCCGCAGCACCAGCGCGTCGAGGACGTCGCGGTACTCGACGAGCACCTCCCACGCCTCGTCGTGCGCGGCCTCGATCATCCGCTTGATCTCCTCGTCGATCGCGGAAGCGATCTCCTCCGAGTAGTCGCGGCTGTGTGACTGGCTCATGCCGAGGAAGGGCTCGCTGTCGCCGTTGCCGAACTTCCGCGCGCCGAGCCGCTCGCTCATCCCGTACTCGGTGACCATGGCCCGCGCGATCTGCGTGGCCTTGTCGATGTCGTTGGCGGCGCCGCTGGTCGGCTCGTGGAAGATCAGCTCCTCGGCCGTCCGGCCGCCGAGCAGCATGGCGAGCTGGTCCTCCATCTCGGCGCGGGTGGTGAGGAATTTGTCCTCGGTCGGCAGCGCCATCGTGTAGCCGAGCGCCCGGCCGCGAGGGATGATCGTCACCTTGTGCACCGGGTCGGCGTTCGGCATCGCGTGCCCCACGAGAGCGTGGCCGCCCTCGTGGTAGGCGATCAGCTTCCGCTCGGACTCCGACAGCAGCACGCTCTTGCGCTCCGGCCCGGACATCACGCGGTCGATGGCCTCCTCGAGCGCGGCCATGTTGATCTGCTTGCCGTTGTGGCGCGCGGTAAGCAGCGCCGCCTCGTTGATCACGTTGGCCAGGTCCGCACCGGTGAAGCCGGGGGTCCGCCGGGCGATGATGTCCAGGTCGGCGTCGGGCGCGATCGGCTTGCCCCGCGCGTGCACCTTCAGGATGCCCTTGCGGCCGGTCAGGTCGGGCTGGGCCACGACGATCTGGCGGTCGAACCGGCCCGGGCGCAGCAGCGCCGGGTCGAGAATGTCCGGCCGGTTGGTGGCGGCGATCACGATCACGCCGCCCTTGGTGTCGAAGCCGTCGAGCTCGACCAGCATCTGGTTGAGGGTCTGCTCGCGCTCGTCGTGACCGCCGCCGAGGCCCGCGCCGCGGTGCCGGCCGACGGCGTCGATCTCGTCGACGAACACGATGGCCGGCGCGTTCGCCTTGGCCTGCTCAAACAGGTCACGGACGCGGGAGGCGCCGACACCGACGAACATCTCCACGAAGTCAGAGCCGGAAATCGAGTAGAACGGCACGCCCGCCTCACCCGCGACCGCGCGCGCGAGCAGCGTCTTGCCGGTTCCCGGGGGGCCGTAGAGCAGCACGCCCTTGGGGATCTTGGCGCCAATCGCCTGGAACTTGGCTGGGTTCTGCAGGAACTCCTTGATCTCCTGAAGCTCCTCGATGGCCTCGTCGGCGCCGGCCACGTCCGCGAAGGTGGTCTTCGGGGTGTCCTTGGTGAGCAGCTTGGCCCGCGACTTGCCGAAGTTCATCACCCGGGAGCCGCCGCCCTGCATCTGGCTAAGCAGGAAGAAGAAGAACAGCGCGATCAGAACGTACGGCAGGAAATCCTCAAGCAGGGAAACAAGCGTGCTCGTCGACGGAATGTTGACGTTGTAGCCGCCGGGCAGCTGGCCCTTGTCGTACTGGGTCTGCAGCTCCTGCTGCAGCGCCTGGCCCTGGCCAGTGATGAAGTCTGCCTGGTACTGGGTGCCGCTCTTGGTCGTGATCTGGATCGTCTGATTCTTGTCAGTGAGCACGGCCGACTTCACTTGGCCCTGATCGATCAGCTTCACGATTTGGCCGGTGTCTGTCTTCTGGTAGCTGCTACCGGAGTTCGCCCAGCCCAAGGTGATCGTTATGACCAGCACCGCAAGCAGCACCAGCAGCAGCGGTCCGCGGAAAATTCGCTTCAATTCCATTGCGAGCGACCCCTAGGGCCCGGGGCCGTTCCCTCCTGACCAGCCTCACGTCCCGCCGACCACCGGCGGCACTGCTCCATGCCTGCTCCGCACCGTCGGCCAGCTTCACCGACCATGCCCAACGCAACAATGATCCCCTGACGGTACATCAACGTTATCTTCAACGGGTTGTGTTCCCGCCGTAGACATGCGGCGCCAGGGTCCCGATAAAAGGAAGGTTACGGTAACGCTCCGCGTAGTCGAGACCGTAGCCGACCACGAACTCGTCGGGCACGTCGAACCCGGTGTAGGCGACATCGACCTCCATTTGCGCGGAGGATGGCTTTCGCAGCATCGCGCACACCGCCACCGAGGCCGGGTTGCGCGACTTAAGGTTACCCACCAGCCAGGACAGGGTCAGGCCGGAGTCGATGATGTCCTCCACGATGAGCACGTGCTGGCCGCTGATATCGGCGTCGAGATCCTTCAGGATGCGCACCACCCCCGACGACTTGGTGCCCGACCCGTAGGACGAGACCGCCATCCAGTCCATCTGGACCGGCAGGTGCATGGCGCGGGCGAGGTCGGCCATCACCATGACCGCGCCCTTCAGCACGCCGACAAGCAGCAGATCGCGGCCGGCGTAATCGGCGTCGATCTGCGCCGCCAGCTCCGCGGTCCGCTTGCCGAGCTGCTCGGATGTGATGAGCACCTCTTTCAGTCCAGACCCCATGTCAGCGGCGTCCATGCACCCTCTCCTTAACGCGCGTACAGCGAAATCATTGACGACGTCACTAACTATTGCCGGCCTCAAAGAGAACCTGCCCCGACCGTCGCGTCGCGCGGACACCGCCGGGCAGGTCGATCCAGCGCTGCCCGTGCCAGTTGGTGACCAGCTCCTCCAACCGGGTGACGTGCGCCGAGGTCAGCGCGCCGGCCGGGCAGCCCGCGGCGAGCGCCGCCGAGCGCAGTACCCGGGTGCGCAGCGCGCCGGGCAGCCCGGCCAGCGAGGCGGCGGCCACCGTTCGTTCATTCGCGACGATTTGCTCGAGCACCTCGGCATCATCCCGCAGCTGGCCGGCGGTGCGCGCCAGCGCCTCGGCCACCCCTGGCCCGAGCGCCGCCTCGAGCGCGGGCAGCGCGTCAAGCCGGACCCGCACCCGCGCGAACCGGCGGTCGGCATTGTGCGGGTCCGCCCACGGCGAGAGGCCAAGGGCCGCGCAGGCATCGGCGGTCGCCTGGCGGCGCACGCCAAGTAGCGGCCGCAGGAAGATGCCGCGTCGCGGCGCCATGCCTGCCAGCGACCGGGCGCCGGACCCGCGCGCCAGCCCGAGCAGCACCGTCTCCGCCTGATCGTCAAGGGTGTGGCCGAGCAGCACGGCCGCCGCCCCCAGTCCGGCCGCCGCCGCTTCCAGCGCGGCGTAGCGGGCCGTGCGCGCCGCCGCCTCCGGGCCGCCGCCGCCGTCCACGGTCACCGCGATGGCGTGCACCGGGTCGAGCCCGAGCCCGCGAAGCGTCGCCGCGACCTCGGCCGCACGGGCGGCCGACCCGTCCTGCAGCCCGTGATCGATGGTCACCGCGCCGGCCCGCAGCCCCGCCCGCGGCGCGGTGAACGCCAGCGCGGCGGCCAGGGCGAGCGAGTCGGGGCCACCCGAGCAGGCGGCGAGCACCAGATCGCCCGGCGCGAGCCCGGCTAGCGACGCGCGTACCGCATTGCGTACCGCGGCGACGACCGGGGACAGGCCTCCGCCCACGCTTAGCCGACCCGGGCCAGCCACTCAGCGGGTTTGTTCAGCTCGCTGCGGGTGGGCAGCGTCTCCGGTGACGTCCATACCCGGTTGAACCCGGCCATTCCCGCCTCGGCCACTACCGCCGAGACGAACTTGGAGCCCTGCTCGTACTGCTTCATCTTCAGGTCGATGCCGAGGATGCGGCGGATGATCTGCTCCACCCGGCCGGCCGAGCCGCGCCGCTGGGAGAACTTCTCCCTGATCTCCGCGACCGACGGCACCACCCGGGGGCCGACCGCGTCCATCACGTAGTCGCCGTGCCCCTCGACCAGGGTCATCACGTTGGTGAGCTTGTCGAGCAGTTCCCGCTGGGCCGGAGTCTGCATCGCCTCCATCAGCGACTCGCCCTCGCCGCCCCTGACCGCCCCCGCGATCGATCCGGCCGCGGTCCGCAACCGTTCAACGATCGCGCTGGTGTCCAGGTCCGAGGCGAGCAGGAACTCGGTCATCATGCCCTGCACGTAGCCGCGCAGCCACGGTACCGACGTGAACTGCACCCGGTGCGTCTCCTCGTGCAGGCAGACCCAGCGCCGGAAGTCATGCGGGTTGACGCCGAGCTCGCGCTCGACCGAGACGATATTCGGCGCGACCAGGGTGAGCCGGCCCACGCCAGGGCCGGCCGCGGCGCCGTTCGCCGCGGCGCTTCCGCCGTTGGTTCCGTACCCGCCGCTCGCCCCGTTAGCGGGTACCTCGCCCTCGCCCGGCGGCAGGAACAGCTCGTACTGGCCGAGCACACGGGACGAGAGGTAGGCGAGGATCAGGCCGGCCTGCGCACCGGTGACCCGGGCGCCGACCGAGGTGATCAGCGGTCCGGCCATCGGCACCGGGCTGCCCCGCTCGGCGAGCTTTTCCGCCAGCGGTTCCAGTACCACCTGGAATCCGCTCACGTTCGCCCTGATCCACCCGGGGCGGTCCACCACGGCGACCGGCCCGACCGAACCTTGGCTGGTCAGCCCGGTGACCTCGCGAACGGGTTGTTGGACGACGGTGGTCAGGCCACGCAGTTCGGCCACCACCGCGCGTGCGTCCGTGAGGCTGACCTGCGGCCCCTGCCTGGCGAAGCGGACACCGGTGGAGATCGCCGTGTCCCAGTCGATCATCTGTGCGCTGCTCACAGTCCTACCGTACGTGCTCGCCGGCGGTAAAGGCAGATGCAGCCCCAACTGACGTGCGCGCGCCGCTCACCGGCAGCCGCATCGGGCCAGCCCGGCGGCGGCCGAGTCGATCGCGTCGGCGGCGTTCTGCAGCAGTCCCGCCCCGGGCACGTCCGGCGCCAGGATCGCGAATAGCAGCAGCTTGCCGTCCCGGTCGTAGGCGAGTCCGGCCAGGTCGGCGACCGTGGCGAGGTTTCCCGTCTTGGCCCGGACCACCCCGCGCGCCGCGCCGTCGTCCAGGCTCGCGATGCCGCCGAAATCGCTGTCGCCCGCCGAGAGCGTCCCCGCGAAGCCGGCCACCGGCAGCCCGGTGATGACCGCCCGGAGCTGCGGCCTGCTGGCCGCCAGCGCGAGCACCCGCACCAGCGTCTCCGGCGCGATGCCGTCGTCCGGCGACAGGCCGCTGCCGTCGACCAGGTGAATGGGCGTCGTCACGCCGAGGCGGCGGGCCTCAGTCATCACCGCGTCCGCCGCGCCGCTGAAGCTGGCGGGCATCCCCAGGGCGATCGCCACGTGCCGCGCCAGGTTCTCCGCGATCACGTTGTTCGACTCGAGCAGCATCTGCTCCTCGATCGCGGCGAGCGTAGGCGAGCTGACGCTCGCGATCACCGGCGCGGAAGCTCCGGCCGTCACCTCCGCCGGAGAGCCGGTCACGGTGATGCCGTCCCGCTCGAGCAGGCTTGCGAAGGCCGCCGCGGTCATACCGGCCGGGTCCATTGTCCGCGGCGAGTAATTGGTCGGGTCGTCCTCATCCTGAAAGGCGCCATTCGCCGTCAGCCGGCCTTGATCGGCTTCGAGCGAGACAATCGGTGTGACATTTCCCGTATAGACGAGGCTATCGGACCATCCCGGCGCCATGCCGGGCCCGGTATACAGAGAGGTGTCGTAGCCTAGCCGCACGGAGCCGCGGCCCTGCGCCTTGAGCGCTTGTGCGGTGCGGGCCGCCAGGGAGGCGAGCGTGGCTGGCCGGGGATAGTCATTGGAGGGGTACTGATTCACGGCGAGGGTAGGGTCACCGCCTCCTGCCAGCACGATGGTGCCGCTCTCCTGGCGCACCGTGGTAGCGAACCGCGCATCAGGTCCCAGCAGCGCGAGCGCCGTCACCGCGGTCATCAGCTTGGTGGTGGACGCGGGGGTGGCGAGCGCGCTGGCGTTGTCGGCGTAGAGCACCTGACCGGTCTGCGCGTCCGCGACCTCGATGCCAACCCCAGGACCGGTGTCGGCGGCTGGCAGCGCCGCGCCGAGCATAGCGGCGAGAGCGGCCGCGGTGGGCAGCCCGGCCGAGGCCGGCGTCGCCGGGGCCGCGGCGGTCGCCAGCACCGGCGCGGCCCCGATCAGGGGCCTGCTCGCGGTGCCGGGAATATGCAGGGCCGCGAGCCTGGGCGGGAGCATGTGCGCCACTACCACCCCGGCACCGAGGGTGAACACGTTCAGCAGGGCCAGCGTGAAAACGGCCGTGGTCCGTGTGCGGTGCACGAACTTACCTTTCGCGGGAAGCGAGTGTGCTCAGCAGCATAGGGCTACATCGTCCCCCGTCGATGGACCCGTCGCCGGCCGTGCTCATGCGACCGGTGACAATGGAGTAAATCAGTAACTAACCTGTGGAGCGAAACATGGATGTGGAAGTAGTCATCGAGATCCCGCGTGGTCAGCGGAACAAGTACGAGGTCGATCACCGTACCGGCCGGATCAGACTTGACCGAATGCTGTTCACCTCGACCAGGTACCCGGCTGACTACGGTTATATCGACGAGACCTTGGGTGGGGACGGCGACCCGCTTGACGCTTTGGTGCTGCTCGAGGAGCCGACTTTCCCCGGCTGCCTGGTGACCGCCCGGGTCATCGGCATGTTCCAGATGACCGACGAGAAGGGCCCGGACGACAAGGTCCTCTGCGTCCCTGCGAACGATCCCCGGCAGGCCCACCTGCAGGACATCACCGATGTCCCCGAGTTTGACCGGCTGGAGATTCAGCACTTCTTCGAGGTCTACAAGGACCTAGAGCCCGGCAAGTCCGTCGAGGGCTCGCACTGGGCCGGCCGGGCGGCCGCCGAGGCCGAGGTTGAGCGCTCCCGCAAGCGTCACGTCGAGCACGAAGGCCTCTGACGGGCGAAGATCTCCGCCGCGCGGGCAGTGATGGCCGCGTGCGCGTCGCGGAGGGTCTCGCCGCCGAGACCCGCGAGGCCGCCGGAGATCAGCACGGCGGTTTGGGCCGAGATCGCGGCCCGCTGCCACCGGCCCGCGTCCGCGTGCCGGGACATCGACCGGACGGCCGCGGCCGCCCAGTCCGGGGCGGCGACCTGCAGGTACCTGGGCGCCGCGTCGAGCCAGCCCGAGTCCATGACCGATAGCGCCAGCCGGTCGGGCACCTCTGCCGCCAGCTCAAGCCCGGTGTCGGTCTCCGCCAGCCCCTCGCCTGTCTGACCGGTCGCGAGCAGGCAGCGGCCCAGGTGGAATCGCGCCCTGGCCACCCCGATGTCGCGTTCCTCCGTATCGGCGGCGGGCGCCTTGAGGTACATGCCGATCACCTCGAGCAGCAGGCTGATCGCGGCCTGGCTGTTGCCCGCCTCGTCCGCCGCGAGCGCGAGCCGCGTGAGCACGTCGATCCTGGCCACCTCGTAGGCGGCCGGGTCCGCCTCCGCCAGCGCCGTGTAGTGCCCGGCCGATTCGGCCAGCATGGCGATACCCCGCCAGCCGCCACCGTAGCGGGCGTGCGTGCAGAGCGCGGCCGCCAGGTCCGGCTGGTGCCGCGCCGGGTTGGGCGCCCCTGCGTAGAGCTCCCGGCTGATCAGCAGCGCGGTCTCCGAATGCTTGGTCGCCTTATCGTGGCTGCCCTGGATCGCGGCCCTGATCGCCTCGCCGAGATGGAAGTCATACCGGCGCTGCTGCGTGTTGAGCCAGAGCGCATCGCGTCCGGATACCGCCTCGGGCCATGAACATGCCGCGAGCCTCTCCAGGTGAACCGCGCCTTCCGGCCCTGGAAAGATCGTCTCATAACACCGAGTAACAGACAATACACGCTACGATACTAACTTTGCGTAATTGTCCTGAATTACGAACTTCTACGCCATGTCGTCGGGCGCCGAGGGCCGCGCCTTCAGGCGCCGAGGGCCGTGCCTTCAGGCGCCGAGGGCATTGTCATCGAGGTCGGACGACACGAGGGCGAGGAAGGCGGACGCCAGCGAGAAGGTCTCGCCGACCGGCCGGCCGGCCAGCCGCTCCTGGTAGGCGTGGTACCTGCTCAGCTCCCACTCCTGGCCCCGGGGTGGCAGGGTCTCCAGAGCCGGCGGGGTCAGCGATCGCCAGGTCCACTCGGTGATCGGCGCTCGGCTGCCCTCCGGCTGCTCGGGCCGGGGCTGGATGAAGTCGGCGTGATCGGCGTAGTAGCCCATCCGGTTCCGCACGTAACGGAGGCCGCCGAAGGTGCCCTCGATGATCCGGCGCTGCCGTGGCGGCTGCGCCGCCAGCGCGCTGTCGTACTCGTCGGGGTGGTACCTGACCAGGGTGGCGTCAACGATGGTGACCCACCAGACGGCCTCGCCGATCACCGCGAAGGCCTGCGCGCGGTCACCCGCCTGCGCCTTGCACAGCCGGTCAGTGCTGTCCCGCATAGCGACGATGGCCCACCGCAGGGCACTCGGCTCGCTCCCCGGGCCGTCGCCGTCGTCCCAGTTCTCGCTGCCCCATTTTTGCTGGTCCCGGTTGACCCGGTTCCAGTTCTCCCGGTTCCAGGCGACCCGGCACCGGGCCGAGCAGAAGCGGGCATGCTCACGCTTGGGCATGAACTCCATGCCGCAGCGCTCGCACCGCCTACTCTCCGCCATTTGGTTAGGTTACGCGTAACAGCGATGGCTCCCCACCATCTCCGCTGGAACATCTAGAGAACACTAAGTAGCCAGCGCGCAACCTGACCGCCTGGCGACGCCCGCGGATCCGTGCGTGCGGCGACACCGCCCATGACCGTGTGTCGTTCGGGTCGCGGGGCGCCCCCAACGGCACACTATGTCGGATACCACCCATTAGGGCGCACAATCGCGCTGCTGAGACGGGGCGAGCATGGTTCACGAAGCGGGTCGGGTAGCGCCGATCAGGCCGCCGAAGCGGTAGATGGAGTCGATCTCGACGAAGGCCCCGGTATACGGAGCGTCGACCATCAGGCCGTTGCCGATGTAGATGCCGACGTGGTGGATGGTCGCCGGGTCGGCGATGTTGTACGCGAAGAAGATCAGGTCACCCCGGCGGAGTTTGCCAAGCGGCACGTGCGGGCCGGAAACCCACTGGTACCCGGTCCAGTGCAGCAGCCGGACGCCCGCCCTGGCCCAGGCCCGCAGCGCGAGCCCGGAGCAGTCATAGGAATCTGGCCCGGCGGCGCCCCACTGGTAGGGCTTGCCTAGCTGGCTGAGCGCCCAGTTCGCGGCGATGCCGCCCTGCGCCGCGCTGGCGCCGGCGTCCGGCGCCCAGTCAGGCGCGTTCACACCGGGGGCCGCGCCGCCTGGCCCGCCCGCGAGCACGCTTGCGGCGACGCCGGGCGGGACGCCGGAGCCGGCGGTACCGCCGGGACCGCTGGTGCCGTTCGCCGCGGTAAGCGGGGTCCCACCCGTCCGCGCGGCAAGCGCGGCCTGCGCGGCGGCCGTCTCGGCGGCGAGGCGGGACTGGGTGGTCCTGGCCGCCTTCACCACGGCGGCCTGCCGGTTGACGGCCGCGATCACGGCCGACCGCAGGAAGCTGGCCGACTGCTCGGCCGCGCGCTGCTGCCCGAGCAGCTCCGCCGCCTGCTCGCTGAAGAGCCGGGTGACGAGCGCGTCGGCCTTGGTCTCCGCGAGCAGGTCGACGCTCTGGTCGTCCTGCGCCTGCTGCAGCCCCAGCGTGCCCAGGTAGCCCTGCGGATCGGTGATGCCCGCGAACAGAACGGTCGCCACGCTCTGGCCGGCACTCCACTCGTAATCGGCGGCGGCCTGCCGCCCGAGCAGCGCGACCGCCCGCTGCTGCTGCTTTTTCGCGGCGGCCACCCGGTCCACCGCCACCTGGTAGGCGGTGGCGGCCTGCTGTGCAAGCGAGACTTCCCGGTCATAGCGCTCGGTCAGCACCTCGCCCTGGGTTCTCAGCCCCGACAGCGCGACGGCCAGGGTGGCGGTATTGGCCTTGCTGCGAGCCAGCGCGGCGGCCCACCCGGCGACCAGGTTCTGCGCGGCGGACAACTGGCCGCCGCCCGGCGTCACCGCGTTCTTCGCCACCGTGGCCTTTCCCAGCGCCCCCTTCGGCACAGTGCCCGTCGGGCGCACCGCCGCCTGCGTCACCACTCCGTCACTGGCCGTGGCGGCAGCGCCCACCGGGCCGATCACCCCGAGCACGCCGGCCACCCCGAGCGCCGCGATCTGCCGGCCGCCCGCGGCCGCCCAGTGACGCCAGCTTGCGCGCATCCCGTCCCCGCCCCCTAAGCGATCCGGCCACCCTAGCGATCAGATCGCTACTCAGCGTAACTGGATGTCTCAGGAAAGCCGGGGAGATCCATGCACCTTTATCGACGTAGGCGGGAATACTTTGGATACCGGGCACAGAGCATGGCGTCGAATGATTGACACTTAGTAACGGCAAAGTTGGCAGCAAGGAGGACGGGTGGGCGACACCGAAGGCGTGCTGAGACGGGCACCCCTGTTTGATGGTCTTGATGATGAGGGCGCTCGCGCGCTCCGCCGCCAGATGGCGGAGGTGAAGCTCTCGCGTGGTGACCACCTGTTCATGGAGGGCGACGACGGCGACGCCCTCTACGTGGTGATTGACGGCAAGATGAAGCTCACCCGGGCCGCCTCGGACGGACGTGAGAACCTGTTGAGCGTGATCGGCCCGGGCGAGATGTTCGGCGAATTGTCCATTTTCGACCCACGGCCGCGGACCTCCTCGGCCAGCGCGGTGACCGACGCGACGCTCGCCTCACTGAAGCAAGAGGCGCTGACGGTGTGGCTGCACGAGCGCCCCGAGGTGGCACTGCACATGCTGCGCGCACTCGCCCAGCGCCTGCGCCGGGCCAATGACGTGACCGCCGACCTCGTGTTCACCGACGTCCCCGGCCGGGTCGCCAAGAACCTGCTCGACCTCGCCGACCGCTTCGGCAACCAGGAGCCGGACGGCCTGCACGTCCACCATGACCTCACCCAGGAGGAGCTCGCGCAGCTCGTCGGCGCCTCCCGCGAGACCGTGAACAAGGCGCTGGCCGACTTCGCCGCGCGCGGATGGCTGCAGATCTCGGCCCGCTCGGTGCTCATCCTCGACGCCGAGCGCCTCCGCAAGCGCGCCCGCTAGCGGCTGCTAGCGGCTGCTGAGGTACGCAAGCTGGGCGCGGACGGACTGCTCGGCGGCCGGCCAGAGCGCGCGGTCGACGTCCGCGTAGACCACCGCGACGACCTCGGCGGGCGTGCGCGCCCCGGTCGCCAGGGCCGCCCGCACCTGTTCGAGGCGTTCCCGGCGGTGCGCGATGTAGTAGTCGAGGACTCCCGCCGGGTCGCCGAGCAGCGGACCGTGGCCGGGCAGCAGCACCCGCAGGCCGGCCTCGTCGGTCAGCGCCCTGAGATCGTCAAGCGTCCGCAGGTAGTCGCCGAGTGACCCGTCCTCGGCGATTACCGTGGTGCCCCGGCCGAGCACCGTGTCACCGGTCAGCAGCCCGCCGTCGGTCACCAGCAGCAGGCTGAGCGAGTCGGCCGTGTGCCCGGGGGTGGCCACCACCCGCAACTCGCAGCCGCCGCTGGTCAGCACCGCCCCGGGCCCGAATCCCTCGCTGCCCAGCCGGAGGGCCGGGTCGAGTGCCCCGACCGGCGCGCCGGTCAGCTCCGCGAAGCGGGCCGCGCCCGCCGAATGATCCGGGTGCCCGTGGGTCAGCACGATCTGCGCCACCCGCCGGCCGTCAGAGCAGGCGAGTTCGAGTACCCGCCGCAGATGCCCCTCGTCGTCGGGCCCCGGGTCGACCACCACCGAGGCCGGTGCGCCGGGCTCGGCGATCACCCATGTGTTGGTGCCGTCCAGGGTCATCGGCGACGGGTTGGGCGCGAGCACGCACCGCGCGCGCGTGGTGCCCATGCCGTCCGCCGCCCGGCTGCCGTCGGCCGGGCGGAGACCGGGCTCCGCGCTCACAGCGGGTACCCGACCTCGTCGGGGATGTACAGCCAGGCCTGGCCGTCCTCGCGTACCAGGCGCGGCATGACCGGCTCGACCAGCGGCGGCCGGGCGAGAATCCCCGCCACGGCGGCGCCGGCCACCGTGAAGTCGTTCAGCGTCGCCGCCGTCGGCGGGAACAGCGACATCTCCCCCGCCCGCGCCGACGCGATCGCGTCGGCAGGACGCACCCACGCGATGTGGTCAGACTCCGCCGCGTGCCCGGTCGCCACCTGGCCCGCGGGCAGCGCGGCGGCGAAGAACCGCGCGTCGAACCTGCGCGGCTCGCCCTCCGGCGTGATCCACCGCGCCCACGGGACGAGCAGGTCCGCCCGTAGCACCAGGCCGTGCCCGGCCAGCAGCCCGGCCAGCGTCACCGCACCGTTGGCAAGCGCCTCCCGGTCCGCCTCCCACGCCGGCCCGGACGGCACTGCCGCCGGGCCGCCGCCGGGCGGCCCGGCCAGCAGCACGCCTGACTCCTCAAACGTCTCCCGCACCGCGGCGCAGACCAGCGCGCGGGCCATCTCGGCGGACGCGCCAAGCCGGGCGCCGAACTCGGCCGGCTCCGGCCCGTGCCAGCCGATCTCCGGGTCGGAGTCGGCCGGGTCGACCGAGCCGCCGGGGAAGACGTAGGCACCCGGCGCGAACTTCATCGCCGCCACCCGCCGCAGCATCAGCACTTCGACGCCCGCTCCGGCTTCCGCACCGGCTTGGGCACCGCCGGGGCGCAGCACCATCACGGTCGCCGCGTCCCGCGGGACGGCCGGCGTGATCAGGCCGGCCTCGATATCGGCCAGCCGCTGCGTGAGCTTGTCGCCGGACCAGTCGAGCCGTATCCGCACGCCGCCGCGCCTAAGCCACTTCGACGATCAGCTCGACCTCGACCGGCGAGTCGAGCGGCAGCACCGCCAGCCCGACGGCGCTGCGCGCGTGCCGCCCGGCCTCGCCGAAGACCTCGATGAAGAACTCGCTCGCCCCGTTGATCACGGCAGGCTGGCCGGTGAACGACGGGACGCTGGCGACGAAGCCGGTGACCTTGACGATCCGGGTGATGACATCGACTCCGCCCGCCACCAGCGAGGCCGCGGCGGCCAGGCCGTTCAGTGCGCAGATCCGCGCCAGCGCGGCCGCTTCCTCGGCGCTCACCGCATCGCCGACCTTGCCGACCGCTTGCAGCTTCCCGTCCACGATGGGCAGCTGGCCGGACACGTAGACGTAGTTGCCGGTACGGACGGCCGGCACGTACGCCGCCTGCGGCGCGGCCACCGGCGGCAGCGTCAGCCCGAGCTCGGCCAGCCGCTCCGACGGGGCGGTCATCCCTTCGGCCGCTTCATGTAGGCGATCAGCTGCTCGGCGGTCGGGCCCGGCACCACGGTGACGAGCTCGTAGCCCTCGTCACCCCAGTTGTCCAGGATCTGCTTGGTCGCGTGCGAAAGCAGCGGCACGGTTACGTACTCCCACTTGGTCATGCGGCTCACATTATCGGTCCTTGACGGGGACTTCCTCGCCGGCCGCGAGCTCGGGCACGCCCGGCACCGGCGGCACCGGGGGCACGTCCGCATCGGCCAGCTCGGGCACCGGCGCGGCCGCCGCTACGTGCCCGATCGCCGCCTCAGCCGCCGCCACCTCGGCGTCGCCCAGGTCGGCGTTGGCGGCGTCCTCGGCCTCGGCGTCGGCCAGCGCGGTCGAACCGGTGACGGCGGCCGGTCCGGGCGCCATCTTCTCGAAGAACCGCAGCAGCTCGACCGGGACCGGCATGACCAGCGTGCTGTTCTTCTCGCCCGCCACCTCGACCACCGTCTGCAGCAGCCGCAACTGGAGCGCGGCGGGGTCCTTCGCCATCACCGACGCGGCGGCGGCCAGCCGCTTGGAGGCCTGGTACTCACCGTCGGCGGTGATGATCCGGGCGCGGCGCTCGCGCTCCGCCTCCGCCTGCCGAGACATGGAGCGCTTCATGCCCTCGGGCAGCGACACGTCCTTGATCTCCACCCGCTCCACCCGGATGCCCCACGGCTCCTCGGTCGGCTCGTCGATGGTCTGCCGCAGCTTCTTGTTGACGGTCTCGCGCTCGGCCAGCAGCTGGTCCATCTCGGACTGGCCGATGATCGACCGCAGCGACGTCTGCGCCTGCTGCGAAACGGCGTTCATGTAATTGTTCACGTTGACCGTGGCCTTGATCGGGTCCACCACGCGGAAGTACACCACCGCGTCCACCCGGACCGAGACGTTGTCGCGGGTGATGCCCTCCTGGGCGGGCACGGTCATCGCGATGATCTGCATATTGACCTTCTCCACCCGGTCGCCGATCGGCCGGATGAAGACCAGGCCAGGCTCGAGCAGTGCGGACTCCACCCGGCCGAACCGGTACAAGACACCCTTCTCGTACTGCTGTATGACCTTCATCGACCGGCCAAGGGCGATCACGCCGGCTATCACCAACAGCACAATGACTACGATCAGAGCCTCCATGAGAGCTCCGCCTCCTCATTAGCGGCGGCCCGCCGGGTTCCGGATGGCCGCACGGGCTTGGGTTCAGCCTAGTCCGCGGCTGCCAAAGGACGCAGCTACCAGTTGAGCGGTCAGAGTAAGCCGCGTGCGTTCCCCATGGTGATTCTTTGGCACTTACCGGTAGGCGCGCGGCGATAGCCTCCTTAGGACGCACTACCAGGCACCGTCGTCAACGACCAGGGATTGAGCATGACCGCTAGGGACACGGACTGGGACGGCGTGCGGCTGCACGTCGTGACGGGCAAGGGGGGCACCGGCAAGACCACCGTCGCCGCCGCCCTCGCACTCGCCCTGGCTCATGCCGGCCGCAAGGTGCTGCTGATCGAGGCCGAGGGCAGGCAGGGCATCGCCCGGCTGTTCGACCGCCCGCCGCTCCCCTACGAGGAGCGGAAGATCGCCATCGGCCCCGGTGAGGCCGACGACGGCCGCGGCGCGGGCGGCGACGTCTACGCGCTCGCCATCGACCCGGAGGGCGCGCTCCTCGACTACCTGCAGATGTTCTACAACATGCGCGGCATCGGCAACGCGCTGACCAAGCTGGGCATGGTGGACTTCGCGACGACGATCGCCCCCGGCCTGTCGGACGTGCTGATCACCGGCAAGGCGACCGAGGCGACCCGGCGCAAGCAGCCGGGCTCGCCGAGCGGTTTCGCCTACGACGCGGTGGTGCTCGACGCGCCGCCGACCGGCCGGGTCGGCCGGTTCCTCAACGTCTCGGCCGAGGTGTCCGGGCTGGCCAAGGTGGGCCCGGTGCGTACCCACGCCGACTCGGTGGCCAACGTGATCAAGTCACCGCAGACGGCCGTGCACTTCGTCTGCACGCTGGAGGAAATGCCGGTCCAGGAGACCCTCGACGGCATCGCCGAGCTCCGTTCCATCGCGGGCATGCAGGTCGGCGGCATCATGATTAACATGGCGCCGCCCCAGGTGCTCAGCCGCGAGGAGCTGAAGGACCTGCCGGAAGCGGCCGCCATGGCGGAGGCGCTCACCGTGGCCGGGCTGCACAGCACAGCAGCGCTCGCCGAGGAACTGGCCGAGGAGCTCTCCGGGCACGCCCGCCACGTCGAGCTGGCCGAACGCGAGCGGACCGAACTCGAGGCGGCCGGGCAGCCGGTCTACGAGCTGCCGCTGGTCATCGAGGGAATCGACCTGGCCGCCCTGCACCGGCTGGCCGCCGAACTCCGCGACCAGGGGGCCGCGTGAGCGGCTCGCCAAAGGGCGGGCTAAAAGCGCCCGAGGCGAAAGGAAGCACAGCATGACCGTCAACCCGGCCTGGACCAATCCGCAGCTCGACATCGACCGGATCATCGACGACCGGCGCACCCGGATCATCGTCTGCTGCGGCTCCGGCGGCGTCGGGAAGACCACCACCGCGGCCGCCATCGGCCTGCGCGCGGCCGAGCGCGGGCGCCAGGTCTGCGTGCTCACCGTCGATCCGGCGCGCCGGCTGGCCCAGTCGATGGGGCTGTCCTCCCTCGACAACACGCCCCGGCTGGTCGAGGGGGTCGACGACGAGGCCGGCGGCAGCCTGCACGCGATGATGCTCGACATGAAGCGCACGTTCGACGAGATCGTCGAGGCGCACTCCGACCCGGCCCGGGCCGCGCAGATCCTGGCCAACCCGTTCTACCAGTCACTCTCCTCGAGCTTCTCCGGCACCCAGGAGTACATGGCGATGGAGAAGCTGGGGCAGCTGCGCCGCTCTGACGAATGGGACCTGATCGTGGTGGACACGCCGCCGAGCCGGTCGGCGCTGGACTTCCTCGACGCGCCCGAGCGGCTCGGCCGGTTCCTCGACGGACGGCTGATCCGCCTGCTGACCAGCCCGGTGAAGGCGGGCCGTCCGTTCGGGCGGATGCTCAACGCCGGGTTCTCGATGATGACCGGCGCGATGACCAAGGTGCTCGGCGCCCAGGTGCTGCGCGACGCCCAGACGTTCATTACCGCGTTCGACACGATGTTCGGCGGATTCCGCGAACGGGCCGAGGCGACCTACAAGCTGCTGCAGGCACCGGGAACGTCGTTCCTGGTAGTGGCCACGCCCGAGCCCGCCGCGCTGCGCGAGGCGTCCTACTTCGTCGAGCGGCTGGCCGAGGAGCGGATGCCGATGGCCGGGCTGCTGCTGAACCGGGTGCACAGCGCGGGCAGCTGCCGGCTGAGCGCCGCGCGTTCGCAGGCCGCCGCGGAGACCCTGGAGACAATCAGCTCGAACGGATCCGTGGCTGCCGCCTCGTCAGGCGATTTCCCTGGCCTGGCGAACACGGTCTCGGCCAACACCGCGGCGGCCGCGGCCCTGCGGCTGCACGCGTCCCGGATGAACCTGGGTGAGCGAGAACGGCGGGTGGCCGGCTCGTTCATGTCGACCCACCCCGCCGTTCCGGTGGTGGAGGTTCCCGCCCTGCCAGAGGATGTGCACGACCTCGCCGGGCTGCGCCGCGTGGGCGAGTCGTTCGCAGTTCAGGGATAGCTGGTTTCGGCCGGCCTCGTTGCCGGCCCCGGCGCCAGTACCGTCTTGCGGGTAACGATGCCTAGCTGGCGACGAGCTCGTCGATGCCCTGGCGCTCGTAGTTGTCGCGTGCCCGCTCGAGCAGTTCGCGCCACGACGTTACGTCGGGCCTGCGGCGGAGCAGCGCACGCCGCTCGCGCTCGGTCATCCCGCCCCAGACGCCAAACTCGATGCCGTTGTCGAGCGCGTCCGCAAGGCACTCGGTACGCACCGGGCAGCCCCGGCAGATGAGCTTTGCGCGATTCTGGGCCGCACCCTGAACGAAAAGCTCGTCCGGGTCGGTCCCTTTACAGGCGGCGCGTGTGGTCCAGTCGGTGATCCACATGTGCCCAACTCCTCTTGGATCGCCGGGCACACCTGTACCCGGACGGTCTGCGTTGACGGATTGCGTGTCCCGTGAGGATGTGCGGCCACCCGATCACGGTTACCTGTTCGTGATAAAGGAACTTACGGAACATGGGGCACCTCTGCCAAGACCCGGTATGGCCATTTCAGAGATAGTCCTGATGGGCTATATACAGCCTTGGGGGTAGTCACTTAGTGGTCGCGCATGCACCTCAGCGTGACGGAACTGGCTGCGTGCTGGCCCAACAGCCGGCTCAATCGCAGTAGTACCGTGCTCACCCGCGTACTCTATGACGCGTGCAGCTCTTCAACTGGATCATGGGAAAGACAAGTGCTGTCGGACGCCTTGTCTTGATCTCGGTGCTCGGCGGCGTGCTCGTGGCCGCGGTGCTTGTGCCCGTCGTGGCGGCCACCGGCATCGTGGTCAGGAACACCGCCGACAAGTTCAGCACGCTGTCGGTCAACGCCGACAGCCTGCCGGAGCGGTCCGCGATCTACGACCGCGTCGGCCACCTGATCACCTACGTCTGGGGGGTTGACCTCGGAACCGGGATGACCTATTCCGACGGCATCAACCGGCAGCCGGTGAACTACGACCAGATCTCGCCGAACATGACCGACGCCATCGTCGCGATCGAGGACGACCGCTTCTGGCAGCACGGCGCGCTCGACGTCAAGGGCACCATCCGGGCGCTGGTCAACGACATCGAGCACAAGCCGATCCAGGGCGGCTCCACGCTTGAGCAGCAGTACGTGAAGAACGTGCTCATCCTGCAGGCGCTCGACAGCCCGTCGGCGCAGCAGGCCGCCACCGCCGACACCCTGTCCCGCAAGCTGGACCAGCTGCGGATGGCGGTCGAAGTCGCGCACACGATGTCCAAGCAGCAGATCCTGGCCGGGTACCTGAACGACTCCTACTACGGGAACGGCGCCTGGGGCATCGAGACGGCGGCGGAGACGTACTTCAACACCACCGCCGCCAAGCTCACCATCGCCCAGGCCGCCACGCTGGCGGGCATCGTCGAGGACCCGACACGGTACGACCCCATCGCCAACCCAGTCCAGGCACTCGCGCGGCGCAACACGGTGCTCGGCCGGATCGCCGCGACCGACCCGGGCACGCTCTCGGCCTCGGCCGCCAGCACGCTCGGGAAGACGAAGCTCCGGCTGCACTCGGGGGGCCAGGCGCAGAACGGCTGCACCTCGACCACGGTGGGCGAGGACGCCTTCTTCTGCGATTACGTGGTCCACACGATCCTGAACGACCCCCAGCTTGGTGCGACCCCCGAGGACCGCGCCAAGCTGCTCTCCACCGGCGGCCTGCAGATCCACACCACGCTCGCACCGCAGGACGAGTCCGCGGCGACCAAGGCCGTCAACTACGTGATGCCCGACGACTCGAGGACCTACAACCCGTCGCACAACGCCGACACCGAGGTCCTGCTCCAGCCGGGCACCGGCCAGGTGCGCGCGATCGCCGAGGACCGGACGTACGGGACGGGCAACCCCAATACCCAGACCGAGGTCGACTACGCGGCGAACACCCCGTACGGCGGCGGCGAGGGCGTGCAGACCGGCTCCTCATCCAAGCTGTTCACCCTGATCACGGCGCTCAACCAAGGCATACCCTTCGGATACCAGGCCACTGTCCCGAGCCCGACGACGGTGACCCCTTATTACAACTGCGCAGGCCAATTCGCCGGCCCGTTTCCGGTAGTTAACTCCGAGGGCGCGGGCAACGGCACCTACTCGCTCTACACGGGCACAACCCAATCGATCAACGTCTTTTTCGCCCACCTGGAGCAGCAGGTCGGCCTCTGCAACGTGGTGCACACCGCGGCCGATCTCGGCATGACCCGGGTGGACGGCAAGTCGCTGTTCGCAGGGGACGACGGGAAGCCGGGGCAACCTGGTTACCAGCAACCCGCCGACGACGACACCTCCTTCACCCTCGGCACGGTCAACGTCTCGCCGATGTCGATGGCGGCCGCCTACGCGGTGCCCGCCTCCGGCGGCACGTACTGCAAGCCGATCGTCATGACCAAGATCACCGACGAGGCCGGCAAGTCGCTGCCGGTGCCCTCGGCGGACTGCCACCGGGTCATCTCGGCCGAGGTCGCGGACGCGGTCAACTACATCCTGCAGGGTGTACTCGTCTCACCGGGCACCGGCGCCGGCCTGGCGCTCGCCAACTACCAGGCGGCGGGCAAGACCGGCACCTCCAACGTGGCCAGCGGCGACGGCACGCCCTACGCCGCCTTCGCTGGTTACACCACCGCCCTCGTCGGCTACGTCTCGGTCTTCAACCCGAAATCCCCGACGGTGGACACGATGACGGGCGAGAGCGCCTGCTACCGGGCTGAGTACACCGACTACCCGACCTGCCCGGGAGAGATGTACGGCGCGATGGCCCCGGGACAGACCTGGCACATGTCCTTCGACAACGCCAATCTGGACGGCTCCAAGGACTTCACCCAGGTGCCGTCCGACAGCAGCCTGTGGAGCAAGGGCAACGGCCAGGTCGTCGTGCAGCCGCCGAAGCCCAAGAAGGGCGGCAAGGGCGGTACCGGAGGCACCGGCGGCACCGGCGGTGGTGGCGGCAACGGCGGCGGCGGCGGTGGCGGCGGCGGAACGCCTCCCGTCCACACCCCCCCAACAGGGTTATGACGCTACTTCGGTTATGGCTCTATTGGATAAAGCAGTGACCGCCGGAAATTTCGAATTTCCGGCGGTCGCTTGCTTTCGCCGAGACTGCTAGTCCTCGGTCTCATCCTCGATCTGGTCGGTTGACGCGTTGCTCTGCACCGACTTGATGCCCGCCTTAGCCGAGTCTTTTCTCTCGTAGTGCTGGCTGGTAGCGATGATCTCCCCATTGCCAGCTATCAGATTGAAGTGGAATTTTCCGCTCTCGCCCTTTTTCAGCACATACTTGCCGCTCATTGTCCCCCCGATCAGGCTGCCCCCCAATTGACAGCCTTGTATGTGATAGAGCTGACTCTACGTCAGCCCGATCCGAGTTGGCGACGCACCTCGGCCGCGACACGGCCACCCTCCGCACGGCCCCCCACCTGCGGGGTGACCACCTTCATGACCTTGCCCATCGCGGGCATCCCGGTGGCGCCGGTCTCGGCGATGGCGGCCGTCACCAGGGCCGTCAGATCCTCATCGGACAGCTGCGCCGGAAGGTACCCGGCCAGCACCTCGCCCTCCGCCCGCTCCGCCTCGGCCTGATCCGCGCGGCCGGCCGCCTCGAATGCCTCGGCCGCCTCCCGGCGCTTCTTCGCCTCACGGGTGAGCACCTTGACTACCTGCTCGTCAGATAGCTCATGCACCGCGTTGCCTGACACCTCCTCGTTGGTGATCGAGGTGAGCGCCATGCGCAGCGTGCGCAGCCGCACCTGGTCCCGTGCCCGCATAGCGTCGGTCAGGTCGGCGCGGAGCCGTTCCTTGAGTTCATTCACACACCCATCCTGCCCGACGCGGGCCGTGGCTGCCCGCTAATAACGCTGGCCACGGAGCGCGGGGCGCCATACACGGGCCGCGCATACCGCGATACATGGCACCATGGATGCGTGCGCGCACGAACTATTACCTCCATCGCGGCCGTCGCCGGCGCCGCGGCCATCGGCTACGCCTCCGTCATCGAGCGCAACTGGTTCGCGCTCCGGCAGGAGACGATCCCAGTGCTGCCGAGTGGTGCGGACCCGCTGCGGGTGCTGCACATCTCCGACGCGCACCTGACCCCGGGCCGGCACCGGCTGATGGCGTTCATCCGGTCGCTGGCGGCCCTCGAGCCCGACCTGGTGATCAACACCGGGGACTCGATCGCTTCCCCGGACGCGATCGGCCCGCTGGTTGACTCCCTCGGCCCGCTGCTCGACAAGCCCGGTGCGTTCGTCTACGGCTCGAACGACCTGTTCTCGCCGAAGCCGAAGAACCCGGCCCGCTACCTGTGGCGGACGAGCGCCAGCGACCACGACCGGGAGGCACCCGACCTGCCCTGGGAGAAGCTCGGCGCTGAACTGGCATCGTCCGGCTGGCTCGATCTCAACAACCGGCGCGGGCGGCTCGCCGTCAACGGGCTGGACATCGCGCTGGCCGGGGTGGATGACCCGCACGCCGACCGGGACCGCTACGACCTGGTCGCGGGCCGGGCCGACCCGACCGCCGACCTGCGGCTCGGTGTCCTGCACTCCCCCGAGCCCAAGGTCATGGACCTGTTCGCCGCGGACGGCTACAACTTGCTGCTAGCCGGGCACACCCACGGCGGCCAGCTCCGCGTCCCCGGCTTCGGCGCCCTCGTCACCAACTGCGGCATCGACCGCGCCCGGGCGAGCGGGCTGTCCATGCACCCGGAGATCTCCCCCGACGGCGGCAACACCGCGTGGCTTTACGTCTCGGCCGGACTCGGCACCTCCCCGTGGGCGCCGGCCAGGTTCGACTGCCGCCCGGAGGCCACCTTGCTGACGCTGGTACCCGGCTGGTCCTGAACCATCGCGAGGCGGCTCGCGGCAGCGTGCGCGGGAAGTCAAGTTATCCGCTAAACTAGCGGAGGTTCGTCCGGGAGGCCTCCTCCCGGGCACCGGGGTGTGGCGCAGCTTGGTAGCGCGCTTCGTTCGGGACGAAGAGGTCGCAAGTTCAAATCTTGTCACCCCGACCAAGTAGTTGCAGGTAGAAGGCCGCAGTGTCAGAAATGACGTTGTGGCCTTCGTCGTTGAGTAACCAGCTGAGCAACTAGGCGTCGGCGGGCCCGTCGGCGGCGTCCGGAGTCGACGCGTCGGGGAACCGCCGATCCATCGGAAGGCCCTGCGGACGTTGGCGGCATCGGCCTAAGTGCCGACCAACGTCGGGAACACCAGGCCGTGTTCCTGCCAGGAGTCGCCGGCTTCGGCCTTGATCTGCATCCGAGGCCGTTGAGGACGAACAGGTAGCGGATAAGCGCGGTTGCGCCGAGCCTCATGCCCGCGATCCTCACACCCGTAGTTCCAGCCAGTGATTCATCACCAGTATGGCCGGGTAGCCCGCCACGAACGACCATACGAACGTGTTAAGACCCATCGTGAACGCATTGAAGATATGAAACGCCGCCGCCAGGGCGAGCATTGCCAGGCAGACAGGAAGCGGTAGGAACAGGACCGCAAAAAAAGTGCTCTCCCAAACAATGACGGCCCAGCACAGCAGCCTGTTCATGTTGCCAGGCAGGGAAGATAGGGTATTTCCGACTAGGGCAACGCCATACGTCTCGGTCCGGAATATTCCTTTCAGCGCGAGCCCGTTACGCCATACCGGTGACACGGACTTTGCCATTCCCGCCACCACGTAGGAGAGAATGCACTGTGCGCCGAGGAAGCCCACCGCCAAGCTCTGCGTAACCCTGTCGCCCGTGACGGTGTAAAGCAACAAGCTCACGAAGATCAGGACAGTCATCTGGTCGGCACCGTCCGCCCCAACGAAGTTCCGGAACGCGACGATGATCGAGCTCCCCACGATGACGATTATGACGGCGCATGCGAGTGGCCGGTTTCCCAGTATCCACGGGAGCGTCATGCACGCCAGCAGTCGCAGCACGTTCAGAACCCTGAAGCCGCTGTACTCGAAAACGGCGCGGGTCGCGGCGAAGAAAAGCTGATGGCGAGCTATAGCCGGGCGAGATGACATCACCCGCCACGCGAACATCCCATCAGCGCGGAACTCCTTGGAAATGGCAAGGAATTCAAGTGAGGCGATCGACGTCCCCGCGCACGCCGCGGCCAGCTGGTCGGTCGCCCGATCGAGGGCCTCCCCGCCAGCCGCGTCGGCTGTCTGGGGAGCCTTGCCCGGCTAAGCCGGGTGACCATCTGGGATTGCCGGGCCAATGACCCAAGCAAGTGCGGGCTGCCCGCCGGGTCCGCGTCCCCGGACAGGCCCGCACGGGGAACCAAAGGTGAGTTGCCTGAAGCTGAGCACTACGGCTGACCCACAACGCCACCAGAAAAGGGCCGACGTCCAGTACGAACGTCAGAACCGCGCACATTCCTTCGGGACGAAGAGGTCACAAATTCAAATCTTGTCACCCCGACCACAGAAACCGCAGGTCACACGGCTCCGTGTAACCTGCGGTCCGTATTCCGGCCCCCAGGCCAAGCGTCAGGTGCGGGCGACCGTTAGCGCCCGGGGGCCTTGCGCCGCCTCATACCGGCGGAAGTGGCGGCGGCGGCTCAAGTGGGATCGGCGGCGGCTGCGGCGCCCCGAACGCCGCCTCGGCCGCTGACATGGCGCCGTAGTCGGTCGCAAGGTTGGCGTAGATCGAGTAGATCAGCGTGATGAAGATGCCGAGCTTGACCCACAGCGTGGGTGCGAAGAAGAACAGGCAGCAGATTAGCGGGAAGTTGATCAGCCAGTAGATCGCGCCCCACATGTGGACCTTGTACTGGGTGTACGGGTTGGTGGACAGGTCTTTGAAGAGCAGGCCCATCCAGCCGTGCCGGATGTGGACCGGCGTGTGCGCGGCGTGCAGCCGGGCGACGTCGGCGCGCAATTGGCGGACCTCGGCGATCAGGGACTCGGTCTCAGTCATAGCGCCATTATCAGACAGCAGGCCAGCACCTCGCACCCCGCGCAGCCGTGTTGCCCTCGCTTGCAAAAGCCAGAGTATCGACCAGAAACGGCAAGAAAGTTATGGTAATGACCGGGGACGTTCACGGGTGCGGGCCGCGCACCGCGAGCGCGACCTGGACGCAATCGGTACATCAGCATCGTGCCCGGCACCACTGGTGACATGCTCACGGGACGAAGGAGCAGCTATGACTGAAGGCGCGCAACAGACAGGCAGCGATAAGACCGCTATTCGTGAATTCCAGGTGAACTTTCCTGAAGCGGAACTTACCGAGCTGCGGAGGCGCATAAACGCGACCAGGTGGCCCGAGCGCGAGACGGTCACCGACGACTCGCAGGGCGTGCGGCTCACGCTGATGCAGGACCTCGCGCGCTACTGGGGGACAGACTACGACTGGCACAAGTGCGAGGCGAAACTGAACGCGCTGCCGAACTTCATAACCGAGCTCGACGGACTTGACATTCACTTCATCCACGTCCGCTCCAAGCACCAGGACGCGCTGCCGCTGATCGTCACGCACGGATGGCCTGGCTCGATCATCGAGCAGCTGAAGATCATCGAGCCGCTCACCAATCCCACCGCGCATGGCGCGAGCGCGGCGGACGCGTTCCACCTGGTGATTCCCTCCCTGCCGGGTTACGGGTTCTCCGCCAAGCCGACCACCACCGGCTGGGACCCGGTCCGCACCGCCCGTGCCTGGGTCGAGCTGATGAAGCGCCTCGGATACACCCAGTTCGTAGCGCAGGGCGGCGACTGGGGCGCGGCCGTCACGCAGACGATGGGTGAACAGGCAGCTCCGGAACTGCTCGGCATTCACTCCAACATGCCCGGCACCGCCCCGGCCGCCATCAACAAGGCGGTCCAGCGCGGCGACCCGCCGCCATCGGGTCTGTCCGCCGAGGAGAGCCGTGCGTACGAGCAGTTGAGCACCTTCTATGCCAAGCACGTGGCCTACGCCCAGATCATGACGACGCGCCCGCAGACGCTGTACGGACTGGCGGACTCCCCCGTCGATCTCGCGGCGTTCATGCTGGACCACGGCGACGGTACCGGCCAGCCGGGGCTCGTCGAACAGGCCCTCCAGGGACACCCGGCGGGCGACCTGACCCGAGACGACATCCTCGACAACATCACGCTGTACTGGCTGACGAACACCGGGGTTTCCTCGGCTCGTCTGTACTGGGAGAACAAGGCGGACTTCTTCGACGCCAAGAACATCACGATTCCGTTTGCCATCAGCGTCTTCCCCGACGAGCTTTATGAAGCACCGCGGAGCTGGGCCGAGCGCGCGTATCCCCACAACCTCATCCACTACAACAAGCTCGACCGAGGCGGCCACTTCGCCGCCTGGGGGCAGCCGCAACTGTTTTCAGAAGAGATCCGTGCGAGCTTCGGACCGCTGCGCAAGTAGAGCGGGTGACAGCAGTCATGAGTGTGTTGTCTCGGCACGTTGAAGCGACGGCGGTTTCGCTCAACTGGAAGCGCACCGTGGTGGTCGAGCAGGGGCGCTGGTTGTCCCGCCGCACGTCCTGGAAGCCGCACGGGGACAACGTGCGGAACCTCCGCACCGTCCACCGGACGGAACCCGACCTCGTGGGCGGCGCGAACATGCGCCGGGCCGGGGCGAGCATGCCGAAGAGCAGAGCGTACGAGGTCATGGCGGACCACACGTACTTCGAGTACGAGGAATTCGAGTGGCACAAGTACCGGTCCTACAGCGCCAAGGGCGACAATCCGGCCGACGTCCACTGGCCCGAATACACCCTCGAACCCGACCAGCGAATCACCGAGCGCCGGGAGACCTACCACGCCAAGTTCTCGGTCACCGCCGACGCCGACGCCGACGCGTATGTGACAGAACTCGACGAGACAACCTGGCGGACGCTGAAGGTCGGCCGGACATACCGCCTCAAGGTGGGCCTGCTCAGCGACGCGGTGCAGCAGGTATCCCCAGCGCGCGACGGTACGCACAGATAACGCGTCGGCCCCTATGATCCGACGTAACGCAAGCACGCCGCTACATCATGAGCACCACAGGTTAGCCGAAGATTTCCTGTTTCTGGTAAAGCTTTTTGTCGCCCATCGGGACGTAACGCCTGGCGTGGTGCTGGCGTTATGTGTACGGAAGGGATGCAAGGAAGCGTCCGCAGTCGACTACAATGAGTGTCTGTATAGACACGTCAAGCATTAAAACTCTGAAAAGGGAGTTAACCTTGTACACCGGGAAGGTGTACAAGGCGTCCCTCTACAGAGGGAAATGACCACCCGGCGGCCCAGTGGGCGGTGACCATTCCGTCTCGCGCTCCGCCGTAGGCAAGTGCAGCGGACCCGGCAGACCGGGAGAGGAGGCGGATAGCACCGTGGCTGATAGCTCCAGCATCAGAGATCTCCTTGGGCACGCCGCGCTCACCGTTTCCGGCCACCTCCGACGGCGCCCCGACCCGGAGTGCGAGAGCGCCCTCCGCGCCGCGTTCGCCGAGCTTGATGCGGAACTGGCCGAGATCCTCGGCGACCGGGTCCCGCGGGGCGCGCTTCGCTGACGGGGCGCACTCCGCCAACACCGCCAGTTACCCAGCGCCGCATTCGACGCCATTTCACGTTTCTCGGTCCATCCGGTTTCCCAGAAGGAGTGAAAGTCGGCGATGGAGCTGCCGCGGTGCCGACGGTGGGCAACGGGACCTTCCAACCGAACTGCCAGCTGGCGGCGGGCAATGACAGCACAGCCGTGGAGTTGCTGCAGGTAGCACTCAATAAATGCTACGGCTACGACCTAACCGAAGACGGGGATTTCGGTCCCCTCACGCAGTCTGCCGTGGAAGGCATGCAGTCAAGGCTTGGCATATCCGTGGGACGGGATCTACGGGCCGCAGACCCGCACTGCCATGGAATTCCCACCCACGGAGGGGTCCGGCTGCGCTAAGCTCCACAACCCCTTCGAAAAAGATTAGCCGAGCAACAACGGCAGCCGCTGTAAATGCCCTATCAGCCCGCCTGGCAATTATCGAACTGCCGGGCGGGCTGATTGCCGTCTGCGGCAGGAGCCACTCGCCGGAAATTCGGCGGCCGATCCCGCCAGTCAGCCAGCGGTGATGGACCGGCGGGCGCCGAGCAGACCGGTGCGGGCGGCGGGGGCGACAACCGGGATCGGGTCCGACTTGGGGCTGGCCGCATTGCGCTTCTTGGGGTCGGTGTCGAGCCGGAGCGCGAGGGCCGGGCACATCTGCACGGCGTGCTGCGCGTTCTTCTCCAGCCAGGGCGGCACCGGGATCGGCAAGACGACCGGGAAGCCCGTCTTATCGAGGTGGATCAGTTCCGGTACCAGGTGGGCGCAGAGACCGTGCCCCTCGCAACGCACCCAGTCCACCACGAGCTGCTTAGCCTGGGCCGCCTCCGGCCCATCCGGCAGCGGCAGTATGCCGCGGACCGGCCTGCCGCAGGTGGAGTGGAACACGTGCGCCGCCAGGTCCTCGGTGAAGACCTCGAGCGCGGAGAGCACGAAGCGGGTGGTCCCGTCGGGATGGGAGCAGGCGCCCCGGCCGTTGACCGTGGTCGCCGCACGCCTGGCCAGGTCGAGCGCCTCGATGCCGCCCGAGCCATCGACGATCGCGGCGAGCGCTCGCGCGATCGTGGGCAGCCCGAGCTTGCATGGGCCGCACTGCCCGGCCGACTCGCCTGCCAGGTAGTTGGCGATCCGGGAGACCTCGCCAAGCGGGCAGGTGCCGTCGCCGAGCGGCAGCACGATCCCCGAGCCGAACGTGCCGCCCGCGGACGCCAGCCCCTCCCGGCCGACCGGGACCTGGTAGGCGGTCTCGGCGTCCAGCCACATGCCGTGGTAGCCGCCGACGAGCACGCCATCCCCGGCGGGCGCCAGGCAGATGTCGAGCACGGTGCCGAGCGGAATCCCGGTCGGGCACTCAACCACCGCCGGGCGCTTGGCCGAGCCGCTGACGCTGAGCAGCACGGTGCCGGGCTCCTCGGGCACGCCGACCGAGGAGAACCGCTCGGCGCCGAGCAACGCCAGCACCGCGACCTGGGCGAACGTTGAGGCGTTGGACAGCAGGGTCGGCAGGTCGGCCACGCCCTTGTCGGAGGCGAGCGTCTTGCGCCCCGGCGGGACCGGCTTCTTGCCGTTGATGCCCCGCACCAGCGCGCCCGACTCGCCGGAGATGAACCGCTCGGGCTGCTCAACCACGCGCACCATGGACCGCAGCCCCGGCTCGGCCGCGATCGCGGCCTCAAGCGACCGGTTGGCGAGCTCGTTACCGGTCACGCCGACGATGATCTCCTCGGCCTCGATCGCCTCGGCGACCAGTGCCGCGCCGCTCAGGACCAGGTACGGCGACCTGATCATGAGCATCTTGTCCTTGAACGACCCGGGCTCGCCCTCGGTCGCGTTCACCACGACAACCGTCGGCTGGTCGGTCTTGCGGGCCGCATCGACGACCGCCTGCAGCTTGCGGGCGAACGGGAAGCCGGCCCCGCCCTGGCCGCGCAGATCGACCTGCGAGGCCATGGCCACCAGGTTCTCGGCCGACAGCCGGGGCACCTGGCCGAAGATCCTGGTGTGCGCGGCCAGGTCGAGTCGCGCCATCCGGTCAAGGCCGGCCGTCATCCGGGCCGCCCCGACCCGCATAATCGTCGGAACGTCGAGTTCCGACGCGTTGCTCGGGTTCATCAACGCGTGTCTCCGCCGTATCGGTGGTCACGGGACCCTCGGTAGCCGGGCATCCCCGGACCGGGCTCGCGGTACTTGAACGATGGATCCGGCTCGGGCATCCCGCCCTCCCAGGGCGCCGCCGCGCGATTCCTTTCACGGCCCTCGCCGCGTGGACGCGGACGGCCGCGGTCACCGGGGCCGGGCTGCCCGGGGTACCCCCCCTGCGCCCGGTAACCCGCCTGCGGTTGGTAGCCGTCCTGCGGCCCGTAACCCGCCTGCGGTTCGTAGCCGTCCTGCGGCCCGTAACCCGCCTGCGGCCCGTAACCCGCCTGCGGCCCGTAACCCGCCTGCGGCCCGTAACCCGCCTGCGGCCCGTAGCCGTCGTCCTGCGACCCGTTGCCGCCTTGCCGTCCGTTGCTGCCTTGCGGTCCGTACCCGCCCGGCGGCGCGTACCCGCCCCGTGGCCCGGCCCCGCCGGCTTGCGGCATCGGCCCGGCCCCAGCCCGCGGCTGCGGACCGGTCGGCGGCCGCGGGATCGGCCCGGTCGCGGCGCGCGGCATCGGGCCCGACCTCGGCCCCGACCCTTGCCAGGGCTGCGGTCCCAGTGCTGCCCGCGGGATTGGCCCCGATGCCGGTCCTGACGACGTCGGCCAAGGCTGCGGGCCGGTGGCCGCGCTGGGCGCCGCCCCCGAAATCGGGCCGGACCCCGGCCAGGGCTGCGCGGCGGACGCGGGCCGCGGCATCGGACCGGACCCATGCCCCGTACGGGGCATCGGCCCCGTCCCCGGACGCGGGAACGGACCAGTCGGTTGCCCGGATCGCTGGCCGGTCGCGGCCCGCGGCATGGGTCCGCTGCCCGCTCGCGGCAGCTGGCCAGATCCGTCTGCGGTCTGCGGCCGTGGACCGGTTCCGGGCAACCGGTGATCGCTGCCGGCGGCTGGCATCGGCCCCGTCCACGCTCGCGGCATCGGGCCCGTGCCCGCCTGCGGGATCGGTCCCGTACCCGCCCGGGGAATCGGGCCAGTGCCCGCCCGCGGGATCGGCCCAGTGCCCGCCCGCGGGATGGGACCGGTACCGGCCCGGGGAATCGGGCCGGTCCCGACGCGGGGCATCGGCCCGGTGCTGGCCTGCGGGATAGGACCGGTGCTGACGCGCGGCATCGGCCCGCTGCCGGGGTTGCGGGGAGCGCCCAGGTAGCGGGCGGGGCCCTCGTAACCAGGCTCGTAGTAGGTCTGCCCGGTCCCGGCAGGCTGGGGCGCCATCAGCATGGGACTGGTTGGGTAGCCTCCGCCGACCGGCGCCGACAGCACCGGCTCGGAGGTGGAGGAGACCATGAGGCGGTCCTGGCTGCCGGTGTTCGCCCCGCGGGCCAGGCCAAGCTGGGCGAACATGGCCGCGGCGCGCATCGGGGCGGAGGCGGAGCTCGCCGAGATGTCCACCGGTGGCCTGGACAGGTTCTCCTTGGGCCGCAGCGACTCGGCGACGATCCGCACCACCAGCGCGAGCAGGACGAGCGCCACCAGGAGCCCGTAGCTCCAGTCCACGTAGGGCTTGCCTGGACGGCCCGCTAGCAGGCCGTGCCAGATGCCGAACACGAACGAGGCGTAGGCCGTGTAGTGGATCGCCCGCCACCGCCAGGCGTTGCCGTGCGCGTTGAACCGACTGCGCATGATGCCCGTTATAAACACCAGGAGGATCAGGTCCGAGGCGATCGTGCCGAGGCCGATGTAGAAGGTGCGGAACGGCGACAGGAACGGAACCACCGCGTCGAGCGCGTGGACGCGCTGCGCGAGGATCTCGGTGACGATGTGGATGATCAGGAAGGTGACCGCCCCGAAGGACGCCGCCCGGTGCGCCGCCTGCGCGAACACCCGGTGCCCGGGGTTCAGGAATACCCGGTCGGTCGCGATAAGCCCCAGACCGGTCGAGGCGCACAGCGTGATGAGCGCGAATACGCCTGCGTAGTACAGCATGAAGTGCTGCGTGGCCGCGTCGATGACGTGGCCGGTCCCCGTCAGCGCCAGGAAAGCGACTACGACGACGATGCTTATGACCGCAACCGTGTAGATCTTTGTCGCGTGCTCGGCCGCCACGCCCCCGGATGACGGTCGTGCTTGCTCACGGCCGCGCGGGCGGCTGCGAGTGGTGGCCAAGAGGTACCTCCTCGACAATGTGTGCAGGCAAATGCAAGCGGCCCATAACTCCGCCGCGGTCCCGCCCTCGCGTCGAATTGCGCCACCTAGCTTGCGCCACTTAGTTGTTCGACTGTATCAGCGAGGATAACCGTTGAGCCACGAAACGATATAGATCGTCATTCTTAGCTAGGCAATAGTCACCTTCGTCCCAGGAAAACGGACTTAGTTTGCCAAACAGGCATATAAGTCCCGCTAGGCGATACCTCGACGGTACCATCCGGCGGACTAGGCAGCCGCTGCCGTAAGGACCCGGTAGGGACCCGGTAAGAACTAGGACTCGGTCGCCACCAGCTCGGCGATCTGCGCGGTGTTGAGCGCCGCGCCCTTGCGCAGATTGTCGCCGCAGACGAAGAACTCGATGCCGTAGGGGTCGTCGAGGGACTCGCGGACCCGGCCGACCCAGGTCGGGTCGGTGCCCACGACGTCCGCCGGGGTCGGGTACTCGCCGCGCTCCGGCTCGTCGTTGAGCACCACTCCGGGAGCGGCGCGCAGCGTCTCCCAGGCCGCCTCGCGGCCCACCGGCCGGGAGAACCGGGCGTGCACCGCGACCGAGTGCGTGGTGATCACCGGCACCCGGACGCAGGTCGCGTTGACCCGCAGCGAGGGCAGGCCGAGGATCTTGCGCGACTCGTTGCGGATCTTGAGCTCCTCCGACGACCAGCCCGCGTCCTTGAGCGAGCCCGCCCAGGGGACGACGTTCAGCGCCAGCGGCGCCGGGAACGGCCCGAGGTCGCCGACCACGCCGCGCACATCGCCCGGCCGCTGGCCGAGGCTGCGGGTGCCGCCAACCTTCTCCAGCTGCTCGTAGAGCGTGTCGATGCCGGCCTGCCCGGCGCCGGAGGCGGCCTGGTAGGAGGCGACGACCAGCTCTTCGAGGCCGAACGCGCGGTGCAGCGCGCCCACCGCGACGATCAGCGACAGCGTGGTGCAGTTCGGGTTGGCGATGACGCCCTTCGGGCGCCGCAGCGCGTCACCCGGATTCACCTCGGGCACCACCAGCGGCACCTCCGGGTCCATCCGGAACGCGCCGGAGTTGTCCACGCAGACGGCACCGCGCGCGGCGGCAACCGGGACCCAGGCCGCGGACACCTCGTCGGGCACGTCGAACATGGCGACGTCGACGCCGTCGAAGGCCGCCTCCGACAGGGCGACGACCTCGGTCTCGACGCCGCGGACGGAAAGCCGCCGCCCGGCCGAGCGCGGCGAGGCGATCAGCCGGATTTCTCCCCAGACGTCCTCCCTGGTGGAGAGCAGGTCGAGCATGACCGTGCCGACGGCACCGGTCGCCCCGACGACGGCCAGGGTGGGACGCCGGCCAGCGGTGCCGCTCATCGTCCAGTCCCCCCGTACACCACGGCCTCGACCTCGTCGGCGTCAAGGCCGAACGACTTGTGGGTGGCGTTCACCGCGACATCCACGTCGGACTGGCCGACCACGACCGAGATCCGGATCTCGGAGGTAGTGATCATCTGGATGTTCACCCCGGCCTCGGCCAGGGCGGCGAAGAACTTGGCGGACACCCCCGGGTGCGAGCGCATCCCCGCGCCGATCACCGAGACCTTGCCGATCCGGTCGTCGTAGAGCAGCTCCTGGAAGCCGAGCGTCTCCTGGGCGGCGCGGAGCTCCTCGAGCGCGTGCTGACCGTCCGCGCCCGGCAGCGTGAACGAGATGTCCGTGCGGCCGGTCGCGATCGCGGAAACGTTCTGCACGATCATGTCGATGTTGATGCCCGCCGCGGCGATGATCCCGAAGATCCGCGCGGCCGTGCCCACCCGGTCGGGGACGCCGACCACGGTGATCTTCGCCTCGCTCCGGTCGTGCGCGACCCCCGAGATAATGGCCTGCTCCATCCCGGCTTCCTCCGAATCGTTCCCAGCGTGCTCGCTGACCCAGGTGCCTGTCTTGTCGCTGAACGAGGACCGCACGTGGATCGGCAGCCCGTACCGGCGGGCGTACTCGACGCACCGCGGGATCAGGACCTTCGCGCCGCACGCGGCCATCTCCAGCATTTCCTCGTAGGAGATCCGCGGTATCCGGCTGGCGCCGGCCACCAGCCGGGGATCCTCGGTGAACACGCCGTCCACGTCGGTGTAGATCTCGCACACGTCCGCGTTGAGCGCGGCGGCCAGCGCGACCGCGGTGGTGTCGGAGCCGCCCCGGCCGAGCGTGGTGATGTCCTTGGTGGTCTGCGAGACGCCCTGGAACCCGGCCACGATCGGGATCGCGCCATCGGCGAGCGCGCTCGAGATCCGGCCGGGGGTGACGTCGATGATCCGCGCCCCGCCGTGCGCCCCGCCGTGCACCGCGTCGGTGATCACGCCGGCCTGCGACCCGGTGAAGGACCGCGCCTCCATGCCGAGGGTGGCGATCGCCATCGCCAGCAGCGCCATCGAGATGCGCTCACCAGAGGTAAGCAGCATGTCGAGCTCGCGCCCGGGTGGCGCCGGGGTGACCCGGTTGGCCAGGTCGATCAGCTCGTCGGTGGTGTCGCCCATCGCCGACACCACGACCACCACTTGGTTCCCGGCCTGCCGGGTGGCGACGATGCGCTTAGCTACGCGCTTGATGCCCTCCGCGTCGGCTACCGAGGAACCACCGTATTTCTGCACGACAAAGGCCATCTGGACGCGCCGCTCCTCCCAGGTATCTGTCAGGCGGACCGCCGCTGAGTCTATCCGGGCGTCGTCAGCGCGCCCAATTTTTTAAGGCCGGGACGGGCAAGGTCACACGTCGAGCAGCCGCCTGCCCTCGAAGGCGCGGCCGAGGGTCACCTCGTCCGCGTACTCCAGGTCACCGCCGACCGGCAGCCCGCTGGCCGGCCTGGTCACCCGGATGCCCATCGGCTTGACCAGCCGGGCGAGGTAAGTGGCGGTCGCCTCGCCCTCGAGGTTCGGGTCGGTCGCCAGGATCAGCTCGGTGACCTGGCCGTCCGCCAGCCTGGTCATCAGCTCTCTGATCCGCAGGTCATCAGGGCCGACTCCGTCGATCGGGCTGATCGCCCCGCCGAGCACGTGGTAGCGGCCACGGAACTCGCGGATCTTCTCCACCGCGGCGACGTCCTTCGGCTCCTCGACGACGCAGATAACGGTGATGTCCCGCCTGGTGTCCAGGCAGATCCGGCACTCCTCGGCCTCGGCGACATTCCCGCAGGTCTTGCAGAACCGGACTCGCTCAGTCATCTCGATGAGCGCGGCGGCCAGCCGCCGGACGTCCTCCGGGTCGCCGGCCAGCAAAGAGAACGCGATCCGCTGGGCACCCTTCGGCCCGACGCCCGGCAGGCGGCCGAGTTCGTCGATCAGGTGCTGGATGACGCCTTCATACATGCGCGGCCGTCAGTCCTCTTTGCCCTCGGGGCCGACTTCGCCGCCGAGGTGAAGGTCTTCGTCGTCTTCGTCGTCGAAGTCCTCTTCATCGTCGTCTTCGTCGTCTTCGTCGTCCTCGTCGTACTCATCGTCGTCGTCGAAGGCGATCGGTGCGCCGAGCCCGGGCAGGCCAAGGGCGGAGAGGTCGATGCCGCCACCGCCGCCGAGCGCACCGCTGAGCCCGCCAAGGCCGCCACCAAGCCCGCCGCCAAGACCCCCGCCGCCGAGCGCGCCGAGCTGCTGCTGCTGCAGGTCGATTGCGGAGTCCCAGGCGTCCCTGACCGCCGCCAGCACCAGGTCGGCGATGGTCGACGCGGTCTCAGCGGGGTCCGTCGGGTCGATCACGCTCGGGTCGATCGTGACGTCAAGCAACTGGCCGACGCCGCTGACAACCGCCCGGACCGCACCATTGCCCGCCGTGCCGACCAGCTCGCTGTTGGCCAGCTCCTGCTGAGCGCTCAGCGCCTGCTGCGCCGCGGCGAAAATCTGCTGCATGTCAAAGCCACCAGGTCCCATACCGGAAGCCTACTCTGCTTTTCCTGCTCTCCTCCGGGCGCTTGAGGCTCCTGCTGCGCCTGCCCCGCCCGCCTCCTGGCGCGCCCTGTGGCACGCGAGGGGATAAAGCGAAACTAATCGTCATATTCCGCGATGACCTGGCCGCCGAGCTCGCGCTTGACCAGGGCCATCCCGGTCAGCTCGGTCGGCAGCGAGACCGACATGTCCTCGTCGTCGGGGTCAAAATCCTCGTCATCGTCGGGTGACGGAGGCGGCGGCAGCGGCGGCGGGTCACCGCTTGGCAGGCCCGTACTTCCGAACGGTCCCGTGGCGCTGCCCGCACCGCCAGCCGATCCCGCACCCGGCGCCGGCGGCTCCGGCGGATAGGCCGCCACCGGCCCGGCCGATTCCGGCGCCGCTGGCCAGGACGCCGCGGGGCCGGAGGGTGCCGGGGCCGACGGCGCCGGCGGCACCGGGGCCGGCCGCCTGCCCGCCGGCGGCGCGTCGCCGCCGCCGCCGGTGACGGCGCGGACCACGACGTTGATCCCGAACATGGTGTTGATCACCTGCTTGAGCAGGTCCTCGTACTTGGTGTTCACGAACCCCTTGACGTCGCCCTGGCGGGGGAAGCGCAGCGTCAGCACGGCCTCGTCAAGGGAGACCAGGCTCGCGTTGCCGATGACGATCGCCGCTACCCTTCCCTGGGCCTTGACCGCGTCAAGCACGCTCGGCCAGGCCTGGATCAGCGCCTCGGTCGTCACCCCACCGCGCGGCGCGGCAGACGATGCTGTCGCGGTGGACGGGGCCTGGGGAGCGGAAGGTGCGGTGGACGCCGACGGGGCCGAAGTCGCCGGGCGCGGCGCGCTCGCGGGCGCCTGCGCGGAACTCGCGGGCGCCGGGGCCGGTGCCGTTTCCGGCTGCGCTGGCGGTGGTGCCGGCGCAACCGCGGCGGCCGGGGCCGGGCGCGCTGGTGCCTCGGCCGTAGCCGGCACCGTTCCCAGTTGCCGCTCCGCCGGCGGTAGCCCGACTCCCAGTTGCCGCTCCGCCGGCGCTAGCCCGACCTGAACGGGATCGGCCGGGTCCGCCCCCTTCTGGACGTGCTCCACGGCGTCGCCGGGAACGGGGCGAGGGTTGGGTGATGCTGCCTCGGCCTGTCCGCCAGCAGCCGGGGACACTTGGGGTGCGGGAGGAACAACCGTACGTTCAGCATAAGCATTGCTCGCGGCGGCCGGGGGCCGCACCTGAGCGGGGAGAGCAGCCGCGCCCGCCTCCAGCCTCTCCAGCCGCGCGAGCACCGACCGCTCGTCGGTCGCCGCGCCGGGCAGCAGCACCTGGGCGCACATGAGCTCGAGCAGCAGCCGGGGCGAGGTGGCACCGCGCATCTGGTCGAGGCCGGCCGAGACGATGTCGGCCGCCCGCACCAGCGCGGCCAGCCCGTACCTGGCGGCCTGCCCGGTCAGTGCCTCGACCCGGTCCGGTGGCGTGTCGAGCAGACCGGTGGCGATCGCGTCGGGCACCGAGGCGAGGACGATCAGGTCGCGGAACCGGTCGAGCATGTCGGTGGCGAACCGGCGCGGCTCGTGGCCGCCCTCGATGACCCGGTTCACCGCGCGAAACACCGCGGCGCCGTCACCCGTCGCGAACGCGTCCACGATCTCGTCGATCAGGCTCGCGTCGGTGTAGCCGAGCAGCGAGACCGCGCGGTCGTAGCGGATCCCGCCCTCGTCCGAGCCCGCCAGCAGCTGGTCGAGTATGGACAGCGAGTCTCGTGCGGAGCCGCCGCCGGCCCGCACCACCAGCGGCAGCACCGCCGGGTCGAACGGGACGCCCTCGGCGGTGAGGATCTGCTCGGCGAGGTCGCGCATCACCGACGGGGGCATCAACCGGAACGGGTAGTGGTGCGTCCGCGACCTGATCGTCGGGATGACCTTCTCCGGCTCGGTGGTCGCGAAGATGAACTTCAGATGCGGCGGCGGCTCTTCGACCAGCTTGAGCAGGGCGTTGAAGCCCTGCTGGGTCACCATGTGCGCCTCGTCGATGATGTAGATCTTGTAGCGGCCGGCGACCGGGGCGTAGAAGGCGCGCTCGCGCAGGTCGCGGGCATCGTCGACGCCGCCGTGACTGGCCGCGTCGATCTCGATCACGTCGATCGAGCCGGGTCCCGACGGTGCGAGCGCTACACACGAGTCGCAGACGCCGCACGGGTCCGGAGTCGGACCGTTCACGCAGTTCAGCGAGCGGGCGAGGATGCGCGCGCTCGACGTCTTACCGCAGCCGCGCGGGCCGCTGAACAGATAGGCGTGGTTGATCCGGCCGCTGCGCAGCGCCTGCCGGAGGGGCTCGGTGACATGATCCTGACCGAGGACCTCGGCGAAGGTGGCGGGGCGGTACTTCCGGTACAGGGCCAGGCTCTGCGTGGTCCGGGTAGTTCCAGAGTCTTCCGCCATGACGTCATCCTCGCCGGCCTGGTCGATCGCTTTCACCGGAACGGGAAAGGACCCCCCGCGCACCCGTCAGCGCCCGCGTACCCTTGCTGCCTTCCGGCCCTGGGGGGGTTGGCGAGATGCACGCCGCACGGGGGGTCGGTAGGTAAGTCTAGTCACCCCAAGCACCGCTCGGGCCCGTTGGCCCATCTCCGCCGCGTCCAGCCGTCGGCACCGGCGGGTCCGTCCGCCGACGGCTCCAGCCACCCCAGATCTCCGGTAAGCTAACCGGCGGAGGATTCGCCTAGTGGCCTAGGGCGCACGCTTGGAAAGCGTGTTGGGTGAAAGCCCTCAGGGGTTCGAATCCCCTATCCTCTGCCAGCGTAACCAGCGTAAACAGCAGAGCCAGCCCGGAGGCCGGGCTGGCTCTCTTGACGTCTGGTCTCAGTTCTGGTCTCAGTTGCCGTCTGGCCAAGAGGTCGGGTTCGTCTAGCGCGGCGGCTGGCGCCTACCTTTAGCGCGGCGCCTCTGCCCACCTCAGTGATGCGCCAACGCCAGCCAGATGAGTACCAGGTTGGGAACAGCCTGAGCGACCTGCACTACCAGATACCGCACCGTCGAAGCCCATGACTGCCATTGTTCCGACCTGCCCCTGTCTTCTTTGCGCTGCACTCCGGTAGGCTTTGACATGGTGATGCTCCTGACTGGCTTAGCGGCTTATGGGGTTGATCCACCTCGGCGCCCTCCGCTGTCCTACCAGCGGGGGGCGCTCTTTCTTTGTCATGCCCGTTTTCTGGACGTCAGTAAAGCAGAATCGGCGGGCATTCGCAAATTGCGGGACTCCCTTCGGAGAGAGGGCGCGCGCGAACAAGGAGGAGATGCACATAAGCGCAGGTCAGAGCATGTGTAAGCACATAAGGATCCGATTTCTACAGTTGTAGACAGCAATGCTGGCCCCAATGGAAACGCTAATGCCAGCGGTAATGCTGGCCGTAATGGAAACGCTAGAACTAGCGGTAATGCTGGCCGTAATGGAAACGCTAATGCCAGCGATAATGCTGGCCGTAATGGAAACGCTAATGCCAGCGGTAATGCTGGCCGTAATGGAAACGCTAGAACTAGCGTTACTTGGGACTCCGGTGTCAACGCTGATGCAATCGCAACTTGCAACGATGCCGCCCGCGCCCGGGTGCCGCTGCTGGTTAGACAGCCTCAGCGGCGAACGAGCCCGGCGTAGGCGCGGACCGGCCGAAGCAGCAGCCCGGCAACGGCGGCAATGAACAGCGCGGCCGCCGCGGTCACCTGACACAAGAACTGGAAATCGAGCGGCCAGTCCTTGAGGGTCTTGTACGCGGCCGCTGCGGCCAACGCCGCCCACAGGGCCTCAATGAGGATTGCCGCAATCGCCGCCCAGCGTCGGCCCCGCCGGAGCAGAACCGCGGCACCGATCGTCGCCAGGCTAAGGAAGGCGAAGAGCAGCTCGAGGCCGAGCAGCGCCCAGAACTCACTGCGAGGCCCCCGGCCCGGCCACAAGTCCCACGCCCAGAACCCCAGATACAAGCCCTGCAAGCACAGGAGCACGCGCACGTAGGAAAGGAATGCTGTTCTCAGTATGGTCAGCACCATCTCGGGGTTCTTCCGCTTCCGGCCCGGCCGGGCCTTCGTTCGTGCGCACGTTCAGCTCTCACGAAGAGAGAAGCACGAGTCAGCCCCCCGCGGCGTCGGCTCGGGTCAGATAGTGCCCAATTCAGGTCATCCACGGCCGGCGTACTCGGAGAAGATCTCACCCAGTACGCTTCGCGCGCTCGCGGCCTCCTCGTAGTCGTCGCCGAGGGTGTGGGCACAGGTGGCGAGCGTCTTCCACAGCGCCCAGCCGCGTCCGCGCGCCCATTCCGCCTCACCCGCCGACAGCCGCTGACGGAGTGCCTGCCGGCCGTCGGCGGTCAGCAGTGTCCACGCGATTGCCAGATCACAGGCCGGATCCCCGACGCCGCAGGTGCCGAAGTCAATGACGGCCGCCAGTTGTCCTTCGTTGAGCAGGAGATTTCCCTCGGCGAGGTCACCGTGGAACCAGCTCTCTACACCGTCCCAGCGTGCGTCGACTGCGTGCTGCCAGATCTCGCGGGCCAAGTCGACATCGACGTGGCCGTCCAATACCGCCAGCGCACTCTCGACCTGCGCATCGTAGGTGCGCAGAGTGCCGCCGCGAAACCAGTTGTGCTTTCCGGGGCGGGGACCATCGGCCGGGTCGATGCCCCGCAAGGCGGTCAGGAACCCGGCCAAGTCAACCGCGAACCTGACGGAATCGGCGATGCGATCCGCGCTGGCTGGCTCGCCGCCGAGCCATTGGTAGACCGACCACGAGTACGGGTAATCCGCGCCGGGCTCGCCCTTCGCCAGCGGCACGGGAATCGGCAACGGGAGCTGGGGAGCCAGAACGGGAAGCCACCGTTGCTCCTTGTCGACTGCCAAGGCGTACTCGGCCGCGCATGGCAGGCGGACCAGCATTCCGGCGCCGAGGCGGAACGTCCAGTTATCCCAGCCGCCGTTGACAATCTGTTCAACCGGGAGACCCGCCCACCGAGGGAACTGCTGCTCTACAAGACAACGCACCTGCTCCGCCTCGACCGTGATGCGCTGTGGCACGGGACCGAGATCCGGTGTATTACTCAAGAGCCATCCTGTCGGGTACTTATCTTCATTCCTATCCACATCTATCGCGGCTTACCTTGCGGTAACAAGCGGACGTGTCGGCTGGACTAAGGCGCCCCGCGCCCCGTCGGGCTGGCCGACGGGGCACTGGCCGGACGCTCGCTGGCTAGAGCTCTTCCGGGTACTCCTCGGGAACAAGCCAGGTGACTTCTGCGGGATGACCGGAGTCGTAGATCTTTTGGGTCCCGGACGTGACGCTGTCCCCACGGTAGTGCTGCCACCGCAGGCCATGGCGAGGAAAATCCCGACGAGGGCGCCGCATTCGCGGCACACCGGGATGCGCTCGCCGTCCTCGGCGATCTCGGCGATCTCGCCGATCTCGTGGGCGCGCGGCGCGACGGCGGTGAACGCGATCTCGAACGCCTCCGGGTCGATGATGCTCAAGAACGCCAGCGCGGACTTCATGTCCTCGACGGACGCTTTCGCAAGGCGGTCCTGGCGCCGCCGCGCTGCTTTGTCGGGGTGCGGTTCCGCGTGCGCCTGTCGGCCGGGTTGGGTGATGATGGTGGACATGCTGCTCCTCCAGTTGGTGCTGGTGGTGTGGCTAGGGCCGTCGGTGGTGGTGGCACACCCCGGCGGCCCGTCTGGTTTCCAGGCTGCCTATTCCATAATAGACGAAACTATATTTGAGTTCAATGAATATTTTATTCTAAAATCGATTTAAGATTCAATTAACTTCCTCAGCCAGATGCAACTGTCTAAAATTTATGGATCGCGGACCCATGTGCCGGGCCGGAATGTCAGTGGCTCGTAGTAGTGTTCGAGTATCAGCTTCCGATGGGGCTGCTGATCGAACGGGGCAAGATCATGGGATGGCAGGCAGACGACGACTCCGGGCCGGGCAAGGCGCCCCGCCGGGGTGAGAGCCTGCCTGAACTGCTCGCGGGCTTCGAGCACGGCGGGGTGTGGGACGCCGCGGCGCCGTCGGCGGGGCTCGCGACCGCGCTGGCGGCCGCCGCCGGGCCGCAGGGCCTGTACGAGGGGGCGGACGCCGGCGC
>JBEKEK010000085.1:0-40653 GCA_050013875.1 Trebonia sp. | reverse complement strand
GCAGCACCACCACTGGCAGCACCACCAAGGACTAGCGGCACCAGCCCAGGCGACACCTACCAGGCAGGCGAAAAGTGGCACCCCCAAGCAGAAGCGGCTCACGCCCGGGCCGCGCGCTGGCTGGACTGGCCGCGCTGATCTTGATCATGCTGATCTCGATCCTCGGCGCACAGACGTTCAGCCCAGGCAACTGGCACAAGCAGTTCAAGGTCGGCCTCGGGCTTGACCTGTCAAGCGGCACCGAGGTGGTGCTCAAGGCGGCGACCCCGAATGGCGCGCCGCCATCGAACGACGAGCTGCAGGCGTCGATCGGGGTGCTGCTCAACCGGGTGAACGGCACCGGCAACTCCGGCGCCCAGGTCCAGACGCAGGGCAACGACCAGATCACGGTGACGGTGCCCGGCCAGGCGCCGACGAACGTCGTCGATCTGATCGCCACCACCGCCTACCTGACCTTCCGGCCGGTGCTGCTGATAGAGCCCTACACCGGCGCGACGACCGTCACCCCGGCCACCAAGGGCACCGCCACCCCGTCGGCAACGCCAAGCGGGACGGCGACGGGCACCGCCAAGGCGACGGTGTCGCCGACCCCTTCGGTCAGCTCAACCGCGAGCGCGAAGGCGTCGACCTCTGACGTCTCCGCTCAGCTGGCCAGCCCGAGTGCCACCCCGACCGCCTCCGCCACGACGTCCGCCAAGGCGGGCGCGACCGCGAAGGCGACCGCCACGCCAACGCCAAGCGCCAGCGCCAGCGCGTCGTCCACCGCTGCGGCCGCGCCCGCCACCTACGGCGACCCGTCGGCGGTCAGCGCCGCCACCATGAAGCTGTTCGACAAGATGGTCTGCAAGCCGGGCCCGAACGCGAACACGGTCAACGACAGCTGGAAGCAGACCGTCCCCGGGTACACAGAAGACCTTTCCCCGTGGAACAACACGAAGATCCAGACCGTCTCCTGCGACGCGAGCGGCACGAAGTACGTGCTCGGCCCGGCCGCGGTCAAGGGTACCGACGTCAGCTCGGTCACGGCCGAGCTCGACAGCAGCGGTTCGTGGGTCGTCAACATCGGGCTGAACAGCTCGGGCGGTGCGGCGTTCGGCAAGCTGACCACCAGCCAGTACCAGAAGTACTATGCGGGCGCGCAGCAGGCGGATGCCGCGAACACCTACTCGGACGACAGCGCGCTCGACCAGATCGGCATCGTGCTCGACGGTGACGTGCAGTCGGCGCCGCAGACCGACGGGGCGCTCACCTCCGGTTCGTTCCAGATCACCGGCCCGCAGTCGACCGGCGGCTTCACCCAGGCCGAGGCGACTCAGCTGCAGAACGTCCTCAAGTACGGCGCGCTGCCGCTGACCTTCACCCTGGCCAATGTCACGTCGGTCTCACCGCAGGTCGGTCACGCCTCGCTGGACGCGGGGCTGCTCGCGGGCATCCTCGGCCTGCTGCTTGTCGTGATCTACCTGTTCTACTACTACCGGGGGCTCGGCATCGTGTCGGTCTCCAGCCTGCTGATCGCGGCGCTGCTTGCCTACTTCTCGGTCGTGATCCTCAGCAAGTACCAGAACTTCACCATGTCGCTGTCGGCCATCGCCGGCCTGGTGGTGGCGATCGGCATCACCGCGGACTCGTTCATCGTCTACTTCGAACGGCTCCGTGACGAGGTGCGGGACGGCAAGTCGCTCCGCCCGGCGGTCGAAGCCGGGTGGAAGCGGGCCCGGCGCACGATTCTGGTCTCCGACACGGTGTCCTTCCTCGCGGCGGTTCTGCTCTACCACTTCGCCACCAGCGACGTGCAGGGCTTCGCCTACACCCTCGGCCTGACCACGATCATCGACGTCATCGTGGTCTTCCTGTTCACCAAGCCGATGGTCACCCTGCTGGCCGGGACTAAGTTCTTCAGCAGCGGGAGCAAGTGGTCCGGGCTCGACCCGGAGCGACTCGGCGCGAAGTCGCCGTGGCGAGGATCCGGCGCCCGGCGCACGGTCCGTGCCCAGCGGCCGCCGACCAGGCGGCCCCCCGCCGGCGGCTCCTCGACCTCGAAGGAGGCATGATGGCAGGCGTCGGCGGTATCGCCGGTCGGCTGTACCGGGGCGAGGTCTCGGTCAACTTCGTCGGCCGCCAGCGGACCTGGTACACGATCTCCGGCCTCATCGTGCTGGTGAGCGCGATCGCCCTGGCCGTGCGCAGGCTGAACTTCTCGGTGGAGTTCAAGGGCGGCACGATCTTCCAGTTCCCCGCCACCACCGGCACCTCCTCCCAGGTGCAGGGCACGATCTCCCGCATCGTGAAGAACGGCGGCGGCGGTGACTCGACCGTCCAGTTGGTCGTCTCCCACCTGGTCAAGCTGGGACCGCAATGGACGGTGACGACGAAGGCGCTGTCGCGGACCGTCCAGCAGAGCGTCGCGGTCGCGCTCGAGCACGCCTTCCACGTCACCAACCCCAACAACATGTCGGTCCAATTCGTCGGCGCGAGCTGGGGCAGCCAGATCACCACCAAGGCCCTTGAGGCACTGATCATCTTCCTCATCGTGATCGTCATCTACCTGTCGATCGCGTTCGAGTGGCGGATGGCGGTCGCCGCGTTCGTCGCGCTGATCCACGACATCGTGATCACCATCGGCGTGTACGCGCTGACCGGGTTCGAGGTCTCACCGACCACCGTCATCGGCTTGCTGACCATCCTCGGCTACTCGCTCTACGACACGGTGGTGGTCTTCGACAAGGTCCGGGAGAATACCGCCGGCCTGCTCACCACCCAGCGCTCGACCTACAGCGACGCGGCCAACCTGGCGCTCAACCAGACCCTGGTCAGATCGATCAACACCTCGCTGACCGCGTTGATCCCGGTCGCCTCGATCCTGTTCGTCGGCGCTGGCCTGCTTGGCGCGGGCACGCTGAAGGACCTGTCCCTGGTGCTGTTCGTCGGCATGCTGTCGGGCACCTACTCCTCGATCTTCATCGCCACCCCGGTGCTGGCGGACCTGAAGGAGCGCCAGCCGGAGTACAAGGACCTGGCGGTCAAGGTCAAGCGCCGCCTGGCCGGCGGCCGCCGCACCGCCGATACGGCCAGCACCCCGGCCGCGTCCGCGGTCACCCCGGCCGGCACCGGCCTGCGGAACGAGGAACCGCTGGTCGACGACGAGCCGTCCGAAGCCGGCCGCGACATCGACGGCGACAACGACGGCGTGGCGGTCTCCGCCGCGGCGGCCCGCGCCGCGGACTCGGCGCGGCCCACCCGGCCGTCATCCACCGGCAGCAGGCCGCAACCGCGAACCGGCGGCAGCGCCCAGCGCCGCCCCGGTGCCAAGAAGAAGAGGCGGTAGGCAGGCGTGTCGGACATCGCCGACCTCATCAGCGCCCACGTCCGCGACATTCCCGACTACCCGCAGCCCGGCGTGCTGTTCAAGGACATCACCCCGCTGCTCGGTGACTCGGACGCGTTCGGGGACGTGGTGGAGGCCATCGCCGCCACCTTCGGCCCGGTGGACAAGGTTGTCGGGATCGAAGCGCGCGGGTTCATCCTCGCCGCCCCGGTCGCCTTCGAGATCAGGGCCGGGTTCGTGCCGGTCCGCAAGCAGGGCAAGCTGCCGTCCGCGACCTTCGCGCAGGAGTACGACCTCGAGTACGGCAGTGCCGTACTCGAGGTCCACCAGGATGCCTTCCAGCCGGGGGAGCGGGTGCTGATCGTGGACGACGTGCTCGCCACCGGCGGTACCGCCCGCGCCACCGCCACGCTGGTCCGCCAGGCCGGGGCCGAGGTCGTCGGCATCGCCGTGCTGATGGAACTGTCCTTCCTCAACGGCCGCGCCAACGTCGGCGAGCTGGAGGTCCGTGCGCTGCTGACGGTCTGAAAAGCCGGCGGAAGCCGACACAAGGCCGTCTGACCAGGCAAAACCGACTCCGAGCAGCCCAATCGGCAGTGAACAGGTCAAGCTTCCGTGCATGCACAGGAATGCGCAGTCTCTACCCGTGGGTTAAAGACCCCAAGTAGACTGTGTATCTGGCAGATGCGAGGAGCGCTAGTGGCCGGTGAGGTACTGATAACCGCCACGGCCGACACCGAGGGGGCTGCCCGGATCGAGGAGACTGCGGAGAGCGCGGAAAGCACGGCGCCAGCCGAGCAGGCACCGCAGGCCTCAACCGAATCGGAGCAGACGCCGGCGGCCCGGCCGCAGCGTCGCACGCCCGCGCGCCAGAGTCGCCAAGAGGCGCGCAACCAAGCCGGCCAGCAGACCGCGTCGCCGGCCCAGCCTGCCCCCTCGCCTGGCATCAGCGTCCGCCGCCGCCTGGCAAGGCTCGGAGCCCAGCGGGGGTCCGGTATGAATCCTGTGCTCGAACCGCTGATCAAGACCATCCGCGCGCATCATCCGAAGGCCGATGTCCACACCGTGGAACGGGCCTACGACGTCGCGGCGCACTGGCATAAGGACCAGAAGCGCAAGTCGGGCGACCCCTACATCACGCATCCGCTGGCGGTCGCCACGATCCTGGCCGAGCTCGGCATGAACACCGAGACGATCTGCGCCGCCCTGCTGCACGACACCGTCGAGGACACCTCCTACACCCTCACCGAGCTCCGGAGCGATTTCGGCGAGGACGTCGCGGCGCTGGTGGACGGGGTCACCAAGCTCGACAAGGTCAAGTACGGGGCCTCGGCCGAGGCCGAGACGGTCCGCAAGATGGTCGTCGCGATGTCGCGCGACATCCGGGTGCTGGTCATCAAGCTCGCCGACCGCCTGCACAACATGCGCACGCTGCGTTACATGCCACGGGACAAGCAGGAGCGCAAGTCGCGCGAGACCCTCGAGATCTACGCCCCGCTCGCGCACCGGCTTGGCATGAACACCGTCAAGTGGGAGCTTGAGGACCTGGCCTTCGCCACCCTCTATCCCAAGCGCTACGACGAGATCGCCCGGCTGGTCTCGCAGCGCTCCCCGCGGCGGGACCAGCTGCTGCAGGAGGTCATCACCGACCTGTCGGCGGACATGCACGAGGCGCGGATCAAGGGCACCGTCTCCGGCCGCCCCAAGCACTACTACTCGATTTACCAGAAGATGATCGCGCGCAACGTGGAGTTCGACGACATCTACGACCTGGTGGGCATCCGGGTCCTGGTGGACACGGTGCGCGACTGCTACGCCGCCCTCGGCACCATCCACGCGCGGTGGAACCCGGTCCCCGGCCGGTTCAAGGACTACATCGCGATGCCCAAGTTCAACATGTACCAGAGCCTGCACACCACGGTCATCGGCCCCGGCGGCAAGCCGGTCGAGCTGCAGATCCGCACCTGGGGCATGCACAAGCGGGCCGAGTACGGCGTCGCCGCGCACTGGAAGTACAAGGAAGACATGGTGGCGCACGGCCCCGTCCTGCCCGGCGGGGTGACCACCACCGAGAAGGACAAGGGCAAGAAGGGCGACGAGGCGGCCGAGATGGCCTGGCTGCGCCAGCTGGTGGACTGGCAGCGCGAGACCGAGGACCCGGCCGAGTTCCTCGACTCGCTGCGGTTCGACCTGGCCGGGGCCGAGGTCTACGTCTTCACCCCGCGGGGCGAGGTGATCGCGCTCCCGCAGGGCGCCACCCCGGTCGACTTCGCCTACGCGATCCACACCGACATCGGCCACCGGACGATCGGCGCCCGCGTCAACGGCCGGCTCGTCGCCTTGGAGTCCACCCTGGACAACGGCGACACGGTCGAGATCTTCACCTCCAAGGCACAGGAGGCCGGCCCGAACCGCGACTGGCTGAACTTCGTCAAGAGCGCCCGGGCCAGGAACAAGATCCGCCAGTGGTTCTCCAAGGAGCGCCGCGAGGCCGCGGTCGAGGCCGGCAAGGACCAGATCGCCAAGGTCATGCGCAAGCAGGGCCTGCCGCTGCAGCGCCTGATGTCGGCCGACACGCTGCGCACGGTGGCCGAAGACCTCCGCTATCCGGACCTGTCCGGCCTGTACGCGGCGGTCGGCGAGGGCCGGGTCAGCGCCCAGTCGGTCGTCTCCAAGGTCGTCCGCGTGGTCAGCGGCACCGTCGGCGCGCAAGAGGACCTGGCCGAGCTCACCCCCATCCCGCCGAAGGTCTCCCGCGCCCCCCGGCCGAGCACCGCCAGCGACTCCGGCATCGAGGTGGAGGGCGCGGCCGACGTCTGGGTGCGCCTGTCCAAGTGCTGCACCCCGGTACCCGGCGACGAGATCCAGGGCTTCGTCACCCACGGTCACGGTGTGTCCGTGCACCGCGCGAACTGCGTCAACCTCGCGCACCTGACCGACACCCAGCGCGAGCGGATGGTCAGCGTCCACTGGGCCCCGTCGGACGCCTCGGTGTTCCTTGTGGCGATCCAGGTCGAGGCCCTCGACCGCACCCGGCTGCTCTCCGACGTCACCCGCGTGCTGTCCGACCAGCACGTCAACATCCTGTCGGCCAGCGTCCAGACGACCAGGGACCGGGTCGCCCTCAGCCGCTTCAGCTTCGAAATGGGCGACCCGAAACACCTCGGCGACGTCCTCCGCGCCGTCCGCAACATCGACGGCGTGTACGACGTCTACCGGGTTACCAACTAAAGATCTGGCCTGATCCGGAAATGTCGGGCGCTGCCGCGCCGCGACATTCCTAAGGCAAGTCTGCGGGGCCGGGAGGGGTCAGCCGGAGAACTCGGCTAGGGTGCGCTCGGCTTCTGCCAGCCAGGAGCGGCGGGCGGCGATGGCTTCCTCGGCGTTGCGGATGGCCTTGGCGTCGTTGCGGGTCTGGGCCTTGGCCAGCTGGTTTTCGAGGGACTCGATGGCGGTACGGAGCTGGCTGACGGTGGCCTCGGCGCGGGCCAGGGCCTCGGGGTTGGAACGCTTCCACTGGGCGTCTTCGGCGCGCTTGACGGCGTCCTCGACCTTGCGGAGGCCCTGCTCGAGCTGGTCGCGGGACTCGCGGGGGACCGGGCCGGTCTGCTCCCAGCGCTCCTGAATGCCCCGGAGCTGGGACTTGGCCGAGCGCCAGTCGGTGACCGGGAGCAGTGCCTGTGCCTCGACCAGGAGCTGCTCCTTGACTCCGGCGTGCTCGCGGAGCTCGGTCTCCTTGGCGGCGAAGACCTCGGAGCGGGCGTTGAAGAACTTGTCCTGGGCACCCCGGAACCGCTTCCACAGCTCCGCCTCGTCGTCGCGGCCAGCCCGGCCCGCTTCCTTCCACTGGCGCATGAGCTCGCGGTAGGCGCTGGACGTGCCCGCCCAGTCGGTGGAATCCGCCAGCGCCTCGGCCTGCCCCACCAGCTTCTCCTTGTGGGTCCGGACCGCATCGCGCTCGGACTCAAGGGAGGCGAAGTAGGCCTTGCGCCGCTTGGTGAAGGAGTTGCGGGCCGCCGACAGCCGCTTCCACAAGACAGCCTCGATGGCACGGTCCGCGTGCGGGGCGGACTTCCACTCCTCAAGGAGCTCGGCCATCCGTTCGCCGCTGGCCTTCCAGTGCGTCGCCTCGACCGCGATCCGCTCGGCCTCGGTGACGATCCGCTCCTTGACCTCGCGGGCCTCGCCCCGGGCGCGTTCGCGGGCGGCCTTGGCCTCCTCCCGGCGCTGGCCGACCACGCTGGTCAGCGCCTCAAGGCGGGTATTGAGACTGGCGAGGTCGCCGATCGCCCGCCGCCCACGAGCCGATCACCCGCTCGCCATCGGCGGTACGCACGTAGACCGTCCCGTCGGCGTCTACCCGACCCCAGGGATCGTTGGCGGTGGTCACGGCGAACCTCCTGGTTCTCCATCCGCCCCGGCCTGTGCCGGGGCAGCGTGTTGCTCAGCTCTTCTTCTGCTTGATGGTCAGGTCTTCTTGATGCTCACGCTGTCGATAATGACCTTCTCCTTCGGGACGCCGCCGCCGGCCGAGTAAGTGCACGAAGTGCCCGCCTTAGCTACATTCTGGAGGATATTCAGCCCCGAGGTAATAGTCCCGAACGGCGTGTAGTCCGGCCCCAGGGTCGTGTCCTTGAACACGAGGAAGAACTGGCTCCCGTTGGTGGCACCGCCGCTGTTGGCCATCGCCAGGGTTCCGGCCTTATAGGTGACGGAGCCGGAGGAGCCTGCCGTTGGCAGGTTCTCGCTAGCGTATTCGTACCCGGGGCCGCCGGTGCCAAGCGTTGACGATGAGCAGGACAGCTTGTCCGAGGCCTTAGCGGTCGGATCACCGCACTGCAGCATGTAAAGGCCGTCGGTGTTGGACATCCGGTGGCACTGGGTGTTGTTCCAGAAATCGCCGGTGGCCAGGTGGACGAAGGAGTTGACGGTGCAGGTCGCCTTCGAGTTCAGCAGGTCAATCTTGACCGGGCCGAGATTGGTGTTGATTGACGCCGTGTACGTGGCCTTGTAATCGGGGGAGGCGGTCGGCAGGGCCGCCTTGACGACCGTGCCGGCCGAGGCGGACGTATAGCTGCAGTGCTGCGCGGGCTCGGTGACCGCGGCGGCCGAGGTGGTCGCGGAGGCGGAGGCGGAGGGAGACGCGGAGGCTTTGGCGGTGGACTTGGGCGAGGCCGCGGATGTCCCGCCGCCGACCAGGGCGACCGACACTCCGGCGATGAGCCCGAGGACGCAGAGCACGGCGACGCCGACACCCGCGCGTTTCCGGGTTCTGCGCTGCTTCTCGAGACGTGCTGCTCGCTCTTGCTCGTAGCGTTCACGGGCACGCCTGCGTTCGCGCTCTGGGTTCCCCGCCAAGGGTTCCGACCTCCCTTATCCCGATAAATCCGTAACGCCCGCGTTGGTGGCGTTAGTGCACGATCGTTCGCGCATCGTACCCGCCCACCGCACTGGAGCGGTACTGTCGTTATCGGTTCGCTGCAGTGTCTTGAGTTAGAAACCGGTTCGCTGCGCCGTGTGCTGAGTCGGTAGCCTGTCTACGTGCTAGTCGCTGGCTTTCCCGCAGGTTCCTTCGCCGCCAACTGCTATCTGGTGGCCCCGGCCCCCGGCGAGGAGTGCGTCATCATCGACCCCGGGCAGGATGCCGAGCGCGGGATCGAGGAGCTCATCGACCGCTACCGGCTGAAGCCTATCGCGGTGTTGCTCACGCACGGTCACATAGACCACATGTGGTCGGTCGCCCCGGTCTGCGGTGCGAAGGACATCCCCGCCTATATCCATCCCGATGACCGCGAGCTGCTGACCGACCCCGCCAAGGGGATCTCGCTGCTGGCCAAGCAGCAGTTCCTCGGGGGCATGACGTTCGCCGAGCCGGACGACGTGCGGGAGCTGGCCGACGGCGAGGTCATCGCGATCGGTGGCCTTGAGTTCGCGGTTGGCCATACGCCCGGCCATACGCCGGGCTCGGTTACCTTCGGTACCCAAGCGCGCAGCGCCGACGATTCCCCCGCCCTGTTCAGCGGTGACCTGCTGTTCGCCGGATCGATCGGCCGGACCGACCTGGCCGGCGGCGACGACGCGCAGATGCTGCGCAGCCTGGCCAAGACGCTCACGCTGCCCGACGCCACGATCGTGCTGCCGGGCCACGGCCCGCAGACCACGATCGGCACCGAGCGCGCGACCAATCCGTTCCTGACCGGTCTTTCCCGGCCGGCCCAGAGGGGGCTCTGACCACCATGGCATTCCAGGCGCCCAAGGGCGTCTCCGAGTACGTTCCGCCGCGCGGCGCGCTGTTCGAACAGGCGCGGGCGGCATTCACGGAATCCGCGCGCCGGGCCTGCTACCAGCCCGTGGAGACGGCCGTATTCGAGGACACGTCGCTGTTCGTCCGCGGCGTCGGCGAGTCGTCCGACGTGGTGAGCAAGGAGATGTACTCCTTCACCGACCGCGGCGGCCGGCCGATCACTCTCCGCCCGGAGTTCACCGCGGGGGTGCTCCGCGCGGTCCTCGAGCACGGCCTGCACAAGGGCGCGCTGCCGGTCAAGGTCTTCACCAGCGGGCCCGCGTTCCGCTACGAGCGCCCGCAGGCCGGCCGGTACCGGCAGTTCTACCAGTTCGACCTGGAGGCGATCGGGACCGAGGACCCGGCGGTCGACGCCGAGACGATCGCCGTCGCCTGGGACGCCTATCAGGCCCTCGGGCTCCGCCAGTACACGCTGCTGCTGAACAGCCTGGGCGACCGGAATTGCCGTCCGGTCTACCGCGAGGCGCTGCAGAAGTTCCTGCGCGCGCTTGACCTGGATGACGAGACCCGGGCGCGGATCGAGATCAACCCGCTGCGGGTACTCGACGACAAGCGCCCGCAGGTCCGCGCGCAGACGCGGGACGCCCCGGTGCTGACCGACTACCTCTGCGCTGAGTGCAAGGTGCACCACGACACCGTGCGCTCCCTGCTGAGCGACCTCGGCATCCCCTTCACCGACGCGCCGCGCCTGGTCCGTGGGCTCGACTACTACATGCGGACAACCTACGAGTTCGACCACGCGCAGCTCGGCGCGCAGTCCGGCATCGGCGGCGGCGGCCGCTACGACGGCCTGTCGGAGGACATCGGCGGCCCGCCGCTGCCCGGAATCGGCTTCGCGGTCGGCCTTGACCGTATAGTTCTAGCGATCGAGGCGGAACGGGACGGGGCGGCCGAGCAGGCCTCGGCCTGCCAGGTGTTCGGCGTGCCCCTGGGCGAAGAGGCCCACGCGGACGTCCTCACGCTGATCACCGGCCTGCGCCGGGCGGGGCTGCGGGCGGACATGGCCTTCGGTACCCGCGGGCTCAAGGGCGCGATGAAGGCGGCGGACCGGTCGGGTGCGGCCTTTGCCGCGCTCATCGGGGCTGAGGAGCGCAGCAACGGTACCGTTCGGCTGAAAGATCTTAAAAGCGGTGACCAGCAGGACGTGGCGGCGGGCTCGGCCATCGAGTGGCTGAGCGCGAGACTTCAATAGGAAGACAGAGGGGCGATCGATGATCCGGACCCACCAGGCCGGGACTCTGCGCGGCGAGCACGCGGGGGAGCGGGTGGTACTGGCCGGCTGGGTGGCGCGGCGGCGCGACCATGGCGGCGTGGTCTTCATCGACCTGCGCGACGCCAGCGGCATCGTGCAGGTGGTGTGGCGCAGCGAAGAGGCGGAGGCGCACGATCTGCGCGCCGAGTTCTGCGTGAAGGTGACCGGCGAGGTCCGGCTGCGCCCGGCCGGGAACGAGAACCCCGAGCTGCCGACCGGCGCGATCGAGGTCGCGGTCGAGCAGCTCGACGTGCTCAGCGAGGCCGACCCGCTGCCGTTCCCGGTCGAGGGGTCCGCCGAGATCAGTGAGGACGTCCGGATCAAGTACCGGTACCTCGACATCCGCCGCGAGGAGATGTCGCGGGCGCTGCGGGCGCGGTCGAAGGCCTCCTACCTGCTGTCTGACGTGATGCGCGACCACGGCTTCGTGAACGTGGAGACGCCCTACCTGACCAGGTCAACGCCGGAGGGCGCGCGCGACTTCGTCGTCCCGGTCCGGCTCCGCCCGGGCAACTGGTACGCGCTGCCGCAGTCGCCGCAGCTGTTCAAGCAGCTGCTCATGGTCGGCGGTCTCGAGCGGTACTACCAGCTGGCGCGGTGCTTCCGCGACGAGGACTCGCGCAAGGACCGGCAGCCGGAGTTCACCCAGATCGACCTCGAGATGTCGTTCGTGACCCGCGACGACGTGATCGCGGTGGGCGAGGCCATCGTCGGGACGCTCTGGCGCGAGATCGTCGGCTACGACATCCCGCTGCCGCTGCCGCGGATGACCTACGCGGACGCGCTGGCCCGGTTCGGTTCTGACAAGCCGGACCTGCGCTTCGGGCTTGAGCTGACCGACCTGTCCGGCTATTTCGCGGACACCGCGTTCCGGGTGTTCCAGGCGCCGTACGTGGGCGCGGTGGTGATGCCGGGCGGCGCGTCCCAGACCCGCCGTGAGCTCGACGGCTGGCAGGACTGGGCCAAGTCCCGCGGCGCCCGCGGGCTCGCCTACGCCCTGATCGGGGCCGATGGCGAGATCTCGGGGCCGGTGGGGAAGAACATTTCCGATTCTGAACGGACCGGGCTTGCTGCCGCTGTCGGGGCTGAGCCTGGCGACTGCGTGTTCTTCGCGGCGGGCGCTGCCCATGCCTCCCAGGAGCTCCTCGGAGCCGCCCGCCTGGAGATCGGCAACCGGGGCGGGCTGATCGACTCCTCCGCGTGGTCGTTCCTCTGGGTGGTCGACGCTCCGATGTTCGAGGAGACCGACAACGGCGGCTGGACCGCCGTGCACCATCCGTTCACCGCCCCCCTCCCGGAATGGGCCGACAAGTTCGCCGCGCAGCCCGCGGGGGCGATCGCGGACGCCTACGACATGGTCTGCAACGGCTACGAGATCGGCGGCGGGTCGATCCGTATCCACCAGCAGGCGATGCAGCAGGCCGTCTTCGATGTGATCGGGCTGACCCAGGAGGAAGCCAGGTCGCAGTTCGGCTTCCTGCTCGACGCGTTCAAGTACGGCCCGCCGCCGCACGGCGGCATGGCCTTCGGCTGGGACCGCATCATCATGCTGCTGGCCGGGGCCGAGTCGATCCGCGACGTCATCGCCTTCCCCAAGGCCGCCAGCGGCGCCGACCCGCTGACCGGCGCCCCGACGCCGATCACGGCCGCCCAGCGCAAGGAAGCAGGCGTGGACGCGGTCCCCGCTCCGAAGGCTTCTTCGTAGTCAGCGCAGGGCGATGGTGTTGGCCGTTATCAGGGCGGCGGCGTCGGAGGCCAGGTAGGCGATGACCTCGGCGATCATCAGGGCCGGGGCCATCGCGTCGACGGAGAACTGCCTGGTCCAGCCGGCCGCCGTCACCGGCCGCAGCGACCGGCCGAGCCGGTCGGTCTCGGCCGCCGCGAACGAGTCCGCCAGCCAGCCGGTCGCGTTGTTGACCAGGATGTCGACCGGGCCGAGTTGCTGCTCGGCCAGGTCGAACAGCGCCGCGGGGGTGGCCGGGTCGGACAGGTCGGCTTCCATGGCGATGGCCCGGCCGCCCGCCGCAGGCGGATTACCGCGATGATCGTCCCGGATCACGGCGATGACGCGCCTCCCATTTTTGCGGAGCTAACGTGCGCTTGCGGTTCACAGTAGGCTCAACGCGTGGACAGTTTGTTCGATGACGCGGGGGAGCGGGCCGCCGCCAGCGCCGCGCCGCTGGCCGTGCGGATGCGGCCGAGGACGCTTGATGAGGTGATCGGGCAGCGGCACCTGACCGCGGCTGGGTCGCCGTTCCGCAAGCTGATTGAGAACGACGCGCCGATGTCGCTGGTGCTGTGGGGGCCGCCCGGCACCGGCAAGACGACGCTGGCCTATGTGGTCAGCCAGGTGACGAAGCGGCGCTTCACCGAGCTTTCCGCGGTGACGGCCGGAGTCAAGGACGTCCGCGCCGCGATCGACGCCGCCAAGCAGGCGCTCGCGTTCAACGGGCGGCAGACCCTGCTCTTCGTGGACGAGGTGCACCGGTTCTCCAAGACCCAGCAGGACGCGCTGCTGCCCGCGGTGGAGAACCGCTGGGTCTCGTTCATCGGCGCCACCACCGAGAACCCGAGCTTCTCGGTGGTCTCCCCGCTGCTGTCGCGGTCGCTGCTGCTGACGCTCCAGCCGCTGGACGACGAGGACATCAAGGAGCTGATCACCCGCGCGCTGGCCGACGAGGAGCGCGGCCTTGGCGGCAAGGTGGCGATGGACGATGAGGCGCTCGGCCACCTGGTCCGGCTGGCGGGCGGGGACGGGCGGCGTGCCCTCACGTACCTGGAGGCGGCCGCCCTCGGCGCCGACACCATCGATACCGGGACCCTGGAGCGCGCGGTCGACAAGGCCGCCGTCCGCTACGACCGCGACGGTGACCAGCACTACGACGTGATCAGCGCGTTCATCAAGTCGATGCGCGGCAGCGACGCCGACGCCGCGCTGCACTACCTGGCCCGGATGATCGAGGCGGGCGAGGACCCCAGGTTCATCGCCCGGCGGCTGATCGTGCACGCCAGCGAGGACGTCGGGATGGCCGACCCGACCGCGCTGCAGACCGCGGTCGCGGCGGCGCAGGCGGTGGAGTTCGTCGGCCTGCCCGAGGCGCGGATCAACCTGGCCCAGGCGGTGATCCACATCGCGCTGGCACCGAAGTCGAACGCGGTGGTCAAGGCGATCGGCGCCGCCCAGGCGGATGTGCAGGCCGGCCTGATCGGGACGGTGCCCAACCACCTGCGCGACGCGCACTACCCGGGGGCCAAGCGGCTGGGCCACGGGAAGGGCTACGTGTACCCGCACGACGTGCCCGAGGGGATCGTGGGCCAGCAGTACGCGCCGGACGGGGTGAATGGCCGCGCGTACTATGAACCCTCGAGCCACGGCATGGAGGCCCGATTCTCCGAACGGTCGCGGCTCATCCGCGAGATCCTGCATCCTGGAGAAGATCGCGGGCAGGACGGCGGCGACGCCGCGGAAACCCCGGCCTGATAGACCTGGCCAAACAGCGCAACAGCGTCGTAGTAAGAAACCAACGGAGATCCCAGGTCTTGGGATGAGCGGGAGGACATTGGATGAGCCTCACCGGGATCGCCGCGCTGATCGCGGCGTTGAGCTTTGCGGTGCTCGCCTGCGCCGGCGTGTACCTGGCGGTGCGGTTCACCCGGGTGCTTGACGACGCGGCCACGCTGGTCCGCGACACCCGGTCTGACCAGCGGGCACTGTTCGCCCGCGCGAACACCGCGGTCGACCGGGCCAACGCGCAGCTGGACCTGACCGAGGCCGCCACCGCGAGCGTGGGCGAACTCGGCACGGCCATGACGGAGCTCGCCGGGCAGGCATCCGCGCTGGCCGGCGTGGGCCGGACGGTCGCGGGCGCGGTCGTCGGCGGGCCGCTCGGCAAGGCCGCCGCGGTCGCCTACGGCGTCCGGCACGCGGTGGGGGTGCGCACCGGGACCCGGCGGCGGCGGGCGCTGGCCGGGCAGGTGGTCACCGGCGCCGAACTGCCGCCCGCGGCGCCGAATCCGCGGTCGCAATCGCAGTCCCGCCGCCGGGCCGGAGCCGCGCGATGATCCGCCGCGGGTTCTGGCTGGTGGTCGGGGCGGCCGGCGGCATCATGGGCTACCGGCGGGTCGCCGCCCTCGGCCGCCAGCTATCGGGAACGCTGTCGCCTGCGGCGCCATCCGCGCCCGCGGCGCTAAGCGGCAGGGCCCGGCGCGGCCTGGTGCGCGGGACAATTCGGTTCACCAGGGACGCGCGCCGGTTCGGCCGGGATGTCAGGGAAGGCATGGACCTTTATATGGTTCGGCGTACGGCCCAGCGAAGCCCTACGCTGGAAGCGGGCGCCCAGTCGCGGCGCCCACCAGCGCCGCCCTTCGCTGCGGCCCTTGGCGCAAACTCCGGCAACGATGAACGTGTAAAGGATGACCGCTGATGCAGTCGGCTGAGATCGCCCGCCGTTACCTGGCGTACTTCGAGGCGCAGGGGCATGCCATTCTGCCCTCGGCTTCCCTCGTCGCCGACGATCCCACGCTGCTGTTCGTGGTCGCCGGGATGCAGCCATTCAAGCCGTACCTGCTCGGCCAGCAGACACCGCCGTTCAAGCGGGTGGCCGACGTGCAGAAGTGCGTGCGGACCCTGGACATCGAAGAGGTCGGCAAGACGACGCGGCACGCGACGTTCTTCCAGATGCTCGGCAACTGGTCGTTCGGCGATTACTTCAAGGAAGGCGCGATCAAGTTCGCCTGGGAGCTGCTGACCCGGTCGGAGCGGGACGGCGGGTTCGGCTTCGCCGAGGAGAAGCTCTGGGCGACCGTGCTGCACGGCGACGACGAGGCGTACGGGATCTGGCGGGACGAGATCGGTGTCTCCGAGAGCCGCATCCAGCGCCGCGGCCTGGCCGACAACTACTGGCACATGGGCGTGCCCGGTCCCGGCGGCCCGTGCTCGGAGATCTACTACGACAAGGGTCCCGAGGCCGGCCGCGAGGGCGGCCCCGAGGCGGACGAAGACCGCTACCTGGAGATCTGGAACCTGGTCTTCATGCAGGACATGCTGAGCGAGGTCCGGTCGAAGATCGATTTCGACATTGAGGGCCCGCTGCCAATGAAGAACGTCGACACCGGCATGGGCCTGGAGCGGATGGCGTCGATCCTGCAGGGAGTCGACAACCTCTACGAGATCGACACGACGTGGAAGATCCTGGACAAGGCGGCCGAGCTAACCGAGCAGGAATACGGCACCGACCACCGCAGTGACGTGGCCCTGCGGGTCGTCGCTGACCACGTGCGCAGCGCGGTGATGCTGATCGAGGACGGCGTGCTGCCCGGCAACGAGGGCGGCAGCTACGTGCTCCGGCGGCTGCTGCGCCGCAGCATCCGCAACCTGCGCCTGCTGTCCGGCGCGCAGCGCGGCGGCGGGGCGTCGTCGGCGGCCGGGTTCATGCACGAGCTGACCTCGACCACCATCGAGGCGATGGGCGAGCAGTTCCCCGAGCTGCACCGCGACGCGGCCAACATCCACATGGTCATCGACGCGGAGGACGCGGCGTTCGCGGGCACGCTCCGCACCGGCACCGCGATCTTCGACGTGGCGGTCGAGGAGACCAAGCGCAAGCACGTCGCCGTGCTCTCCGGCGCGCAGGCGTTCCAGCTTCACGACACCTACGGCTTCCCGATCGACCTGACCCTGGAGATGGCGGCCGAGCAGGGGCTCTCGGTGGACGAGGAGGGCTTCCGGCGGCTGATGGGCGAGCAGCGCGACCGGGCCAAGAAGGACGCCAGGGAGAAGAAGACCGGTAACGCCGACATCTCGGTCTACGCGTCGCTCCTTGAGCAGGCGGGCAAGGTCACCTTCACCGGCTACGACATGGCCGAGGGCGAGGCGACCGTGGTCGGCCTGCTCGCGGGCGGCGTCCCGGTGAGCGTGGCGACGCCGGGCATGGAGGTCGCGATCGTGCTCGACCGGACCCCGTTCTACGCCGAGGGCGGCGGCCAGCTCCCCGACTGCGGCGTGATCAAGACCAACGGCGCGGGCGGTGCGGCCGAGGTCCTGGTAACCGATGTGCAGACGCCGCTGCCCGGCCTGGTCGTGCACCGCGGCACGGTCCGCTACGGCGAGATCAGCACCGGGTCGCCGGCCTACGCGGAGATCGACGTGGAACGGCGGCGCGCGACCTCGCGCAGCCACACCGCGACCCACCTGGTGCACCGTGCGCTGCGCGGCGCGCTGGGCGAGTCGGCGGCGCAGGCGGGCTCGGAGAACGCGCCCGGACGGCTCCGTTTCGACTTCACCGCGTCCGGCGCGGTGCCGCTGACGGTCCTGCGCGAGGTCGAGGACGAGGTCAACCGGGTGCTGATCGACGACCTGACGGTACGCGCGTTCCACACCTCGATTGACGAGGCCCGCTCGATGGGCGCGCTCGCGCTGTTCGGCGAGAAGTACGGCACCGAAGTCCGCATCGTGGAGGTCGGCGAGTACTCCCGCGAGCTGTGCGGCGGTACCCACGTCGCCCGGTCCGGCCAGCTCGGCCTGGTGAAACTGCTCGGCGAGGCGTCCATCGGCTCCGGCGTGCGCCGGGTGGAGGCGCTCGTCGGCATCGACGCGTTCCGCTTCCTCGCCCGCGAGTCGGTGCTCGTCAACCAGCTCAGCGAGCAGCTCAAGGCGCGCCCGGAAGAGCTGCCCGAGCGGATCTCGACCGTGGTGAACCGGCTCCGCGAGGCCGAGCGCGAGCTCGGCAGGCTCAAGTCCGCCCAGCTCCTGGGCGCTTCGGGGCAGATCGCGGATGCCGCCGAGAACATCGGCGGCATCGCGTTCGTCGCGCACCGGGTACCCGACGGCACCGACCCGGACGCGATGCGCAGGCTCGCCCTGGACGTGCGGTCCAAGATCCCGGCGCTGCGGCCGGCCGTGGTCGCGCTCATCGGCACCCCGGCCGACCGGCCGGTCGTCGTCATCGCGGTGAATGAGGCGGGCCGGGGCTTCGGCCTCGCGGCCGGCAGCCTGGTCGGGGCCGCGGCGAAGGCCCTCGGCGGCGGTGGCGGCGGCAAGCCGGACATCGCGCAGGGCGGCGGCGCTCCCGGTGCCAGCCCCGCTGCGCTCAATGCGGCTTTTGAGGGCATTCGTAGCGCATTGCGGGACAGTGGGCGAACCGCCGGGTAGCGTGATGCAATGTTCATACGGATCGGTAAACCGGTGAGGTCAGGCGTGCGTCTAGCCGTCGATCCAGGTAGTGTCCGCATAGGCGTGGCACGCAGCGATCCGGGCGGTGTCCTCGCCACACCGCTGACCGTCGTGCGGCGGGGCAAGGGCGACCTAGACGCTCTTGCCTCGCTGGCCGCGGCCGAAGAAGCAATGGAGATCTTGGTGGGTCTGCCCCGCTCGCTGTCCGGCCGTGAAGGCCCGGCCGCCGTCACTGCCAGGCAGTTCGCGGCGGCTCTGGCCGACCGGGTAGCACCGCTGCCGGTGCGGCTGGTCGATGAGCGCTTCACCACGTCAACCGCGCACGGGGCGCTCGCCGCCGCGGGCCACGACTCACGCGCCCGCCGCCAGACGGTCGACGCGGCCGCCGCCGCCGTGCTGCTCGAAGCGGCACTGGAGTCCGAGCGCCGCACCGGCGACGCCCCGGGCGACCTGGTGTTCCCGCGCCGGCCGGGCGCCGCCCAGTGAGCGGCGGCCGCGGCGGTTATCCGGGCCCCGGCTACGGGGGCCCGGAGTACGGTGAGGACGACTACGGGCCGGGCCGGACGCCGCCGGCCAGCGGCGAGCCGCAGTGGGACGACTCGGTCTGGCAGCGCGATCAGCCCGACGCCTGGGACGGCCAGCACACCGATCCGGCGCGCGGTGTGCCCCCGGGCTACGACCGGCAGGGCTACCAGCCACAAGGCTACGACCCGCAGCCCTACGACCCCCAGGGCTACAACGGCCAGGGCTACGGCGGCCAGGACTACGACCAGCCGGGCTACGCCGGCCAGCATTATGAGAACCAGCCGTACCCGGGCCAGCCGTACGAAGACCAGCCGTACGAAGACCAGGGATACGCGGACCGCGGCGTGCCCGGCGCCGGCCCGTCGTTCCGGCCGCAGGGGGCGCCGTCCGGTGCGCAGCAGTACCCGCCCACCGGCTCGCAGGCGTCCTACCCCGGCTCGGGCCCATACCCGGCCCAGCCCGGACAGCGCGGGCCGGCCACCGGGGCACGCCCGGTTCAGGGTGGCAACGTCGGCAGGCCCGCAGTGCCCCCCGGCTACGATCCGCGTGGCACCGGCTCCCACCGGATGGCCGCCGCCGGTGGCGGCGGGTACGACGATCCCCGGCGGGAAGAGCAGCAGGGCGAGGACTCCTTCCTGCCCGGCTTCGGCCCCAGGGACGACTTCGAAGGCGGCCGTGGCCCAGGCCAGGACCGCTCACGTAACGGCGGCCGTCCCGGCGACGGCGGCCGGGGGCGGGCGGACCGTGGCCAGGCACCGGGCCCCAGCGGCTACGACGACGGCTACAGCGGCTACGACGACCCGCGTACCCAGCGCGGACCCGCCGCCGACCCCAGGCGCCGCGACCCACGCGATCCGGCTGGCTTCCCCGACGGGCCAGGAGACTTCGACAGGCCGGCTCGCCCCGGCCGCCGCCAGGCAGGCCGCGGTCCCGACCCGCGCACCCGCGACCCGCGCCGCGGCGCGCAGGGCGGCGGCGGCCGGGGCAACGGCACCCCCATCGACCTGGACGACGCCCAGCCGCGCGGTCGGCGCCGCAGCCCGATCCGCCGCCTCGCGCCGTGGATCGCGCTGCTGGTGATCGTCGTCCCGCTCGCCCTCGTCGGCTGGCACATCTACGGCATCTGGAAGGCCAAGACCCACCCGGCCGACTACGCCGGCGGCGGCACCACCCCGACGGTGACCGTTCAGGTGGCCAGCGGGGAGACCGCCGACCAGCTTGCCTCGACCCTGCTCACCGATGGCGTGGTCGCCAGCACCCGCGCGTTCGTGCTCGCCGCCGAGAACAGCAGCGACCCGACCGGCCTCGAGCCCGGGTTCTTCGTACTCAATCACCACATGCAGGCCAGCCTGGCCTGGGCCGCGCTGCTGAACCCGAAAAACCGGGATCAGACCACGGTGACGATCCCCGAGGGCAAGCGCACCTCGCAGGTCATCGCCACCCTGGCCAAGCTGACCAAAATCCCGCTCAAGGACTTCCAGCAGGTCATCGATCACCCGGCGCAGCTCGGCCTGCCGTCCTACGCGGACGGCAAGGTGGAGGGTTTCCTGTTTCCCGCCACCTACGCGATCGAGCCGCACGAGACCGCGCTGCAGATCCTGCAGGCGATGGTGGCCCGCTACAACCTCGAGGCGCAGCAGATCGGCCTGGCGGCCGCGGCCAACAAGGCGGGCATCTCGGAACGCGATGTGATCATCGAGGCGTCCATGGCGCAGGCCGAGGGCGGCTCCGTCTCCGATTACCCGAAGATTGAGCGGGTGATCCTCAACCGGCTCAGGGCCAAGATGCCGCTGCAGTTCGACAGCGTGCTGCTGTACGGGCTCAACAAGTACGCGATCAACGTAACCGACGCGCAGATCGCCACGCCGGGCCCGTACAACGACTTCGAGCACTCCGGCCTCCCGCCGGGCCCCATCGCCAACCCGGGCAACGCGGCGATCGAGGGCGTCCTGCACCCGGTGCCGGGTGACTGGCTCTACTTCCTCACCTATACCAACGGCAAATCTGTATTCTCCGCGACCCCGTTGAAGGGCCAGTGACGGGAAGAGCCTGAGCCCGACCACGCCGGCCCCTGCGCGCCAGCAACGGGCAGGGGCCGGAGCGCCCGGCGGCGAGCGGGAAGTTCAAGTAGCCTCACACTCCATGAAGGCAGCGGTACTCGGCAAGCCCATCGCTCACTCCCTGTCGCCCGCGCTGCACCGCGCGGCCTACCGTGAGCTCGGCTTCGACGACTGGACCTACGACCTGGTCGAATGCGACGAGGCGGGGCTGCCCGGTTACGTCCGGAGCCGCGGCCAGGAGTGGGCAGGCCTCAGCCTGACCATGCCGCTCAAAACCGCCGTGCTGCCGCTGCTTGACCATGTCGATCAGATGGCCGCGGCCACCGGCGGCGCCAACACGGTCGTGTTCCGCCCCGAGGGCCGGTACGGCTATAACACCGACGTGCAGGGCATCGTCGACGCGCTGACCGAAGCCGGGGTGGCGGTGCCGGGTTCCGTCGCGATCATCGGCGCGGGCGCGACCGCCTGCTCGGCCCTGGCCGCGGTGGGTGAGCTTGGCGCGCCCGGCGCGGACGTCTTCCTCCGCGACCCGGCCCGCGCCACCGGCGTGCTGGCGACCGCCGGCCGCCTGGCGCTCAGGGTCAGGCTCCGCCCGCTGGAAGATCTCAAGCACGGCGAGGCGGTCGCCCCCGACCTGCTGATCTCCACCGTCCCGGCCGGTGCGGCCGATTTTTATGCTGAACGTACGGTGCTTTCTGCTGCCCCGCCGGTTGCCGTGATGGACGTGGTGTACCACCCCTGGCCGACTCCGCTGGCCGAGGCCGCCGCCCGGGCGGGATCGATCGTGGCCAGCGGCTTCGCCATGCTGCTGCACCAGGCCGCCGCCCAGGTCGAGCTGATGACGGGCAAGCCCGCCCCGCTGGAGGCGATGCGCGAAGCGGGCGAGGCCGAGCTAGCCAGCCGCGCGGCCGCTAGCCGGACCCGCCCTTAGGCGCCGATTGCGCGCCTGGGCTTGCTCTCGCTCACTGCCCGGCTGGCCGCGCGGCCCGCTAGTTGCCCGCGCCCTGCGCGGCCCGCGCCCGCTCCACCGCGTCCGCCGCCTCGAAGTCGCCCCGGTCGCGCAGCCCGGCGATCACGCCCGCCACATCGGCGGCCGGCCGGTTCTGGCTGAGCTTGGCCTTCGCCTCGATCCTGGTGACCAGCAACTCCACCCCCACGATCGCGCGCAACTGCCCCTCGATGAAGGCGCGGGGCGCATCGTCAACCGACCACGGATGGTCTCGGTAGGCCTCGTGCTTGGCCGTCAGCCGGCGGACCAGGTCCTCGGTCCACACCGGGTCGTCGTGCACGATGAACTGCCCGTAGACGTGCGCGGTCAGGTAGTTCCAGGTCGGCACCACCCGCCCATGCTCAAGCTTGGATGCGTAGAAGCCCGGGGTGATGTACGCGTCCCCCGGTCCGCGCACGATCGCCAGCGACTCGCCGGCCGCGGGGAGCCTCCACTGGTCGTTGTTGCGCGCCAGGTGCCCGTGCAGCGACCCGTGCGCACCCGCCGTCGGCACCCACACGAACGGCAACCTCGTGGCCACCAGCCCGTCGGCGGTCACCGTCACCAGATCCGCCGCCCCATGGTTCGCAAGCAGTTCCTCAACCAGAGCCTCATCCGGCGAGAAATGGGCAGGAATGTACATGTGGCCCTCCAATCCCGACAAGCTTAACCGTGAGCCGAGGGAACGCCGGGCGGTAACCAGGGTGGACACTGCTCGGGCGGTGTTAGCATCACGTATTCGTTTGGCCACCGGAATCGTTCATTTGCCGAAACAGACAGAAACATAGCCGTCACCTGCTGAAATAGGCGTGGAACAGGCGATACCTAGGCTGGAGGACGTGGCGGACATTTTCGATGGTTACCGGCTCGCCGAAGCGTGGGATGAGATGTTCGCGGCCCCCGGCAAGCCCCGCGCCTCCTACGACGCGCTGGTCTCGGTGCTCCAGCCCATGGACCCAGGCGAGCTGCGGTACCGTGCCGATCAGCTGGCCCGGGTGTTCACCGACCGGGGAGTCACCTATGACTACGCGGGCGAGGAACGGCCCTTCCCGCTCGACCTGATCCCGCGGGTCATCGACGCGGCCGAGTGGGACCTGGTCAGCCGGGGCGTCCGCCAGCGGGTCAAGGCCCTGGAGGCGTTCCTTGAGGACGTCTACGGTCTTGGCCGGGCGTTCGATGACGGCGTGGTGCCGTGGAGCCTGGTCTTCACCAGCGAGAAGTACCGCCGGGAGGCAGCCGGCATCTCGCCGCCCAACGGCGTTCGCGTGCACGTGGCCGGCATTGACCTGATCCGCGACGAGGAGGGCAAGTTCCGGGTTCTCGAGGACAACGTGCGGGTCCCCAGCGGCGTCAGCTACGTCATCGAGAACCGGCTGGCCATGACCAGGACCTTCCCCGCCCTCTTCGCCGACCAGCGGATCCACCACGTCGACGATTACCCGTCCAAGCTGCTCAACGCGCTGCGGGCGGCGGCCCCGCACGGCGTCGTCGACCCGTTCGTGGTCGTGCTCACCCCCGGCGTGCACAACGCCGCGTACTTCGAGCACACCCTGCTCGCCCGGCTGATGGGGGTGGAGCTGGTCGAGGGCCGCGACCTGTTCTGCTGGCGCAACCGCATCTACGTGCACACCACCCACGGCAGGCGGCCGGTCGACGTCATCTACCGCCGGGTCGACGACGACTGGCTTGACCCGCTGCATTTCCGCCCCGAGTCGGTGCTCGGCTGCCCTGGCCTGCTCAACGCCGCGCGCCACGGCACGGTGACGATCGCCAACGGCGTCGGCAACGGTGTGGCCGACGATAAGCTGATTTATACCTATATGCCGGATCTGATCCGGTACTACCTCACCGAGGAACCGATCCTGGACAACGTGGAGTCCTACCGCCTCGACGACCCGGACATGCTCGACTGGGTGCTGTCAAACGCGGAGGCTCTCGTGCTGAAGCCGGTCGACGGGGCGGGCGGGGCCGGCATCGTCATCGGCCCGGCCGCCACCGGCGAGGAGATCTCCGACGTCAAGGCCAAGATGGCGGCCAACCCCAGGGGCTGGATGGCGCAGCGCCCGGTGGCCCTGTCCACCTCCCCGGTGCTGATCGGCGAGAAGCTCAGCCCCCGCCACATCGACCTGCGGCCGTTCGCCGTCAACGACGGAACCGACGTCTGGGTCCTCCCCGGCGGGCTGACGCGCGTCGCACTGCCGGAAGGTGAGCTCAAGGTCAACTCCAGCCAGGGCGGCGGCTCCAAGGACACCTGGGTACTTGATGCCACCGTCCGTTCGGACGAAGGCGCTAAGGCCCAGCACGACCCGGCCCCGCCGCAGTCGGCCCCCGCCACCGGACCCGAGTTGGCCGTGGTCAGCAGGCAGAGCGGTCCCGAGCAGTGAACAGCGAGCTGCTCAGCCGCATCGCGGAGACGCTCTACTGGACCGGCCGGTACGTGGAGCGCGCGGACGACACCGCGCGGCTTGTCGACGTGTACGTGCACCGGATGCTCGGCGAGACCGGGGCCGACTCCGACGCCGCCTGCCGCGCGCTGTTCGGCATCCTCGGCGTGCCGGTCGAGGAGGAGACCGACCAGCTTGACGTCGATATGGTGCTGTTCCGGCTGGTCTTCGAGGCGCAGAGCCCGAGCGCGATCGCCGGCTCGATGCTCGGCGCGCGGGCCGGGGCGCGCGGCATCCGCGAGGTCATCTCCAGCGAGATGTGGGAGTGCCTGAACGTCACCGCGCACGGCCTGTCCGGCCAGAAGCGCGCCGCCGAGCGGATCGGCCCGCACCTGTACCTGCGGTACATCAGGGAGCGCGCGGCGCTGTTCTTCGGCCTGGCCGACTCGACCATGAGCCACGACGACGCGTGGCGCTTCCTGATTCTCGGCCGCTCGCTTGAGCGCGCCGACATGACCGCCCGGCTGCTGCTCGCGCGGATGGCCGCGCCCGACGACCTCGGCTGGACGGTGCTGCTGCGCGCGTGCGGCGCGCACGAGTCGTTCATCCGCACCCACGGCTGGGCGGCCGAGCCGGACCGGGTGGCCGAGTTCCTGCTGCTCGACCGGCTCTTCCCCCGCAGCGTGGTGCACGCGCTTGCCAGCGCGGAGGAGTGCCTGACGGCGCTGAACCCAAGCGCGGTCAGGGCCGGCGTCGACGACCCCGCCAGGCGGCGGGTCGGCCGGCTGCGGAACCGGCTCGAATACGCCGACCCGAAGCAGCTCACGGCCCAGTTGCCCGAGCTGATCTCGGCTCTGCAGGAGACCTGCGTGCAGGCGGGCGAGGCGATCGCCAAGCAGTACTTCCAGTATCAGGCCCCGGTCGCCTGGGAACGGGGCGGCTGAGTCGTGAGCTGGCGGCTGAGGATCGAGCACACTACCAGGGTCGTGTACACCGGCCCGGTGCTGACCTCGTTCAACGAGGCCCGGATGACCCCGCTGACGTTGCCGACGCAGACCACCCTGGAATCACGGGTAACGGCCGGCCCTGGCGTGCCGGTCTGGACCTACGTCGACTACTGGGGCACCTTCGTCTCCGTCTTCGACCTGCCGGAGGCCCACGACGACCTGGTGATCCGCGCGGTCTCGACGGTGGAGACCCAGCCGTTCGGCGGAATCCCGGCCCCCGCCACCCGGCCGGGCTGGCCGGAGCTGCGCGCGCACGGCCGGGCCGGGCGGCTGCTTGAGTACCTGCTGCCGACCGCGCTGACCACCGTGGCCGACGACATCTCCGCCGCCGCGATCGCCGAGGCCTCGGGCGCGTCGCTGCCGCCCGACGAGACCGCCGCCGCCATCTCCGCCCTGGTGCACGACCACGTCACCTACCTGCCGGGCGCGACCGGGGTGCGGACCAACGCCCAGGAGGCCTGGGACAAGGGCCAGGGTGTCTGCCAGGACATGGCCCAGATCGCCGTCTCCCTGATGCGCGCGACCGGTCTGCCGGCCCGGTACGTCTCCGGCTACCTGCACCCCGACCCGAAGGCCGAGCCGGGCAGCAAGTCGATCGGCCAGTCGCACGCCTGGGTCGAGTACTGGGCGGGCTCCTGGATCGCCCTCGACCCCACCAGCGGCGCCCCGGTCGGCGAGCGGCACGTGGCGGTCGCCCGCGGCCGCGACTACGCCGACGTCCCGCCGCTCAAGGGCATCTACCACGGACCGCCCGAGAGCAACATGCAGGTCACCGTCGAGGTCACCCGTCTCGCCTGAAGATCAACCCCGGCTGGCCGAACGCACGCGTGGCTCCGCGTCCCCGCCCCGCCCCCGCCAGGCCCTGCCAGCTACGCCATCGGCCCGCTAGATCCTGTCAGCTACGCCAACGACCCTAACGGGCGCTGACAATGGCGTAACCGACAGGTTGCGGCCTGTCGCCTACGCCAACGACCCAAACGCGCCTGTCAGCTACGCCAACGACACCAATGGGCGCTGACAATGGCGTAACCGACAGGTTGCGGCCTGTCGCCTACGCCAACGACCCAAACGCGCCTGTCAGCTACGCCAACGACACCAATGGGCGCTGACAATGGCGTAACCGACAGGCTTCCAGTGGGTGGCTGGCGTAGGTGACGGGTCCCCTGCCCGCCACCGTGGCTGGCTAGTTTGTGAAGGAAGCGGCGAAGCCCTCACGCCAGCTCGGGTACCGGGGCGCCCAGCCGAGTTCCTTGCGCGCCTTCGCGTTGGACGCGCCGCGGGCCTCGGTCATGACCGGCAGCATCCCGCCCATGAGCAGTCCCGCCAGCCAGGTCGGGACGTGGCGGGGCGGCTTGGCGCCGACCGCCGCGGCGAGGCCGGGGAGCCAGTCGCGCATCGGGGCGGGCTCGTCGTCGGTGACGTTGTAAAGCGCGGGCCCGGCCGCGTCAAGGGCGAGCACGGTCGCGGCCGCCGCGTCGTGCAGGTGGATGAACGGCATGATGCCGCCGCCGTCGCCGATGAGCGGGAACCGCCGCTTCCGCACCGCCCCCACCATCGCGTCCTCGTCCCCGTAGAAGCCGCCGTAGCGCAGCGCGATACCTCCGGCCGACAGCACGGTCTCGTCTAGGTAGGCCATCGCGGCGAACATCTCCCGTGCCGAGGCGGGCGGATCGGCCAGCAGCGGGTCGTCCTCGTCCTTGACCAGGCCGGGAGTGTGCGCGTAGCGGAAGGGGGCGAAGCTCTGCGCGATGAACCGCGGCACGCCGCCTGCCCTGGCCGCCGCCAGCAGGTTATCGAGTCCCTCGGTGCGCAGCCGGTTGGTCGGGGCGAAGGCGCGGTCCATGTTCCTGGACATGGCCACGCCGGCCAGGGCGGTCGCCTGGTAGATGATGGCCTCCGGCCGGGTGCCGGCGACCGCGGCCCGCACCGCCGCCTTGTCGAGCACGTCCAGCGCCAGCGGTTCGGCGCCGAGCGACCGCAGCCGGCCCGCGTTGCTGGCGGACCGGGAGGTCGCGGTGACCTGGTGGCCACCGCTGACCAGTTGGGGGAGGAGCGGGCGGCCGATCGCTCCGCTGCCGCCTACGACGAGAACTCGCATGTCGTTTACCGTCCTTCCGTACCGCGCCCGGCTGTCACACCGGGCGGCGACACCGTGTCACTGTTACTGACACGGGCGAGGAAGGGAATGTGACCGGCTTGCACGGTGAAAGCGGAGCGGCCGACGGCGGCAGCGGGACGGGCAGCGCCCCCGATGCCTGGCTGGCGGAGCGGTTCCAGGAGCAGCGGGGAAGGCTGCGCGCGGTTGCCTACCGGATGCTCGGCTCGCTCGAGGAGGCCGACGACGCCGTGCAGGAGGCGTGGGTTCGCTGCAGCGCGGCCGGCGCCGACGACGTGCTCAACCTGGGCGGCTGGCTGACCACCATCGTGAGCCGCGTCTGCCTGAACATCCTCAGGGCCCGCGCGGCGCGACCCGAGACCCTGGCCGGCCCGCGCATCCCCGACCCGCTGCTGAGCCCGGCCGACGGCCCCACCCCGGAGCAGCAGGCGCTGCTAGCGGACTCGGTTGGGCTGGCGCTGCTCGTCGTGCTTGACACGCTCGCCCCGGCCGAGCGGGTCGCGTTCGTGCTGCACGACGTGCTCGATGTCCCATTCGCGGAGATCGGCGCGATGCTCGGCCGCTCGGATGACGCCACCAGGCAGCTTGCCAGCCGCGCCCGACGGCGTGTCCGCGCGGCCGGCCCGACCGAACCGGATGGCGCCGTCTCCGCCCAGCGGGCGGTGGTCGACGCGTTCTTCGCCGCTGCCCGGGCGGGCGATCTGACGACGCTGGTCGGGTTGCTTGACCCGGACGTTGTGCTGCGCACCGACGGCTTTCTCGGCGGCCCAGCGGTCTTGCGCGGTGCCACCACGGTGGCCAATACCGTGGCCGGGAGCGCCAACCCACTGGCGGAATTCCAACCGGTTGTCGTCAACGGCGTCGCCGGGATGCTGATCACCCTGAACGGCCGCCCGGCCGGCCTGATGGCGTTCACGATCGTCAACGGCGCCATCGCGGCGGTAGACGGCATCACCGACCCGCACCGGGTCAGCAAGCTGGTCGGCTAGCGCCGCGAAGCCTGGTCATCGACGGGCTCGCCGCCGCGTCAGGGCGGCAGGACGGGTGGCAGGCCGAACATCGCGAACAGCTCGGGCTGGTTGAAGGAGACGACACGGGCGACGCTGGCGGCGTCGAGGGTGAGCACCTGCACCGCGTGCGCGCGGTGGCGGCCGTCGCGGTCGCGCCGGTAGGCGGCGAATCCGGGCTGGCCGTTGGCAGCGACGCGGATCATGGTGAAGTCGCCCGGCTGGCCGAGGACCCGGGCGGCGAGGAAAGCCACAATCTGGTCCCGGCCCGCGAACCAGGTCGGCGATGGCGGCATCTCAAGCACCGCGTCCGCCCGCAGTAGCCGCGTGAGGGCGACCCCGTCAGCGTTTTCAAAGGCCGCCGCATACTGGCCGAGCAGCCTGCGCTGCTCTGGGTCGGCCGGCTCCCGAATATCGTCCGCAGCCGAGGATGCCTGGCTGAGCTGGGTGCGGGCGCGTCGCAGCATGCTGTTCACCGCCGTGGTCGTCATGCCGAGCAGGTCGGCGGTCTCTGAGGCCTGCCAGCGCAGCGCATCGCGCAGGATCAGCACCGCGCGCTGCCGGGCAGGCAGGTACTGCAGCGCGGCGATCAGGGCCAGACGCACGCCGCTGCGTGCGCCGACGATGGAGGCCGGGTCGCCCAGGTCGGTGCTGATCAGATGGTCGGGGACCGGTCCCGGCCAGGCAAGCAACTCGGGCCGGAACGGGCTGGTGAGGCGCGCGAATTCCTCGCTGTCGCACCGCCGTCGTGCCCCGCCCGCCGGGACGCGGGCTGGCGGCGCCGCGTCCCTGGGTTAGGCCAAGCGGCCCCTCACGGGTCGATGCTGACATCGCTCCTCCTGCCGGTCGGCCGGCCTCAATGACCGGCGATGCGTGCCTTCCCCTGTACTGACCCTTGGCAAGGCAGAAAGTCACCGGAGCGTCGGCGGCGAGTTCCCGTTCGTGGCCGGATCGATACGGGTGAACGCGCGATTCGATCAGCATCACCACGGCCGCCAAGCCATCACCACGGCCGCCAAGCCATCACCACGGTCACCAAGACAGGAGCGGCACCTGCTGGCAGAGATCTTCGCCACGCTGGGCGGCGTCGGCTCCGCCAGGATCGGCACCCGGCCATTCCTGGCGGGCGGCCTGCTGCTGATGGGGACCGGGTTCGGCTGGTTCGGGCTGATCATCAGGGCCGACGTCAGCTAGCCGCCGACAGCGACACCTGCCCGTCGTACATATCCCGCTTCGGCATCATAAGTCCGTCTCACAGGCCGCAGCGCATCAACCTATTCGCATCATTGTGTGTCGTTCAGGTCGTATAGCGCCCTAAGTAACACACAATGACTGTTTTAATCAGTAATCGGGCGGAGTGAACATCGAGAACTGAAGATAACAGCAAGAAGCGCCGCCGGAAGACTCGTAGCGAAGACTCGTAGCATGGTGCGGGTAAGGCATGTGTAACCGGGCGGAATACCACCCGCGCCGCAAGTGCTGCTACTGTAGAGACATTGACCAGTCCGGTACGACAGACGTGCCGGGCGTGCAAGCGGAGGACCACCTCCCACCTTGCCAGCCCTCGGGCCGGCGGGTTCGGCTGCTTCCCGGCTAGCGGGGGGTCTCTGGTGAACAGAGGTTCCTGGTTAGCAGAGGTTCCTGGTTAGCAGGGTGAGCGGCACGGCACGGTCGCCGGCGTAGCTGGCTGACGGTACCGGAGATGTGGTTGCCCCGCGGCGCACAGCGCCTTGCGGGGCTTTTCCGTTTGGCCAGGTCAGTGGGCAGGCAAACTGTCGTCGGACGGCCGGCGGCAGCAAACAGCAACGTCGCCGGGGAAGCCGGCAACAGATGAGGCTCTGGAGGTCACATCAGCGTCGAAACGCGCATCAACGACCGCATCCGCACCCCCGAGGTCCGACTCGTCGGCGCCAAGGGCGAGCAGATCGGGATCGTCTCGATTACCGAGGCGCTCCGGCTTGCTCAGGAGGCCGACCTTGACCTAGTCGAGGTTGCCCCGACCGCGCGGCCGCCGGTCTGCAAGCTCATGGACTACGGCAAGTTCAAGTACGAGGCCGCGCTGAAGGCGCGGGAGTCGCGCAAGAACCAGACGCAGACGATCGTCAAGGAGATCAAGCTCCGCCCGAAGATCGACCCGCACGACTATGGCACCAAGAAGGGCCACGTCGAGCGGTTCCTCAAGGCGGGCGACAAGGTCAAGGTGACGATTATGTTCCGCGGCCGTGAGCAGTCCCGGCCGGAGCTCGGCTTCCGGCTGCTGCAAAAGCTGGCCGACGACGTGCAGGAGCTCGGCTTCGTTGAGTCGCAGGCCAAGCAGGACGGCCGGAACATGATCATGGTGATCGGCCCGCACCGCAAGCCGGTGACCAGGGTCGGCAGCGGTTCGCACGGGGACGCGGAGACGGAGTCGGCTGCGCACTCGCGCCCGGTGCCGAGCCCGCGGAGCGAGGCACCGTCGGAGAGCGCGGCCCAGACCGCCGCGGGGGCCGCAGTCGAGGCCCCGGCGTCGACGGACGCGTAGAGGTTTACCCCGGCTAACGGGGAGAGGGCGGTCCGGTCGGGCAGGTGCCATGGCCGGACCGCATGACAATGCTGCCTGCGAGCGGCGAACAGTTTGATAGGAGACGGCCACCATGCCGAAGATGAAGAACCACAGCGGCGCGGGCAAGCGGTTCAAGCTCACCGGCACCGGCAAGGTGATGCGGCAGCGTGCCGACCGGGCGCACTACAACGAGCACAAGTCCTCTCGCGTCACGCGGCGGCTCTTCGGCCGGATTGAGCTCGCCCCGTCCAACACGCGCCAGATCAAGCGACTGCTCGGCAAGTAGCCGACCCCTAGTCACCGCAGCCCAGAGGAGATTGAACGATGGCACGCGTCAAGCGCTCGCTTAACGCCAAGAAGAAGCGCAGGGTTGTCCTCGAGCGGGCGAAGGGGTACCGGGGCCAGCGGTCCCGGCTCTACCGCAAGGCCAAGGAGCAGCTGCTCCACTCGATGACCTACGCCTACCGCGACCGCAAGGACCGCAAGGGCAACTTCCGCCGCCTGTGGATCCAGCGCATCAACGCCGCTTCGCGCGCGAACGGGCTGACCTACAACCGCTTCGTGCAGGGTCTCAAGGCGGCCGGCGTCGAGGTGGACCGCAAGGTCCTGGCCGACCTTGCCGTGACCGACGCGGTGGCCTTCGCCGCGCTGGTCGAGGTGGCGCGCCAGGCGCTCCCCGAAACCGTCAGCGCGGCGGCCTAGCACCTGCCGCCACGCCCTGTCACGGCCGTGATGATGGAAGAAAAGCACGCTATACGCGTGCTTTTCTTCCATCATGGAAAAGTGCTCACGATGGGCGCCGTCCGCAACAGAAGGCGGGCCCGGGAGCGCGAAACGCGCCAATCGAGGCATTCGCCGCCAGCTGACATTCAGCTAACCGCCACTAACCGCTAACCAGCTAACGAGGCCATTGGCATGTATGCGACCGCTAGCGCCACGCGCATCAAGGCCGCGCGGCGGCTGACCAAGCGGGCGCTCCGCGAGCGGGAGCGGGCCTTCCTGGCCGAGGGGCCGCAGGCGGTCTCCGAGGCCCTCGCGACCGGCGCCCGGGTCAGCGGCCTCTTCGTCACCGCGCCCGCCCAGGCCAGGCACGCCGATCTGGTCGAGGCGGCCGAGGAGGCCGGCATCGAGGTACAGCTGGTAAGCGGCGAGGTGATGGGCGAGCTCGCGCAGACCATCACCCCGCAGGGGCTGCTCGCCGTCTGCGACTTCGTCGACGTCCCGCTTGACCGTGTCACCAGCGGCAAGCTGCGGCTTGTGGCCGTGCTTGCCAACGTCAGGGACCCCGGCAACGCGGGCACCGTGCTGCGCACCGCCGACGCGGCGGGCGCGGACGCGGTCATCTTCACCGACGCGTCGGTCGACCTCTACAACGGCAAATGCGTGCGGGCCTCCGCGGGCAGCCTGTTCCACCTGCCGGTCGTGGCCGGCGGCCGTCTGCCCGCCACGATCGCCGCGCTCAGGCAGTCCGGCCTGCGGATCCTCGCGGCGGACGGACGCGCGGGCAGCACCCTGGACGATCCGGCCACCGGCGCGGCCCTGTCGGGGCCGTCCGCCTGGCTGTTCGGCAACGAGGCCTGGGGGCTGCCCGAGGAGCTGCTGGCGCTGGCCGACGAGTCCGTGGCGGTGCCGATCTACGGCCGCGCCGAGTCGCTTAACCTGGCCTCCGCCGCGGCCGTGTGCCTGTACGCCTCCGCCTCCGCCCAGCGCGCCGCCAGCCATCCCGCCGCCGCCCGGCCGGCTGGCCCCAGTTAAGCGGCAATTAGCTCCCCGGCCCCGGCGCGGCCTCCGGTCAGCCGCCGCATTGCCCTCGCGGCCACAGGCGTGCGCGGATTTGCCGGCCAGGCCGCAACCCGCGTCGTCGCGCAGGTCAAATCTCACGTCGCGAGCCATTATGATTACATGGCGTGGCACGCCCTAAGTCGGCCTATGAATCCCTCGTGGCATTGGGTATTTGCGCTATAACGTAGCGAAATCGCGAAGCGGGGTCTGTCGGCAAGGTACGTTTACACGCTAGAGTCTGATCACATTCCGTCACCCGCATCGCGGCGCCGGCCGGCAACGGCCACCCGATGCGGCCCCCCTGCTGGACGGAGGCGTCGCAGTCGTGGAGGACAACAGACCGGGCCGGGTTACCCCCACCGGGTCCGCCCGTGCCGACGGCATGCCCACCCCGCTCACCCAAGGTGCCCTCGCAGAAGCGCAGGCGCTGATCGCGGACGAGCTGCCGGACGGCCTGGTCGTAGCCGACGACGCCGGCCGGGTGGTCGTCTTCAACCGGGCCGCCGTCCGCCTCACCGGGCTGGCCGCCGAGGAGGCCATCGGCAAGTACGTCTTCGACGCGCTGCAGTTCCGCGACGAGGACGGCCGCGACTGGTGGGTCTGCGTCGACCCGTACAACGGCCTGGCCACTCGCACCCGCCACCCGGAGCGGTCTCTCTACCTCGCCGACGGCACCGAGCTGCTGGTCTCCGTCGGCTACGTACGCGACGGCCGCTCCGGCCCGGTCCGCCGCCTGGTCATCACGCTGCGCGGCGCGCAGCAGCGGGCCCGGCTTGAGCGCAGCCGGGCCGAGCTCGTCTCCACCGTGGCGCACGAGCTCCGGTCCCCGCTGACCTCGGTCAAGGGGTTCACCGCGACGCTGCTGGCCAAGTGGGGCCGGTTCACCGACGATCAGAAGCGGGTCATGCTGGAGACGGTCAACGCCGACGCGGACCGGGTGACCAGGCTGATCACCGAGCTGCTTGACGTCTCGCGGATCGAGTCCGGCCGGATGGAGGTCCACCGCCAGCTGGTCGACGTGCCGGACCGCGCCAGGAAGATCATCGCGGGACGGGTGGCGGCGGGCGAGCCCGAGGACAAGTTCCGCCTCGAGGCCGTTCCCGACCTCCCGGAGACCTGGCTGGACGCCGACAAGATCGACCAGATCCTCGGCAATCTGGTCGAGAACGCCGTCAGGCACGGGGCTGGTACGATTTCGGTTGTGGTAGAGCGTGCGCGCATTCCCGCCGGCGACCGGCCTGAGGCGATCGTCGTGTCCGTGCGCGACCAGGGCGAGGGCATTCCACCGGAGATCGCGCCCCGGGTGTTCCGGCAGTTCTGGCGGGGCAAGCGCCGCGGCGGCACCGGCCTCGGTCTCTACATCGTCAAGGGCCTGGTCGAAGCGCTGGAAGGCGACATCATCGTGTGCCGCGCTCCCGGCGGCGGCGCCGAGTTCCGATTTACCGTGCCCGCGGGCACGCCCATCGCCTAAGCGGCCGCACGCCGCTCGGCGGGCAAGCGCTCCACCGCGGGCTACCTCCCCTGTCCGCGAGGGCACCGGGTTCGCAGCGCCGCGCCAGCGCGCGCCTGCCCGTGCGGGATCATGGTGCTATCACGGCCCCGGCCCCCCACCCAGTACAGTTCGGTGTGCTGGAGGGAGTAGGCCGCGTGCGTTCATCATGACCCGCGACCGGTGCCCCGGCGGACCTTCCAGCGGCTCGAAGACCTCAAGGAAGCGACAACATGTCCGCACCAAATAAAAACTATGACCCGGTCGCGGTGACCGCGCTGTCGGCCGCGGCGGTCGAGGCGGCGACCGTGGCCGCGCTCGCGGCGATCGCCGCCGCGGGCGACCTTGACGAGCTCAAGGCGGCCCGCCTCGCGCACATCGGCGACCGGTCGCCACTGTCGGCGGCCCGATCCGAGATCGGCGCGCTCCCGCCGGAGGCCAAAGCCGACGCCGGGCGCCGCGTCGGCACCGCGATCGCGCGCGTCAAGGACGCCCTGGCCGCGCGCCAGCAGCAGCTCGAGCGGATCCGTGACGAGCAGGTGCTGGCCACCGAGAGGGTCGATGTCACGCTGCCCTACGACCGGGCGCCGCAGGGCGCCCGCCACCCGGTCTCGATGATCGCCGACCGGCTCGCCGACGTGTTCGTCGCGATGGGCTACGAGGTCGCCGAGGGGCCCGAGGTCGAGGCCGAGTGGTACAACTTCGACGCGCTCAACATCCCGCCCGACCACCCCGCCCGGGAGATGCAGGACACGCTGTTCGTCAAGCCACCTGAAAACACGCCGGAGGGCACCCGGTCGGGGCTGGTGCTGCGCACCCACACCTCGCCGGTGCAGATCCGCTCGCTGCTGACCAGGCCGCTGCCGCTGTACGTGGTGAGCCCGGGCAAGGTGTACAGGAACGAGGCGCTGGACGCTACCCACCTGCCGGTCTTCTACCAGATCGAGGGCCTCGCCGTCGACGAGGGCCTGACCATGGCGGACATGCGCGGGGCGATCCAGGCGTTCGTCGACGCGCTTTTCGGCGCGGGGCTGCGGACCCGGCTGCGGCCGGACTACTTCCCGTTCACCGAGCCGTCGGCCGACGTCTCCATGGAGTGCCACGTCTGCCGGGGCGAGTCCACCAAGCCGGGCGCCGATGCGTGCCGGGTCTGCCGGTCAAGCGGCTGGATCGAGATCGCCGGCTGCGGCATGGTCAACCCCAGGGTGCTGGTCGCCTGCGGCATCGACCCCGACCGGTACAGCGGGTTCGCGTTCGGCCTCGGTATCGAGCGGGCGCTGATGCTGGCGCACGGGATCAACGAGATCAGGGACACCTACGACGGCGACGTGCGGTTCAGCCGGGCATTCGGGACGGAGATCTAACGGCGATGCGAGTTCCAATTTCCTGGCTGCGCGAGTACGCGCCGATCCCGGCGCCGGTCGACGCGCAGGAGGCCGGGCGGCGGCTCACCGCGGCCGGCCTCGAGGTCGAGGCGGTCGAGCAGGTCGGCCACGATGTGCACGGCGTCATCGTCGCCCAGGTGCTCACGATCGAGGAGCTGACTGGGTTCAAGAAGCCGATCCGGTACTGCCGGGTCGCCACCAGCGACGCCGAGCTGGCCGCCGACCCGGAGTCGGTGACCGGCGTGATCTGCGGCGCCACCAACTTCAAGGTGGGCGACCGGGTCGCCTTCGCCACACCCGGGGCGGTCCTGCCCGGCGGCTACGAGATCACCGCGGCGAAGAAGTACGGCCGGATCTCGCAGGGCATGATCTGCGCCGTCGACGAGCTCGGCATCGGTGAAGACCACAGCGGGATCCTGATCCTGGCACCGGAAACCCCGCTCGGCGTCGATTTCACCGAGTACGCGCAGCTGCGCGATGACGTGCTCGACATCACCGTGACCCCCGACCGGGGCTACGCCGTCTCCATCAGGGGCGTCGCGCGCGAGCTCGCCAGCGCTTACCAAGTTCCGTACACCGACCCGGCGACGACCTTCGTCCCCGGCGAGGACGCCTCAGCTGACCCCGTCCCCGGCGAGCCCGTAGACGACGACGCCGACGGTGCCAACAGCGCGGGCCAGCGGCCCTGGCCGGCCGCCATCGCCGACCCCACCGCCTGCGACCGCTTCGTGCTGCGCGAGGTCCGCGGCTTCGACCCCGCCGCCCCGACCCCGCTGTGGATGCGGATCCGCCTCGCCCGTTGCGGCATGCGCTCGGTCTCGCTGGCCGTCGATGTCACCAACTACCTGATGCTCGAGCTCGGCCAGCCACTGCACGCATTCGACCGGGATAAGCTCACCGGGCCGATCGTGGTGCGCCGGGCCGAGCCCGGCGAGACCCTGGTCACCCTCGACCACGTGACCAGGACGCTGTACGCCGGCGACATCCTCATCACCGACGACAGCGGGCCGATCTCGCTGGCGGGCACGATGGGCGGGCTGGCGACCGAGATCGATGACGATTCGGTCAATATCGTCATCGAGGGCGCGCACTTCTCGGACACCGGCACCGCCAAGACGGCCCGCCGCCACCGCCTCCATTCCGAGGCGTCCTACCGGTTCGAGCGCGGCGTCGACCGCGAGCTGCCGCTGCGCGCCACCCAGCGCGCCGCCACGCTGCTCGCGTCCCTCGGCGGCGCGGTCATCGTGCCCGGGGTGACGCACGCGCAGCAGCCGGTTACACCGGTCACGATCACCATCGGCGCCGACTGCCCGGACCGGGTGGCCGGCATGATCTACGGCCTGGACGCCGTGGTCGCCCGGCTGGCCGAGATCGGCTGTGACGTCCGCTCCACCCCGGCGACGCAGGAGCCGACGATCGCCCCCTGGCGCGCGCAGCCGCCCGATGGCGCCGAGCACCAGGCCAAGCACGACCACCAGCACACGGTGCTGATCGTCACCCCGCCGTCCTGGCGGCCCGACCTCGCCGACCCGGCCGACCTGGCCGAAGAGGTCATCCGCCTGGAGGGTTACAGCAACGTCCCGGTGCGCCAGCCCCGCGCCATCGCCGGCCGGGGCCTGACCGCACGGCAGAAGACGCTGCGCGCGATCGCCCGCACGCTCAGCGATGACGGCTTCGTCGAGGTCCACTCCGACCCGTTCGGGCCGGCCAGCGAGGCCGACAGCCTCATGCTGCCGCCGGAGGACCCGCGCCGCCCCACGGTAGAGGTCGCGAACCCGCTCAGTGAGGACCAGCCGAGCCTGCGCACCACGCTGCTGCCCGGCCTTTTCCGCACCCTGGTGCGGAACATCGGGCGCGGCTTCGGCGACACCGACCTCTTCGAGACCGGTCTGGCCTTCCGGCCCAGGCCGGGCGCGGCGGTGACCGCGCCGATCCTGGCCACCGACCGGGGTCCCACCGAGGCCGAGCTCGCGAGCCTCGCGGCGGCGCTGCCCGACCAGCCGCTGCTGGTCGCTGGCGTCCTCGCGGGCAACCGCGAGCTGCCTGGCTGGTGGGGGCCCGGCCGCGCCGAGACCTGGGCGGACGCCATCGAGGCGGCCCGCCTGGTAGCCGCGGCGAGCCACCTGGCGCTTGACGTGCGGTCCGCCGCGGCCGCGCCCTGGCACCCCGGCCGCTGCGCCGCTCTCTACGTCAGGGCCGCGGCCAAGGCCGACGCCGCCGTCAGCGGCACCGCGGGCGAGTGGCTGGCCGGATTCGCCGGCGAGCTGCACCCGCGCGTCGTCGCCGCCTACGGGCTGCCCCCGCGCAGCAGCGCGTTCGAGCTCGACTTCGCGGTTCTCGCCGCCGCGGCGCAGGCCCAGGGCCCGGTCCGCGGTCCCGCGCTGTCCGGCTACCCGCTGGCCACCCAGGACGTCGCGCTCGTGGTCGCCGACGACGTGCCCGCCGCCGATGTGGTGGCCGCGCTGCGGGCAGGCGCGGGCGAGCTCCTCGAAGACGTCCGGCTGTTCGACGTCTACACCGGCGCCCAGCTCGGCGCGGGCCGCAAGTCGCTGGCTTACACGCTGCGGCTGCGCGCCCCCGACCGCACCCTGACCGCCGCCGAGGCGACGGCCGCCCGCGACGCCGCCGTCGCCGAGGCCAGCCGCCGCACCGGCGCGGTCCTGCGGGCCTGAGCCCGCCGGCACCCGGAGGATCAAAACCGGCCTGCCGAACGGACGCGTGGCTTCGCGTCACTCGTCGAGAGGTCACTACCACGGGAGGGGCGGGAGCGGAGTGTCGCTCCCGCCCCTCCCGTTCGCATGAGAGGTGACGCGGGCGAGGCGCAACCGCCGTCGCTACCACACTTGTGGGGCAAATGGGACACGTGTGGTAAGATAACATTTCGATAACATCGCATGACCGGCAGGGGCCGTTGAGGGTCGCTGCAAACGCTTGCAGCGTCGGCGTTTCACGCTCCGCGGCACAAGTCGGCCGAAGTGACTCCTGTCGGTAAGTAGCCGTGTTTTGACAGTGCGCACGTGAAAACTGTGACAATGTGGTGTTAGCACCGCACGTTGCGCTATCCAGCGTGCTCAGCGAGGACAGCGACGGAAATCATCGCGCAAAGGCAGGGAGGTCAGATGGATCACGCGCGCAGCAGCGCGTTCCGCCACGGAAGCCCCCGTGTGCGAGATTGGCCCGTCTGGTCCCTGCCGAAGCCGCTGATCGCACTGATATCGGCTGTGACCTGCGGCTATCTCGCCTGGATCGGCGTGTACGCGGGTGACTTCGTCTTCCGGCTGGCGAACGCGGGGCTGTTCGCCGCGCTGCTCGCCTGCGTCGCCTTCTCGGTTGAGATGTCGCGCCGCGCCAGCCAGCCGGACGGCGTGGTGAAGGACGTCTACGCGGTCTGGGAACTCCCCATGGTCTTCCTGCTGCCCGGGATCTACGCGCTGATCGTCCCGGCCATCCGGCTGACGCTGACCCAGTGGCGAGTCGGGCGGGTGCCGGTCTACCGCCGGGTCTACACGGCGGCGACGATCGGCATCGGCTACGGCTGCGCCCGCCTGGTCTACAAGTCGATGATGCCCGCGGGCCTGCACGCCCGCGCTTACCTGTGGAGCGACACGCCGAGATGGCTGGTGGCGGCCGGGCTCGGCGTCATCGCCCAGTGGGTGATCAACCAGGTGCTCATCGGCGCCGCGCTCAAGCTGAACAACCCGGCCGCGCGGGTCCGCGATGAGCTCTTCGGCCGGGAGGGGCTGCACAACGACGCGACCGAGGTGTGCGCGGCCCTGCTGGTCGCCGTCGGCATGACGATCAGCTTCCTGACGCTGATCATCGCGCTGCCGCTGACCACCCTGCTGCAACGGTCGGTGCGGCACACGCACCTGCTCAACGAGGCCCGGGCGGACTCCAAGACCGGGCTGCTCAACTCCGCCACCTGGGAACGCGAGGCGGTCGCCGAGGTCGCCCGCGCCGTCCGCACCTCATCGCCGCTGGCCGTGGCCCTGCTTGACCTGGACCGGTTCAAGCAGATCAACGACACCTACGGCCATCTGATCGGCGACGAGGTGCTGCGCCAGATCGCCGACACGATGACCGGGGTACTGCGCGAATACGACGTGGCGGGCCGGTTCGGCGGCGAAGAGTTCGTCATGCTGCTCCCGCAGACCCGCGCGCCGGACGCGTTCAAGATCGCCGACCGGGTGCGCGCGCACATCGCCCGGCTGCCGATCTCTACTACCGGCGGCGAGCCGGTGCCGGTGACGGTCTCCATCGGCGTGGCGGCGCTTGACGCCGGCTCGAGCAGGGAGCTGACCGAGTTGCTGGCGGCGGCCGATGCGGCGCTCTACCGGGCCAAGGCTTCCGGCCGCAACCAGGTGCAGATGATCAGCACCAGCCGCGGGCTGAGCGCGGTGCGCTCGCCGGTCGACGACGAGCCGGTGCCGGCCGCGGCCGGCGGCGGGTTCCGCGGCCCTGGCGCGCTGCCGCCAGAGACCGGGCGGGACCCGGGCGGGCTCGGCCTTGCGGGCGAGTTCGCCGAGGCCGAGTTCGTCGGCGACGATTTTCAGGTGCCGGACGAGGGCACCGCGAGCACCGCGACCACCTCGGCCTTCGCGGTGTGACACTCCGACGTGTTACCGGTCTGCAGTGCCTGCGTGGTGGTGTAGCCCTGGCAGGTCCAGCCGTCGACCGCCACCGGCGCGCCGCCGCCGTTGCCGCGGATGTCGCCCTTCTTGATCATGGCCGCGTAGCCCTGCTCGACTCGCAGCGCGGCCGCGCAGCTCACCGTCCCCTTGGCCACGTGGATCACCACCGGGACGTTCACCGCCGTCCGCATGTTCCCGCAGGATGCGCCCGCGGCCGTCCCCGACCCGCCGGACGAGCACCCGGCCAGCAGCGGCCCGACCGCCACCGCCAGCACGGCGCAGGCCGCCGCCGGCCGCCACCGAGCCCCTCGATGCGGGCTCGCCGCCGGCCGCCACCGAGCCCGCATCATCGCCCGGCCGTCCGCCGTCAGCTCCCGCACCTCGCACACCCAATCCAGCGCTCGACCCCGCCTGAACCTGGCCCGCTCCAACCCTAATCGCGCCGCCCCGACCACGCCCCCGTCGATGCCCGATCGCTACCTCCCGCCGCCGCCCCCGATCCGCTACCACTCCCCATCCGCTGTCGTCCCGATTCGCTGTCGTCCCGATCCGTCGCCGGCCCCGATCCGTCGCCACCGAGTCTGTCCGGGCGGGCGGCCGTGATCGTGTTCCGTTCGGGGGCGCGTTTCCGGCGGCGGGCGTTAGCGTGTGCCGTCGGGGGCACCCCGCGACCCGAAATCCCCAC
>JBEKEK010000084.1:0-33241 GCA_050013875.1 Trebonia sp. | reverse complement strand
GCGGAGAGCTCGAACTCGCCGACGGCGGTCCGCGCGCTCGGCATGCCGCGGGGCACGTCGCTCGGCTCGAGTACAGCGCCGGCCACGCCGGTGACCACTCCGTCGGTGCTGATCAGCGCGTCGACCCGGTGCCGGAAGCGGAACTCGAGCCGCCCGGCCTCGGCCGCGGCCCGCACCCGCTTCTCGAACGGCTCGACCACCCCGGGCCCGGTGCCCCAGGTGATGTGGAACCGCGGCACCGAGTTGCCGGGGCCGTTGCCGTCGTACCCGCCGCGCTCGGCCCAGCCGACGACCGGCAGCACCGAGTGCCCCAGCTGGCTCAGCCAGGGCTGCTTCTCGGTCGCGGCCCACTCGACGTAGGCGCGCGCCCACTTCTTCGGCCACTCGTCTTCTGGCCGGTCGAAGCCCGCCGTGCCCAGCCAGTCGCGCCACGCCAGCTCGAGGGAGTCGCGGACCCGGAGCCGGCGCTGCTCGGGCGAGTCCACGAAGAACAGCCCGCCGAACGACCACCACGCCTGCCCGCCAAGCGACTGCTCGGGCTCCTGGTCGAGCAGCAGCACCCGGCGCCCCGCGTCGGCCGCCTCGGCCGCGGCTACCAGCCCGGCGAGGCCCGCCCCGACCACGATCACATCAGCGTCGACCATCGTCCCACCTTAGGACATTCCGGACAGCACGCCCGCCGGCAGCAGGGCGTGCACGCCCCAGGTTACGTTGGCGACCTGGGTAACCCGCAGATCGACGCAGGTGGACGCGAGCGCGAGCGCCTCGGCCCTGGAGGTATCGCACAGAGCCGCCAGCCAGGTCACCATGGCGTCCAGTGCGTCGCCCATCGCCTCGTTCAGGTCGGCCGCGAACCCGAACGTGACCCGCCCGGCGGGCGTCTGCGCGTGCACAGTGCCGAGGGGCCGTCCGGTCGCGATCGAGACGACCGCCTCGGTCGTCATCCCGCACTCGATCGCCGTCCCGCACGATTCGCCGTCGCCCTGCGCCGCGTGCCCGTCGCCGAGGTAAAGCAGCCCGCCGTAAACGTTGACCGGCAGGTAGAGGGTGGAGCCCGCGGTGAGCTCCTTGCAGTCGATGTTCCCGCCCGCCTCGGTGCGCGGTGGCACCGTCGAGTGCGGCCCCCAGCCGGCCGGTGCCACCCCCGTCACGCCAAGGAACGGCGCCAGCGACCTGGTGTACTTCCCGTTGGCGGTGGCGGTGAGCCCGGCGGCGTCGATCTCCCACAGCAGCCAGGCCGGCTTGGCCCCGGTCAGCCCGAGCCGCCGCACCACCGGCGAATCCGGCACCGCGGGCGACGACGTCCACCCCCACGAGTCCGGCGTCAGCGACACGATCTCGACCGCGAGCATGTCGCCGGGGGCGGCGCCGCGAACCGCGACGGGCTGGTTCAGGCAGTGACCGCGGAATTCGCCGGGAAACATCGTCGGCTGCCCGACGTCCCCGGGAAACTCCTGCCGCTTCAGGTAGCCCGCGGCATCCAGCGACCGCACCACGATCGTGTCACCGGAATCGATGGTCAGCAGGGGCTGGTGCTCGCCAGAGAAGACGTTCACGGTGCTCTCGGCGGTGGGCTCCACGCGGTAAAGAGTCATAGACCCGATTATCCCGAACGGTCCCGTGGCTCTACGTCGCCCGCCCCGGGATTTACCGGCATTGGCCAACCGCGGCAACGGCTAACCGCGGGCCGCGGCCAATCACAACAGCGCTGGCTGGCGCGGTCATCGGTTGCGCATCGATCACCAGTTGCGCATCGAATGGCTGAAGATGGCCTCCAGATCCTCGCCCATAACGTCGCGCGGCGCCATCGTCAGGATGCGCTGCTGCTTGAGTGCGCCGGCGACCAGGTCAGGGATATCGGCGTGCACGTAGCCGACGTCGGCGATGCCGTTCGGCAGGCCGATGTCACGCATCAGCGACACGATTGCCAGCGGCAGCCGCTCGCGCGGGTCCCCGGCCGCCGCGGCGCGCGGGTCAAGCAGCTCGGCCGCGCGCAGATGGCGTTCTGGATCGGTCGGGAAGGTGAACCGGAACGCGGCGGGCGCGGTCAGCGACACCGACTCGCCGTGCGGCACCAGCGGCTCGGCCCGCGGGTAGTCCGGCGGCCGGTAGCTGCCCACCCGGCCCGCGATGGGATAGCCGCAGGCGTGCGGGATGTGTACGCCCGCGTTGCCGAAGCCCATCCCGGCGAAGGACGCGGCCAGCAGCATGTCGGTCCGCGCGTCCAGGTCGTTGCCGGTCAGCACGGCCCGGCGGAACGAGCGGGAAAGCAGCGGCAGCGCCCGCTCGATGAACGCGTCGGAGACCGGGTTGTTCCCCACGTAGACGGCCCGCTGCTCGGGCCGCCGCCGCGGGTAGGACCGGTAGTGCCGCGCGGTGTAGGACTCGAGCGCGTGGCACAGCACGTCCATCCCGCACGAGGCGGTGACGTGCGGCGGGATCGTCAGCGTGGTGAGCGGGTCGATGACGGCAAGCACCGGCCGCAGCCGGGGATGGCTGATGCCGGTCTTGACCTTGAGTGAGAGAATGTCGAGGATGCACATCGCGGTGCTCTCCGACCCGGTCCCCGCCGTGGTCGGCACCGCGACCAGCGGCTTGAGCGGCCGGGTGGGCGCTTTCCCGCCGCCCACCGGCTTGTTGACATAGTCCATCAGGTCGCCGGGATTGGCCGTCAGCAGGTTGATCGCCTTGGCGGTGTCGATGGACGAGCCGCCCCCGACCGCCACGAACCCGTCCCAGTCGGTGTCGCCCGCGAAATCGGCCGCCGCGCGGAGGCTCTCGTCCGTCGGCTCGACGTGGACACCGCTGAAGACCGTGGGCTTGAGCCCGGCCTGCTGCATCGACTCGGCCGCCCGGCTGGGCACACCGGTGGCGGCCACCCCCTCGTCGGTGACGATCAGCACTCGTTCCAGGCCCAGCTGGGCGCAGTCGAAGCCGATCTCGTCGAGCGCTCCCACGCCGAACTTCAGCGGCGGCGCGCCCCATGTGAAGACGGTCTCCGTCCGGTATTCCGTCATGTTTCCCCCTGGCGTATAGGCAGCGTGAGGGGCGATCCGGCCTGGATCCCGGTTACCGCCGGTGCCTGCTCCCACCTTCAGTTCTGCCTCTCCCTCCACCTGTAGTCCTGCCGCACCTGTTTGTGAAGTCTCCCCACCGCGAAGTCCTGCGGTTTTGCCAGCAGTGCCGGCACTGAGGTCCGGTCCGCGGCTGGGTGATGATGCGGGACGAATCTTCGCGTTCTTGCCTATGGCCCGGCATCGCACGGAACAATCGGGATCCGGGGGTTCTGGTACCGAGTGGAGGCGTAGGTGGTTCACGAGCCGTCGGGATTCCGCGCTGAGCTTATGGTCGGCCCGGGCGTGGGATCACGCGTGGCCGGGTACTGGCTGGAAGAGCGGATCGGTGCGGGCGGGATGGCCGTGGTGTTCCGGGCGCGTGATGAGCGCCTCGGCCGGATGGTGGCTCTGAAGGTCATGGCCCCGGCGGTGGCCGCCGATGAGATGTTCCGACGGAGGTTCATCAGGGAGTCACGGGCAGCCGCCGCAGTGGACGACCCGCACATCATCCCGGTCTACGAGGCCGGCGAAGCGAGTGGCGTGCTTTTCATCGCGATCAGGCTCGTGAACGGCGGGGACGTGGGATCCCTGCTGCGTCGCGAGGGTCGGCTGCCGCCGCGCCGGGTCGTGTCGATCATTTTCCCGGTCGCTTCCGCACTAGACGCCGCGCACGCCGCGGGCCTGGTGCACCGGGACGTCAAGCCGGCGAACATGCTGCTGCACACCCGCCCGGGACAGCCTGATCACGTCTACCTCTCCGACTTCGGGCTCAGCAGAGGAGTGCGGTCGGATCGGCTGACGGCTTCTGGTGAGTTCATGGGCACGCCCGGCTATACGGCACCGGAGCAGATCGAAGGGCTGGCCGAGGACGGGCGGGCGGATCAGTATGCGCTGGCCTGCTCGGCGTTCGAGTTGCTGGCAGGCGATGTGCCGTTCGCGGAAAGCCACGGCTGGGGAGCGATCCTGGCGCACGTCAGGCAGCCGCCACCGCCGCTCACCCTGCATCGGCCGGATCTGTCGCCCGCCGTGGATCAGGTGCTCGCCAGGGCCATGGCGAAGGTACCGGGGGACCGGTACGCCAGCTGCCAACAGTTCGGCGAGGCGCTCCAGGAGGCGCTCGGCCTGGCCCCGGTCCGCCAGCTGACCGCTCAGGCACACGGGCCGGCCACGGAACCTCTGCTGCCCCACGCTGTCACCGTAGCCGGGGACGGCGCGGGGTCGGCAGCGGCGAACCGCCGGAGCACGGCCCGGCCAGTCTCGCCATCCCGGCGGCGGCGCGCGACGCAGATCGCACTCGCCGGGATCGCCGTCCTGGCGTGCGTCCTCGTCGGTGCTCACATCTTGCTGTCGCCGGTGTCCAAAGCCGCAGGTCCCGCACTCTTCCCCCGGATCCGTGCGTTTAGCGCGCCGAAGCCTCCCGGGCTGTGGCCCTTCGTGTCCTCGGTAGCGTTCAGCCCGGACGGCAAGACCCTGGCCGTCGGGCTGACCAACGAGACAGCGGCCAGCCCCGATAATTCCGGCACCACTTCGCTGTGGAACGTGGCCACGGGAAAGCGGATTGCCACCCTGGGATCAAGTGGCGGCGCGGAGGCGTTCACCTCCGACGGGGCGATGCTTGCCACCGTCGGCGGCTTCGGCAACTCCCACACGATCTTGTGGGACACGGCCACCAGCAAAAGGGTCGGCATCCTGGACGACCACCAGGGAGCGAGCGTCGAGAACATCGCGTTCAGCCCCGGCGGAAAACTGCTCGCCGCTAACGACTCGAACGCCATCATCTACCTCTGGTCAGTGCCCACCCGGCACGTGCTCCGCACTCTGGTCGAGATACAGGCAGCGACTACCTCGGTGGCTTTCAGCCCCAACGGCAAGATCCTCGCCACCGGGCTTGGCAACAACCAGGTGCTCCTGTGGAACCCGGCCACTGGGCGGCAGGTCAGCACCCTGACGGGAGCGGGGGATGCGCCCATCACCTCGGTCGCCTTCAGCCCTGGCGGCACCATGATCGCGGCCAGCGATCAGGACGGCCTCACTTACGTATGGAGCGTGGCCACCAGACGGCGGGTTGCCACCCTCCAGGACCCGCACAGCTATGGAGCGGACGCCGTGGCCTTCAGCCCGGGCGGCACGATGCTGGCCACCGGCGACAGCAACGGCAACACCTATCTGTGGAACCTGCCGGCCAAGGCACTGGCCGGCACCCTGACGAACCCGACGGGCCAGGTCACGTCCCTGCTCACCGGGGAATCAAGGACCGCGGTATTCTCCGTGGCATTCAGTCCCGATGGCAGGACGCTGGCCACCGCCGACACCAACGGCAGCGCTTACCTGTGGCGGATCCGCTAAACCCAGGATGCCTCACAGACGCCCGCCGCCGCTGCGCTTCCCGGCCCGCGCCTAGAGCCCCGGTCCCTCTTCTTCTTTTCTACGCGGGGCTGGCTCCGGGCGGACTGTCGTAGGGGCGGTGTACGTTGGCCGCGTGGCTGATGAGCAGGTAGTCCCTGAACCCGGTCCCGATCAGACGGCGGTCCGGACCGCGCTGTGGCGGGCGGTCCATGTCGAGGTGGACGCCGCGCCGCCTGTGCTTGCTGACGAGGTGGGCCGCCAGCTCGCGGACCCGGATCCGGGCTGGCGGGAACGGCCGGACATGGACCCGGTCTTCACCAGCGGGTTCCGGGCTTCCATCGTTGCCCGCGCCCGGTTCATCGAGGATCTGGTCGCGGCTGAGGCCGGGGACGGGGCCGGGGTCGGGCAGTACGTGCTGCTCGGCGCGGGTCTTGACACGTTCGTCCAGCGGCGGCCCGAGTTCGCCGGGCGGCTGCGGGTGTTCGAGGTGGACCAGCCCGGGCCGCAGGCCTGGAAGCGGCAGCGCCTCATCGACGCGGGCTACGGGGTTGCCGACTGGCTGCGGCTGGTGCCGGTCGACTTCGAGGCGGGCGCGTCCTGGTGGCAGCGGCTGATCGAGGCGGGCTTCTCCCCCGCCGCGCCCGCGGTGGCCGTCTCCACCGGCGTCAGCATGTACCTGACCAAGGAGGCGAACGCCGCGGCCCTGCGCCAGCTGGCCGCGCTCGCGCCTGGGTCAACCGTGGCGATGACGTTCATGCTCCCGGTTGAGCTCATTGACGAGCGGGACCGTCAGGGCATGCTGATCGCGCAGAACGGCGCGCAGGCCTCGGGCACGCCGTTCATCAGCTTCTTCACCCCGGACGAAATGCTGCAGATGGCCCGCGAGGCCGGCTTCAATGACGTCACGCACGTGTCCGGCGCCGCGCTGAACGACCGCTACTTCGCCGGACGGAGCGACGGTCTGCGCGTGTCGACCGGCGAGGACTTCCTCGTCGCGACCCTTTAACGTGGAGTCATGGCCGTCCCGTTCCCCGAAGCGACCGACCCGGCCGGTTCGCGCGGCGAGGTGTTCAGCCGGTACCTGGAGTTCTTCCGCGACCGGCTGACCGCGAAAGTTCGCGAACTGCCCGCCGATGAGCTGCGCCGCAGCCGTCTCCCGTCCGGCTGGACGCCGCTCGAGCTGGTCAAGCACCTGACCTACGTGGAGCGGCGCTGGCTGGAGTGGGGGTTCGCGGGCCGGGCGGTGCCAGACCCGTGGGGGGACCAACGGGACGACCGCTGGTACGTCGCACCCGGGGAAACCCGCGACAGCCTGCTGGCGGACCTCGCCGCCCAGGCCGAGCGCAGCCAGGCCGTCATCGACAATCATGACCTGGACGAGGTCGGCCAGCCCGGTGAGCGCTGGGACGGCAAACCGCCCGCGACGCTCGAGCGCGTGCTGTTCCACCTGACCCAGGAGTACGCCCGCCACATCGGGCATCTGGACATCGTGTGCGAGCTGGCCGGCGGCCCCACCGGCGAATAGGCGCGGGTGAGATCAGCGGGCCGGAGGGGCGAAGCAGCGGTCCGTTCCATGTCAGTCGGATTTGATCTTCGATCTTGAGCTGCGGGGGCGGGCGGGGCAGCATGACAGGGGCCGGGACCGGCGGGCGAGGATGAGCGGAGACTGTCATGCAGCGGAGCACCGATCGGATCTACACCACTCATGTTGGGAGTCTGGCGCGGCCGGCCGGGCTGCTTGACCTCATGAAGGCGGCTGCGACCGGGCAGGAGATCGAGCTGGGACTGGCCGAGGCGCAGCGCGCTGCCGTGGCAGATGCGGTCGAACGGCAGCGGGCGGCCGGGATTGACGTCGTCGGTGACGGCGAGCAGGGGAAGTCCGGGTTCTTCAGCTACATCTCGCAGCGGCTGAGCGGGTACGAGCCGCGCCCCGGCCGCAGCCCGCTGGAATCGTTCCGGGCCGAGATCGATGAGTTCCCCGAGTACTACGAGCAGTACTTCAAGCGGGCGATGACCGGCGGGATGGCGGTGCCGCACGTCTCGGTCGCCTGCTGCGGGCCGGTGTCGTACGCGGGGCACGGCCAGATCGCGCGCGACCTGGCCGTGCTCCGCGCGGCGGTCGGTGACGCGGGGCCCGATGAGGTGTTCGTCTGCGCGGTGGCGCCGAGCGGGGTCGGCGGGAACGAGTACTACCCGACCGAAGCGGAGTACCTGAACGCCGTCGCCGACGCGCTGCACGTCGAGTACGCGGCGATCGTCGACGCCGGGTTCACGCTGCAGATCGACGATCCCTTCCTGACCGACGTGTTCAGCTATGGCACCGGGTCGGCGGCCGAGAAGCTGGAGACGGCGCGGCTGTACGTGGGCGCGATCAACCGGAGCCTGCGCGGCATCCCCCGCGACCGGGTGCGGCTGCATACCTGCTACGGCATCAACGAGGGGCCGCGGGTGCACGACGCGCCGCTCGCGGAGCTGATCGAGACGCTGTTCACGATCGAGGCGGGGGCGTTCTCCTTCGAGGCCGCGAACCCGCGTCACGAGCACGCTTACCACGTGTTCGAGACGGTCAAGCTGCCGCCCGACACGGTGCTGCTGCCCGGTGTCATCAGCCACGCCACCAGCATCGTCGAGCACCCCGACACGATCGCCGACCGGATCGTCCGGTTCGCCGAGGTGGTGGGGCGGGAGAACGTGGTGGCCAGCGGCGACTGCGGGTTCTCCTCCCAGGCGACGTACGAGCCCGAGATCCACCCGAAGATCGTGTGGGCCAAGTTTGCGTCGCTGGCCGAGGGCGCCCGCCGCGCCACCGAACGCCTCTGGTGATCAAGGAAGGCGGGCCAGCGCCAGCCGGTGGGCGGACCTTGCTTACACCTTGATGGCGAACTCGGCCAGCAGCTGCCGCTCACCGGGAGCGGTGATCATGATGGCCCGCGACTGCGTGCCGCGGCGGACCCAGCCCAGGTCGAGCAGCCGGTCGGCCAGGGCTCGCCCGAGTGCGCCGGCCACGTGCGGGCGGCGTTCCGTCCAGTCCAGGCAGGGCCGCAGGAACGGGCGGCGGCTCTGGTGCAGGGCGTCGGTGTCGAGCCCGAGGACTTCCAGCCGTCGCCGGCCGTAGCTGGTCAGGTCCCAGCCGCCGGCCGTCGGTGCGAGCACCCGGTCGCGTTCGAAGGCATCGGCCAGGGCCACGCCGAGCTGCCCGGCTAGGTGGTCGTAGCAGGTCCGGGCGCGTTGCAGCGACTTGCCGCCGGAAGCGTCGCGCAGGCTGTTCGCCTCCCGGTGCGGCGCGATCGCCAGCATCGCCTCGATGGATTGGGCGACCTGCGCGCTGGCGATCTTGTAGTACCGCTGACGGCCGCGCGTCTCCACCGTGACCAGGCCGGATTCCAGCAGCCTGGCCAGATGGGCGCTGGTCAGCGAGGAGGATGTGCCCGCCCGGGCGGCCAGCTGGCCGGCCGCGAGTTCCCCGCCGCCGAGGAGCGCGAGCACGAAGCGAGCCCGGTGCGAGTCGCCGAGGGCCCGCCCGACCGCCGCGAGGTCTGCGTCTGCGAGCATGACTCCATTCTAGTGGGCAGATACCTTAACGCCCATTGAGATGTTCTGCCCCTAGCGTGGAGCCATGACCTCCTCAGCAGACACGGTTACAACGATGGCCACGCGGCGGCGGCCGGGGACCCGGGCGCAGACCGCGACCCTGGTCGCGGCCAGCCTCGGGTTCGGGATGATCCAGCTCGACGTGACCGTGGTCAACGTGGCGGTGAAGCAGATCGGCGCGTCGTTCGGCGGCGGCATCACCGGGCTGCAGTGGGTGGTCAGCTCCTACACCCTGGTGCTCGCGTCGCTGATCCTGACGGCCGGTTCGCTGGGTGACCGTTTCGGCGCCAAGCGGGTGCTGTGCACGGGATTCGTGGTGTTCGTGACCGCCTCAGTCGTCTGCGGGTTCTCGGTCACCATGGGCATGCTCATCGCCGCCCGGGCCGTGCAGGGGCTGGGGGCGGCGCTGCTCGGCTCCTGCTCGCTCGCGCTGGTCAACCACGCCTTCACCGATCCCGGCGAGCGGTCACGGGCGATCGGGAAGTGGGTCGCGGGCGCCAGCGCCGCGCTGTCCGGCGGGCCGGTCGTCGGGGGCATCCTGATCGCGCTGTTCGGGTGGCGCGCCATCTTCTTCATCAACGGGCCGATCGGCGCGGCCGGGTTCTGGCTGGCCTGGCGGTACGCGGCGGAGACCGGGCGCTCCGCGGACCGCCGGGTGGACACGCGCGGCGCGGTGCTGGCGACGGCCGCGCTCGCCGTCTTCGCGGCCGCGGTGATCGAAGCCGGGACCTACGGCTTCGGCAGCCCCTGGGTGCTCGGCGGCCTGGGCGCCGCGCTGGCGGCGGCGGGTGCCTTCGTCCTTGCCGAGGCCCGCGCGGCCAATCCGATGCTGCCCATGTCCCTGTTCCGGCGGCGCGGGTTCGTTTCCCCGGTGACCGTCGGGTTCGGTGTCAACGTGTGCTTTTACGGGCTGATCTTCCTCTTCAGCCTGCTGTTCCAGGCCCGGCAGCGGATGTCCGCGCTCGAGACCGGGCTGGCGTTCCTGCCCATGACCGCCGCGATCCTGGGCGCCAACCTGGTCAGCGGGCGGGCCAGCGCCGTTCTCGGTGCCGGCCGGACGATCCTGGCCGGCCTGGCCGCGATGCTGGCCGGCTGCGCAGGGCTGCTGTGGGTGGGCCAGGCGACCGGCTACCCGGCTCTGCTCGTCCAGCAGATCCTGCTTGGCGGCGGGCTCGGGTTGCTCGTGCCGCCGATGACGGCCCAGCTGATGTCCAGCGCCGACAGCGGGCGGTCGGGGGTCACGTCGGGTGCGTTTACCGCGCTCCGCCAGGCCGGGAGCCTGCTCGGGGTTGCCCTGTTCGGGTCGCTGGCGGCCACTGACTTCTACGGTGGCTTCCGCGCGGCGCTGTGGATCTCCATCGCGATCCTCGTCGTCGGCGCGGTCGGTGCCTGGCTACCTGCCAGAGCGCCATTCAGCATGAACGCGACACACCGCCGAAAGCGCCCCACGTCGGCGACAGGTAACGACTATTCTCCCGCGAGTGGTCAAATCCACCGACGGGAGAGGCATGGATTCAGGATCTGCGGCTTCGCCGAAGGCCACCGGAGGCGCCGGGACGATTTACGAGTACCGGGTCGCCAGTGTCGTGCTCGCAGCTCTGCTTTGCGGAGGCCGAGTGCCCGGTCTGAATCGGCGTGTCAGCGGGGTCCGGTTCCAGCAGCGACTTGCGGGCAGCCCCTTGGATGACATAGTTGCTATCGCGGAGACCCCGGAGCATTCAACGCTGCAGGTGGACTTCCAAGTGAAGCAGACCTGTCGGCCGACGCCTAGCGCGCCTGAGTGGCGGGCGGTGATAGACCAGTGTATTCAGACCTTCGAGGTCGATCCTGACGGGGTCCGGGATAGGCGCCACCTGCTTGGCCTTGTGTCCTGCCAGCCGATGCCGGGGCTTATGGTACTTCACCAGTTGACGGAGTGGGCGCGAGCACAGGACAGCGCGGAGTCATTCGCCGCACTTGTCACTGCCGAGAGCGGCGGACCAGACAAGCGGGTCCGCAGCCGGTGGCAGCAACTGCACAGCACGGTGAAGAAGGTGCTGATTGTGCGCCGCGGTGGCGCCCAGGCTGACGCCGACGTTACCGAGACGGCATTCAGAATCGCGACCGCGCTACACGTGTGGACGGCGGAAGTCAAGAATGGTGAACGGGACCACCGCGACGCGCTGAACTGGCTCGATGACCTACTCCCTGGTGACCAACCGGACGCAGCGCAGCAAGTATTCCTAGCGCTAACCGACATCGCCGAAGCCCGCGGGCCCCTCGCCGGGCGGATCACGGCCGCTGCTCTCAGAGCCGACCTGGAACGCCGCGGTCTGTACATGGCCGCCGACCCGCGGCCGCGGAATGCTCTCGCTGAGCTAAGTGAAAGGACCCAAGCCTTCCTCGACAGCACCCGCGACAAGATAGCGGGCAGTCTGCACCTACCGCGAGCTGACTTGAGCGGAAAGCTCGCCATCTCCGTTCAGCAGCACGACCGGGTACTGCTCACAGGTTCGGCCGGCGCGGGCAAGAGTGTCCTGGCCCGGCTTACCGCGCGGCAGATGCAGGCGGACGGCGCAACGGTGGTGGCCTTCTCGCTAACGGAGCGTCGCTGGAGAACGATTGCCGATATCGAAGCGGACCTTCACGTCCGACTGGACACGGCCTTGCAAGGCGCAGCATCAATCGGCGACAGGCTTCTCCTCATCGATGGCGCGGAACAGGCGCAGGCGGATGCCGGAGCTCTGCTGAAGAGCGTCCTGCAGGCAGTCCCGTATGGACCTGATGCGCTGCCATGGCACGTGCTGGTTGTCGCGCGGGATGACGCAGCTGACGCAGTCGCCGATATCTTGGCAGACGAGCACCCCGGAGCGTGGCCGTACCGTGTGAGGGTCGAAGAACTGACCGATAGCGAGATCACCAGCGTGCTCGCCGCGTTCAGCCAGTTGCAGCCGATGGCCCGCAACGAGCGGTCGCGCAGGCTGCTTCGCCGCCCCTACCTAGCCGATCTCCTGGCCCGCGGCGGGACGGCACTCCCTGAGCGCATACTGGCCGAAGAGGATGTTGCGCGCTTGGTGTTCGAGCGCCTTATTACCCGGAGGCAAGGTACGCTGCCCGGCCAAGGCGAACCGGAAGCCCGCGCCGATATCTATGTGGTCATGGCTAACGCGCTTATAGCCGGGCCTGGGCCTGCGCGACTAGACGGATGCGACGCCCCTGCGCGGCAGGGACTGGTCAGCGACAACATCCTCGACCGGGTACCAGGAGGCTTCCGTTTCAGCCACGACGTCCTGGCAGACTACGCCGTTGCCACGCGCCTGCTGGGACGGGACGGCGAGGCCGTGGTAAAGACGCTAGCCGAGCCGCGGCGGCTAATGAACAGCATCCGGCTATGGATGCAGTGCCTACTCGCCGACGCGACAGCCGGAATGAGTAGTACTGACCTTCCGGCGACATGGAGAATGCTAGGCGCCCAAGCCGCTCATCTGGCCGCTACTGGCGGCCCTAGGTGGCTAGATCTTCCCTACGAGGCCCTGCTCAGTATCGGCCCAGTTAGGGAGGCATTGCAACAGCTCGCCGGATCCTTCTGCGCTGGTGACGGCGGGGAACTCGGTCAACTGCTAAATATCACACAACGATTGGCATTGCCCCGGCGCAATGACTATCTCGCGCTCTCGGAAACGGTCCTCGCCAGAATGATGCATTCGGCGAATTCGTGCGGGGCTGCCCGCGAGCCAGGAGTTATGTACTTGCCCGGCCGAACACGCGAAAGCGAACTGCCTTGGAATGAAGAGCGTGCAGAAGTAAGCCCGCTGGCCGACATCGCACTTTCCGCTCCCGTAATTGGCCTGATCGTCAGGATCGGCGACCGGCTTCCGCCGGCGCTCAACGTTGCCGCGGCCCGTCTGATATGTTCGCATCTGCGGGCCCTGCCCACGCCGCCGGATGGCCGTGAGAATGAACTCCTCCCGCACGCGGCAGAATTGCCTGGTTTGCTGCTGGCTTGGACAACGGACTGTACGCTGCTAACCCAGAAACGTGATATCGCAGCGGCCCTAGCCATTCTGGCCGTCTATCTCCATGAGCCAGAAAAGAATTTCCTGCGCGCATGCGCAGACGAAGAACCTGTGCTCACGGGGGCGGTAATCGAGGAATCGTTCCCCTCCAGTGCGCTGGCACGTTTTCTGCCGGATCTGCTTTTTCGGCTCGCCCACCAGTATTTTCTCCGCCATCCTCCTCCCCGCATTCCAGAAGACGCCCGGCTGGGGTCACAATTCGATGCGACTGACGGCATAGTAGTACCTGGCACGATAACGTGGGGAGTATCCTCTCATGTACTCACTGACCGGCAAGTCACGCATGCCCGAGGTCCCTTCGCAGCCTTGCTAAATTCTGATCCGCAGTTGGGCTTGGCGCTGGTCGGCGTAATCATCGATACCGCTACGAGGGGAAGATCCGATTCGGAACGGGCCAACGGATGTCATCTCCTGACACTGGAACTGAAGCTGCCGCACTGGCGTGAGAGCCGGATTTACAAGGGAACACCCAGCATGTGGGGATGGTTCTGGCGGCTTGGCATGGGAGCACACCCAGCGGTCTCGGCGTTCCTGGAACTGCGGACATGGGCGGCTCGTCAATGGAGCACCGGCGTCCCAGTCCGCGTCATTATCGATGACATTCTCAAGGCGGGAACAAGCCCAGCATTCGTGGCCGTAGCCGTGGATGTCCTCCTGCGCGATATCGGCAACGTAACTGACGAACTAGACCCATTCCTTGCCCACCCACTGGCGTGGGACATGATGAGCGCGATTGCTCTCGGCGAAATTCCCGGCCCCAGCGCCGAGACCGAAGATTCGCCATGGTCGGGATTGACCATTACTCAGGCTGTAATTCAGCTAGTCTCGGCTTCCGCCAAGGAGCGTCAGCGGGTACTGCGGCAAATCGGCAACGATCTATTCGGCAGATCCGAGGAACTTGTTGGCACAGGTGGCGGAGGCCGAATTCATTGGCCCCTCCTCTGGCAGCGGCCCACCGCAATTTATGAGCAGCAGGAGGATGTGCACGATGTGGCCCGGCTTAAGGTCAGGCGATGGGCCGCTGAACTCAATATCGATTACTATCGCGCGGAACGCGACTGCGACGGCACGATACACACGACTGTCGAGTACCCCGAAGGCACTTCCCCTGAACTAGCTGATGCTGGCGGCCGGAGGGCCAGGGCAGAACTGGCTATCAGAGACCTCGCAATGCGCGCAACCCGTTGCCGCGATGGTGAGAACGCTGACGATCCGGTCCACCTGCACGACGTCCTAACCCAGATCCAAGAGGAGCTAGCCGCGGCTGGCCGAACATCAGAAGGCGAATGGGAAATGGATGCGGCGGCTGCCGTTGCGGCCATTTTGATTCAGGCCAGTGAACTAACTGGCATCGCCAATCTCACGCTATCGTGGGCGGTACAGCGGCTCCTCGATTCCGCGCGACGACATGACGAAGAACGTCAGAATTGGTTCATTCCTCGATACAATGGCGCTATCTGGCATGAGGTTCGGTCAGCGGCTATATCGCTACCGGTGCTTCTGTTCGATGCAACGTTGCGCGAGCGAGCCGATGCAGACTTTATGGCCGCCTGCCATGCGGTCAAGACCCTAGCAGCCAGCCTCTCCCCCGAAGTGCGCTCCACTCTGGTAACCGCGTTCGACGCATTCTGGGAAAACGGCTGTGAAACCGTCCCGGCTGCCCACGAGGCGGCGGTTTCCGCGCTCCGAGAAATGATCGCCACCGCGGGTCTCGGACCTGTGGACGATAACGGCGGGAGGCCACACATGCGCGTTCCCGAACCCCTCAACCACACCATCGCCAGCGCGACAGATCACCTGGATCTGGAACTTGCCGCTCCCGGCGTCGCCGGACTAGCGTCTGCCGCAACTTCAAAGTGCCCGCACTCCCGAGCCTCCGCGCACCTTCTCGACGCACTCATTGTTTACGATCTGGGCCACTGGCCAGTCGACTTCGCGCACAAGCACAGCTCCCGAGCCGGCGAATGGCGGCGCGCGGTAGACCGGGTCGCCGCTGAGCGCATCCTTCAGGGCGATACGGTACTGCTGGACAAGTACCTCATCGCATTCAGGCCATGTCCGAAGGAGCTCAGCAGTCTCCTCACTGAGCTAGCGGCCCGGACTACAACGCCTGGCAGGATCGCTGCCTTCCATGGGCTATGGTCGCATGTCCTGGACACGTTGCTCCCGCCTGCACGTGAACTCACCTCAGTTTCCGCCAAGGAAGCCGACGATTCGGACGTAATACTCGACCAGGCGCTCCTGCCGCTGCCGCCAGAGGACGCTCGGTGGCCGACGAGTCTGACAGCGGACCTCGTGTGGCGATGGGCAAGAGCGTATTCCAGTACGCCGCACCTGACAGATAGGCTCATCAATGTCCTTGCCCGTCTTGGGTGGCTCAGCTCACCAGACGGCACAGCGGCTGTACTTATCACACTTGGCACAGATATTCAGATGATCATGCGAAACTCTGCCGAAGTTATAAACTGGCTACGCTTCGTGCTAAAGACTCATCCGGAAGCTGCCGAAGGACACCAAGCTGTCGCCCGGAGCATTCTCGACAAACTCGCAGTCGCCGGCTACGAACCAGCCATCAGGCTCCAGCGCGAAGTGGAGGCCTGACATCGCATCCCCGGTACAGCCCGCGCATGCTTGCCCGGGTCTGCCTGGTGCCGGCCGCGCGTCCGGCGGACGCGCTCGCCGTGACCGACTGGTTCTGCACCGACCAGTTCCAGGCGACGCCGCGCGGTTTGAACGGCTCCCACGTCCGGGTTCGGGCACTGGGTGCGCCGCGGCCCCACGAGGTAAGTTGCATTCGTGAGTACGCGAGTAGCTCCGATCTTTCCAGTGAGTAATCTAGTTGCTGCCCTTGCCTACTACCGCGGGCTTGGTTTCGGTGCCCGCCACTGGCACAGCGGCGGGTACGGCTTCGTCACCTTCGATGGGGCGGAGATTCATCTCGGCGTGGAGCCTGACCTCGATACGCGAGCAGACCGGCGTTCGACCGCCTACCTGTTCGTCGAGGATGCCGACGCACTGGCCGAGACCTGGCTGGCGGCCGGAGGCGATGTGCGGCTCCCGCAAGACACCGAGTGGGGCCAGCATGAGGGCGTGCTCGTCGATCCTGACGGCAACGTGATTCGGTTCGGCTCGCCGATGACCGCAGACCCGGAGCTTGGGTAGCGGAGGGATCCTTACCCTGCGATCGAGGGCAGAGCGCCGCATGGTCAGGCGGGCTGCCAAAGCTCGATTCGGTTGCCGACGGGATCGGTGACCCAGCCGAACCGTCCGACGCCCTCCATGTCCTGCGTCTCTTTGGCCACGTCCGCCCCCTTGGCGCGCAACTGCGCGAGCATCGCGTCCAGGTCGCGGACCCGGAAGTTGAGCATGGCCTGCTGGGCACGGGACCCGAAATAATCGGTCTCGGACTCGAACGCCGCGAACACCGTCGGCCCGGCTTCCTGACGCCACAGGCCGTTCTCATCGGCGTCCAGGCCCAGGCAATCGCGGTACCACGCGCCCAGGGCGGCCGGGTCGGCCGCCCGCATGAAGTACCCGCCGATTCCAGTCACTCGTTCCATGCCGCTATCTTGCCAGGACTGCGACCGTGCACCGCCGTGGCACCCGCACCGCACATTCCCCGGGCCGATCCCTCAACGAGATCGTGCACGCGGTCGTCTCATTCACCCGCTAGGGGTGATTCAAGCCGCCGATCCCGCCCTATACGGTCGGTGGGGTCGGCGGCGGGCGCAGACGGAACCATATCCGACGGCGGCTGTTGTTCTTTCAGATCCGATCCGGGGGGACATGCCAATGCAGTCGGGCGACGCGGCCTCCCACGCGCTCACAGCTGAGCAGACCGAACTGGTCCGCACCCGGGTTCGGCTGCTGGTCGAAATCACGGCCAGGGCCGGGAAGTACCGCAATGGGCTGCTGGCCGCGGCCGCGCAGCTCAGCCCGGAGGAAGCCGCGATCATCGTCGACCTGTCCCGGAATGGACTGCAGGTACCCCAGTTGCGCGACGTGCTGTGCGGCGGTCACGTGCTAGTCGACGATCCCGAACTGTACGAGAAATGGCGGTTCGAGGGCGTCAGCCACTTGCGGATATCCAGCCACCACCGCGATATCGACAAAAGCCGCTACCCCGACATCGGAATGCGCGGGCAACTGGTCAGGGAGAAGCTGCACGGCAGGACGGCCGAGGGCACCTGGGTGCAACTGGAAAAGACCCCGGCTGCCTTCGGCAAAGGCAAGAAGCTGCCAAGCTTGAATGATCTCCGGCACCTCATGGACTACGTGATGTACCGGATCACCCGCAGCAACGTCGGCCCGTGGGGCCTGTCGCGGCTGACCGAACGGCGGCCGATGTACCTGTCACCCAATGTGGCCATGCCCACTCCGCTGCCGCCGGCTGTCGCGGCGTCGCTCACCTCGGCACTACAGCGGATCGAGGCCGACGACGACACGACCGCGGTCTCGCAGGATCTCGCGGTGCGGTTCCCGCCGCCGGAACGGGCGGACCCGGTGGCGGAACTGGGCCAGATGCTGTCGGGGCGTGGCGGGCGGGGCCTGTTCGGCAACTCCGGGGTGTGGGTGACAGAGACGCCGTCCCCGATGGCGGCCGCGATCCTCGGCCAGGAACGCAGACAACCGGTAACGAGCGGCCTACGGGCGGATTTGGGGCTGTCATGAGTGAGGCCGCTGCCGGGAGTCCGGCGCCGGACCCGTCGAGTCCAGGACAGGCGGCCGTCGGGGAGGGCCTGGTCTCGGCCGTGGTCAACCTGGTCAATACCGGGCCGGTCCTGCTTGGCGCCTACACGCTGGCCGAGCTCACCGCGGTGGACGCCATCGTGGACTTCCTGGAGGCACGGCCATCGGATGAGGTGCTCGCCGAAGCCGTTCGCTCGCTCTCGGCCCGCCAGTTGCTGGTGGCAGGTTCGAGCGATCACCAGGTGCAGGTTCGTGGTGACCTGGGAATCGCGGTGGCCTTTCAGCAGCGGGCAAGAGTTGTTCTCGATGCCCGGGCCACCGGGACCATTCCCGACGAGCCGTGGCGGATCCTGCTCCTCCCGCAGCCCGAGCACATCTTTCTGGTGGTCAGAATCGACGCCCTTGGCATCCACGAGCTCGGCCTGTACCCGTCCGGCCAAGCCCTCGACGACCTCGCCGACTGGCTGCCGCGCGGTCAGGAGGCCGACCCCGAGGCCGCTGTCGACGCGAATGCCGTTCTTGAGTCTTCCGAACGCGCCGCGCTGGTGACCATCACCAGGTACAGCGCGCAGGGATCGGCCGAGACGGCCGAAACAAGCAGCGACGTGGTCCTCGCCCGCCACGACGGCCGGCTGCACGTCTTCAGCCGTGACCCCGCCGCCACGGCCGCCACGGCCGGCCTGGTCCCCCGGCCGCGGGACGGGAAGAACGTACGCGAGACACTCGCCAGCCTGCTCGCCTGACGGAGGGGCAGCCGAGCACGCTTGACGCACCCGGTGCGAGCGGTGAGCGTCAGATACTGGCGGTGGTCTTGAAGAACGTGTAACAGAAGACCCCGTCTGGCTCGGCGGTGCGCAGCAGGCCGCGGATGCCCTCGTCGAACCGGTCCGGTGCGATGAGGCCCGCGGCCAGAGCGGGCTCGCGGATTCCCTCAATCATCGCCGTGAAGGTCTTCCGGATAAAACCGTCGGCCAGCTCCGGGTGGCTGCCGTCGACGTAGACCATCCGCGGGGAGACGGTCACGTCGCGAAAGCCGGCCTCGGTCAGCAGCGGGTGCAGCCGACGGCCGATCAGGGCATCTCCCCCGGCGTTGCGTTGCAGGGCCACCTGGCAGGCGATCGCGTCGCGGGCGGCGGGACCGTCGGGGTGAAAGTAGGCCGAGCCGTGGTCGCCTTCGATGATCGTGATGGTGCCGCCAGGTTTCAGCATCGCGCGCAGCCGTTGCAGGGCCTCAGCCGGGCGGGACAGGTGCTCAAGGACGAAGCAGACAAAGACGTGATCGAACGTCGCGGCGGCGAGCGGGCCATCGGGACGGGGCAGCGTGTAGATGTCAGCCTGAGCGAAAGCCACGTCCGGTAGACCGGCGTCGCGCGTCCGCTTGCGGGCGGCCGCGAGCGACTCCGCCGACAGGTCGATGGCGGTGAGGGCCGCTCCGGGGCTGCGCTCGGCGACCGTCACCGTCTGCGCACCCACACCGCAGCCGACTTCGAGCACCGCGCTGCCGGCCAGGAAGCCGGTGTCTGCGTGCAGTAGCTCCGACAGGGTGCCGGCCTGGTCGTGCAACCTGGCATTCTCAACGCTGCGGTAGCCGTGCACGTACCGGTCGAACATCGTCATGGTCTCGATCACCTTCATCAGCAGTTCCGCATCATCGACCGGAGGCTGGTCGAGGTGATCACGGTCCGGGGCGTCCCAGGCCCCGAGGGCGGCGGCCAGCCGGTCGCGCAGCAGACCGCGACGGTGCAGGTCCGCGTCGAGCTCGGCCAGATGCGCGCGCAGGGTCATCGCCGCTGATTCGGGGTCCCGCGCGTCAAGGAGCGTCTTGATCTGCGCCAAGCGCAGTCCCGCCTGACGCAGCGCCAGCGCCTGGTAGAGGCGGGTAATCTCGGCCGGGCCGTAGCGACGGTGCCCGGCCGCGGTTCTGGCCGGGGTGACCAGGCCGAGCTCCTCCCAATGCCGCAGCACCCGGTGCGAAAGGCCCGTCGCCGCGGCCAGCTCGCCGACCGTCCAGCCAGCGGTGTTGACGTCGCCCGGCACAGTACCCATGCCTGAAAGGTAAGACCTCACACGGCGTGAGGTGCAAGCGAGTCACCCGTCTGGGGCGTCAGCCGGAAGCGATTCACCGCGGCGGCTGGCCCGGTCAGGCAGCACCGCGGCCCGCTTAGGCACTACCGCGCCGATCAGCAGCCCCGCGGCAAGCGCCCAGAACGCGGCGCCGATCCCGAGGAACGTCAGTCCCGACGCCGCGATGACGAAGGTGATGGCTGGCGCTTGGCGCCCTTCCGGTGCAGACAGCGCCCCGGACAGCGACGCCGCGAGGGTGGCGAGCAGTGCGAGCCCCGCCACGGCGCCGGTCACGTCGGCCGGGGCGGCGCTGAGGAACGTGGTCAGGGCGCCCGAGGCCAAGGCGAGCACGAGGTACGCCCAGCCCGAGGTCCAGGACGCGATCCACCGCCGGCCGGGGTCGGGGTCCGCGTCGGGCGACGCGGCCATCGCGGCGGTGATCGCGGCCAGGTTGATGGCATGCCCGCCGCCCAGCGCGCCGGCCGCGGTCCCCAGGCCGGTGACGGCCATGGTCTCGCGCCACGGCACCTGGTAGCCGTAGGAGGACATGATGGCCACGCCCGGCACGTTCTGCCCGGCCATGGTGACCACGTACAGCGGGAGGGCCAGGCTCAGCAGCCCGGCCCCGGTGAACGTGGGCGTGGTCCAGTCCAGGTGCGGCAGCAGCGCACCGTGGATGCCGCCGTGCCGGGCGGCGTCGATGCCGATGACCACCAGCATGACCGCGAACGCGGCCGGGACGGCCCACTGGCGCGCCACCCGCAGCAGGATGACCCAGGTGAGCAGGATCGGCCCGACCAGCCAGGGGTGGGCGGCGAAACCGCGGACCGGATCGAGGCACAGTTCGAGCACGACACCGGCCAGCATCGCCTGCGCGATCGGCGTCGGGATGGCGGTGATGAGCGCCCCGAGCCGCGGCCACAGCCCGGTGACCAGGATGAGCGCGCCCACCACGAGGAACGCGCAGATGGCGGCGGCCCAGCCGCCGCGGACCAGGCCGGTGCTGACCAGCAGCGCCGCACCAGGGGTGGACCAGGCGAGCGTGATCGGGATTCGGTGCCGCCTGACCAGCCAGAGGATGCCGAGAGCCTGGGTCGCGCAGAGGGCGAGCAGCCCCGAGGCGGCCTCGGATGGGGACGCCCCGACGGCGTGCAGGCCGGTGAGCACGACGGCGGACGAACTGGTGAACCCGACGAGGGCGGTGAGGATCCCGGCGAGCACCGGCTGGCTAATACGTTCCATATACAGAACCTTAACGAATATCGTTCTGTATATGGAACTCAGTTACTAGACTCGGCGACCATGGACGATCTGGCCCGGCTGGTCGGCGAGCGGCTGCGGGCCGCGCGCCGCGAGCGCAACCTGTCGCTTGGCGCCCTCGCCGAGGCGGCAGGTATCGGCAAGGGGTCCCTCTCCGAGATTGAGAACGGTGCCCGGAATCCGACGCTGAGCACGCTTTACGCGCTCGCGGGTACGCTCGGCGTGCCGCTGGCGACTCTGCTGGCCGACCGCGCGGGCGCTCGGATCTCGTCGCCCGGCATCGAGGCGCGACTGCTCGACGTCAGCCGTGATAACGGCGTGACGGTGGAGGTGTACCGGCTGCGGATCGATCCCGGCGCCTCCCATCGCTCGGTCGCGCACGGCCCCGGCGTCACCGAGCACCTGCTGGTGACCGCCGGCCGGGCAATGGTCGGCCGGCTGGGCGAGGAAACCGAGATCGGCCCGGGCGAGGCGGCCAGGTGGCTCAGCGACGCCGCGCATGGTTACACCGCGGTGGGGACCGACCCGGTCGCATCGGTCCTGGTCATCCGGTCCCCGGTGCCCTAGATCGGTCACGGCGGTGTGCCAGGTACTGGCGTTCGGCACTGTCGTGGGTCAGGCTGATCGCGTAGTCATAAGCCGCGCGGGCCTCTTCTCTTCGGCCGAGCCGGTCCAGCAGGTGCGCACGGGTGGCGCTGGCGGGCTGGAAGCGGCTGGTGTGCTGGCCCGCTTCGGCCAGCAGCGCGTCGAGCGTGGCCAGTCCGGCCGCGGGCCCGTCGACCTCGGCGGTGACGGCGGCCAGGGCGACCCCGCTGCCGAGCGAGGGCGCGACCGCGTGCAAGATGCGGTGCAGGGTCAGCAGAGCCGGCCAATCCGTGCTGCCGTCGCTTCCCCGGGCGCAGTGCACAGCCTGGATCGCGGCTTCGAGCTGGAACCGCCCCAGCTGTCCGCGTTCGTGCGCGGCCCGCAGGTGTTCGTGGGCCCGGCTGATCAGGTGCGGGTTCCACAACGAGGGATCCTGGTCGGCCAGCGGGACGAAACGCCCGCCCGCGTCAATCCGGGCCGGTGCGCGTGCCAGCGAGAGCTCGATCAAAGCCGCGAGCCCCCGGGCTTCCGGATCGCCGGGAACGAGCGTGCTGAGCACTTCCGCGAGGTGCAGCGCCTCGGGCGGCAGCTGACGGGCTTGCGGTCCGGTCGTCGCCCAGTCGATGACATAGGCGCCGTAAACCGCCTCGAGGACCGAGGTCATCCGCGCCGGGAGGTCCGCCCGGTCCGGGATGCGGAAGGGAATGCCGGCCGCCTTGATGCGCTTTTTCGCCCGGACCAGACGCGTCGCCATCGTCGAGGGCGGCATCGAGTAGGCCCGCCCGACCTGCTCGGCGGTGAAGCCGAGGACCGTGTTGAGCATGAGCGGCGTCCGGACGGCGCGTTCGACCGCCGGGTGCGCGCACACGAGCATCAGTTCAAGCCGCCGGTCAGGGATCGAGTCGACGTCAACGTCATCGATATGCGCCAGGGCGTCCCGTTCGGCCTCAAGCGGGACGGCCCGTCGCGCCCGCGCGGACTTCCACTGGTCGCGCAGCCGGTTGCGGGCGACGGTCAGCAGCCACGCGTCGGGGTGGCCCGGCACCCCCTGCGACGGCCACGTTCGCAGCGCCTGCTCGAATGCGTCGGCCAGCGCGTCCTCCGCCGCGGCGAGGTCACTCGTGGAGGCAGCCAGCAGGGCGAGCAGCCGGCCGTAGCTGTCCCTGGCCGCCAGCCCCGCCGAGCGGGCCGCCGGCCCCGGCCCTTCCTGGCCAGGGCCGGCTTCCCGCCTGGGGCCGGAGCTCAGCGGGTCCACGCGCCGTTGACGAAGGCGGTCGCGGCCGGGCGCACCTCGATCACCCCCCACTGGGCACCGGGGCACTTCTCGGCCCAGCCGATGGCCGCATCCAGGCCGGGCACCTCGAGCTCGAAGATCCCGGCCAGCGCCTCCTTCGTCTCGGCGAAGGGCCCGTCCTGCACCCGCAGCGCGCCTTCCCTGCGGGTCACGGTCGTCGTCGCCGCGGACGGCTGGAGCACTTGGGCCGACAACAGCACCCCAGCGGACTCCAGCGCACGGCCGTAGGCGCCGAACGCCTCCTTGGCCTCCGCGATCACCTCCTCGCTGATCTCCCCCTCGCCCGGCTCCCCGTAGTACATCAGCAGTGCGTAACGCATCGTCGTTACCTCCCATCCCAGTGTCGCGCCGGTCGCGACAGCTGCGCCACGATGACGATCGAGCAACCCTCAGATCGTCACCCGCGCCCAGCGGGCAAGATGGCGGTATGCGCATCGAACGCCGTCTGGCCGAACTCGGCCTTGAGCTTCCGCAGCCTATGAAGATGCCGCCCGGCCTGGCGCTTCCCTTTCCCTGGGTACGGCTGTGGCCCGGCCGCGCCTTCGTCTCCGGTCATGGCCCGCTGCTGCCCGATGGCTCGCTAGCGCCCGCGCTTGGCAAGGTCGGCGGTGACGTCACCGAAGACCAGGCCTACGACGCCGCCCGCCTCACGGCCCTCGCCATCCTCGCCAGCCTGCAGCGCGCCCTCGGCGACCTGGACCGGATCACCGGCTGGCTGCGCGTGTTCGGCATGGTCAACACGGTCCCCGGCTTCACCAGGACCCCCGCGGTGATCAACGGCTGCTCCGACCTGATCCTCAACCTCTGGGGCCCGGACGCCGGCTCGCACGCCCGGTCCGCCATCGGCGTGGCCGAACTCCCGTTCAACATCCCGGTGGAAATCGAAGCCGAGGTGGCGGTGGATTAGAAACTGAAAAGCAAATTCCCTCAGCCAGAACGCACGCGGCTTACTCTCTGCCGCTCACCCGAGATCTTTACGCCGTGGGTCACGGTCCCGCCAGCGATAAAAGGAACGGCGGGCGCTATTAGCAGGCCGCCGGCCTGCTGCGCCGGCCCGGTTCGAGTGGCATAGTAACGGGAGTGACGGTCTTTGATGACTTGGTTGCCGAGCAGGACGGGCTGGACACGATCCTGGGCCGCCTCGACGATGCCGAGTGGGCGGCGGCATCCGCGGCCGCGGGCTGGTCGGTCGCCGATGTGGTGCTCCACCTAGCGCAGAGCGAGGAAGCGGTGGCGGCCAGCACCGCCGGGATCAGCCTGGCCGATCGCTCCCCCGATGGCGCCACCGTTGACGAGGTCATGGACCGGCTAGTCCGCGCCGAGCGGCATCCGTCCGCGGCAGTCCTGCCGCGCTGGCGGACCGCCCGGCTGGCCGCCGTCGCGGCGCTGCGCGCGGCTGATCCTGATCAGCCGCTGCCCTGGGTCGCGGCGCCGCTGAAGCCGGCCACGCTGGCGACTACCCGGCTGGCCGAGCTTTGGGCGCACGGCCTCGACATCACCGGGCCGCTCGGCATCGCGTTCCCCGACACAGCGCGGCTGCGGCACATCGCCTGGCTCGCCTATCGCACGCTGCCGTATGCCTTCGCTCGGGCCGGCCAGCAGCCGCACAGTGTGTCCTGCGAGCTCACCGCCCCCGACGGGACGGAGATCTGGCGGTACGGTCCGGCCGATGCCGATTCCGCCATTAGCGGCCCGGCCGGGGCGTTCTGCCGGGTGGCCGCGCAGCGGCTCCCCGCAGCCCAATCAGGCCTGCTCGCCACCGGGCCGCACGGTGCCACCGCCCTCGGTCTGCTGCGCACCTACGCCGAATAACGCCAGGAATTAGTGTGCGAGGACGAGGTAGGCGAACCCGAGGACTTCCCGGTACACCTCGAGGTAGCGACGTTCGCTGGCATCCAGCCAGTCGCGTACCTCAGCGGCCCGCGGGTCCCCGGCATTCGCGAGCAGCCACTCCTGGCGGCCAGCGCGGTACGTGGACTCGAAGTCGTCCCATTCAAGCTGGCTGGCGACGCTCAGGTGGATGACCCGCCAGCCCGCGGTCCGGCAGGCCGCGAGCAAGCCCGCCAGGGGCAGCACCTGGTCGCCGAAGAGTTCCGTCGCCGCGGCCGAGGGCGCTGCTTGCCAGTAGCAGTCCCCGAACAGCAGCCGGCCGCCGGCCGGCACGACCCTGGCCAGCGCGTCAAGCGCCGAGGTGGTGCCGCCCAGTGCGTGCGACGCGCCAATGTGCAGTACCCGGTCGGCCGCGCCCTTCCATCCCGAGACGTCGGCCGCCGTGAACTGGACCCGCCCGTCGAGGTGACGCTCAACGGCGAGCCGTTCGCCGCGGTTTAGCGCCCCGGCATCGGTGTCCACACCGGTACCAGTGGCCTGACCGGTGCGGGCGACAACCCGCAGCAGCAGTTCACCCCAACCGCAGCCCAGGTCGGCGACGTGAGCCCCGGCCGGCGCATCGAGCCGGTCCATCAGAAGTTCGGCATGCTCCACTGACAACGGCGCGTTCCAGCGCATCCGCGCGAACCGCGCTTCCGCGAGATCAGCGTCTTCCATCGCGGTCAAGGTAACCATGCGGCGAGATTACCTGTCAGCGAGGCCAACGAGGCACTCCAACTCCGCTGCAACGCCCGGTACGACGGGCAGACCGCGATGGCCACCAGCGCATTGCCGACCGTGAATGCAAAAGCAGAGTGGAAAAGGGTCCGGCGCGGCGGGGCTCTGGGTTAGCGTTTACGGTGTTTCCGCAAGACCCGCTGCCCTACGCCGGGAACCATAGGAATATTTGCGAAGAACATAGTGGTGAACCGCATTCGGTTACCATGAGGAATTCACCGAATAGCTGACAGAATGATCCGCGGTTCCGCGGCCGCCGACGCGGCTGGCCGTTTCTGCGGGCTCCCGCCGGCTGGATTGGAGGGATGGCTGGTGGCAGGCCGCCCGCCCGCTGCGAGGTTCGGCGAGGTGCTGAGACAGTCACGGATAGACGCCGGGCTGACGCAAGAGCAGCTGGCCCAACGGTCAAAAGTGGCGACGCGGACGATCAGCGATCTGGAGCGCGGCGTCGCGAACTCACCGCATGGGGACACGGTGCTCCGGCTGGCCCGCGGACTTCAGCTGGAGGGCCCGGCCAGGGAACGCCTTGAGCTGGCCGCCCGCCGGCCGGCTCAACCGGATGAGCCGGCCGGCAGCGGGGCCGCGGCGATGCGGACGCTGCCGCGTGACATCTCCTCGTTTACCGGCCGTGGACCAGAACTCGGGCGGCTCGCGGCCACGGCGGGGCCGGACGGGACTACCGGGATCTACACGATCGGCGGGATGGCCGGCGTTGGCAAGACGACGTTCGCCGTGCACGCCGCCACCAGGCTGGCCGGCTGGTTTCCTGACGGGCAGGTCTTCCTGCCGCTGCATGGGCACACGCCCGGCCGCCGGCCGGTGGGTCCGGCCGATGCGCTGGCCAGCCTGCTGCTGACGGCCGGGGTGGACGCCCGGCAGATTCCGGCCGATGTGGACGAGCGGGCAGCGCTGTGGCGTGCCCGGCTGGCTGGCCGGCGCCTGCTGCTGGTGCTTGATGACGCGGTCAGCAGCGACCAGGTCCGGCCGCTGCTGCCCGGCAGCGGGGCGAGCCTGGTCCTGATCACCAGCCGCGGACGGCTGACCGCGCTGGAAGACTCCCATGTGATCAGCCTGGACACCCTGCGGCCGGCCGAAGCCGCCACCCTGCTGGTCCGGCTGGCCGACCGCCCGGACCTGGATCCCGGTGACCCCGCGGTGGCAGAGATCGCCGCGATGTGCGGATACCTGCCGCTGGCAGCGGCGATAACCGCGAGCCAGCTGGGCAATCATCCGGCCTGGACCGCGGCCGACCTGGCCGCCGATCTGACCGCCGCCCGCGACCGGCTAAAGCTGATGACGGCGGAGAACCTGTCCGTTGCCGTCGCCTTCGAGCTGTCACATCAAGACCTCGCCCCCGACCAGCAGCGGTTGTTCCGCCGGCTTGGCCTGCATCCAGGCACCGACATCGACGCCTGGGCCGCCGCCGCCTTGGACGATGCCCCGCTGGACGACACCCGCCGCCGCCTTAATGCCCTCTACGACCAGCACTTCCTGACCGAGCCAAGCCGCGGCCGGTACCGATTCCACGACCTCATCCGCCAGTACTCCCGTCGCTTGGCCGCCACGGAACCGCCCGCCGACCGTGACGCGGCCATCAGGCGGCTCTTCGGTCATTACCTCCAGACCGCCCGTGCCGCCGGGCGTCGGCTGGCCCGGCGCACACCAGCCTGGGGTCCAGCGACGGCCGGCGGGCCGCCCGCGCATTCCCCCGATCTGTCAACACGCGAGCGCGCGGTTTCCTGGATGGCCGACGAGCGCCTGAACCTGCAAGCCGTCGCCGAGTATGCGCAGGGCCGCGGCGATCTGGTTTACGTCGGCGCCATCCCCGCCGCGATGCACGGCTTCCTGCGCAGCCAGGGCCACTGGGATCAGGCTCTTGCCCTGCACCGGGCCGCGGTGGTCGCGGCGGGTGACCAGGGCGACCGGCTGGCGGAAGCGGGCGCCCTGACCGACCTAGCTGACATCCAGTACCTGACCGGCGACTATCCCGCGGCCGCGGGGGCCCTCAGCCGGGCACTTGAGCTGACCGGTGATCTCGGCGACCGGCTCGCGGAGGCCAGCGCGCTGACCGAGTTCGGCGTCCTGCAGCAGGCGACGGGCGAATATGCGGGCGCCACCGCCAGCCTCACCCGGGCACTGGAGCTGAGCCGTGATCGCGGCGACCTGCTCGGGGAGGCTAACGCCCGCAACAATCTGGGCGTCGTGCAGTTCCTGACCGGGAACTTCCCGGCGTCGGCGGCCAGCCAGGAACAGGCGCTTGAGCTGTACCGCGGCCTCGGCGACCAGCTCGGCGAGGCCAGCGCTCTCAACGGCCTGGGCGGCGTGCAGCAGGCGACCGGGAGCTACCCGGCCGCGGTCGTCAGCCTCACCCAGGCGCTTGAGCTGTACCGCGGTCTCGGTGATCGGATAGGCGAGGCCTACGCGATCGGCAACCTGGGGGCCGTGCAGTGCATCACCGGCGATCTCGGGCCGGCCGCCGCCAGCATGACCGCCGCCCTGGAGCTGTACCGCGACCTCGGCAGCCGGAACGGTGAGGCGGACATCCTCAGCAACCTCGGGTCCCTGCAGCGGATGACGGGAGACTACCCCGCTGCCGCGATCACCCTTAACCAGGCGCTCGGGCTCTACCGCGATCTCGGCGACCAACTCGGGGAGGCCGGCGCCCTCAGCGAACTGGGCGTCGCGCAGCATTTGGCCGGGGAGTACGCGGCCGCCGCTGAAAGCCTCTCGCAGGCGGTGAAGGTGACGCACGATATCGGGGACCGCAACGGCGAGGCGGAAGCCCTCAACAATCTGGGCGAGCTGTGCCTGGACTCAGCCACACCGGCCGACGCCCATGCCAGGCACGCCGAGGCCCTGACCATAGCCGTCGATATCGCCTCGCCGCTTGAGGAGGCGCGCGCCCGCGAAGGCATCGGACGTTGCCAACTTCGATCCGGTCAGCTCACCGCCGGGGCGGCCATGCTCGGCCGGGCCCTGGAGATCTACCGGCGCCTCGGCTCGCCCAACGCCACCCGAGTCGCGGCAGCCCTGCGTGAGCACAGTCCGTGACGTGCGTGCTCCTCAAGGGCTTAACTGCGCGACAGCGCGTCGCGTAGTGCCGCCCTTGAGGTGACGCCGAGCTTCGGGAAGATCTGGTGCAGGTGGGTGGCGACCGTGCGGTGGGACACTCCATGACCCGGCCCTCGGGCCCGCCGAGATCGCCGCGGCGGTCAGCATCTCCCCCCGATACCTGCACAAGCTGTTCGAAGGCGAACACCACACCGTCTCGCTGTACATCAAGAGCCTTCGCCTCGACCGGGCCAGGCGGGCCCTGCTTGACCCGCGGCTGGCCGGGCAGCCGATCGCGGCGATCGCCCACGCTTGCGGATTCGGGGACCTCAGCGGCTTCAACCGCGCCTTCAAGCGAGCCTACGCAGTCACCCCCAGTGAGCTGCGTAACGCATCAGCCGGCTCGGCAGATGCGGCGCCGTTCAAGCTCAGCCATCCCGGGCCCGGCTAGCCGCCTGGCGCATCCGTCACACGGTGCGCGGCGGTTGGAAAGTACGGACACGTCCTTATCGGCAGGGGTGCGGACTCCGGTACGGGGATGCCGGAACCCGCATCAATCCCGGCCGGGGATGCCGGAACCCGCATCAAGGAGCTGCGGGCCGAAGGCCATTGTCAGCCCGCGGCTTGCTTGATCAGCGAGGCGACTGCCTCGGGCTGGGAGACGTAGACCGAGTGGCTGGCGGGGACCTCGGTGACGGTGGCCCCGGTCCGTTCGGCCCTGGCCCGCTGCGCCGACGGCGGGATCATCCGGTCCTCGGTGGTGAGCAGGTACCAGCTCGGCTTGATCCGCCAGGAGGCTTCGCCGATCGTCCCGCCGAGCGCGTTCACGCCCCACGGGACCTGGGAGTCGGCCATGAACGCGGCCTGCCCGGCGGAGAGGTCGCCGGCGAACGAGGCGTGGAATTTGGTCCCGGTCAAGGAACAGGAAGCCGTCCCTGGGCGGCAGGATCGGCGGCTGCGGCCCGCCAGCCGGGAAGCCGGCGATGAGCGTATTGACCGACTCGCCCTTGTCCGGGGCGAACGCCGCGACGTAGACCAGGGCCGCGACCTTGTCATGGAGGCCCGCCTCGGTGATCACCGCCCCGCCGTAGGAGTGCCCGGCCAGGATGACCGGGCCGTCCAGGCTGTCGATGACCTGCCGGGTGTAGGCGGCGTCCTGCTCCAGTGACTGGGTCGGGTGCTGCACGACGGCGACGCGGAAGCCGTCCGCGGTGAGCGCCTGGTGGACCCCTTGCCAGCCGGAGCCGTCGACGAACCCGCCGTGTACCAGCACCACGTTGCGCGCTGCGTCTGTACTCATGCTGCTCCTCCGTTCAGGGAAACCTCGGGTTGTTCTGGTGAACTTCGGGTTACAGCACCGACGCTAGGTACCGGTCCGGGTCGCCGTCTTACGCCAGATGACCGGGCCAATGACGTAGTTGCCGGGCGCGACCACGTGGAACCAGCCCGCTGGGGAATGCCATAGGCCTCGCCGCGCTGGCTAGCCGCCGCCCGGTTGGTTCCCGCCCCTCAGTGATCACAGGGGGCGGGCGACGCGGGCCGCGGCCTTCCGCTCGCGCTGCGCGAGCGGGACGGCGGCGAGGACCAGCGCGCCGGTCAGCGCGAACGCCGCCGGGTAGCCGGTGCGGACGACGATCAGGCCGAAGACGGCCGGGCCCGCGCCGTACCCGGCGTCGTAGGCGAGATTCCACCGCGCGCTCGCCTTGGCCTCGGGCAGCTGCTCGATCAGCAGTGCGAGGGTCGCGTTCTCGACCACCCCGAATCCGGCGCCGAACAGCGCCATGCCAGCGAAGAGCACCACCGGCGAGCCAGGCACCATGATCGCGCCCAGGCCGAGTGCCGCCACCGCGAGCGCCGGGATGAGCAGCCTGGCGTGACCGTACCGGTCACCCCGCTTGCCCGCCTGCCAGCGGCTGATGGTGGCGGCGGCCGCCTGCACCAGCAGCGCGGCGGAGGCGAGGTTGGGCGGGATCCCCTTCACCAGCGGCAGGAAGGAGTCAAGCACGCCGGCCGCGACGGTGGCGGCGGCGAAGATCAGCGGCAGCCGCGGCGCGCCGCCCGCGATCCACCCGGAGCTAGCGCCGGTTGGCTTCCGCCCGGTGCGCTTGGCGGTGTGGGTGGTAGTGGTGCGGGACGTGGTGCCAGCACGGCCGGCGGGCTCGGCTGGGGCAGTGCGCCCGGTGCCGTCGGTAGTGTCGGTGCGATCCGTGCGGCGTGTCCCGCGTCCGCCCGGCAGCCAGCGGATCGCCGCCAGCGGCAGCAGGCCGATGGCGGCCGCCACCGCCGCGGCCGCGGTGGCCTGGTGGTGCCCGGCTAGCCAGACCCCGGCCGGCAGCGCGATGATGGCCGGGACGCCGGAGACGATGCCGAGCAGGCCGAGACCTTCACCGCGCCGTTCGGGCGGCAGCAGCCTGGCGGTGAGGGTGCCGGTGACCACCCCGCACAGGCCGAAGCCGATCCCGCGCACCAGGCTGACGCTCACCATGACGGCCTGCGGCTCGCGCGTGAGCATGGCCAGGGCCGGCCCGCCGAGCAGGACGGCACCGGCCGCGAGCACCATCCGGCAGCCGAACCGCCCGATCACTGCCGCTGCCATCGCCTCCGCCGCCACCGTGCCGAGCAGCAGGGCCCCGGTCATCAGCCCGGCCGCGGAGCTGCCCGCGCCGGCCGCCGCCGCCAGCATCGGCATCACCGACAGCAGCACGAAGAAGCTGGTGAGCGAGGTGAACTCGGCCAGGAAGGTCACCGCCAGCGGCACGCTGAGGAGCCGGGGCGGAATCCCGGTCCGGGGCTGCTCCTCCGTCAAAATGCTCATAGCAAACACGCTAGGAGTCATCCGGACCCCTGGTAAGGTCCGATTTCATGGCGATTGAGTGGTCCGGTTTGAGCCCGGAACTGCTAGTGCGACTCGACCGTTCGGCGGGCCAGCCGCTGCGCGCCCAGCTGGAGACGAGCCTGCGCGAGGCGATCAGGGGCGGCCGGCTGCACGCCGGGGAACGGTTGCCATCCTCGCGGGAGCTGGCGCGTGAGCTCGGCGTCTCCCGCGGCATGGTGCAGGACTGCTACGGGCAGCTGCTGGCCGAGGGCTACCTGACCAGCCGCACCGGGTCCGCCACCCGGGTCGCCGACATCAGCGGCCAGCAGGCCGGCGACCGCCCTGGGGACCGTCCGGCCGCGGGCTCGGCCGCGGCACCGTTGGCGCTGACAGCGTCCCCGGGGCTCACGTCCCGCCTGTTGGCCACGGCGGCCTCGGTGCCCGCGGTGCAGGCGACGTCGCGCCGGTCTTCGCCACCCGCGGTGCAGGCGACGTCGCGCCGGTCTTCGCCGCCCACGGCACCCGCGCCGTCCGGCCAGCCCGCGGAGCCGCCGCTCATCGCGGACTTCCAGCCCGGCCTGCCGGACCTTTCCAGCTTCCCGCGCGCCGACTGGGCCTGGGCCGTCAAGCAGGCCTGTACCCAGGCCGCCGACGCGGACCTCGGCTACGGCGACCCGCGCGGCAGCGCGGAACTGCGCGAGGTCCTCGCCGGGTACCTGCGGCGGGTGCGGGCCGCCGACGCCCACCCGGCGCGGATGATCATCAGCACCGGGTTCGCGCAGGGAATCAGCCTGGTACTGCGCGCTCTGGCCCGGCAGGGCGGTGTGACCCGGGTGGCCTTCGAAGACCCCGGCTACGGCAGCGAGCAAGCGGACGAGACGGTCCGCGCGGTACTGGCGATAGGCATCAGCGTCAGCTACGTGCCGGTCGACGAGCAGGGACTCGTGGTCAGTGAGCTGACGGCCAGCGGCGCCCAGGCGGTCGTGGTCACCCCGGCCCACCAGTCCCCCACCGGGGTGGTGCTGTCCCCGGCCCGGCGGCACGCCCTGACCGACTGGGCGCGGCGCGGCGGCGGGTACGTGATCGAGGACGACTACGACTCGGAGTTCCGCTACGACAAGGAGCCGATCGGCGCACTGCAGGGACTGGCCCCGGACCAGGTCTTCCTGCTCGGCACGGCCAGCAAGTCACTGGCGCCCGCGGTCCGCCTCGGCTGGATGCACGCCCCCGCGGCGCTGGCGGCGGCGGTCGCCGAGGAGAAGGAGATGAGCGACCGCGGCTCCTGCACACTTGACCAGCTCGCCCTGGCCACTCTGCTGACCAGCGGCCGGTTCGACCGCCACCTGCGGCGGATGCGGGCCGTCTACGCCGCGCGCCGCACCGCGCTGACCGGCGCCTTCACCCGGCACGCGCACCGCGTCCAGCTCACCGGGCTGGCGGCCGGATTCCAGGCGGTCGCACCGCTGCCACCTGGCGCCGACGAGGCGGCGGTGATCGCCGCGGCCCGCAGGCGACGGGTCGGGCTGCACGGCATCGGCGACTTCTGCGGCAACCCCGGCGCGGCGCCGCCCGGGTTGGTGATGGGCTTCGGCAACGTCCGCGAGCGGGCGATCGAACCCGCCATCGCCGCCATCGCCGACCTGCTCGGCTTACCGGGCAGCCGGAGCTTAGGCCTCCGTTCCGGCGATCCGGAACCCCGCCAAGCCGACCCCTGGCGCAAGCACCCGCGGCATGTTGGGGATTTGACGCCCACCCCGGGGGCTGACGTTCGCGTCGATGACAGGAACCCGACCTGTCGGCTACGCCAATGACCTCCTAGAACCTGCCA
>JBEKEK010000083.1:0-33583 GCA_050013875.1 Trebonia sp. | reverse complement strand
CGGCGGGCCCGCCGGGGCCGAGCCAGCCGAGCCCGGCGACGTGCTGCGGGGAATCGGCGGCAGCGCCGGGCGGTACGAGGGCAGGGCCCGCGTCGGCATGGACCTGCACGGGGCGCTGGCCCTGGAGCCGGGCGAAGTCCTCGTCGCGCCGATCACCGACGCCGCCTGGACGCCGCTGTTCCTGGTGGCTGGTGCGGTCGTGGTGGACGTCGGCGCCCTGAACAGCCACGCTGTGGTCGTATCCCGGGAACTCGGGATTCCCTGCGTGCTCTCGGTCGAGGACGGCACCGCGCGGCTGCGCGATGGCATGGTACTGGCGGTGGACGGCACGGCGGGTACAGTCACCGTGGTCCCCGCATAACTCACGAATCGGACGGTGGAACGTGTCGGATGATGATGGCCTCAAGGCGCTCGAAGACAAGTGGGAGATCGCCGAGATCTGCTACCGCTACGCCCTGGCCGTCGACGGCCGTGACTGGCCGGTGCTGGCGGCCTTGTTCACGCCGGACGCCGACGCCTACTACCTGGACCTGCCCGCGTGTCACGGGTACCAGGCGATCGAGGACACCTGCCGGGTGGCCCTCACGCCGTTGTCGGCGACGCAGCACCTGATCTCCAACGTCGTGGTCCGGCTCGACGGCGATCGCGCCGAATCCAGCTGTTACCTGCAGGCCCAGCACGTCAAGACCGGCACCGCGGGCGGCGACAACTTCATCATCGCGGGACGGTACGACGATCAGCTCGTCCGCACTCCGGACGGATGGCGGATCCGGGAGCGGCGGCTTCAGGCCATGTGGACCGACGGCAATCCCGCCGTGGTCGGCGCCTGACTCACCCGCCGGGCGGCCGCCCGCTCACTCCCGCCGGGCCGCGTCGGGTGTATCGCGCCACATCTGCGTGCTGTCGAAGCCGATCCGGCCCTCCGGCACGATCTCCAGGACGACCCGGCGCGGGGAGTCGAGGTGCCGGACGAAGGCCGCCTGCGCCTGCGGGTCGCCGGGCCGGACCGCCGCGGCCAGCGCCGGGTAGAACCAGGCGCTCGTAGCCTCGTCCTCATGGATGACGCACTGCCCCTTGTAGGTCAGCGACTTTCGTGCCTCGATACTCGAGCCGAGGGAGCTGACCACGATGCTCACCCGCGGATCGCGACGCACGGCCGGCACCCGCGCGCGCTGGCTGCTGGCGGTGAGCCAGAAGCTGCCGTCGCGGAACACGTAGTTCATGATGACGCCGACCGGATGCCCGGCGGAGTTGCTCCAGATGAACGTGCACTCGGCCTGCTTGGCGAGCAGCTCAGCCTCGGCGCTCTCACCGAGTGAGTACACCGTGACGTCCTCGTAGTCGCGGTCCGGCATGGCGATGTATTCTCCTCGTGGTCAGGCTGCTTACCGGCCCGCGGGCGGGGCGGGTAGCTGCAGCGAGGTGAGCTCGAAGTACTCGGCGAGCCCGTGCTCGCCGAGCTCGCGGCCGACTCCGGACAGCCGGTAGCCGCCGAACGGCGCGCGGACGTTGAACCGGCCCCCGTTCACGGCCACCTGGCCGGTGCGCAGCTGGCGGGCCACCGCTACCGCCCGGTCGGAGTCGCTGGACCACACGCCACCGGAGAGCCCGTAGTCAGAGTCGTTCGCGATCTGCACGGCCATCTCGTCGCTGTCCGCGGGAATCACGACGAGGACCGGCCCGAAGATCTCCTCCCGGGCGATCACCATGTCGGGCGAGACCGCGGAAAACACGGTAGGCCGGACGTAGAAGCCGCGATCGAGGCCTTTCGGGGGGTCGGCCCCGCCTGTGACGAGGGTCGCGCCTTCGGCATTGCCTTCCTCGATATAACCCCGGACGGTCCGCCGCTGACCCGCGGTCACCATCGGGCCGAGGTCGCTGCCGGGATCGAGCGGGTCGCCGACGCGCATGGCGCCGACCAGGTCAGCCAGGCCTTCCGCCACGGCCGGCATCAGCTCGCGCGGCACGATCAGCCGGGTCAGCGCGGAGCAGGTCTGGCCGTTATTGACGAAGCAGCTGCGGACGGCCACCGGCAGCGCGGCCGCGAGATCGGTGTCGTCGAGCAGGATGAACGGCGACTTGCCGCCGAGCTCCAGCGTCACCCGCTTGACCGTCTGCGCCGCGGCTTGGGCGACCCGGATCCCGGCCTGCGTCGAGCCGGTGATACTCACCATGTCGACGCCCGGGTGGCCGGACAGCATCTCGCCGATCTCGCTGCCTGGGCCGCTGATGACGTTGACCGTGCCCGGCGGCAGGCCCAGCTCGTCGATGATCTCGGCCAGGACGAAGGCAGCCAGCGGGGCGGCGCTGGCCGGCTTGAGGATCGTGGTGCAGCCGGCCGCGAGCGCCGGGGCCAGCTTCGCCGCCAGCTGGTACAGCGGGTAATTCCACGGCGTGATGGCGGCGACGACGCCGGCCGGCTGCCGGATGAGCAGCGAATTGCCCACCCGGGTCTCCATGGGAAAGTCCCCGAGGAGGTCCGCTATCGAGCGGAACACGTCCACCGACAAACCGACCTGCACCCGCCGCGACGTGGCGATCGGCGTCCCGACCTCGCGGCTCATGGCCTCGGCGAGCTGCTCAGTGCGCGCTTCGAGGCCGTCGGCGATGGCCCGGAGCGCGGCGGCCCGTTCCGGCACGGATGTCCGCGACCACGCGGGAAACGCGGCCCGGGCGGCCGCGACCACCTGTCCGACCTCGGGCCCGCCGCCGCGCGGCACGCTGCCCATGACATCCTCGGTCCGGCTGTCGACCACGTCGATGTGACCGTCCGTCTCCGGTTTCGCCCACCGCCCTCCGATGTAGAGCTCGTTGCGAACATCCACCGCGAACCTCCCAAGGCGAGCGTGGCGTGACAGTCCCAAAGTCAACCTTGCCACTGTCCATGTGTAAGTATCTATAGGTTGGGTTCATAAAGTCAGCGGGAGGCCCCATGGAGATCGGCCTGTGTTTGCCCCAGCTCGGCGGTCACGTCAGCCGTAACGGCCTGCGGGCCTTCTGCGAGCGGGCGGAGGAGCTGGGCTACGGCAGCCTGTGGGTGCAAGAGCATATCTTTTATCCACTGAACCCGGTCTCCGGTTACTCGGCCCGCCCGGGCTTGAAGGTGCCGGACGCGTATCGCAGCACCCTGGGCGCACTGGAGACGCTGGCCGCGGCGGCGGCGTGGACCCGTCGGCCGGTTATCGGGACGAGCATCCTGGTGGCCGGGCTGCATCGTCCGGTCGCCCTCGCGCAGCAGCTGTCCACCATCGACGTCCTGTCGGAAGGGCGGCTGGTGGCCGGGTTCAGCGTCGGCTGGTCCGACGAGGAGCATCAGGTGATGGACGTCGATCCGCGCACCCGCGGCGCCCGATGCGACGAGCTCATCGACGCTCTGGTCGCGTGCTGGGGACCGGACCCGGTGCAGTTCGACGGCCGGTTCTTCGCCATCCCTGAGTCGCAGATCCGGCCCAAGCCGGCCCAGCAGCCGCGGCCGCGGCTGCTCTCGGGCATGCGCTCGCCGGCCGGGCTGCGGCGGACCGCGGAGAAGTTCGACATCTGGAACCCCGCGTCCGGCCAGCTCGAGCAGCACCTGGAGATGTTCGCCAAGCTAGCGGAGATGCGGCCGGCCGACCGCAAGCCCCTCGAGCTGTATCGCCGGCTGTTCACGACGCCGCCGGTCGAGGTCGCGAACCTGCGGACGCGTGGCGTGGACGAGCTGTGCGAGGATGTCGCGCGGTCTGCCGAAGCGGGCGTCGACGCGGTCATCATCGACACGAACTTCGACCCGGCGCTGGACACGCCGGAGCGCTGGGCCGAGGTGCCGCGAACACTCGCCCCGCTGCTCGAGGCGGCCGCCTGACCTTATCGCGCCCGGTCGTCCCGGCCCTGCCGGAACCGGTGCGCCTCGATGGGCATGGCGGCGCCGAGCGGCTCGGTCCGCGTCCACTCGTGCACGCACACCCGATGAACGATGGCCCACCGCCCGTCACGGCATTCGTAGCGGTCGAGGTACCGGCCCCACCACGTGTTGAGCTGGCGGACCCCGTCGACGGTGCGCACCAGGTAGGTGACGTTGTAGACCTCGCCGGTCGCATGGGTGTCGTCCACGATGTCGATCGCGTGGTTCAGGACGCAGTGCATGGTCGCGTCATAGCGACGGTGTGACTGCACGACGCGGTTACACAGGTCCGCGGCAGACCCCACGAAGACGCCGTGGTCGTCAGTGGCGTCGTCATGGTAGGCGCTGCACATCAGCTCGGCATCGAGCCGATCGACCCCACGGCAGTAACGCAGCGCTGCCTGCCGGATGGCTTCAGCGGAGGCGGCCGGGTCGGTTGGCTGCACCTAGCGCTCGGACGGCATGTCAAGCACCCGGCTGATGCGGTGGTGGCTCGACGGCCGGGGGGCCGACACCCAGACGCACAGCTCCGGATCGGCCTCGAACAGCGTGCCTTCGAGGTACCTGCCGTTGGCCTGGAACCGGCCCCACCGGGTACCCATGGTAACGCGGACGGTGCCGTCGCCATCGCTGACGTAGAAAGCGTTCGGGTTGAGCGGATGCCTGATCGCGCCGGCCAGTGCGATCGTGGCCTCGGCGTCGTCGGTTTCTAGCCGATCCACTTGGTCAGAAGATCGTGTCGCCACGTGATCATGCCCTCCTGGAATTGCGACGCGGTGACGTACTGGCGCCGCGTCGTCTCCAGACCGCGCTGTACCGCCTCCATGTTGAACGTGTCCTGTTCCATGACTAGGCCGAGGGTCTGCAGCTCCGGTGCGTTCGTCCACGGATCGCCGAAGTCGAGCTCGGTGAGCTGTGCCGTAGGCGGTCGTTCGCCCCGGTAAGGCGTCAGGAACATCACCTCGAAGATCGACTCGTCGTGCCGGTCGCCGTTGGGCCGGAACCGGTACACGATCCGGTTGTACCCGCCCCAGGGGTGCAGGTTCGGGAACACCGCGTAGTTCCAGTGATCGACGAGTTCGGCGTCGCTGATGTCATCCGCCTCGTCGCCGAGCACCTGGCGCCAGCGGTCCCGCCCGGCCTCGGCCATCGCGTCCCGGGCGGTGCTGCGCTGTGAGAAGGGGATGGGCAGGTCCTCTCCCTCACGCACGTCCAGCATGCGCTTGAGGATGTCGGCCTCGCTCGCCTCGCCGGGCAGGTCTTCGATCGGAGTGCCGGACGGGCTGATCTGCCGCGAATAGTTGCCGTACACGTCGACCGCGGCGTTGGCATCGCCTACGTACGGGGCCGACTGGGGATGGGTCGCGCCCAGGTGCAGCCCTTCGTCGAACGCCTCCTGAGCCACCTTCCAGTTGCACCGGATCTTCTTCGCCACGTGGGCCTGGAGGTACCGGTGCTCGAAGTCCCAGCGGGCGAAGTGGTCGGGCAGCGTGCCCAGGAACGCCTCGAACGGCTCGGCGTCCGGATCGGGGTTGATGAAGACGAACCCGCCCCACAGCCCGACCTTGGCTTCCGGCAGCCGCCAGTCGTCGCGGTTCGCCTCGATCTCCGGGAACTCGGCGGGCGCCGGCGTGTGCCGCAGGCTGCCGTCGAGCCGCCACGTGAAGCCGTGGAAGCTGCAGCGGAATTCACTGCACCGGCCGTCATAGTCCTTGAGCGCCCGGCCGCGGTGCAGGCACGCGTTGACGTACGCCTTGATGTCGTCGCGCGTGCGTACCACCAGGTAGGAGTCGCCGGCGATGTCATAGACGATGTAACTGCCGACGTCCGGGATGTTCTCCTCGCGGCAGGCCATCTGCCAGACCTTGCGCCACAGCTGCTTACGCTCGAGTTCGTGCCACTCGCGGCTGGTGTACCGGGACACCGGAATCTGCGTGCTGCGCGGCTCGTAGCCGAAGCGCTCGCTTAGGTACTCCGGCGGCGGGTGCGGGTCGTCCAGGACGAGGCTGTACCAGAGTGTGGTCCGCTTGGCGAGTTCCTCTACGCGGTGGGTGGTCGTCATACAGCTGCCTCCATCGCGGGACTTACTTTAGACAGACTCCAATTATAAACTACGACTACGCTGTCCAGAATAGGCTGGTCCATCGGCCCGCTGCGCGGGCGGCCCCGTCCCACCGAACCCCGCCGAACCGAGTCGTCACTGAGGTGATCTGTGAACGCCAGTCCCTCCGAGTCTGCGGGCCAGGCCGGACCCGCCGGGTACATCTTGTGGGCGGGCACCGTCGGCTTCAGCTCTCCCCTGGCCGAGCGCTTCGCCGCCACCGCGGCGACCGGGTGCCGCCGGGCGGCGCTCAGCCCGCCCGACGTGCTCCGCGCGGCGGAGTCCGGCACGACGGCCGCCGAGATCGGGCGGCAGGCCGCTGATCTCGGTCTCGACCTCGTCATGGACCCGGTCATGAACTGGTACCCCGATCGTGCGCCGTCGCCGTCGCGGTTCGCGGGAGTCAGCACCGACGAAGCGCTCCGGATGTGCGAGGCGCTGGGCGTCACCTCGTTGACGGCGATCGCGACGGCCAGCAGCGATGTGCCGGTACCCGAACTCGCCGAGCACTTCGGACGCGTCTGTGACCGTGCGGCCGGCTTCGGCGCGCAGGTCCACCTGGAGTTCATGCCGTTCACGGTCGTGCGCAACCTCCGGATGGCCTGGGACCTCGTCCGCAGCGCCGATCGCCCCAACGGCGGGCTGGTCTTCGACACCTGGCACTTCTTCCGCGGCGAGCCGGACTTCGACGTCCTGGCCGGCATCCCCGGCGACCGGATCTTCTGCGTTCAGGTCGACGACGCGGCGGCCGTGCCGCAGGGCTCGTTGCGCGAGGAGACGTCCCGGCGGCTGCTGCCGGGGGACGGCGCGCTTGACCTCATCGCTGCCGTCCGGGCGCTGCACCAGATCGGCGCGCTGCGCTGGGTCGGCCCGGAGGTGATCAGCCCCGAGCTGGCGGCCATGCCGGTGCTTGACGCCGCCACGCTGGCGATGGAACGCACCCGGGCGATCGTGGCCGCGGCGCTCGCGGGCACCTGACCGGCTACCGCGCCAGGTAGCCGCCGTCGACGGCCAGCACGTGGCCCACGGTGAACGTGGACTCCTCCGAGCACAGCCACAGGACGGCGCGGGCGATCTCCGCGGGCTGCCCGAACCGGCCGGTCAGGCTCAGCCGGGCGAGCACGTCCTCCTCCTTCGATCCACGGGCCGCCATCGCGCCGCGCAGCATGGGCGTGTCGATCGCGCCAGGCGCCACCGCATTGATCCGGATGCCCGATGCCGCGTACTCGATCGCGGCGGTCTTGGTGAGCCCGACGACCCCGTGCTTGGTCGCCGTGTACACCGCCTGCTTCGGCAACGGGCGGAAGGAATTCGTCGAGGCGATATTGACGATCGCCCCGCCGCCACGTTCGAGCATCGCGCGGATCTCGTACTTCAGGCAGAGGAAGACCGACTTGAGGTTGACCGCCACCAAGCGGTCGAAGGTTGCCTCGTCGCAGTCGGCGAGCAGCGTCGTCTCAGTCTCGATCGCGGCCACGTTGGCGCCGCAGTCAAGACCGCCGAAGGTCTCGACGGCCGCCCGGACGGCTGCTTCCACGTCGTCGGCCTGCGACACGTCGGTGCGGACGAAGATCGCCTCGCCGCCATCCCGCTTGATCTCCGCCACGGTCTGCTCGCCGCCGGCGACGGCAATGTCGGCGGCGACCACCTGAGCCCCGGCGGCGGCGAACGCCTGCGCCGTCGCCCGGCCCATGCCACCCGAGGCCCCGGTGACCAGCGCGACCTTGCCGGTGAAGGCTCCGCTCATCGTCCCGCCGCCGCGGCAGCGTGCCGGCCGGCCAGATAACCGAACACGATCGCCGGCCCGAGCGTTCCCCCGGCGCCGCCGTAGGTCATGCCCATGACCGAGGCCATGGCGTTTCCGGCGGCGTAAAGGCCCGGAATCGGCCGGCCGTCGACGTCGAGCACCTGACCGTCGCCGTCGGTGCGCGGGCCGCCCTTGGTGCCAAGCGCGCCTGAGTAGACCTGCACCGCGTAGAAGGGCGGCGTGTCCAGCGGGCCCAGGGTGGCCTCCGGACCTGGGCCCTGCGCCGGATCACCCCACCAGCGGTCGTGAACGCTCTTGCCGCGGGCGAAGTCGGTGTCCTCGCCCCCGGCGGCCTGGGAGTTCCACCGCGCCACCGTCTGCTCGAGAGCCTCGGCCGGGACATCGATGGCCTTGGCCAGCGCGCCCAGGTCCGGCGCCTCCGTGATCCAGTCCGGCGTTGCCGATCCGCCCTTGAAGCCCGCCAGGCCGTAGCGAGTCAGGTAGTGCCGGTCGAAGATCATCCACGCGGGGTGGTTGACGTACTCGAAGCTGCTCACGTCGATAACGTGGAAGGCGGCACCCAGGGCGTTGTAGTTCGCCGCCTCGTTGGTGAACCGGCGGCCCCGGCGGTTCACCATGATGCAGTGCGGACGGGTGCGCTCGCCGTTGACCTGCCAGGCGGCCATCTGGCCGTCCACCGGGACGTCGATAATGGCCACCCACCACGCCTCGCGCATGTTGCCAAGTCCCGCCCCCACCCGCATCGCCATTTTCAGGCCGTCTCCGGTGTTCGTCGGGACGGACGCGGAGCGCACCAGCGGGCCGCGGCTGAACGCCCGCACCAGCTCGGGGTCCCACTCGAAACCGCCGGTCGCGATGACCACGCCGCCAGCTGCTCCCACCTCGACCGGAACCCCAGAACCGCTGGCGGTCTCGAACCTGACGCCCGTGATCCGCCGCCCGTCCCGCAGCAGTTCGACCGCGCGCATGCCGGTACGCGGCTCGATACCGCGGTCCAGGCAGGCCTTGAGCAGCGGGCCGATCAATCCTTGCCCGGCCCCCCGCTCGTCACGGATCTTGCGCCGCTCAAGCTCAGCGGGATCCACGCCCTGCGGGGCACCGCGGCCCAGGGATGTCTCGCTCATCTTGATATTGCCGGAAAGCTGCGGCCCCACCGTGACCCGCTCGCGCCAGCTGCCGAGCTCGACGAACGGGAACAGGGGGCACTCAAGCGACCGGCCGCCTCCTGGCTTGGCGCCTGGGTGCTCGGGCTGGTAGTCGGGAAAGTCCTTGATGATCTGGAACCTGACCGGCGTGTTGCGCTCCAGCCAGGTCACCACTTCGGGGCCGGCGTCGATGAGCGCCGCGGCCAGGTCCACGTCGATGAGGCCATTGGACAGGGATTCGAGGTAGGTCAGCGCCTCCTCCCGGCTGTCTTCGACACCGAGCTCGGCCATGTGCGGATTCACCGGAATCCACACCATGCCGCCGGACCAGGCGCTCGTGCCGCCGACCGCATCGGCCTTCTCGAACAGCCCCACGCTTGCGCCTTCGGCGGCGGCCCGGACGGCGGCGGACAGCGCCGCCGCTCCGGTTCCCAGGACGACGACATCGAACGTTTCCACCGGGACTCCTAGCGATCGGGCCGGATGAGTTTTTATTGAGCTACTCCACAAACAGCCTAGTCATCGTCGGCGGATGTCTCTAGCATCGATTTCAGCCACCCCACGCGACGTTGCAGGAGGCACTGTGGCCGACGAATTGCATCTCGATGCCCCGTCCTTGCAGCGGCTCCTCGACCACGTCGAGGGCGACCGCGGCGGGACGGTAACGGCATTCCGGCCGATTAGCGGCGGCTACAGCAGGCTCAGTGCGCTGGCGACCGTGCGGTGGGCGGACGGCTCCGAGGAAACGTTGGTGTTGCGTTCGGACCCGCCGCCCGATACCGGGGTCTTCGTCAGCGACCGGGACGACGAGTGGCGATTGCTGCAGGCGATCTCGGGGAAGCTGCAGATCCGCACGGCGACGCCCCGGTGGTACGACCAGGCGGGGGAGTACTTCGGCGCGAAATGCCTGATCGTGGACTTTTTCCAGGGCCGGCCCTTGTCCGACATCGCCCAGTGGCCTGATCAGGTGCCGCGAGCGGCGCGGATCTTCACCGACACCCTCGCCGAGGTCCACCGGACACCGCTCGACGTGCTGCCGTCCGGACTGGCGCGGCCCGCCGACTGGGAGAGCTATATCGAGGGGCTGGTCGAGCACCTCAGCCGCCTGGATAGCACCGTCGCTGACACCAACCCCGCCCTGCACTATGCCGCGGCTCAGCTGCACGCACACCGCCCGCCCCCGGTGCCGCTCGCCTTCGTGCACGGCGACGCCCAGCCGGCCAACATCCTGGTGCCGGACGAAGGGCCGGTGCTGATGATCGACTGGGAGTTCGGGCGCATCGGCGACCCGCGCGAGGACCTCGGCTACTACAGCCACCTGCCTGTCCCGCCGAACCTGTTCCAGGCCGATCCGCAGGGCTTCCTCGCCGGGTACCGGGAGCGCACCGGCCTGAGCGAGGAGCAGGTGAACGAGGACACCGTCTCCTACTTTTACGTCCTGGGCATGGCGCGACTGCTCGGGCAGATGTTCGAGGCGGCGGACGCGCTGGCCCAGGGCCGGTCGCGGGGCGTGATGGCGACATACATGATGAACGGCACTTCGGCGACAACGCGCGCGTTCGTTGAGGTCGCCCGCCGACTGGCAAGTTGAAGGAGCAGCCGTGCTATCCCGACCCACGACCGAGCAGATCCTGCTGGACTGCTGCCGCGAGCTCATGAACGTCGTACTTCCGGCGCTGACCGACGAGACGGCGCAAGTCTCGGTGATCATGGTCGAGACCGTGCTGCGCAACACGGCGGCGCGTGCCGCGCACGAGGTGGCGTGGATGCGGGAGGAGACGGCCGAGATCGAGAGCTACGCCCGGGCGGTGGCCGAGCAGGCGCCGGCCGCCGGGTCGGTCGGCGCCGCATTGAAGGCGCTGGCCGGCGCGCCACGAGACAGCCTGCATCTGGACGACGTGGTAGAGACGTACTGCCGGGCGGGCAACGTCCTGTCCGCCGCCCTCGAGACTGCCGTGGCCGGGCGGCTGACCGGCCTGGTCGGGCGCGGCGAGGAGCTCCTGTCCGCGCGGGCGGAGCACGAGACCGAGGTCATGGCCGGCTGGACCCCCACCGGCCGGTAATGAGGGCTGACACCGGCCCGGAACGAGCCGGGGTGCCAGCCCTCACCAAGGGTGAGACGCTCAACCCTCCAGCACGGTGACCTTTCCGGATGAGCCGTCCACCTCCAGGAGCGTGCCGTCCGGGATGCGCGAGGTCGCGTCGCCCACGCCGGCGACGCACGGAATGCCGAGTTCGCGGCTGACGATCATGGCGTGGCTGATCAGGGCGCCGACGTTCACCACCACGCCGGCGGCCACCATGAACAGCGGGGTCCACGACGGGTCGGTCTGCGGTGCGACCAGGATCTCGCCTGGCTCGAACGCGGCGATCTGCGATGTGCTCGTGACCACGCGGGCGCGACCGCGGGCGACGCCGGCCGACGCTGGCGCCCCCACCAGGACGTCGCCGGGCTTGACGGTCACCGTCTCCCGTCCGCTCTTGTGCGGCAGGTCCGCAAGCGGCGTCATCGGCTGGCCGGCGACGACAAAGGTCGGCACCTCGACGTCGAACAGCTCCCGCCACCGCCGCTCGCGCTCGCGCAGGGTGTCGCGGAGCGCGGCCGCGTGCGTCGCCAGCAGGTCCAGCTCCGACTCCAGCGCCATGAAGACCTGCTGCGGGTGGTCCAGCTCGCCTTGAGCGGTCAGACGGCGGCCGAGCTCGAACAGCGGCGCCCGCACCTCGTGTATGACCTTCACCGCGCTGGTCTTGCCGCGCTCACGCCAGGCGGCAAAGCGCTGGGCCGAGGCGATCGCCAGGTGCAGCGTCTGCACCGCCTCCTCGTTCGACCCGAGGATCTTCAGCGCCTGCTCAAGCGCGGCCGCCGCGTCGGCGCTGCGCTCCTGGATGCGCAGGGCAGGCGAGGCGGCGTCGTCCAGCAGGCGGAGCCGGCCGATCAGCGACAGCGGCAGCTCCGGCTGGGTCTCCCAGGTGTGCACCCCGATGTCCCACTCGCTCGGCCCGCGGTAGCCGAACTCGCGCACGAACACGTCGAATTGCGTGGCGAAGCGGGGATGCTCCTGGCGCAGCCGGTCGAGCAGGCCCTCGTCACCGGAATCAAAGGCGGCGGTCAGCCCGGCGTCCGCGCGCACGACCCGGGACAGGTCCCACAGCGCGAACGACGGGAGCGCCGAGTCCACGTCGCCGGCGTTGCCGATCAGCCGGGTCGCCAGCGTCGGATCCTCGTTCCCGACCAGCGAACTGATCACCCCCGGGCCCATCGCCGACTGGTTGCTCGCGATCACGTACCCACGTCCCCACATGATCCGCTGCAGCGGCGCCGCCGCGCGGGCCAGGGTGATGAGGACCTCGTTCGAGGTCGCGTGCAGATCGGGCCGCTCGGCCCGGACCCGGTCCGCGAGTTCCCGTTCCTCCTCAACCTCGGGGAACGTCGTGGTGGTCAGCGTCCACTGCATCCGCGCGGCGATGCTGGCCGACAGTTCCTCGTTGACGTCGCTGGGGCTCGACTGGTGCGGCGGCGGGTTCGGGTGGGAGAAGATGGCCGCGTCGATGGCGTCCGAGCCGATGCCAGCCCGGATCCCGGTGATGCGCACGTACGTCTGGTCGATGTACAGGTAGCCGTAGAAGAAGCCGGCCACCGGCGGGAAGGGGTCAGGTGACATCTCTTCCGGCGTGAACGCGTTCAGCCGTACGTTCCCGACCGCCCAGCCCGGCAGGACCTCGGGAACCCACACCAGGCTCGCGCCGAGCGGAGTGATGGGGTCCGCCATTACGTCGTTGGCGTTGAGCCGGGTGTAGACGGGGTATCGCGTGCTCGCAACGGTGTCGATGATCCAGTTCTGGTCTGTCACGGTACCTCCGCGGGCCGGTAGTCGAGGATGTTTAGAGTAAGCCTGCTCAGGATGGGCCTGTGATGCAATAGTGCGGTAACTTTAGTGAGTCCCTAGAAACAAAGAGGTCGTCATGGCGGAAGAGTTCATCATCGCCGGCTGGCTCGACTACGGGCCCAACCGCGATCAGGTTCTCAAACACTTCACCGTAGTCGCCGCCGCGAGCCGGGACGAGCCCGGCTGCCTCGACTACACGGTCTGCGCAGACCCGGAGGATCCGGGCCGAGTCGTGGTCTTGGAACGGTGGACCTCCGAGGTGGATCTCGTAGAGCACTTCAAGACGCCGCACATCGCGACGTTTCGCGAGTCGATCAAGCCCTACCCGCGGTCTGGCCGCAACCTGCACCGGTACTTCGTCGCGCGCAGCGAGGAGTTCGGCTCGTCGTCAGGCGCTGTGCCCAGCCGAGGAGTTTCTTGACTCGGAGAGCACTTTGCTTCGACGATACACAAGACCGGATTTTTCGCGTCCGTAAGGAGCGCTCGTGACCGCCGCGATTCGTGCCAGGGCCGAGGCCGCGCCGCAGGACGTAGCGCTCGCAGACGATTCCGGGACCCGGACGTGGGCCGAAGTGGCGGCCGATCTGGACCGTGTCGCCGGAGCGCTGCTGGCCGCCGCCCCGGAATCAGCGCAGCGCGTCTCGGTCATCGGCGAGAACGCGATCCCGACGCTGGAGGCGCACGCCGCGGCGATCACCGTGGGCGTGGGCACGGTGGCGACCTCCCGTCAGCTGCGAGCCAGCGAACTCGCCGACCAGTATGCGGACGCACATGTGGTCGCCGCGATCACCGGCGTCGGTAGCCTGCCCGGCGTGGCCGAAGCGGCCGATGCCGTGGGCTTGCGCACGCTTGTCGTGCACGGCACGGGCTCACCGGGCGGCACTGGCTCACCGGGCGGCACTGGCTCACCGGGCGTCGCTGTGACCTGGGCCGAGTGGCTGAACTCGGCACCGCCGGTGCCGCCGGACGCCGGGCAGCGCCCGCCCCGCGCACCGCTGGTCTACACGTCAGGGACGACAGGCCGGGCCCGCGGCGCCGAGGTGCGGTGGACCGTGACGCTGCCGGGAACCGCCGCGGAGTACGTCGCCGCCATCACCGCGGAATCCGCCTTCCCGCCAGGGCCGCACCTGGTCGTCGGGCCGCTCCAGCACAACGCCCCGCTCACGTCGGTGCGGCACCTGCTCGCCGGCCAGCCGGTGATCATCCTCGGGAAGTTCGACGCCGAGGCGGTCCTGCGCCTGATCGAGAAGTATCGCGTCACTTCGTCGGTCATGGTCCCGACGCATATGCGGCGCCTGCTCGCGCTGTCACCCGAGATCCGCGAGCGCTATGACGTGTCCAGCATGCGGATGGTCAGCCAGACCGGGTCGGCCTGCCCGGCCGACACGAAGCTCGCGATGATCACCTGGTTCGGGCCGATCCTGGTGGAGTCCTACGGTGGCAGCGAGTCCGGGACACTGTGCCGGATCGACTCCCACGAGTGGCTCGCGCACCGCGGGTCTGTCGGGCGGCCCCGTCCGCCGTATGAGGTCGTGGTCCTGACCGAAGCGGGTGAGCCGCTGCCGCCGCGCGAAGTCGGCGTTCTCGGCTTTAGGGCACCGGAAGGGCGTGGACCGCGTTATCACGCCGACCCGCAAAAGACCAAGAGCGCCTACATCGCACCAGGGGTCTTCACGCTGGGCGATGTCGGGTACGTGGACGAGGAAGGCTACGTCTTCATCACCGACCGGATGGCCGACATGGTGGTGTCCGGCGGGGTGAACCTCTATCCGGCCGAGAGCGAGAAAGTGCTCGTCAGCCACCCCGCCGTCGGCGAGGTCGCGGTCATCGGAGTGCCGCACCCCGACCTCGGCGAGAGCCTGCTGGCGCTCATCGTCCCGTCCGGCGACCCGCCGGACCCGGCCGACCTCGAGACCTACTGCCGGGAACGCCTCGCGCCCTACAAGGTGCCCCGCGCCTACGAGTTCCGCGACGAACTGCTCTACAACGCGATGGGCAAGCCCGACAAGAAAGCGATGCGGGCGCCGTACTGGAGTAGCGAGCGGGCCATCGCCGGCTGACGCCGGTCAACCACCATGAGGGACGGAGGCGATATGACGGGTGTCGAAGCTGTCTCGACGATCTTCGTTCCATACGGCCAGGGCCGCGGCCGCGGCCTGGACGCGATGGAACTGGGTGCTCATGGCGCGGAGCTGGACCGGCTGGTCGGGCTGGGACTGCCCGTCGTGCCTGGTCTGACCGTACCGATTTCACACGCGGCTTCGCTGGTACGGTCAGACGTGGCGCGCGCGGCCATCGACCTGCTTGAGCAGGTGGCCGGCCGGAGGTTCGGCGACCCGACGCACCCGCTGCTCATCAGGCTGCTCGCGAGCACGTCGGTGGGCGGTGCCGGAGTTCCCGCCGACCTGCCCGGCCTGGGCGTAACCGCCGCATCAGTGTCGGCCCTGGACGAGATGGTCGACTCCGGGGGAGCGATCTACGATGTCTTCGCCGCGGTCATCCGCTATGTCGGCGAGCACGGCGCCGGCATACCGGGCGACGACTTCGCCGATGCGGAGTACACGGCGTCCGGCTATGCCGAGCGTGTCGAAAAGTTCCTGGAACTGAGTACTGCGGCGGGTTTCCCGTTCCCAGATGATCCCGCCGAACAGCTTGCGCGTGCGGCGGAGGCGACGCTGAGCCGCTGGGCTTCCCCGCGCGCGCGTCGCCAGCGGCGCGGACAGGGACTACCCGGTGATCTCGTACTTGCGCTGCACGTGCAGGCGATCCGGGTCGGGCCTCCGGATCGGTACGGGCACGGAGTGGCCGAGAGCCGCGACCCGGCTACCGGGTCATTCGCTCCGACGGGTACGTTCCGCCGCAGCGTACGCCGCACGGCCGCCGCCGACCAGCCCGGTGAGCCACTCGACAACCTGCCGGCCGGCCGGGACCTGCTGGTGTCCGCCCTGCGCACCCTCGAACTACATATGCGCGGCGTCGCCCTGGTCGAGTTCGAGATCCGGGATGCAGAACTCGCCCTGCTCGCCGCCCGCAGGGTCGAGCGGCCGACGCCCCGGACGGCGATCCGCCTCGCCCTCGATCTCGCCGAGGCGGGCGTTATCGACGACCAGACCGCGGTCGGCTCGATCCGGACGTCCGACATCGAGACGCTCCTGCATCCCCAGCTGCAGCTGACCGGACGCGAGACAGAGTTCGCCCGTGGCCTGCCCGCCGCGGCCGGCGCAGCAGCCGGGCGGATAGCGCTGAGCAGCGCGCGCGCCGTCGAATGGAGCGAGCGCGGTGATCCGGTTATCCTCCTGGCCGAGGAGACCTCGCCGGGTGACCTACCCGGGATGCTTGCTGCGAAGGCAATCGTCACGGTGCGCGGCGGGCTGGCCGCGCACGCGGCCGTCGTCGCCCGGGGCCTTGGGCGGCCTGCGGTCTGCGGCGCAACCGCCGTGCGGATCGGCAAAGGCGGGATTGTGACGTCTGCCGGTCAGTCGCTGGCTGAGGGCGAGTTCATCTCGGTCGATGGCAGTAGCGGGATCATCTATACCGGCGCGGTCAGTGTCGTTCCGCCGCGGCCGGGTGGTGATCTCGAAGCGCTGCTGGGGCATGCGGACCGAGTGCGGAGGCTCGAGGTTCGGGCGAACGCGGACAACGGCCGGGATGCGGCGCTTGCGATCAGCTACGGCGCAGAAGGTGTCGGCCTGTGCCGGACGGAGCACCAGTTCCTCGGTGACCGGCTGCCGATCGTGCGGAGGTACCTGCTCGCCACCGATGCGGACGAGGAGGCGGCCGCCCTCGTGGAGCTGGCCGCAGCGCAGAAGGAAGACTTCCTCGACCTGCTGACGGCGACGGGCAACCGGCCGGTGACGGTACGACTGCTCGACGCGCCGCTGCACGAGTTCCTGGGTGAAGAAGCCCACGAAGTGAACCCGATGCTGGGTTTGCGCGGCGTCCGTCTGGCCCTGATGCGGACCGAGCTTTACCCAGCGCAGGCGCGGGCGCTGTTCAGCGCCTGGGTGGACCTTGCCGCCACCGGCGTAACACCGGAGCTTGAAGTGATGGTGCCGCTGGTGGCCCTGGCGGGGGAGCTAGCGTCAGCGGCAGAGCACATCCATAGTGCCGCCGCGGACATCGAGGCGAGCACCGGCGTGGCCGTGCCCTACGCGGTGGGCACGATGGTGGAGACGCCGCGCGCCGCGCTGATCGCCGACCAGCTGGCCGGGATCGCGCAGTTCCTCTCTTTCGGGACGAACGACCTCACCCAGCTCACCTACGGTTTCTCCCGGGACGACGTGGAGGCGCAGTTGCTCACCGCCTACACCGAGCAGAAGCTACTGCCCGTCAGCCCGTTCGCGAGCCTGGACCCGGACGGCGTTGGCGCGCTGATCAGCACGGCTATTACGCGTGCGCGCAGCGTGCACCCCACTATCAAACTCGGCATCTGCGGCGAGCACGGCGGCGACCCGGCCTCGATCGAGCTGTGCGAGCGGCTCGGGCTGGACTACGTCTCGTGCTCGCCTTCGCGCGTGCCCGGTGCCCGGCTGGCCGCGGCCCACGCCGCCCTGGCGGTCGCTGGGGCCACCGGATCCGTCGGGTCGGAGCGGATCAGTGCAGCGAGAGAATAAGAGACACGCACATCTCCTCAACCGCGGCGACCAGTTCACCGCGGGGCACCCGGCCAAGCGAGCCCTCGAGCACCGCCGCCTGAGTGGTGAGAATGAGGTCCAGCATCACCCGGATCGCCATCGTATGCGCGGCGTGCTGCTCGCGTGCCTTGCGCGTGCTGCGGGATGTGCGGGCGGCGGGCACGTAGTCATAGGCGCGCTGCAGATGCCGCTCCTCCCAGTCCCGGCGCAGCGAAACTGCATGCGGTGTGGGCCCTTCGGAGTAGCGCGCCACGAGCCGGGCCTCGTCCGGGTGCGTGTGCCAAAATTGCCAGCCCGCGGCGAGAACCTTGCGCAGGCCCTCGATGTCGGCCGCCTCGTAATCTGGACGTGCCTGCAGAATGGCCTCGCTGAATTCAGCCATCGCGGCACGCAGAGCCTGGGTGAAAAGCTCTTCCTTGCCGCCGAAGTGGTAGTAGATGGCGGTCGGGGCGACCCCGGCGGCCCGGGCGATGTCGTCGACCCTCACTTCTACATATCCGTCGCGGGAGAACGCCACCGTCGCGGCCTGGATGATCTCTTTACGCCGGGACGGCCGGTGAGCGGGACGCTTGTCGGCAGGGGTCACCGTGATGTCCTATGTGTATGCGCGGTTACCATGGGTTTCATGACCGTAGACGCTTACGTTATCCCATGACAGTAGACGCCAGCGTCAGGAAACCGGCGAACCGGCCATCTCGCAGGCATTATCTTATCGACGCGGCCGTGGAGCTGTTCTCGCTTGAGCCCTGGGAGTTCATCACCGTCGCGGACATCGTCGAACGCGCGAGTATGACGCCTGCCACATTTTACTATCACTTCTCCTCCCGGGAGCAGCTGCTCGAGGAGATTCTTCAGGAATACGCGGGACGATGGATTGACATGGTCAAGCGGCGGCTAAAGGCGGCCGACACGCCCGAAGCGCTGTGCGACGTGACCGTGGCGCTGCTCGCCGATATCGACGCTTCCGGGCCGGTGGCCAGGATCTTCTTCCTGAGTACGGAAAAGGAACCATTGCTGGCCGAGCGCATCCGGAGCGACGCGCGCAAGCAGCTGATCCGCTTGGCGGTTAAGGCCGTCCGCAGGCTCGCTCCCGACCGTGAACGGGCCACCGCGCACGTCAACGGGGTGGCGATGATCGTTCTGTACGAAATGGCCGCTCGTTCCTACCTTGGCCTTGCCGAGCCGTACCGGACCCTCGGTCTGCGCCGGTTCCGCGCCGAGCTCGCCAATTTGAGTCGCGTCTCGACGGGTTTCATGATCGCCGCAGAGCCGTTGCCTTAGTGGGATCTTCGTCACAGTCGGGGCTGATCCGTCGGCGTCGTCCCCAGCTGCTCGTCACCACTACCAGCCGCGCGTCCGCGACGTGGTCCTCGCCGACGTAACCCTCCGGGTGGCCGAGGCCGGTTCCGGCCAGCCGCTGTAAGGCGTCCGGTCGCGGACGTACCAGCGGGGGGCTGGCTGGGCATCTCCTACCCGGCCGGCCAGGGCTTTGCGGCGTAAGTCGGGGTCTAACCCAATTCCGACTTCAGTAACCCTTGCGTTCCCTGCGGTCAGCGTGACAGGTTACTGGTCACGAGGTCGCTACCCAATCCCGGCCGCGCCAATAAAGCCGGCCGGGCAGATGGCAGCCGATGGTGCGGGCCTTTACCCCGGATTGATGAGTTGGATGATGGAGCGATGAGTGAACTGGCGGGTACTGCCGGACGCCGGGCGGGTGAGACGAGTTCCAAGGGTCACGAAATTAATGGTGAGGCGGAACGCCGGGCGCCGGCGTGCGCGCTGGTCATCTTCGGTGCGTCCGGTGACTTGACCGAGCGTAAGCTTCTGCCGGCGATCCGGCAGCTCGCCGCTCATCACCGGGTGCGGCCCGAGTTCGCCCTGGTGGGCGTCGCCCGGACCGCGATGAGCGACGAAGAGTGGGCGGATAAGTGCTTGTCGGACGGCTCTGACGCGGCAGACGCCGCGGAATGGGCACCGAAAGCCAGCTTCCGGTACGTCAGCGGCGGCTACGACGACCCGGAAACGTACCGCCGTCTCGGCCAGGTGCTCGCCGACTGTGACCGCATGCTGGGCACCGCCGGCCGCCACGTGTTCTACCTGGCGACGCCGCCGCGCCTGTTCGGCACCATCGCCGTGCAACTGGGCGCGTCCGGGTTGAACGTCGCCCCGGAGGGGAACTGGCCGCGGTTGGTTATCGAGAAGCCGTTCGGATGGGACGAGGCAAGTGCCCGCAGCTTGTACGCGGACATCAGCGCGTCGTTCAAAGAGTCGCAGATTTTCCGTATCGATCACTACCTGGCTAAGGACACCGTTCAGAACCTGCTGGCACTGCGCTTCGCCAATTCGATCTTCGAGCCGATCTGGAACCGGAACTGGGTCGATAACGTGCAGATCACGGTGGCCGAGACGCTCGGGGTGGGCTCGCGTGGCGGGTTCTACGACGTGACCGGCGCGGTGCGGGACATTGTCCAGAACCATGTCCTGCAGGTGCTGTCGCTGTTCTTGATGGAGCCGCCGACGTCCTTCCATCCCGAGGCCATCCGCGACGAGAAGGTCAAGCTGCTCCGCGCGATCAGGCCGCTGACCGAGCCGTGGGACATCGCCCGGCGGGCGGTCCGGGGTCAGTACACCCGGGGCGGCAGCCGGGACAACCTCATTGTGGGCTACCGGGAGGAAGACGGCGTCGATCCGCTGAGCTCCACCGAGACCTTCGTGGCGCTGCGGCTGGATATCGACAACTGGCGGTGGGCCGATGTGCCGGTATATATCCGGACCGGCAAGTGCCTGCCTCGCCGCACGACCGAGGTGGTCATGGAGTTCCGGCGACCGCCGCACCTTCCGCTGTTCCCGGCGGAGGCCGTGACCCTGGGACCCGATGCCCTGATTGCGCGGGTGCAGCCAGATGAGGGGGTCAGCCTGCGCTTCGGCGCGAAGGTGCCAGGCCATGAGTTCCGCATCCGCAAGGCGTCGATGGATTTCTCTTACTCCCACGGTTACGGTGAATCGCGCGATGACGCCTACGAGCGGGTGATACTCGATGCGCTGATCGGCGACGCAACGTTGTTTATCCGCGCCGATGAGGTGGCCCGGTCCTGGCGTATCGTCGACCCGCTGCTCGCCTACTGGCACGACGCCCGCGATCCGATCCCGCTCTACCACGCGGCGACCTGGGGTCCCCGCGAAGCCGCGCAGCTCATCGAGGAGGACGGCCGCCGGTGGCACGACCTGGAACGGTTACCTGTCATCGCGTCCATCGGCGCGGCGTCGGGCTCGCGCGGCCTGTCAGCGCGGGCGGAAGGCGAGAGTGACCGGCCGGACCGGCCTCGGCTGGTCTTCGGGACTGGTGAGGTCCCGGTCGAATACCCGGCTGACCGAGTTGCCGGCCAGGTCTTCCAGGATGGGATCAGCGATGAGCTGGTGAGGTCCGGGCGCCCAGACCTGGCCGGGCACAAGCTGCCAGGACCGTTCCTGGGGGCCGATCCGCGCCGTGCCGCCGACCGGCTGGCCGCCCGGCCCGGTCACCTGCAGGCAACGGGCGAGCAGGCCGTGATCCAGTGGCCGCCCGAAGGTGACCTGCACCGGCTCGGACGTCCGGGCCTGAGGGACCGTGAGGATCCAGTTGCCGGGGTCGACGTGGCGGCGTTCTTCGTCGCCGACCTGGTACCGCCGCTCCGCGCCGGCTCGGAGGGGGCGTCCGCGCGCGTCCGGGAAACCGCGCTCGACCACGAGCCGGAATGGCTCACCAGAGCGCAGCGGGTAGCCAGCATCCCGGTGGCTGGCCAGGCCCCGCTTGATGCGGGCCGGGTCTAGCAGCAGGGTGAGCCGGCGCCGAGAAGCGTCCCACAGCTCATGCTCGGCGGGTAGCAAGGCCCCGGCGATGACCTCACCGCTCCCGCCGGCCAGCCTTATCTGCCGGGCGGCGTAGCCCTCGCTCATCGGTGCCGAGAACCAGACGTAGAGCCGGAGCAGGTTGCATGGCACCTCGGCCGTGGTCGGATAGATGGCCGTCACATCGGTCGTGGCCGGGCGGTCCGGCCGGGCACGAATCAGGACCGCGGCGGTGGCGCCGTCGACGGTGACGGTGTAGGCGGTGCCGTCAAGGAATGCGAACCGCGGAACGAAGCACACGCCGGCGCCGTCGCGGACCAGCCGGCCGGCCATCGGCGGCCGCCCGCCCGGCGGGGCGGCCGTCCCCGGACGTACCTGCACGTCTGCTCCGGCGGGCAGGCCCGTCAGAGCGATGCAGTCAGCACCGCCGCTGCGCGACCAAGACACCTCGGTCACGGCGACGGCTACAAGGACGCGGTCTTCAGCGAACGCAGGTGCTGGTGGCCGGCGTCGTCAGACTGCAGGACCAGCACATGGCTGCCGTTCAGGTTGGCCAGGCGGCGGATACCCGGCAGGTCCTTGGTCTCCCTGGGCACGCCGACCGGCTCCTTCGGTTCGGTCAGCGGCGACTGGGCGTCGATGTCCCGGCAGGCGATCTTCACCAGGCCATGGGCGGTGTTGGCCACGAGCAGGTACTCCTGGCCCTCTTGGCGGAACGACACCATGTCAAGCGGCTGATTCACCGCGCCGAGCTCGGCGACGGTCCGGCCGACGGCCTTGGCGCCGTCCGCGAGGTCGGCCAGGCCGAAGTGCACGACCGGCGTGCAGGTGTAGCTGGCTAGGATGCTCGCGCCGCCGTCGTAGGGCACGAACGCACGGATCGGAGCCGCGGTCTCCCACTTGCCGTGCGAGACATGGAAGATCTCCAGGCTGCTGCCCGCAACCTCGTCGCTGAACGGGAACGGGATACGCCGCAGCCTGGAGGAGAACTCCTCGTTCGACAGCCCGGCGACGAGCAGCGCGCCGCTTGCGTAAGCCATATCGGTAACGGTCGAAGTGCGGATCGGCTGCCGCAGGATGCGGATCTTGCGCTCGCCGACCTGGAGTTCCTCGCCCTCGTCGCCGAGCGGGAGCGTTATGTCCAGCCGTTCGTCGCCCTCGGCGGGGGCGTCGCCGATCGTCACCTCGGCGACAGGCACGTCATCCAGCGGGACGTCGGTGACCGCGCCGTCGAGGCCGTCGATCCGCACCAGTACGGGCTGGGCCGCCTCGCCGTGGCCACGCTGGACCGACAGGTACACGTTGTGGGTCAGCGGGTGGACCGCCATGTCCTTGATGACGGCGTCGCCGGGCTCGCAGCCCAGGAACGAGCCGACTCGCGCGTCGACGTCTGCTAGGTCGAACGGCTCAGACCCGCCCGCCGGGCCCGGGTCCGCGACATCGACCGCGAACACCTTCGCCGCCGCATTGTCGGCCAGGAACAAGATGCCGGCCGGCCCGAACGTGATCGGCCCGGCGGACCGGAGATCCGCTCTGCCCCGCCGCAACCCGAACTCACCCATCGGACCTCCCAATCCCACCAGAACGCGCCGGCAACTTAGTTGCTACCTGCAAACTACTTGAGCCCGCAGGTCACGGACAAGATACTTCTAACTAGCCTTGCCGACTCGCGTGGGCCGTAGCTAACAGAGCCCAACTGATCAGAACTCAACCAGGCGCACCTGAAGCTGGTAGCCGGCCTGCTGCGACTGACGCAGCGGGCCGGTGATCGTCAGCGGCCGAGCGCCGGCCGCTCGCGCCGAGCGGGTGAGCGTGCCGTACGCGCCCGCCTCGCCTGGTTCGGCCGCCTGCGGGCCTTGCGTGGCCGGATCCCACTGGATCTTCCCTCCCGGGTCAAGGGGAATCAGCTGAACCGGAGGTCTGCGGCCTTCGCCGGCCAGAACGAACACGCCGTTCCGCGCCTCGATGGTGCCTGTGAGGGTCACCTCGACCCCGCGCAGCTCATAGGCCTGGTGGACCATCCGCCGGAATTGATCATCCCAGTGATCCAGTGCAGGCAGCCCATCGTCTTCCAGGTAGACAATCGCTGTTGATCTGCCGCCATCGGGGATCGGGTCAACATACTGCACTCCCTCCAGGCTGCGCAGTGCCTCGTTCGCGCCTCCCCAGCAGGCCGCGATGCCATCCGGGCAAATCCCCGTGATCCCGGCCACGACGCGGGTACCGCTGGCCGCGGCGCGTATCGTGGCCCGCAGGGCGAAGGCGTCCTTGGGGACCTGCCGCGCGGGGGCTGCCGCGCGGACGGCAGCAGCCTCGGGCGGTGCGGCCACCGGCGCCGAGACCTGGATGATTTCGGCGACGGACGGCACGCCTTGAAGGTTCACGATGAACAGCATGTAGTGCCCGGGCGGGCAGACGTTCGCGTCGGGCGGTGCGGTCGCCGTGAGAGTTCCTCCCGCGACCCGGGAAGGGAGGAAGTTGATGCGCTGGCCGGCGTTGAACGAATGGGTCACGGAGGACAGGCGGATCAAGCTGACGGTCGCGATCTGCTCCGGCTCGGCGGTACCGATCTCGAATGTGTCGCCGTACTGCACCGAATCCGGCGCCGAGGTGATCTGCGGCTGCGGCCCCTTGAACAGGTAGGGGGGAGAGAACACCTGGGCGTCGTAGTGCGTGTCCTGCGGGTTGTTCGCTACCTGCTGCGGCGTCCCTTCGTTCAGGATGAACTCACCGCCGCCCGCACTGAGCACCGTGCCGTCCGGGAGAAGCACCGCGGTGGAGTGGTAGCAGCGGTCGGTCTGTTCCGCCGCCAGCATCGTCCACTGCCCGGTTTTCGGGTCCCACAGCTCCGCGATGTGTACGGGCTGGCCCGGGTCGAGATCGTTGAAGGCCGCTGCGGTACCGGGTGCCCCGCCGCCGCGTGTACCTCCGGTTACTAGCACGGTCCCGTCCGGGAGGACGGTCGCGTTGTGCTGCCGGCGGGCGAAGTTCATGGGATCGGTTGCCAGCCAGGCAAGTTGCGCCTGGCTCAGATCGATGGTCTCGGCGTTCGCCGTCGGCGGGTTGCCGCCGCCGACGGAAAGGACCGTGCCGACGTCGTACCGAACCGACGGGGCATAGTCGCACAGCCCGTTGGGCTGCAGGACGTTAGGGAGCGCGGTCCAGGTGCCCGCGCCGGAGACATCCAGGGACCAGGTCTGGACGAGCGAGGTCAGGTAGAGGATGCCGGTGGAAGCGACGTGCAGGCGCGGGAAAAGGTCAAAAGCGGCGCCCGGAATCGACGCGATGCTGGTGAAATTTCCGTTGCCCCAAATCTGGGGTATCACCTGGTTGACGACCAGGTTCTGGGTGGGATCGAAGTAGCTGCCCGACAGCACCAGGACGCTTCCGGACGGCAAGGCGATGGCTGTCGGGCACCACCGGCCGTCGTTCATCACGGCGGTGGGTGTCCACGTATTGGCGGCTGGATCGTAGACCGTCGCCTGGTTCAGGCCGCGGCTATCGGCGAGGTGGCCCCCCGCCACCAGCAGGCGCCCGTCCGGCAGGAACGCATGGCCGGAACAGAAGAGGTTGGCGTTCGTCGTGCCGTCGTTCAGCGTGGGCTGCGGCGTCGGCGTCATGTTTCCATTCGCAGGATTCCAGAGAAATGGAGTGCACGTGGCCGGCGGGGCGGGCGGCGATCCAGGTGCGAGCGGGCTGGCGGGATCGGTATCCATGGATTGCCGGGGATTATCCCGCCTGCCCCACATCAGCACCAGGCCGGTCGGCAGCACGTGAGCATGTATGCCGACGTTCAGCAACGTGAAGGGATCGCCCCACTGACCCCGCTGGTCCGGTGTCTCGATGGTGAAGGTGAACGGCGCGGCCTGCGCCGCAGGCTCGTCCCCAGTCATCACCGATCCCATCTTGGCGGCGTCGGCCTGCAGGAACGTGGTGTCGTGATCGTTGTAAGCGATGACCAGGTAATACTGGACGACGGTGCCCGTCGCGAACGCGCCGACCGGGAGCGCCGCCGAGTAGTACTTGTTGTTATTGATCGCGGTCGCGAAGACCAAGGGCACCGTCGTCCACGCCGTGTCGGTCGTCCGCTTGAACAGCACCGCGCTGCCGTCCTGCAACTGGTTGCCAGGGTTCCCGCCACCCTGGTACTGGTTGCCGCTGAAGACGGTAACCGCCGACACCGGATCCGTGGGAAAGACGGGATCTCGCATGCCGGCGTTACCAAACGGCTCAGGGTTGCCGGGAAAGTGCCACGCATTGCCGAGCACCATGTGGAATCCCTTCCTGCATAATGGGGTCATTACCACGCTTTGCTGGAATGCGCTTCCTCCATTCGTGTTCCAGATCCTGGCTACAGAATCAAAGCCCGCCGAAGTCAGCCCGGAAGATCACCAACTCGAAGGTCGCGGAGCGAGGTCACGAGCCTATCCAGTGGCGAAGGGTGGTACTTCTAGGTTTACGTCCGCGCTAATTAGTTTAGTGTTCGGATACCTCTTTGAGCTAGTGCGGTGGCGGTTGGGCAGGCCGCACGGCGAGGTACCCGCAGTTCGCGGGTCCTTTTCCGTACGGCCCCCCAAACCGAGGTTAGACGCTGGTCAGATAGCTGGGCAGCCCTGACCGCCCGCGAACTGGAGGTGGTGCTGCTGGCCGCGGGCATGCCGAACGCGCGGATCGCCGAGCAGCTGGTGGTCACTCTGGACACTGTGAAAAAGCACGTCAGCCACCTGCTGGGCAAGCTCGGCGCGGCCAACCGCACCGAGGCCGTCACCCGGGCCCGCCAGCTCAGCCTGGTCCCCTGGGCCGTGCTCAGAAACCCATGCGCTCGAGGATCAGCGGGCTGGCGGCCGGGGCCTCATCACCGATGTCGATCGCCCCGGCCAGCTCGGCGCGGGCCGCGTCGAGCCGGGCCGGGTCGTCGCCGCGCAGTTCCACGATGGGCTGGCCCTTGACCACGGGCTCGCCCGGCTTGGCGCGGCAGATCACCCCGGCCGCCGCCGACACCGTTTCGCCGGGGCGTGACCGCCCGGCTCCCAGCCGCCACGAGGCCATGCCAACCGCATACGCGTCCAGGCGGCGGACTATGCCGTCCCGCGCCGCGGGCACGACGCCCAGCAGGGGACTGGCCGGGAGAGGCTGATCGGGGTCGCCGCCCTGCGCCCTGATCATGTCGCGGAACTTATCCAGGGCCCGGCCGTCGGCGAGGGTCTGAGCGGGATCGCCGTCGATCCCGGCCAGCCGCAGCATCGCCTCGGCCTCGGCCACTGACAGGTCCCGGACGTCGGCGGGTCCGCCGCCGCCCAGCACGTCCAGCGCCTCGGCGACCTCCACGGCGTTGCCGACAGCGCGGCCGAGCGGCGTGTCCATGGCCGTCAGCATCGCGGCGGTGCGGACGCCATGAGCCTGGCCGATCTCGATCATCGTCGAGCCGAGCAGCCGGGCCTGGTCGATATCGGTCATGAACGCCCCGGACCCCACCTTGATGTCCAGCAGCAGGCTCTGCGTGCCCTCGGCCACCTTCTTCGACATGATCGAGCTGGCGATCAGCGGGATCGACTCGACGGTGGCCGTGATGTCGCGCAGCGCGTACAGCCGACGGTCGGCCGGGGCGAGTTCGGCGCCAGCCGCGGTGATGACGCCGCCGACCTTGTCCAGCATCCGGAGCAGCTCGGCCGGTTCCAGGCCGGCCCGCCAGCCGGGGATCGACTCCAGCTTGTCCAGCGTCCCGCCGGTGTGGCCGAGTCCGCGCCCGGACATCTGCGGCACGGCCGCGCCGAAGACGGCGACCAGCGGCACGATGATCAGCGATAGCTTGTCGCCCACGCCCCCGGTGGAGTGCTTGTCGACGGAGGGACGGCCCAGCCGGGACAGGTCGGCGCGTTCGCCGGAGGCGATCATCGCGCCCGTCCATTCCGCTGTCTCAGCGGACGTCATGCCCCGCCAGAAGATGGCCATGAGGAGCGCGGACATCTGCTCCTCGGCGAACTCCCCGTCCATGTAAGCGCGGATGAGATCGCCGATCTGGCCCGGGGTCAGTGCACCGCCCTCGCGCTTGGCCCGGATGACGCCGACCCCGTCGAAACGCTTCTGGTCACTCATCGTGTACTCCCTTCAGGATCGCCGCGGTATGTGAGGTACCGATCCGCGTGGCGCCCGCCGGGTGGAATCCGGTGGAGGTCTTGGCGAAGTCGGCGCCGCGCCTCCTTACTCGTCTTGCTCTTGGTCACCTCAGTGACCGGACATGCCGCCGTCGACGGCGAGGGTGGTGCCGGTGATGTAGGAGGAGGCGGGACTGGCCAGGAACACGACGGCCGCGTCGAGTTCGTGCTGCAGGCCGACCCGGCCGAGCGGGCTGTGCTGCCGGACGAAGGGCAGCAGCAGGTCTTCCGGGATTTCGGCCGTCATCTCGCTGGCGAAGTAGCCGGGCACGATGGCGTTGACCCGGATTCCGCGGCGGCCGGACCACTGCTGGGCCAGGTCGCGGGTGAGGCCCAGGACGCCGGCTTTGCTGGCGGAGTAGGCGGCTTGCGGGGCGTAGGACTTGATCAGGGCGAGGACACTGCTGATGTTGACGATGCTGGAACCGGGTTCCATGACCCGGCCGCATGCCTGCGTGGCCCAGTACAGTCCGTAGAGGTTGATGTCGACGACCTGCCGGAACTGCTCCGGTGTCTCGCGCAGGGCCGGGACCGCGGTGCCGACTCCGGCGTTGTTGACCAGGATGTCGATCCGGCCGAACTCGGCCATCGCGTCTTTGGCCATGGCCTCGCAGCCGTCTGGGTCAGTGATGTCCACTCCGGCGGCGAGGGCGCGGCGGCCGAGGTCCTCGATCTGTTTGGCCACCTCATGCAGCCGGTCGGTGCGCCGGGCGGCGAGGACGATGTCGGCGCCGGCCTGGGCCAGGGCCCGGCAGAACCCGGCGCCGAGGCCCGAGCTGGCGCCGGTGACCACGGCAACCTTGCCGTCAAGGCGGAAAAGGTCCAGTACATTCGTCACGATGGCGCCCTTCCAATCCGTGCGTCAGCGCCCGCAGGCTCGCCGCGGCCAGCGGGGCCACGGCTTCGCCAACGCTGTCGAAGCCGGCGGGCTGGACGCGAGGTCGATGGCCACGGTACCTCCTACGGTCTAGCTACTCGCCGCGCGGAGGAGCAGTTCCTTGCCGAGCGCGTGGTGCTCGGCGATGCCTTCCCGCTCGCGGTGATGCTCGTACATGCGCACGGCCTCAAAGCCGGCCGCGCCCGCCAGCAGGTCGTGCGTGACCTCGCCCGGTGGTATCCCGCCGCCGTTCACCTGGTCGTAGGCGCCCCGGGCGCCGCGCCTGTCAGACAATCCCATACGTCCCGAACATAGCCGACCGCGAAGGTGGCCGGGGCCCGCCCGAGGTACCCGCGCAACAGGCCTCCTCCGTCACGGATCGCACCGGGCAAACCGCTGTCCTACCGTGGAGGTATGACCGCATGGGGCGACCTGCCGCCCGCACTGCCGCCGCACGGCACGGTGCTGGCCTGGGCGCGAGGCTGCCGGTGCGAAGAGTGCGAACGCGAGTACAAGCGTTTCGTGTCCGAAGTGGCCTTGCGAGGGCCGCTGAGGCTTCCCGCTCAGCCGGAGCCCCGCAAGTTGGATGCGGATACCCGCGCCCGGCTGGAACCGGCGGTGAGCCAGTCTGAGTGCCCCGTGTGCGGCGCGCTGCGCCATCAGCGGTGCCGCAACCAGGCGTTCCCGCAGCATTTCGCGCCGACTCATCCTGAGCGCAGCAGCGCCCCGTGACCGTGGGTCCTCCGGCCGGCGGCCAGCGCGGGCCGCGAACACCGAACAGCGCCAGACGAAAGCCTCGGTGCGGGGGTCTCACTGCCCGGTCCAGCGCCAGTTACTACGAAACGTAGTAACATGTCAAGCGTGAACGGCGCCGTCCCCACGACGATCATCGTCGCCGGTCTCGCGCTGGCCGGCTACGCGCTGCTGATGACCGTCCTAAACCGGCGAATGAACGTCCCCCTGCTCGCCGCGGTCGGTGTCCTTGAGATCCTGCTGCTTATCCAGGTCGGCATCATCGTGGCCAAGCTCGCCGGCGGGCAACGCCCGGCCGGGCTGGCCACGCTTATCGGATACCTGATCGCGACGCCGATCGTCCCGCTGGCCGCCGTGTTCTGGGGGCTGACGGAGCGATCACGGTGGGGCCCCGCGGTCATCGCCGTGGCCGGGCTCGTCGCGGCCGTGCTGATGGTCCGGCTGCATCAGATCTGGCCGGTCATCCATGTCTGAGCCGGCGGCATCGCCCGAGCCCGCGGCATCGCCCGAGCCCGCGGCATCCTCCGAGCCCACGGCATCGCGGCCGGACTCGACCAGGACCGGCCCGGGCCGTCTGCTGGTCGCCGTTTACGGGCTCTTCGCGCTCTCCGCTTCCGCGCGGGCCGGAGTGCAGATCGCGACGAAGTTCAGCCACGCCCCGGTCGCCTACTTGCTGTCGGCCTTCGCCGGCGTGGTCTACATCCTCGCCACCGTCACCCTCTCCAATGGCAGCCCGAGAGCACGCCGGATCGCCCTCCTGTCCTGCTCGGTCGAACTCGTCGGGGTGCTGGCGGTCGGCACCTGGAGCCTCGCTGACCCGGCCATGTTTCCCGATGCCACGGTGTGGTCTGGCTATGGCAGCGGCTACGGCTTCGTCCCGCTCGTCCTTCCCGTTTTCGGCCTGCTCTGGCTACGCCGCTGGGCCAGGCGGCCTAGAACCGGGGGAACGGCCGTGGCGTCAGCGGAAGATGCAGGCGAAGCCGCAGGCGGCGGCGCAGCCCATGGTGACGGCGCCGAACCAGGCCAGGGTGCAGAGGATGTCGTTGCCGACGGCAGGACCAAGCGCACCTAGTCCTGCCGATCGGCTCACCCAGGGAGCGGGATGCGTCGCACGCACGTACTGGTCGCCCAGCACCTCACGAATACCTACGGCGAGGCGTCTACGGTACGTGACAGTCAAACAGCCCTTTGAGGCGGTCGTCGCCGACCACGGCCCGGCTGTATTGCGCATATGCCGTGCGGTGCTCGGCCCGGTCGATGCCGACGACGCCTGGTCCGAGACGTTCCTGTCGGCGATGAAGGCCTACCCGGACCTCCCGGCTGACGCCAATGTCGAAGCGTGGCTCGTCACGATCGCGCATCGCAAGGCCGTTGACGTGACCCGCGCCCGGGGCCGCCAGGCGATTCCGGCCGGCGACCTTCCCCAGACGCCGGCCGCTGCGGAGACCGAACGCGATGACGACCTCGCCGACGCGCTCGCGCACCTGCCAGACAAGCAGAAACAGGCCGTCGCCTATCACTACCTGGCCGGCCTGCCATACACCGAGGTGGCCGCGATCCTCGGCGGCAGCACCGACGCTGCCCGGCGCGCAGCCGCCGACGGCATCGCCGCCCTCAGACGCACCTACCCGGGCGCCACCACCAGGAAAAAGGAGAAACCCGATGAATAGTGACAACGACCTCATCCGCGACCTGGCGCGGAACACTGACACCACCCCCGGCAAGATGACAGAGCTGCGAGCGCGCCTGGCGGCCGCGGCGGAGCGCGACGGCATCCTCGACATCGCCTACCGCGTCGTCGACAGCCCCGTCGGTGCCCTACTGGTCGCGGCCACGAGACTCGGCCTGGTCCGCGTCGCCTACGCCAGCGAGAACCACGACGCCGTCCTGCAGCGCCTGGCCGAGCGGATCAGCCCCCGCATCCTGGCCGCCCCGGCCCGGCTGGACACGGTCACCCGCGAGCTCGGCGAGTACTTCGACGGGCGGCGGCAAAGCTTCGACGTGCCGCTGGACTGGCGCCTGTCGGCCGGGTTCCGCAGCACGGTGCTGCACCACCTGCCCGAGATCGGCTACGGCCACACCGCCAGCTACGTCGCCGTCGCCCGCCTCGCCGGGAACCCGAAAGCCTTCCGCGCGGTCGGCAGCGCCTGTGCCACCAACCCACTGCCGATCATTGTCCCGTGCCACCGCGTCGTCCGCGCCGACGGTGGCCTGGGCGGCTACCTCGGCGGGGTTGAGGCCAAGCGCACCCTGCTCACCCTGGAGGCGGCCGGATGAGCGTCGCGCAGACTCCAGGCTCGTGGACAGACCGGGTCGAGGCCGCAGACTGGCGGCAGGTCCGGGCCGACCTCGGCAACTCCGGGTGCGGGGCGGCGAGTTCCTGCTCTATGAGCAGCGGCCCAGCGCCCAGTCACGCGGCACGGCCACGCTCATCCCGCACGGCCACGGGCTCGTCTTCACCACCCGCGACCGGCCCGTGCGATCGGCACGGGGCTGGTCGGCGGCACCTGTCCGCCACGGCGTCTCGACGATCCGGTCCGGACGCCGGTTCAGCCTGGCGCTCGTCTTTCACGACGCAGCCTGATGACCGCCGGACCGCTGGTTAACGCACTGCCCGCGTCAGCCCGCGAGCTCCCGCTTGGCGGCGCTTGATGCCCTGGGCCGAAGATAGGGGGTGGCCGATCACCCGGAGCGCTGGCGATTCCCGTTCACCCAAGTCGAGATGCGCGGAATGTGGACGTACAGTGATGGCGCCGTCACGGTCAAGGGGTACTGGTGGCCGGGTGGCACCGCCAGGGCCGGGAGCTGGGTCCTGGTCGACCCTGCGACCGGGAACGTCCAGGGCGTGGTTGCGGCGGGAGAATTCTCCCGCCGGTTCCGGCCGGTGGACGTGTTCGCCGATGTGCCCGGTCTTTCCACCTACCTGGGGACGGTTGCCGCCCCTGACGGCACCGCGCTGGTGGATCTGGTCCTGGATCGCGACCCGTTCATGCTGGCTAACGGGCCCCGGCGGGTGGCACGCCCGCATCTGCTCATGGTGCCCCGCAGCCACCGCGACGGATGGTCTTCGGCCACGGCTGCCGAACTGGCGGCTTGCCAGACGGCGATGACCCTGGTCACCGCGTGGTACCGCAGCCTGGACGGCGGACGCGTGGTGTTCTGCGCCAACGACAGCGCATCGAACCTGGACTACCTGCGCGACGCCGAAGCCGCGAGCGGGATCCTGGCCGGCACCGGCTCTGCTGCGGCGATCACCAGGAATCCCCGTCAGGACGTCCAGCACGCCCACTTGCACGCCTTCTATGCCGAACACGACACGACCCAGAACCACGAGTCGTCGACGGTTGCGGGGCATCCCGTCATGGCCGAGGGTTACCGGGCGTTCGGCGCCGCCCTTGGCGGCGACGCCGTGCGGGTGGAGCCGGACGGCATGAGGCTCGCCGCCGGCCTACGCGCCGCGGCGCGGCCCTGGGGTGGCAGTTACTGCTCCTACCAGCTGGGCGTGGACGGCCCGTTCTGGGTGATGCCGCCCTTGGGAGCATCCCAGGACGAGGTCAACCGGCGCCTGGCCCGGGGCGATGGCCTCCAGGCCGAACCCGACCCGAACCTGGGCGGGGCCATCAACCTGGTCCGGCCCAGCCTGGCCGACACCGGGCGGCTCCATCCGGCGCAACGGGCCACAGCGCAGCAGCGGGCCAGCTTCGAGACCTTCGTGGCCCAGCGCGGACTGAACGCACGGTCACTGGCCGTGGGTTTTCCTGAAACGCCGCGCGCACGATAAAAGGTTGCGCGCCTCGGCGACCGGGATGGCAGGTCGTTGGTGTAGCGGTCACCCCTCCATCATGCGTCGACTACCCGAACTCGGTAAACGCATGATCTGGTGGCCCGCCTGGACGGCGAGTCGGCCAGCCCCGATACCATCCGAGCACGATTCGGAGCACGCGACACGAGGGATTGACGATGACCGACATGGCGGACTGGAAGCCAGGACAGGACACCCAGGCGGTCGCGACGGCGCGGCTCCTGGGCCAGGACCCGGACAAGATCCACTGCCCCGCCTGGGGAGTCATCGGCAACCTCGGTGACAGCATCTGCTATGCCGGGGTCCCCGCGAAGGTCGAGGCGATCCAGGCTGAGCTAAGCCGCCGGGTCACCGGCGCTGATCTGCCGGTGCGGGTCATCGAGCCTAACTTCGCGGGCGGGATCTCCGACGGCCAGCGCAACGGCACGCCCGAGATGCGGTACTCGCTGATCGGCCGGGAGACCAGCAACGACGGCGTGTGCCTGCACCTGGAGGGCAGCGACCTGCGCGGGGTGATCGCCGTGGTCGCCTGCGACAAGCCGCCGGTCGGGACGCTGGCCGCGATCCTGGAGCGCAACGTGCCCGCGGTGATGATGTCCGACGGGTCGATCCGCCCCGGCATCGACTCCCGCACCGGCGAGCCGATCGACATCATCTCCTGCTTTCAGGAGGCGGCGGAGCCGCCGGCCGAACGGCGCCGCATCGCGCTGGAGGCCTCGCCCGGCCACGGCAGCTGCGGCGGCATGTTCACCT
>JBEKEK010000082.1:0-33787 GCA_050013875.1 Trebonia sp. | reverse complement strand
TACCGCCGGGAGTACGGCGTCTTCTACGAATTCCTGGTGTCCTTCTACGACATGCACGTCGACGAGAAGTCCTACTTCTGGTCGGCCAAGAAGGTAACCGACAGCACCAGCTCCGATCTGGAATCGTTCGTCAGCCTGGTCGGCGGGGTATCCTCAGGCGAGACGGCCCTCGGGACCGCGGAGACCCTGGCATCACGCTACAAGAGCCGGTCCAGCGAGTTCGCCGGCGCGGTGGACGAACTCATCGCGAACAACGAGCAGAGCATGGTGCCGCTGATCAGATCCTCTATTGTCAAGCACGCGATGCAGGAAGGCGCCAGGGAACAGGCCCGCGTCATGCTCGGCCAGGACGTCGAGCCAGAAACCCCGCTCTTCGAGGGTGGACTTGTACCGTCGGCGGACGGCTTGGCCTGGTCAGTCCCGGGCTGACGGGCGGAAGCGGCTGACCTTGCCGAGCACGTCCGCACTGTAGAGCCGAAGCACCTGCTGGACCGCGAACTCAGCCATGTACCGGCGGAACTCATCGGGAGATTCCTCAGCGAGGTTCAGCATACGGCGGTTAGCGTTCGCGGCTGGCCCCAGGAGGCGGTCGACAGACCTCTCAATGGCATCCTCCATGTCAGGAGGCTCCACGACCTCATCCACCAACAGCCGGGCGGCCGGCTCGCTCGCCCAGATTCGACGCCCGTCCAGGATGATCTGCCGGGACAGCCGTGGTCCCACGCATCTGGTCAGCCTGAAATTGGCGGCGCCGGGCACGATGCCTTCCTGAGCGGCCGGAAGACTGAAATAGGCGTCAGCAGCGGCGAGCACGTGATCGAACACGAACAGTAGCTGCATCCCGCCGCCAATGGCGAAGCCATCCACGGCGGCCACCCACGGCTTCTGCACCGTGGGCGAATGCCAGCACGTCCCTTCCTCCACTAGAACTCCCCGCGCGAGCTTGCTGACGTAACCCAGTTCACGGCGCAGCAGGAAGTCCACCAGCGAGATGCCCCCGGCGCGCAGCGCCTTGAGGTTGATGCCGGCGCTGAACACCCGCTTGCCGCGGTAGCGGGGATGGCTCATCTCCCCGCCGCGCAACAGGCCTACCCGCACGTCCGGATCGAGCAGAGCGAGGTCCACAGCGGTCTCCACGTCGTCAACCTGCTGATTGTCCTCCGCATTGAGGCAATCGTCTCGGCACAGCGTCAGCCGGGCCGCGCCGTCTCCGCGCTCCATCCGCACCGAGCCAAGGTCGGCAACGCCGGTCCGGCGGTATTCCGGCAGCAGCCGGAGCGCGCGGGTGGTCGGCCGCAGCATGGCGTCGAGCAGATGCGAACCCGACAGCGGTGAGCGCAGCACCCCGCGCAGGAAGATGCCCTGGTCGATCTCGCGGCCTTCCTTGAACGCCTGCGGGCGCACTCGCTCGGCCGCCATCTGTTCCGCCGTGGGCGCCAGTCCGGGAAACGCGACCGCCGCGGTTTCGACAAGCTCCGGAAGCCGCAGATGACGCGTGCGGCAGTCCGTGAGCTCGTGATAGACCGCTTCGGCATGGGTGTCCATGAAATGGCTGCGAGCGGTCCGCGCGGCTGCGTGGGCCGCGGCGACGACGGCACGCTGTTCGAGCGATCGTTCCCCCGGTTCCGGCAGCGACGCGATCAGCCTGTCCGTGCGCTGCGAGACCTCGGACAGGGCGTGCCGTGCGCGGGCAAGATCGCCGCGCACGTCCCCGACGTCGCCTCGCGGCTGCGGCAACGCCATTTACGCCGTCCCCGTGACTACCCGCCGCAGCGCCCGGTCGCAGGCCGCGAGATGAACACCGAGCGCGTCCTCGAAGGTGGTGGTCATCGCTTCCAGCATGAGCTGCCGCCTGATGGCCAGTTCGGTGCCCCGCGCCGCGGCGGCCGCCTCCTTTGCTCTCTCGATCGCGGTCGTCGCGTTGCCCGCGACTTCGTCGACGATGCCCATCGCCTGCGCTGCGCCGGCCTCGATCGGCGTGCCGAACAGGACCGCCCTTCTGGCGGGTGCGGCGCCGACCGCCTGCCGGGCGAGTCGGTACAGCGCCATACCGGGCCAGGTCGCCCCGGCCACGACAGGCACCACCAGCCGCGCCCGCTCGGGCATGATGCGGTAATCGGCGGCCAGCAACGCGTCAAGGGCGACCCCGCCGCAGTCGCCGTCGGCGACCGCGATGGTGACGGCGGGAAGCCGTTCAAGCCGCCGCAGTCCGCGTTCCCACTTGCTCACCAATGCCACCGGCAGGTCGTTTGCCCACTCCGATCCGGGCAGACCAGAGACGCGGAGGATGACGAACCCGAGCGCCTCACCGTCCTCGGCTCGATCACACACGGCCGCTAGTTCGGCCACTGATTCCGCTGAGAGGGGACGGCTTCCGTCCACCCGGAGGATCAGGTCGGCCTGCTGCCCGGTAACCACTGGACCAGCGCCGTCTCGATCGTCGATCCGGGGCCCATGGTCATCAGGACGCCGTAATCGCCGGGCTCGGTCACACGCTCGCGAAACAGCCGCTCATAGGAGAACAGCACCGAACCGCTCGACAGGTTGCCGTAGTCGCGCAGCACACCGATGGTGTGGCGCAGGTCGTGCCGGGTGAGGCCGAGATTGACCCTGACCGCGTCGATCACCTTCTTGCCGCCGGAGTGCACGAGCCAGTGGCTGACATCGGCGCGGCGCAGGCCGGTTCCGGCCAGCAGTCGGTCGACGACCCGCTCCGCGTGGGCTCCCACCACATAGGGGATATCCGGATCGAGGTAGAAGCTGAACTTACCCTGCGCGTTATCCCAGTCGTATCGCATGGCATCAAGCGCATCGGTGATGATGTGGCTTGCGAACGACAGGATCCGCGGTCCCTGGTGGGCGGGAAGCAGACGGTCGCCGCCCTCATCGCCGGTGAGCGCGACAGCCGCCGCGCCGTCGCCGAAGAGGCTGTTCACGACCGCGGTCCGCATGCTGGAGTCGAACACGTACGCGGCGGAGCACGCCTCCGCGCACAGCACAACCGCGAACTGGCGGGGGTGCGCCGCTGACCAGGCGGCCGTCACACCGAGCGCGTTCAGCCCGGCGTTGCAGCCCATCCCCACGACATCGACCCTGTTGCACTGCGGCGCGATTCCCATCTCGCGAATCAGCAGGGCGCTCAGCCCCGGGGTAAGGAAACCAGTCGATGTCACGCAGCACAGGAGACCGATGTCATCGATCCCGGCCCCGGCGTTCTTCAGGCACGCGTCAATGGCGCGCGCGCCCATGTCGAGCACCAGGGCCTTGTGCTTGCCGAGCAGATCCCCCTGCGCCTCGTGGGCACGCACCCCGTCATCGCCCGCCGAAGGCAGCGAGAGGTAACGCCGTTCGATGGCGCTGTTGAGGAAGACAGAACGGACCCTGGAATCTGTTATGCGAAAAATCTCGAGTAGGTCCTGCTGCGAGTAGGATTCCCCCGCCACGGCCGTCCCGACTCCGGCGATCCTCGGCGCGGGAGCCGATTGCCGCGGGGCGACCTCCGTCGCATTCTCGACATCGGGCAGGGTAAGACCTGCGCTCATGGTCATCGGTACGTCCACCCCCAGCGGCGACGCTGACTGCGCACGCATGGCGTTGCTGTAACCACTTCGTTCACCTTTCTTCAGCCTCGGCTTCTATGAAGCTCGCTAGCCGGATAATCCCGTTCGTGATTTCTTCTTCGGTTAGATAGCTGACGGACAGCCGAAGGCTGTAATCACCGCCGCCATGAGGATAGAAATATGACATCGGAGTCCAGATGACTCCGAAGTCCTCCGCCGAGCGCGCCAGCGCGGCATTGTCTGCCCGGAACGGGACGCGCATCGTGAGAAAGAACCCTCCGTCGGGCTCATTCCAGCGCACCCCGAGCGCGCCCCGTTTCCCGGCCGGGAAGCAGAGGTCGAGTTGGCGGAGGGTAGACCGCATCGCCTGCGCGTAGTACGCGGCCTGCTGCGTGTTCAGCTCAGAGATCCGGCCCTCGCAGGCGAGCAGCATGCCCGCGATGGCGGCCTGGCTCAGCGGCGGGGTGTTCACGGTCACCATGCTCTTGATCTTGGCGAGTTCGTCCGCGAGCAGACCTGTGTGCCCAGCCGAGTCGGTCACGGTCTGGTCCGCCACCGCGTATCCCACCCGGGCGCCGGGGAAGGCGGTCTTGGAGAAAGAGCCCAGCTGGATCACTCGATGCTGACGGTCAAGCGACTTCAGCGTCGGAAGGTGCGGCCCCGGACTGACCATCCGGTATGGGCTGTCCTCCACGATGAGGATGTCATGGCGCGCGGCCAGGTCCAGGAGTTCGCGTCGGGTTTCCGCCCGCATCGTGGTCCCGGCCGGGTTGGAGTGGTCGGGCACCACGTAAAAGGCGCGGGGCTGGCGGCCACGCGCTCGCTCGGCGTTAATCGCCAGGTCGAGATCGGCGCAGCGGAATCCGTCCTCTCGCTCTTCCACCGCGACCACCGTTATGTCCAGCAGGCTGGCCGCGCCGGTGATCCCCACGTAGCAGGGGCTGGAGACCAGGAACACATCCCGCGGCCCGGCGATAAGCGCACGCAGCGCCAGCAGCATGGCCTCCTGGCAGCCCACGGTGACCACGATCGACTCGGGCGGGACGTCGATGTTCTCGTCCTCGCGGAGCGAGGAGGCGATCAGCTCGCGGATCCGCCCGGCGGTGGGACCGTACTGGAACATCTCGGCGCGGATCTGCTCAGGCGAGGCGCCGTGCTCCGCCAGGTGGTCGAGGTAGCGGCGCAGGTGGGTGAAGATCTGCTCGGTGTCGAAGAAGCCATCGTAGGGACGGCCCGGCGCGAACGAGATCGCCTTGGGGTAACGGAAGGTGATCTCGTTGAGAAAGTTCATCGTGTCAAGGACGGGGTCGGACAGGCTAGCGTGCAGGTCTTCCTTCCGCAGGGAGGTGGCCGCGGACGTGACGGCCAACTCGCTCATCCGGCACCCGATTCGTCGCGCTCCACGGCCTCATAGAGGGCTCTGATGTTCGCGGTGCCGAACCCGCGGGCGCCGCGGCGCTGCACCAGCTCGTAGAACAGGGTGTTCCGCTTATACGGCGAACGCGTGAACAGCTGGAGGAGATAACCCCATTCGTCGCGATCCGCAAGAACATTCGTAGCGCGCAGGTCCGTTGTCTCCTGTTTAATGCCCGGAAGTCGACGGGCGAGCATTTCGTAATAAGCGTCCGGGCTGTGCAGGAATTCTATGCCCCGGCCGCGGAACTCATGAACTGCGGAAACAATATCATCGACGAGGAAAGCGAGGTGCTGGACGCCCGGTCCGCCGTACCGCGAGACAAACCCCTCCACCTGCCCTGGTTTCTTGGTTTGGTCTTGCTCGAGAATGGTAAAGGTGATGCCCCCGGATGGGCTGCGGACGACAATTGAGTCAATCCCCTGCTCGCCGATCTCGATGTACTCACCCGAATAGCGGGCGAGCCCGAAGGCTGCCGTGCAGAAGTCCGCGTAGCTCGTCAGCGTCCCGCCCTCAACGAGGATAGCGACGTGATCAAGCAGCCAGATCCGGCCTGGTCTGGCCGACGCCGCGGAGACGGGCTTCCATGGACGATCGCTGGGCAGGCTGGCGCCGGCCGAGCGGGTGACCAGCGTGTGGCGTGTGTCGCCGAATCCCGAGACGACCAGCTTGCCGGGCGCCGACTTGATCAGCGAGGCGCCGGCCGCCACCGCCCGTTCGCAGGTCTGCGCGGGATCGTCACATCCGAAGGCGATGTCCGCGATCCCGTCGCCGTGCGCCTCGATGAACTCCTCGGTCCCCCGGCCTGCCGTCACGACCAGCTGCACAGTCCCATGCCGCAGCAACGACGAGTGGCTGCCGTCTCCCCCGCATTCCGCGATCGGCGTAAACCCGAGAGACGATACAAAATAGTTGACAGCGGACTGCATATCGCTCGTGTACAGCTCGAGATAATCGATGTCCTGCGCAGTCATCGAAGACCCCTCCACTCGCCCATGCGGCGCCCGGTCAGCTATTTCTTGCCCGCTGATTCTTTTCCACGCTGCCGCGACCCGTTGCCTGACGTGCCGTTGTCCTGTCGCGCTGCGGCATCCGCGTCCATCTGCCGGATAAGGCTATTCGGCCGCATATCCGTCCAGTTCTTCTCGATGAAGTCGAGGCATTCCTGACGCCCGTCCTCACCGAAGATGACTTCCCAGCCATCGGGCACATCCGCGAAGACAGGCCACAGCGAATGCTGTCCTTCGTCGTTGATCAGGACGAAGTACTTGGCATCGGGATCTTCAAAAGGATTCGTCGCCACCGCGTATTCCTTTCGTTGCATCTAGGGCTCACGGCCTTTGCCGCCATCATATCGATAATAACTAGCCCGCATAACACAGCAAGCGCACTTCCGGCCGACATACAAATCTCACGTCTGGTCGATAGTAAGGTAATCTGCCTTGCACGTTCAACTGCAGCATCACGTCGGTTGAACGCCGTGCCAGCGGATCGCAACATATACCCTGACAGCCCAGTCAGGTTAACCTAGGCGACAAGGCGAGGTCACAGGCACAGTTCGGAGCGGAGGCCGGCGCAATTGATTACAGGCAGGGTATTGCAGTTCGATCATGCGCGCGGCTACGGATTCGTCGCGGCGGACGACGGTGGCGAAGATGTATTCCTGCACGCATCGGTATTCGATGGCGATTCGGACGAGCTTGCTCCGGGTACAAAGATGGAATTCAAGGTTATGGCGGGCGACCGCGGACGGAAAGCATTCGCCGCGCATCTCATCGACGATGAACCCGGGAGCGATCTTGTTCCGCCTCCTCGGCCGGTCCCGGGACCTCGCCCGGGTCCGGCGGCCCCGCCGGTTTCGTCTGCCGGGCCGGCACCGTCACCTGCGTCGGCTCAGATGACGCCGACACCGCATGCTCCGGGCAAGGACCAGACGCCGGACGACGAGCCGATGTGCGACGTGCTGTCGTCAGCCGAGTTCGGGCAGGAGCTGACCGAGCTTCTGTTGATGAACGTCCCGTCACTGACCGGCCACCAGGTACTCGCGGTGCGGCAGAGTGTGCTGGAGTCCGCGAGAAAACACGGGTGGGTGGACATGTGAACAGCGTTCCTTGGCTCAGCCCGAGCATGTCAGACAGACGCTGGCAGGTGTAAGCGACGGTTCGTAAGCCACGACCCGGGTGGCGCTCCCCCGTAACATCGGCAGTCCCCTCTCACTGATCCGGGCTTACGTTGCTCAGCCGCACGGTTTCGGCGGGTAGTGACGCGCGAGGCGGGCGGATCACCGACAGCAACGGTCCGGTCATGAGCGTGGTCAGCAGCGCCATCAGCACGAGCACGGTGAATAGCCGCTGGTTGATGAGGCCGGCCTGCAGCCCGACGTTGAGCGCGATCAACTCGGTCAGCCCGCGCGTGTTCACCAGCGCGGCGACCGTGGCCGACTCGCGCGGCGCGAGCCCGGACAGCCGGGACGCCGCGTAAGCCGGCCCGAGCTTGCCGGCGCTGGCGATGAGGAATATCAGGACCAACAGGATGAGCGCGTCGCCGTGCACGTCACCGATGTTGAGCGACAGGCCCGTGACGATGAAGAACAACGGCAGCAGCAAGTTTCCAGTCTGTTCCAAGGAGTGCACCACGTCCGCATCGGGCACGCCGTTCCTCGGCCGCATGGCCAGCCCGGCCAGGAACCCGCCGAAAACCGGTTGCAGGCCAAGCGTCGCGGTGACCCACGCACTGGCCAGGGCGAGCGTGAACGCCAGCACGACCGGATTCGACAGCAGTGACTGGCGCTGGCTGGTCCACCAGGTCAGCGCCGGGCGTACCACCATCAGCATGACCACCACGAAGCTGCCGGTCAGCAGCAGGGTCACCGGCCAGGAAAAGCGTCCGGACTGGCGGGTGCCGATGAGGGCCGCCGCCAGCACCAGCCAGGCCAGCACGTCCATGCTCCCCGCCACGGCGGTCGCGACCGCGCCGGCGGTGGTGCCGGCCAGCCCGCGCTCGCGGACGATCGACGCGAGCACCGGCATCGCCGTGATTGACATGGCCACGCCCATGAACAGCACGAAGGAGCGCCCGTCATGCGGCTCCCCGATGACGGCGAAGCCCGAACGGTACAGCAGCACGCACGCGATTCCGAGTCCCATCGGCACGGCGAGGGCGGCCGCCGCCACCAGCGGCACTGTCCGCCCGCGCCCGCGCATCGCCCCGAAGTCGAGTTCGTACCCCACCGTGAACATGAAAATGACGACGGCCACCTGCGCCAGCGACGTCAGCGACGGCAGCACGGCGTGCGGGAACAAGTGAGCGGTCAGGTGGCCGGGCAGCCGTCCGAGCAGGCTCGGCCCGAGCAGCACTCCGGTCAGGATCTGCCCTATGACGGCCGGCTGACCACACCGGCGGGCCAAGACGCTGAGCAGCGAGGAAACCAGGATAACCAGCGCGATATCACCTATAACGGTTGTGGCCATTGGCCAATAGTTCGGCACGCAAGCGTGTTCAGGTAAGGCGGCGATGGTGGCGTTGAACGCACGGCCGACGTCGTGTCGGCGGCACACCGGGCTTGACTTCCGGCTGCGGGCCGCGGGCTAGCTGCCTGCTGGAGTCGCCACGGTCCGTTCGGTATCTTGGTTTTGATCGTGCAGGCGGGAGTACGCCGACAGCCAGCCGTTCGCGCGCTAGTCACCCCGCCAGGTGAAGACGGCCGCCCCCGACAGAATCGCGGCTAGGTCGGCCGGGACCAGGGGGTAGCGGGAGTTTAGCGGCCGGGCCGGTGACTTTCAACCACTCGATCCCGGGCATTGGACCATTCTGCCCGGTACCACCGCGTCATGTATTCGCTTTGGCCTAGTGAGCGGGCGGGGGCGCGAGTTAGGCTAAACGGCGCGGGTCCGAGTCTTCGGCAAATTGTTGCATAACTGGTTTCGCTGACGCCGGGTCACCGCATGGGCTTATCCAAAGGGAGCACGGAGGACGTCGGATGACGGTGCAGGCGGAGCAGGAAGTCTTCAGCTTCCAGGCGGAGGCGGTACAGATCCTGGATCTTATGGTCCATTCCCTGTACAGCAATAAGGAGATCTTCCTGCGCGAGCTGATCTCAAATGCCTCGGACGCGGCGGACCGGCTACGGCTTGAACTGCTGACGCGGGGGGAGGCGCCCGAGGCGGAGGGGCCGCTGCGGATCCGGGTGAGCTTCGACAAGGACGCGGGCACGATCACCATCGCCGACAACGGCATCGGCATGAGCCGTGCTGAGGTGATCTCGAACATCGGCACGATCGCCAAGTCAGGTACCCGGGAGTTCCTGCGGTCGCTGACCGGCGACCAGCGCAAGGACGCGGCGATGATCGGCCAGTTCGGCGTCGGTTTCTACTCATCGTTCATCGTCTCCGAGCGCATCGTGCTGACCACCAGGCGGGCGGGCCTTGAGCCCGGCGAAGCGGTGCGCTGGGAATCTGACGGCAAGGGCGAGTACACGCTGGAGACGATCGAACGGCCTGACCGGGGCACCACGCTCGTGCTGCATCTCCGGGAGGGCGAGGACGACCTGCTGAACGGGTGGCGGCTGCGGTCGATCATCGAGAAGTACTCCGACCACATCAGCGTGCCGATCCTGATGCCAGGCGAACCTGAGGACAGGGCCGAGGAAGAGGAAGAGGAAGGCAAGCCGAAGCCCGACGTCGCCGTCAACCGGGCATCGGCGCTGTGGGCGCGCCAGAAGAGCGAGCTCACCGATAAGGACTACAACGACTTCTACCAGCATGTCGCCGGGGAGTTCAGCGATCCGCTCGCGTGGGTGCACAGCAAGGTCGAGGGCGTCTACGAGTACACGCTGCTGCTATTCATCCCGTCTCGCGCGCCTTACGACCTGTGGGTGACCGAGGCACGGCGCGGGGTGCGGCTGCATGTGCAGCGGGTGTTCATCATGGAGGACACCGGGCAGATCCTGCCGAAGTACCTGCGGTTCGTCCGCGGCGTGATCGACTCCAGCGACCTGCCGCTGAACGTCTCACGGGAGATCCTGCAGGGCAGCCGCGCGGTGGACAACATCCGCGTCCAGGCGGTGAAGAAGGTGCTCAGGCGGCTCGCCGAGCTCGCGGAAAGCGAGCCTGAGAAGTACGTCACCTTCTGGAAGGAGTTCGGCAGCGCCCTGAAGGAAGGCATCGCCGACGACTACTCGAACCGGGATGAGATCGCCAAGCTGCTGCGGTTCAGCTCTACCAAGTCCGCCACCGACGACCAGGACACCTCGTTCGATGAGTACGTGGCGCGGATGAAGGCGGGCCAGGAGCATATCTACTACCTGCTGGCCCCTTCGCTCGCCGCGGCCAAATCCAGCCCGCACCTGGAGTCATTCCGCGCCAAGGGCGTGGAAGTGCTGCTGCTCAGCGAGGGCGTGGACAACTGGGTGGTGTCCAGCCTGCGCGAGTTCGACGGCAAGAAGCTCCAGTCTGTCGCCCAGGGCGCCGGGGACCTCGGCGCGCTTGCGGACGACGAAGAAAAACAAGCCAAGGAGCAGGCCGATACCGACTACGCGGAGCTGCTCGGCAAGCTGAAGGCCTACCTGGCCGGGCAGGCCTGGGACGTGCGCCTGTCCACCCGGCTCACGACCTCTCCTGCCTGCATCGTCAGCAACGAGCCGGAAATCGACATCAACCTCATGCAGCGGCTACGCGGAACGGGGCTACCGCGCCAGGCGGTGCTTGAGCTCAACCCCAAGCACCCGCTCATCCAGCGGCTTAACCGCGGGCAGGACGGCAAGCACATCGGCGAGTGGGCGCAGGTGCTCTTCAATCAGGCGGTACTCACCCTCGGCGCCAGGATCGAAGACCCCGCCCTGTTCGTGCAGCGGCTGAACAGCCTGCTCACGGCCCTCACAAAAGAGCCGACCGACACAGAAAAGCCTGCCGAGGAAACCGGAGTAGACGGTGCGGATCAAGAGGAGGCCAGCTGACCGCCGGCCCGCCGGCGCGGCTGCTGGCCGTCAGCGATCTGCACGTCACCTTCCCCGCGAATCGCGAGTTCATCGCGAACCTTCCGGCGTACCCATGCGACTGGCTGCTGGTAGCCGGGGACGTAGCGGAGAAGGCCGCGGACATCGAGTGGGCCCTGCGCACGCTCCGCGCCCGGTTCGCCGCCGTGATCTGGGTTCCTGGCAACCACGAGCTGTGGACGCTCAGCACCGACCCGGTCCGGCTGCGCGGCGAAGCCCGGTACCGATACCTGGTGTCGATTTGCCGTGAGCTTGGCGTGGTGACGCCGGAGGACCCGTTTCCGATATGGCGGGGGTGGGGCGGACCGATCGTGATCGTGCCGCTGTTCACGCTCTACGACTACTCGTTCCGCCCCGACGGCACGACAAGCAAGGCCGAGTCGCTCGCCCTCGCCTATCAGACAGGCATCGTGTGCTCCGATGAGGCCGTGCTGCGCCCCGACCCGTACCCGAATGTGGACGCCTGGTGCCACGCGCGCGTCGAGGCGACGGAACGACGGCTCAAAGAGCTTCCGCCGGGCATCCCGACGGTTCTTGTCAGCCATTTCCCGCTGACCCGCGAACCCACGAGGGTGCTGAGATACCCAGAGTTCGCCCAGTGGTGCGGCACCGAGCGCACGGCCGACTGGCATCTGCGGTTCGATGCCCGGGCCGTCGTCTACGGGCACCTGCACATCCCTCGCACCACCTGGCAAGACGGCGTCCGGTTCGAGGAAGTGTCGTTCGGTTATCCCGAAGAGCTTGAGCAGAACCCGGGACGGCCGCGCGCTCTACGGCAGATCTTCCCGGCCGATGGTCACGCGGGAACCACGACGGCGGTCACGAGCAGTCCCTGATCGGCCAGCCACCGTCCGTGCAACTGGGTCAGCGGCGCCCCGCCCACGGGCGGGGCGGCGACCAGCAGGCGCGCGGCGAACGCGCCCTGGTACGGGTCGATGGAGACGTGCGCGGACTCGAAGCCAAGCCAGCGTCTGGCCAGCGGAAACCACGCCTTGTAGACGGATTCCTTGGCGCTGAACAGCAGCCGGTCCCAGCCGGTGCCCGGCAGCGTCGCGGCGAGCTCACCAAGGCGGGCACGCTCCTCCTCAAGGGCTATCAAGTTGAGCATGTCGCGGTCGGGCAGCGCCTCGTCCGGCTCCGCGTCGATGCCGAGCGATAGGACGTCTTTCGTCAGCGCCACTGCGGCGGCGCGGTACCCGGCGCAATGCGTGATGCTGCCGACCACGCCTTCCGGCCACAGCGGATCGCCTCGCGGCCCGCGCGGCACGGCGACTGCGGGCCAGCCCAGCCTGGCCAATGCCGCCCTGGCACAGGCACGCCCGGTGGCGAACTCCTGCCGCCGGCTTTCCGTCGACCGCGCCACGGCAGCCCATTCCTGCGGGAAGAGCTCGGCAGCGGGATCATCGCCGAATGCCTCGACCGCAGCGACCTGGTCCGGCAAAATCCGTTCTATCATTCGATCGCCTACAGATGCCTTTCCACAGCCACAATATTTGAAGTACACAACCGGGCGCCATGGTGCCACAAATCTATCCATTTCACCTGCCGACTGATATCGCCGTTCAACTGCCGCTCATTAACAGTTGGACGAAATCGAATGGCGGATAACGTCGGACCACCTTTCGTTCGGTAAGAATGAATGGCATTTCCCGCGATCGGCCGTCAGCGTCCAGGGAGATTCCCGGTAGACCCGCAGTGCCGTGCTGCTGAAATCTGCCGCCCGCTGATGATCGCCAAGCTGGACCAGGTGCCAGCCAATCATGTAGAGGGCGCGGACTTCCCCTCTCCTGTCCCCGGCGGCTTGGTAGAGGCGTAGCGCATGCGTAGCCGCTATCATCGCTTCCAGGGGACGGCCCTGGGATTGGAGGAGATAAGCGCGGCAAATGGCCGTGAGCGCGCCGATTCGCCTGTCGTCGAGTTTCCTTGCCAGTTCGGCCGCCGCATCGAGATGGCGGGCGGCGCTGACGATGTCGCCGAGCAGAAACCGCAGCCAGCCAAGGTGCTGGCGGGCCATCGCCTGGCCGGTTGGATCGTCCAGGCCGGCCGCGACACCGAGCGCGGATTCTTGGGCTGCCGCGAGCCGCAGCCAGTACTCCTCACCCTGGTAATACCACCCGGCGACCCAGGGCAGTTGCCAGGCGTGCGGTGCATAGCCTTGTTCGGCGGCCGTGGCGATCATGGCCAGCAGGACATGCCTTTCGTTGTCAAACCACTCGGCCGCCTGTTCCGGTCCGCCGATCTTTTCGAGCGTGACGCCTAGCTGCGGCCGGGACCTGGTGACCTCGGTGTGGTAAGGACAGAGGAAATCCGCTGCCAGGCTGGCAGTATGCAGGTAATAGTCGAGCACGCGGTACACCGCGGCGCGCCGCTCGGCGGCGCTGTCGGTGGTGTGCGCCGCCTCCGCCGCGTAAGCGCGGACCAGGTCGTGACAGGCATACCGGCCTGGAGCGTGCTCCGTGAGCAGGTGCTCATCGCATAGCTCCGCCAGCGCCAGCAGGGCCTGTCCATCCGGAATCCCGGCCAGGCTGGCTGCCGCGGGAACCGTGATATCCGGCCCCGGGTGCACGGCAAGCAGCCGGAACATCCGGGCCGCGGCCTTGCCCAGCTTCGCCCGTGACCAGGAAAACACCATCCTGACGCTGGTCGCCGCTTCCCGCGTCTCCAGCGCGTCAAGCCGCATTCCCATGTCCCGCATGGAGGCCGCGAACGCGGCCAGCGGCACGCCGGGACGCGCGCTGGCACGGGCGGCGACGTCGCACAGGGCCAGCGGCAGGCGGCCGCACAGCGAAATGAGCTCGCTGACCGCCGTCGGCTCGGCCATCGCCCTGCTCATCCCAAGGTTCGCGACCAGCACGGCCTGCGATTCCGACTCCGTCAGCACCTCGAGCGGTACCGGCTGCGCGCCTTCCGCAGCAGCCAGCCCGGCCAGCCAGTTCCTGCTGGTGACGAGCACGAAGCAGCCCGGTGAACCGGGCAGTAGCGGGCGGACCTGCTCCGCGTCCCGCGCGTTGTCGAGCACGATGAGCATGCGCCGGCCGGCCAGCAGGCTGCGGTAGAGCGCGGCCTGGCCACGGGTATCGGCGGGGATCCGCGTCGACGGCACGCCGAGCGCGGTCAGGAAGCCGCACAATGCCTCGGCCGGCGTGATCGGCGCGCCCGAGGGACTGAAACCCTGCAGGTTCACGAATAGCTGCCCGTCCGGGTACTGGCCGGCGACCGCATGGGCCCAGTGCACGGCCAGCGCGGTCTTGCCGACGCCGGCCATTCCGGTCAGCGCGGCGATGACCACGTCGCCAGGATCCCTGGCATCGCGTTCAAGTAGCCCGGACAGCACCCGCAGCTCGCGGGCGCGGCCAGTGAAGCCTCGCGGCGGCGCCGGGAGCTGCCTTGGCACCACGTGCACAATGGCGGGCAGCACCGGTGAGCCGGGCGGCGCCCCCTCCCAGCTCCCCTGCTGTATATCCTGCCTGAGCACTCGCATGTAGGCCTCGGACAGCTCGCCACCGGGATAAATGCCCAGCTCTCGGTTGAGCCGCAACCGCATGTCTTCGTACACGCCGATCGCGGCTGCCTGCTGTCCCGAGCCGGCCAGCGCGATGATCAGCCGGGCGTGGGCCGGCTCGTTCAGCGGCTCGGCATCGGCCAGCGCCTGCAGTCGCGGCAGCACCGACTGATGCTGGCCGCAGGCGCAGGCGACCTCCGCATAGCGCAGCAATACATCGAGGAGTTCCTGCCGCAGCGCGGTGATGCCAGGGTGGCCGGACAGCGCGTCCACATCGGCAAGCGGCTCACCGCGCCACAAGCTGACCGCCCGCCGGTAGAGCTCGACGGCGGTTACGTCGTCACCGGCCGACCGCGTGCTGGCGGCCTGCGCGGCCAGCTCCCTGAAGGCGAGCAGATCCAGCTCCCTAGCGGAAAGGCTCAGCCGGTAAGCGCCCCCGACAGAATCGATTACTCCGCGGCCGCTCTCCGAACGGCTTCTTGGCTCCATCAGCCTGCGGATCCGGCTCACATGTGCCTGTACGAGACCGACGGCGGTGCGCGGCAGCGTGTCTCCCCACAGCACGTCGATGATCGTGTCCCTACGCACAAGCGCACCGGGATCGAGCAGAAGCAAACCGAGTACCGCGCGCCGGGCGGGGGGCCCGAGAGGCAGCGGCGCTCCGTCGTACCAGGCCTCAAGCGGGCCTAGCGCGCTCAGCCACAGCCCCTGGCCGGATCTTGAGGCATCCGCGGGCGGCTCCCGGCCGGAGCCGTCCTTGGCCCGAGTCGGAGATAGGGGCTGATCGGGAGGCAGCCGCGGCAAGACCGCGGCGCGTGCCAGGCTGGCGGCTTGGTCAGGGTCCAGGCCCAAGGCATCGGCGAGCGCGGTCAACGAATTTCGGCGCGGTCGATGTCGTCGGCCTTGTTCAAAATCGCGCAGTGCGGCGACGCTGAGCCCTGCCTCGGCGGCCAGCTCACGCTGGGTTAGTCCAGACTCTCGACGGTACTTGCGCAACATCGATCCAAACGGGAACGCCGAACCATTCTCCCCGTGCCTCATCAATCCCCGTCTCATCCTTCTAAGAGCATGCGCTGATTTCCAGGACTTTGAGGTGAAAGGCCCATAATGATACGGATTGTAACCATTTCTCACGATCCAGACAAGTGCATTATTTCCGGTAAGTGTCATGAAAATTTTGCGGAAACTTGACCGGCCCCGAGCCCCGCACACGGGTAAGCAGCGTAAACAGATCCAGGGGGCACCACCTAGCCTGCACCCGGTTCGCTTCGCATGAGGATGGCGGACCGCGGAACTGCCGACGCGGCAGCCGACCTGGCCTAGTTCTTGTCGAGAAATTCGATGATCGCCGAATTGACCTCGTCGGGACGCTCCAGGTAACCGAGATGCCCGCAGGAACCGATCTCCACGTAGTCGCAGTCCGGGATCGTTTCGGCCACTTCGGCGCATAGGTGCGGAGGGCACATGAGGTCATCGGAGAAGGCGATCACCCGGCATGGCACCGGAACAGCCCGTAGCCCGTCCCGGCGGTCGGAGAGGAGGTCGATCGCATCCTGCCCGCTGGCAGCGGCCCTGCGGGCGGCGGACATCTCATAGATCTCCAGCAACGGCGAGATCGCCGCATCGTCGTTGAGGGTGGCCGGAGAGAACATCTGGAGGACCGATATCGGGGTATCGTAGGCCGCTGGCAACTGGACGCCAGCGCCTGTTAGCGCCAGCTGGCCGGCCGACAGCGCACGGCGAAACGCATCCGCCCGAGCTCGCACCGCCATCAGCACGCAGCAGGTAACCAGGTCCGGCCTGCTGGCAGCCAGTTGGGTGGCGACCCACGCACCCAGCGAGGTCCCGACCAGCCGGCATGGTCCCGCATCCAGGGCCTCGATCAGGCCCGCGGTGTCCGCCACGAGGTCGGCCAGCGAATAATCTCCCGGCGGCACGTCCGACGGCGGCATACCCCTGTTATCGAATGTGATGACCTCATACCCGGCACTTTTCAAGGCGGGGACCTGATACATCGACCAGACGTTCCGGCCGGCCGCCTGGCCCATGATCATGAGCACGCGCTCGCCACGTCCGGTGCGCTCGTACGCCAAGCGAATACCGTTGGTGGATACATAGGGCATGTCGGGACCGCCTCTTGCCAATAGACAGCTGCCACGGCGGTTATTCTATCGGCAATACAATAATTGCCTTACATGTTTAACTGCGGAATTACATCGGTTGAACGACGGGCATCTTATATCAGGAAACAGCATTAATAGTTCGGCCTGCAAGCGTGTTCAGATAAGGCGATAGCAGCCTTTGAATGCGTGCCTCAAGCCGGGTTAGCCTGGTTGTCACACACCCGGAAGCCGCACGCTGACCACCGCGGATTGCCCGGCCTGCACAACCGCGAGCGCGTCCTTGAGCACCCGCGGCAGCTCTCCCGGTTCTGACACGGTCGCACCGAACCCCGCTCCCGCCGCCAGCGCCACCGCGGGCAAGTCCACCGCCGGCTCAAGCGACGCGTGGAAGTCGTCGGCCGCGGCCGCGGCCCCCTCCGGATGCACGTGCAGCGTGGAGAACTTAGGACCGGCCCAGCCGTGGTTGTCGTAGATGACCGTGAGCGCCGGGGTGTTGTAGCGACGCTGCACCCACAGCGCCGACGACGGCACGCTGAAAAGGAAAGAGCCGTCGCCGACGAGAGAAACCACAGTCCGTTCCATACAAGCGAGCTTGGCCCCGACGACGGCGCCACCCGACCATCCCAGCGCGCCACCGCCGTGGTGCAGCACCGAGCCCGGCCGGTTCGGCCGCAGGTGCTCCGCCACGGTCCTGCTGTGCGTGACCACCTCGGTCAGGATCAGCGCGTCCTCGCCCTCGATCAGCCGCCGCACGCACGCGGTCAGGTACTCGCCGGTGATCACGCCGTCCTTCGGCTGCTCCGCGGCCTCCTGCTCGGCGAGCGCGCGCTGGTGTCTGGTGGCGGCCGCGGCCCGCCGTTCGCTGACCGTCGCGTCGTTAACAAGGCCATGATCTCGAACGTAAGCGGCGATCTGTTCCACCGCCACCTTCGAGTTCGCGGCGGCGAAGCGCCGCGCGGGCACGTCCCACATCTGCATCTGCGATTTCAGCGGGTCGATGTCCACGTAGTAGATAGCGGCGCCGTCGGACGGCCGGCTCACAGACGGGATCCACGGCACGTCGCTGTCAATCACCAGGACCACGTCGGCCTCGGCGAGCATCTCGCTCTGCGACACGGCGTGATACTGGAAGCCGCCGTGCAGCGGGTTATCGTAGGGGAAGTTGACGTGGTAGGCCATCGCCTCCACCACCGGAATGGCGAGCAGCTCGGCCAGCCCGACCAGGCTGGGTACCGCGGCCGGATCCCGCCCCAGGTACGTGGTCACGATCAGCGGGTGCCGCGCGCCGGCCAGCGCGGTCGCGATCTCCGCGGTGACCTCCCGCGTCAGCGCGGCGGGCGCGACCGGACTGTAAAGGCCGGGATCGACGGCGTACGGATCGAGCGGTTCCTCCATTACCTCGCGGGCGGCGACCAGGTACACCGGGCCGGCCGGCTCGCTGCGGGCGATCTGGAGCGCGCGGTGCACGAGCTGCTTGGCGTTCCTCCCGGTGCGGAGCTCGTTGTCGTACTTGACGTAGTTGCGCAGAATGCCCCGCTGGTCCCGGCCGTCCTGGATCCAGTGGATGAACTCGGTGCGGCTGCCGGGCAGCTCGCCGTGCTGCGTGAACGGGGCCGTGCCCGCGAAGACCAGCAGGGGGACGCGGCCGCGCATGGCGTTGCTCACGCCGCCGCTGAGGTTCTGGGTGCCCGCGTCGACATGCACGACCACCGCCTGCGGCTCGCCCGTGATCATGGCGTAGGTGTGCGCCGCGGACACGGCCACGGTCTCGTGCGGGCAGACGATGACCTTCGGCAGCGCGGCCGCCCGGCCGTCCGCACGGGCCTGCGCCAGCGCCTCGATCAGCCCCGGATGATCGCTGCCGAGGTTGGCGAAGATATACGTGACGCCGGCCTCAGCCAGCGCCTCGAGGAAGGCCGTACTCGTGGTGTAATACCCCGGGTCGGAAAAGCCCCGCTGCCCGCCCATGTCGCCGCCGTGATGGTGGCCACCCTCGCTCATACGCCGCCCAGGGGTCGTTTCCCGTTCGCCAGGCGATTGTCACAGCCCGGTCATTGGAAAGTCAATCAAAACAGGGCTGCAGGACGCAGGCGGTCATGGCGGCGGTGCCCCGGGCCCAAAAGCAGACCCGGGGCACCCCCGCCGTCACGGACGATGGTCAGGCGTTGAGCTCGACCTGGCCGACGACGTAGTCGGTGTTGTTGGCGTTGTTCTCGACCCCGGTGAACAGGAGCTTGATGGACTTGCCGGAGTCGGAGGACGGGATTGAGTAGCTGTGCTCGGTGTAGCCGGAGTTCGCGTTGAGGTTGGTGAACGTGGCGATCGTGGTGCCCGCCACCGAGACGGTGAAGGAGCCGTTGGTGCCGCTGGTCTGTGCGCTGTCGATGTGCAGCCACACCTCGAGCGTGCCGGAGCAGCCGGAGGGCAGCGTCACCGACTGGGAGAGCGTGTCGGTATGCGGCGCGGCGTAGCCGTCGAGCCAGGCGTCGTAATTGCTGCCGCTGATCGGCGGCTGGCCGTCGGATGCCCACTCGCCGATGACGCCGGACGACGCGGTCCAGTCGGTCGAGCCGCTGGCGAAGTTCGGGTTCCCGACGACGTTCGCGGTCGAGGTGCAGGTGGTGCCCGAGGAGCTGATCGTCCAGGTGAAGGACGCGGAGCCGGAGGCGCCGGTGGTGTCCTTGGCCGTGACGGCCACGCTGTAGCTGCCCGCCGCCGACGGCGTGCCGGAGATAAGGCCTGAGCTGGAGCTTATGGATAGTCCGGTCGGCAGGCCGGTGGCGCTGTAGGTCAGCGTCTGGCCGGAGGCCGAGTCGGTCGCGGTGATCTGCAGCGAGGCCGCGGTGCCGACGGTGCCGGTCTGGCTGCCCGGGCTGGTCACCGTCACCGTGTTGCCGGTGCCGGTGCTCCCGCTGACCAGGCCGGCGATGCCGTCCGGGGTGCCGATGCCGGTCGGGCCGTCGTAACCGGTCTCCGCGGTGCACAGGTAGGCCGGGCTGCAGCTGCCGTCGCTGCCGCTCGTGACGTCATAGAAGTCGCTGGTGTGGGTGTAGATGTCGTCGGCCGGGGTGCTGCCGGCGTTGCCTGCGAGGGCATACATGGCCACCAGCATCGGGGAGGAGGCGCTGGTCCCGCCGACCTCGTTCCACCCGCCGTTTCCGTTTGAGGTGTCGTAGACCGCCAGGCCGGTATCGGGGTCGGCGTCGGCCGAGGTGTCGTTGTCGGCCCGCTTGGAGCAGCCCGAGGGCAGGCCGAGCGCGGTCTGCCAGGACGGCTGCGGCTCGTAGGCCGAGCAGCCAGAACCGGTGCCCTCGCCGCCGCCGTCGTTCCACACCGACTCGGTCCAGCCGCGCGAGTTCGAGGCCGTGCTCAGGCTGGTGCCGCCGACCGAGACAACGTTCGGCGAGGTCGCCGGGTAGATCACGCCGTAGTCGGAGTCACCCGCGGAGGCGGTGATGACGTCGCCCGGGTGGGAGAAGTACTCCGAGTCGTAGGTGGTGTCGGTGGAGGACTCGGTCCCGCCCCAGGAGTTGGAGACGTAACCGGCCAGGCTGGCGGCGGTGTTCTCGGCGACGTAGAGGCCGGTGCCGCTGTCGTTGGTGGCCTCGACCAGCACGATGTTGCACTCCGGGCAGATGGCGGAGGCCATGTCCAGGTCGAGAGACTCCTCCAGCGTCCAGTCGTCGCTGGCGGGGGCCTCGGCCGGCAGCGGGGAGGTCGCGCCGTTCTGGTTGACCTTCTCGAAGCTGGGGACGGCGGGCAGGCCCGCGGCCGAGCGGTAGGCGGCCAGGTCGCTGGCGGCGGTCGGGTCGTCGTACGCGTCGACCAGCGCGATGGTACGTCCGGCCCCGTCCGAGGCGGAGGCCGAGGTCAGGTCATAGGCCGACTGCAGCTGCGAGGGGCCATAACCGTAGCCCGCCGGGATGGCGTCCGGCGAGGAGTTCGCGGCCATCGGGCGGATGCCGTGCCGCCTGAGCGCGAGGCAGGACTGCTCGCCGACGACGATCACGGCGCGGCAGGCGTGGCTGAAGCCGGAGTTCGCCGACGTCCGGGCCGGCTGCGAGGCGTGTGCGTCGTGCGCCGCCTCCGAGGCGATCAGGGCGGCCGCCGAGGGCGGCGGGGTAGCGGTTGTGACAGCGGCCGATGCGCTGCCGGCCGCCAGTGCGGGGCCGAGCGTGAGGGCCAGAACGGCCAGGGGAATACACCATCTTCGCAGCATGCGGGCTCCTCGGGGTGTTGATAGCTGCGTGCTTTTGGTGGCTGCCCGGCCGACAGATTTTGCCGGCGGGCGGAAGAGGTGGAATGAGTCCGTTACCGAGCTCTACGCGAGAGTAACTTGCGCGTTTGTCGCAGTAAAGGTGTGGATTTGCTGAAAAAATGTTCTTCATCATGAAGCTTTGTGTCGGAAATGTAACGCACGAGGTCAGCGTGAGCGCCCGGCCGCTGGGACGCGTGGCGGACCACTGCCGCCGCGCCAGCCACGCCAGGATCATGAGGAGGTTGCGGGAAACAGCCTGCCGCCCGCGATGTCCCCGTTTAGCATTCCGAGAACCGGATAACCGGCTTGTGGGGCTGACGGAAGGCGGGCCTATGGACGGGCCGCGGGACGCGACTAGAAGGCTGCGGCGGCTGGTGACGCGGCATCCGTGGCTGGCCGCGGCGACGGGATCCGGCGTGGCGGTGATCGCCGCGGCCGCTATCACGCTTGCCATCACGCTGACCAGCCACACGGCAACTCCCTCCGCGCACCCCCGCGTCACGCCGGAACGGCACGTCACGCCGGAACGGCCCGTCGTCAAGCGGAAGCCGCCTAAGGGACCGCTGCTCGACCCGTTCACCGGAGAGCCGGTCAAGGCGCTTAGGCCGGTGCTCGCGGTGAAGATCGACAACATCGTGTACGCCCGGCCGCAGACCGGGCTCCAGTCCGCCGACCTCGTGTACGTGATCCCGGTCGAGGGCGGCCTGACCCGGTTCATGGCCGTCTACTCCTCGCACATCCCGCCGGTCGTCGGACCGGTGCGCAGCGCCCGGCAGAGCGACCTGGACATCCTCTACCAGTTCGGGCGGCCCGCGTTCGCCTGGTCCGGCGCGACCCCGCACCTGGTCCCGTTCGTCGAGCGGGCGCCAGTCGTCGATCTCTACGCGCTGCTCGTCGGCGGCTATTACCGTGACCCGGACCGGATCGCGCCCTACAACCTCTATGCCAACACCAAGCAACTGCTGCGCGAGGCACCGCACGCCAGTAAGGCCAGGGACATTGGCTTCCGGTTCGGCTCGCTGCCGGCCGGCGGGAAGAAGACCGCGTCGTACTCGGTGAAGTACCCAGCGGCGTCCTACACCTTCCGCTGGTCGGCGAAGGACAGGCGCTGGCTCACCTCGATCGACGGCTCGCCGGCGATGGCCACCGAGGGCGGTCAGCTCGGCGGCAGCACCGTGATCATCCAGTACACGCAGATCTCGACGTCACGGTTCGAGGAATACGGCGGCCGGCCGCCGTACGCGAAGTCGGTTGGCTCCGGCCGCGCGGTCATCCTGCGCGACGGGCGCGCCTACACCGTGCACTGGTCGCGGCCGACGCTGAAGAGCGGGACGGCCTTCACGCTGCCGAACGGCCAGCGAATGCAGTTCGCCGCTGGTCAGGTGTGGGTGGTTCTCGCCCCCGAGAACCACGCCAGCTACGTCAACGCCCGAGCGGTCTGAACCGGGTACGAAAACGCCTGCCAGCGCGTCCCCGTGAACCGTACGGTTCGGGCTGACGTTCTGGCTAGGAGAGGTTCACTGGTTCTTCCGCCGGAATCGGGGGTCATGTCATGCCAGGGATGGAGGTTCTCTGGGATGAGGCCGGCGGCGGCCGTGACGCGCCGCCCGCCGGCCACGGCGGTGCGGCCCAGGAGGACTCCCGCGACGGGTGGCCGGAGACCGGAGGGGGTACCGCGCAGCAGCGTGCCGCCTGGTACCGGGCGGCGGTGGACGCCTGCTACGGGGCCTCCCGGGAGGAACCGGGCGGCGGGGAGCGGTCGGCCAGCATCAGCGATCTGCCGGATATCGCTGCCCGGCATTCCGGTGACTACGTCCCGGCGGCCGGGCCGGAGCGGGCCGTGGTTCGGCCGCAGGAGCTGGCGGGATGGCTGGGCGACGTCAACCCGGACAAGGCGGATCCGGGGCGGGGAAACAACTGCGGGGAGTGCTCCCGGGCGGTGGCCAGGACCTGGTTCGGTGACACGGTCGCGGTGGCGGCGGCGATGGCCGACGGCGGGGCGGCCGGTGAGCCGGCCGGCCGGATGGCGGAATGGGCCGGCCGGGCGCCGGCGCCGATGTCCATGGCGCAGATCGGGGAGCGTCTGGCGGTTCTCGGGCCGGGGAGCCTGGCCGTCGTCGGGGCTGACTGGAAAACCGGCGGCGGTCACTGGTTCAACGCGGTCAACGACCGCGGGAATGTGCTGGCGGTCGACGGGCAGCGCGGCCGGTGCGGGCCGTGGCCGCCGTCGGTGGCCGGGGTCCGCTTCGATGAGGGCGACATGCGGTACTCGGATGCTATTTTCTTCACGCCAGACGGAAAGGTCGTGCGAGATGATCACCCGCGATGAGGCAGCGCAGATCGCAGCCGAGGTGGCCGGCCCGGCGGACGCCGGGGACGGGAACGGCTGGGTGCTAGAGGAGTTCAGCGATGGATGGCTGATCCGGCCCGGCTGGCTGGACCAGCCAGGAACCCGCGGCGGGACCCTGCTCGTGGTGGAACGCGACTCCGGACGGGTGATGCGCTTCACCTCGGCCACTCCCCCTGGCCGCATCCTGGACGACTACGCCCTGGCCGTCGAGGACGCCTTCCCCGTCAGCCGCGGCTGAGGGCCGCCTGCCGTGGTCCTCGGCGGCCAGGGAAATTCAGAGCAATCAGCCCGAACGGTCCCGTGGCTTCGCGTCGGCATCGCGGCTGGTCGAGGGCAAGTCGAAAGCTGTCAACGGTCCGCTGGTCGCGCTCCCCACGTCCCCCGCGCATCAGGGAGAATGGCAGCGGCCTAGTAGGCGCTGAAGGCGAGAGGCGGATGGGGATCGTGAGTATGGACGAGTCGCGGCAGGTCTATGTCGTTGGCGGCGGCCCGGCCGGGCTGGCCGCCGCCGCTGAACTGCGCCGTCGGGGGATGCACCCGGTGATCCTGGAACGCGGTGAGCAGGTGGGGAGCAGCTGGCGCGCTGGCTACGACCGGCTGCATTTGCACACCGTGCGCGGTCTTTCCGGGCTGCCGGGCTTTGGCATCCCTCGTGCGGCGGGTCGCTGGCCGTCCCGGGACGCCGTGATCGATTACCTGGAACGTTACCGGGCCGCGCATGGGCTCGAGGTCCGCGGCGGTACCGAGGTTGAGCGGGTGGCGGCGGCGGAGGCGCGGGACGGCGCGGGCGCTCGGTGGGTAGTCCAGACCACCGCGGGCGAGCTGCTCCCGGCGCGGTCGGTCGTGGTCGCGACCGGTCACGCTCATACGCCCTACGTGCCGGAATGGCCAGGCCTTGAGTCGTATACGGGCCAGCTGCGGCACGCCAGGGAGTACCGCAACCCGGCCCCGTTCGCCGGGCTCGACGTGCTCGTGGCCGGCGTGGGCAACAGCGGTTCGGAGATCGCCGTCGATCTGGCCGAGGGAGGTGCCCGCCGCGTGTGGATCGCGGTGCGGACCCCGCCGCAGATCGTCCGGCGCAATGTCGGCCCGTGGCCCGCTCACGCGACCGGCATCCTGGTCAGCCGGCTGCCCGCGGCCCTGGTGGACCCGGTTGCCCGGTTGCAGCGGCGGCTCACCATCCCGGATCTGACCCCCAACGGCATCCCCTTGCCCGAAGATGGCTTGCTCTCGCGTGTCCGGCGCGTCGGGGAGGTGCCCCTTCAGGACGTTGGGTTCGTCGAGGCGGTGCGCGGCGGCAAGGTGACGCCAGTCGCGGCGGTGACCGGGTTCGAGGGCGACAAGGTCTTGCTCGCTGACGGTTCGGCCATAGGCGCCCAGGCGGTGATCGCGGCGACCGGCTACCGCCGCGGGCTGGAAAGGATGGTCGGGCACCTGGGGGTACTGGACGAAGGTGGGCTGCCCAAGGTCAGCGGCCGGGCGCCCGCCGCCCCTGGCCTGTACTTCCTCGGGTACACCGTCTCGCTCAGGGGAATGCTGCGCGATATCGCGGCCGACGCACGGCGGGTCGCCCCGGCGGTGGCGCGCGATTACCAGACGGTGCCGCGCTAGGCAGATGTTGCGCGCGAAAGCTGTGGATTAGTGTCTGGACCGGGCGGCCAGGGACCGGCTGAGGGACTGACCGGAACCCTAGGGGACCTCGGGGAGTGCCGGGGGCTTGAACTTGGGAAGATTCGGGTCAGCCAGGGTGGCCTGCGGGAAGATCCACTCGCCGTCGGCTATCGGCCGCATTCCGGGAACGTACCGGTCGAGCTCCCCAGCGTTGAATCGGCACAGCTTAATGGCCCACCAGATGTCATCACCTGGATTGTCTACCTCGTACCTGCCATCGACGCGCAGGAGGGCACTCCCACCGCCCGGCAGGGCAATTAGCGTTCCGAGCAAGGCTCCAGTAGTGGTGCGCCAAATTCGTGCGGTGGTATCGCCGGAGGCGGTGGCGATGAGCGAACCGTCCGGTGAGAAGGCGACGGCGGTCAGCCCGCCGGCGTGCCCGCTGAGTATTGTCGGAGCGTCGCTCGTGACCGTGTGCCAGATTCGCGCAGTGTGGTCTTCTGACGCGGTGGCGATGAGCGAACCGTCCGGTGAGAAAGCGAGAGCGGTCACACCGCCGGTGTGCCCGGTAAGCGTGCGGAATTCGCTGCCTCTGGCAGTCTCGTAAATCCGTGCGACGTGGTCATCCGAAGCGGTGGCGATAAGCGAACCGTCCGGCGAGAAATTGACGGCTGTCACCTTGTTGAGATTGTGTCTGATGGTGCGATGCAGTCGCGGCGTCCAGCGGAACAGCGTGCCGATTGGATGGTGTCCAGCAACACTCCACATGCGGGCGCTGGTGTCGTCGGATGCGGTCGCGATAAAAAACCCATCCGGTGAGAATGCGACCGCGTTCACCTGGTCGGTGTGTCCGGTGATCGTACCGCGGTGCCATCCAGTGGCGGTTTCCCAGATCCTGACCGTGGTATCCCTGGATCCGGTGACGATCAGAGCCCCGTCAGGCGAAAAGGCGACAGCGGTCACACCGCTCGTGTGCCCGGCGAGCCTGCGGAGTCCGGTTCCGGTGGCGCTGTCCCAGGTGCACGCGGTGTTGTCCTCCGACGCGGTCACGATGACGGAACCATCCGGTGAGAAAGCGACGGCGTTAGTCGGCTTCCGGTGCCCGGTCAGTGTCCTGCCAGCGCGACCGCGTCCCCTGGCCGCATCCCAGATGCGCGGACTGCGGTCGCCAGAAGCGCTGGCGATAAGCGAACCGTCACATGAAAATGCGACGGCCTTCACGGGGGAACGGCCAGTAACCTCAATGGTGCTGCGCCGCGTCCAGGTGGCGGTATCCCAGAGATAAACGGCGCCGTCTCGGGCAGCGGTGGCCAGGAGAGTCCCATCTGCGGAGAAGGCGACATCGCGCACCCAGTCCGTATGTCCCTTGAGCGTGCGACCGGCGGTTCCGGTGGCGGTGCTCCAGATACGGATGGTGTAGTCGCGGGAGGCGGTAGCGAGGAGGGAGCCATCGGGCGAGAACGCCACGCTGGTCAGGCAGTCAAAATGATCGTTGAGAATGGCGCGGCGCGTTCCGGTGGTCGTGTCCCAGGTGCGCGCGGTGCCGTCGCGGCAGGCGGTGGCGATGAGGGAGCCATCGGGCGAGAACGCGACTCGACGTACCCAAGTGGTGTGCCCGTTGAACTTGACTCGCTGCGTTCCGGTGGCGGTGTCCCAGGTGCGCGCGGTGCTGTCTCTTGACCCGGTGGCGATGAGGGAGCCATCGGGCGAGAACGCGACGCTCCGCACCCAGTCCCCGTGCCCATTGAATGTGGTGCGGTGAGTCCAAGTCGCGGTGTCCCACGTGCGCGCGGTGCGGTCGTCTGATGCGGTGGCGATGAGGGACCCATCGGGCGAGAACTCGACGCCACCGACCAGGTTGTCGTGCCCGCGTAGCGTGGTGCGGTGGATCCCGGTCGCGGCTTCCCAAACCCGGACGGTTTGGTCGCCGGATGCGGCAGCGACGAGGAAGCCGTCGGGCGAGAAGGCCACGTCGTGCACCTGGTCCGTGTGGCCGGTCAGGAGCCGGAGCGTCTTTCCGGTCTCGGCATCGACCAACTGAACGTGAGATCCCCGGCCGATCGCCAGCAACAGGCTAACGGGAGAGAATGCGACACTCGTGGCCTGGCCCGGTACAGGGACGATCACCTCGACGGTGTCACGGCCGGCTACCGCCGCCGCGCCAATCTCCGGTGCTGTGGCCGTATCGGGAAGATGCGTGGTTCCCAGGATCACGGCGCGATCCCAGTGGCTGCCCGCTAGGTTCGCACCGCGAAGCGACCCTTCGATCATCCGCACCCCCGTCAGGTTCGCATCTGAGAGATTTGCCCCGAGGAAGTCCGTGTCGTTTATTGTCATGCCAGCGAGGTTGGCGCCCGAGAGGTCAGCACCGCGGAGATCAGCCCTGAAGAGGTCCTGTCCGCGCAAGTCGACACCAGCCAGTTGAGTTCCTGGCTTCATGCCAACTCGCTTCGCGATAGCGAAGGCATTTTGCTTGGAAATTTCGGAGGCAATCCGGTTACTCAGGGTTTTTGTCGTCCATAGCAGAGCCTTCTCGATGCCGGCGAGATCGGTGAAAAACTCCGCCATCAGCTGCGACATCTGCTGCGTGGCCAGGATCTGCTCACCTGCTTGACGGCCAAGCGACCGCGCTGCCGCGCTCGCAACCAGCCACTCCATGATGGACTGGTGAATGAAAGTGAAGCTGCCGTCTTCATCCCGGACGAGCAGGCTTCCCGAGGCAATCGAATGTACCGCCTGCTCGTCGGTGTACCCCCGCTGGGCAATGTCCTTAAGCGCGAGGGTTATCTCGGCGGATAGGTCGGTCAGCGCGAGTTGCGGGACCTTCGACGCCCACAGCCGTAGGGCCAAGGCCGTACAGGCATTCAGCCTCTCGTCCTTCGTGATTGGCCGCAACCCTTGCTCGTGGGTGTGCCGCTCTTCCTCCCGTGTCAGCCAAAAGTCAATGATTTCCATATAGAGGCTGGCGGCGGTGATCTCGCCGGCCTCGTTCCTGGCGGCTGCCCGAAGCCGCTCCTCGTCTAGCTCAGCAACAAATGTCAGTATGCGAGGGTTGTGCGCCAGGTCGAGCAAGTTCGCGATCCCACTGATCAACTCGAACCGGGTCCGTGCGCGGTCAGGGTCGTCGGGGTGGAGCTTGGTCAGGAACTCCAGGATCTGCTCGTTCGAGAACTCCTCCAGAACGACGACGCGGCTGCCTGCCCGATCCTCGACCCGTTTGCCGAGCACGGTTCGCACCTCTTCCGTCGAGCGGAAGTGCTGCGTCCGGCTGGTGAGGATCACCTTCGCCTGGCCGGCCGCTGAGTCCAGCAATCCTTGCAGGTACTCTGCCGCGCTGTCGTAGCCCACGCGGAGCTCAAGCTCGTCGAATCCGTCGAATAGGAGCGCGACCCGGCCACTGGTGATCATGTATCGGAGCTTCGCCGTGCTGAAGTCTCCTTTCACACCCTGCCGGACGAGGTGCTGCATAAGAAGCTCGTCCAGCGTCGGCGCCTTCTCCAGGTGGCGAAGCTCGACAAGTATGGGGGTGACGCCCGGGCGTTCGGCGGAGTGAAGAACGCGAGTCAACTGGCGCAAGAAGGATGTCTTCCCTCGCCCGAAGTCTCCGAGCACGACCAGCAGCCGTGCACGCTCGGTTCCCATCCACTCCACGGCGCGGGCGACGAGGTCGTTGCGGACATCATCAGCGTCGCCGCCGCTGATGATCCGGTAGCGCTGCTCGACATACAGCCGTGGCGGGTACAGCCGGTCAGCGGCCAGCCGCTCGCGTTGCGCCTGCGCCAACTGGCTGAGGTCAAGTAGTCCCTGGTACTCCAGGAGGCTCTGCAATCGGATCCCGCGGCGCTGCGCTCGCGCCAGAAGGCCGGCCGGGGCAGACGGGGTGGTGTAGACGATTTCGGACAGCAGCCCTGGATCGGCGGAAGTGAACCGGGCATGTACCCCGCTGGCGAAAGCTTCCAGGGCCTCGTCGGTGGCGGGTCCATCGATAACGCCGATTGGCCACTGCTCAACCGCGCCCCCAGGGCGGGGCACGGTGACCCGCAGGTAGTTCTCCTCGGGGCGCTGCGTGACGGCCGCCTCGGGAAAGCGGACCTGGGTCGCCTCAGCCACGCGATCCAGGAATTCATTGACGGCCTGTGGGCGCGAATGCTGGGGGGGTGCATCTTCCGCACGGCCACCGTCGCGGTCGACCTGGGCCGGTCGCACGTCGGATGTTGCTACCAGGAGCGATGGGAGCGCCGCGTCCGCGTCCGCCGCCGTCCATGGGATGTCCTCTCGCCAGTCAGACCCGGTTGCGCTGACCCTCGTGTCGCCGATCCACCGGCGCTGCGCGGCCTCATATTGGCGAGCCCGCAGCGATAGAAGATCACGTCGTACCGTGACCAAGTGGTAGTGCCCCGCGGCCACCCCGCCGGGACTGACGGTGATCAGCCCCGACGGCAGGCGATCGATTCCAATCGGTCGGCTCGTCCCGTTCAGTGCAAGGTTTATAAGCCCGCTTCGGCCGAGGATCTGGTCAAGGTCGTGAGCGTCGTGCAGGCCCTGCTCTTCCGGCACGTGAGTGCCACCCTCAGACTTGGCCTCACGAACAGGTATGTGATGCAACGCTGCCACCCGGAGCCAGCCGACCCGCTGGTAACGCGCCAGGCGTCCCTCGAACCACCGAAGCTGGTGCTCGCTGGCCACTGGATAATGGTCCTCGGCTCGATGACTATCGGCCATCGTCGTATTGATCCCGGCCACGACCATGTTGAGTGAGGGCATTTCGAACAGCGTCCACGGCTCGTCAGGTGTGAACGTGACAGTCCCGACCCCTGCGTAGAAGTCATCAAAGGCCGCCGCGAAGTGCTTCCACTTCGGCCAGTACGGGGCCACCGGCTGACGCTCCTCAGCCTCTGCCTCGGCGAAGTAGGCGGCGCACGCCCGCCGATTGATGTCGCCGCTGCCGGGGACAATCGCCACGTGCCTGCGCGGGATGTCAGCTGCTTCCGCGATCGCTCCAATTATTGCCATCGCTTGGCGGAACTCGCTGGGCAGCCCTTGGCTGGCCAGACTGCCGGCAACGACCAGGACGTCCGGATGGATGTCGTGCTCTTCGGCCAGGTCCGCGAGGTCGCGACGGAGCCGCTCGAACAGTGGATCCTCTGACTGCTCCGCCGTGGTGACCGCATGCCCGCCAGCCGGCGAGTTGGCGACGACCGGCGCACCCGCTGCCCTAACGTCGAACCTTAGGCCGGACACATGCAGGATCGTCAACTGACTGCGGACAACGGAGGCGGAGGCGGTAGTTGTTCGTTGCCACCGTCCGGCCAGGACCTCAGGCCAAGCCAACCGCAAGCGATCCGCGCTGATGGCGTAGCTATCCCGCTCTGGGGAGACGCCGATTGGCGCGGCGGCGAGCATTCCCATGACACGCCCGGAGCCGTCGTCATACAGCCCGCCGCCACTGAAGCCCGGCTGCACCCTCAGTGCCGACTCCTGTGACGAGTCGATCTGCAGTCGCCCGTTGCCGGTGGTGCCGCGCACCGTCGCCGAGACCCAGCCACCATCGGGCCGGACGGGGGCGCCCGGGTACCCGAAGACGCGCACCTGGTGTCCCGCCCGAGCGGGTTCGACAGCCAATCGCGCGGCTACGGCCCCACTTGGCAGGCTCTCGCCGATGACCAGCCCGGCGACATCATCCCCCATGCCCCGGGAATCCGAAGGCGGCAGCCATACGGCGACAGTGGCCCGCACCAGGCGGGCATCATCCAGTAGCGGGAAATCCACGAGCACTCGCACGTCGGGCCCAGGTTGCGCTTGCGCTCGCTGTTCCCGCCCCAGCACCGAATTAATTACGTGCGCGCAGGTCACAATATGAAATTCGCCTACCAGGACCCCGAGTCCCCGGACTTTACCGTCCGCTCCCAAGATCCGTACGGTAAACCTTTCTGGACCCGCCTCTGCCATCATCCGCCCCACAGCCTGAACCCGCCCGTGATGATCCGTGAATAAGGAATACCACTAAGACGGCCAAGGGGCCACCTAAGCGTGCTTGATCTCGGTCGTCCCGGTCACGGGCTTCCGTCGCTATGACACCGTTAGTGCTCGCTGAGTCTCCCTCTTTGGACCAGGCGAGGGTGACCGTGAAGTGGACTTCCATCCCGCCTTTCGCGACAATGACACCGGTCTCGGCTGTGAGTGTGAGGCCGAACTCGACGGTCAGGTCGTCTGGCGAAAGGTCCCTCAGCTTCCTGGCCACCGATTTAAGTGCCGGAGTGACCTGGTCCAGTGCCGACTCCAAGGTCTCGTTTGCCTTCTTGGCCCTCTCTGGGACCGAGGACGCCAACCCGAGCTCGTCTTGACCCGCGTCAACGGTAGCCGGCTGGACAAGCAGCATCCCGCCGCCCTCCAGGGGGTACTCGACTATATCCGCCATGTGCCTCATCCCGCGCTAATTTTGGTACTCGTTTGCCATAGCAATATCACTAGCGCAAGAGAATGGCACTAGCTGACCGACTGGGAGTGGATTTTAGCCTTCAGACAATGAAAATCCCCTACCGCTCAAAGCGGGAACGCGGCGACCGTCAGCGGCGCGTTGATCTGAATCACCCGGTCCAGATCGCCGATGTCGAGCCCGAGCTCAAGCGCGGACGTGGACACGATCACGCAGTCCCGACCCTCGGCGAACGCCAGCTCCGACCTGCGCCGCTCGTCAAGCGACAGCGACGCATGGATCAGGTGCGTGGCGACGCCGAGCTCGCGCAGGTGCGCGCCAAGCTCCTCTATCAGCCGCTTGGAGTCGCAGAAAACGAGACGCTTCTCACCCCGGTAGAGCGCCGCGATGACCTTCGCGGCGTTCGGCACGCTGCCCACGTAGTCGAGCTGAATGTCCGCGTCCGCTGCGGCTGGGGCGACGGTAACCGCCTTCGGTTCTTCTGAACGCACGCGGCCTGCTGTCGGTCCCTGGGTTACTGCCACCGGCGCGACGACCACTCCGGTGCGCTGCCCGGCCGCGGACCCCTGCAGCCAGGCCAGCAGCTCGGCCTGGTTGCCGACGGTCGCCGACAGCCCGATCCGCTGCAGCGGGCGGCCGGCGATGCGCGCGAGCCGTTCAAGAACGGCGATCAGGTGCCAACCCCGATCGCCGGCGCCGAAGGCAGCAGGTCAGGCGCATCGACGAGGATGGGCTGGCGGCGGGAGGCCGGGGTGTCGCCATGCCAGAGGGCGACCCGGCGGCCAGCCCAGGTGCCGTACACCTCACATGGTCGACGTAGCCGCCGAGGATCGCGGCGTCGAGGGCGAATCGGGCAGGTGGTAGGGCACGAGCATGAACCTGCGGTTCCTGAGCCACGGCACGGGAGGAGTTCGTCTCGACCGCCGACTTGACCACGCCAAGTGCGCGGTCGAAGTCCTGCGCCAGCGGATCGGTCACCACGTAGTCGGTGATCGCGGACTTCTCGTTGATCCCTGGGCAACTCCGAGGACGAAGTCGCCGGCGTGACAGAGTGCTTCGTTACCTCAGAGATCGGAGACAATGGCGGCCAGGTCGGTCAGCGCGGCTGGCGTGAAGGCTCCCGGGTCGAGAGGCTGGATCACCACGTGGTCGGCGCCGGCCTGCAGATGACCCGTGATCAGTTCACGCAAAGCCACGGGACCGTTCGGGATGAGTTCAGAGATCAGCCGATCGCTGCCCGCGCCGGCGAAGTCCGCGGGACCAAAGCCGAACCTTTCCAAATTTCTGGTGTAATTCGGGAGCTTCAGGTAGCGGTCGGCGTACCCGCGGGCGGTGGCGGCCCCGGCCGCCGGGTCGTCCGCGAGCGTGAAGGCCAGTTCGGGCACAAGCAGCGGCACGGGACCGAGCACGTCGCGTGCGAACCGCGTGTGCTGCGGCGTGGTGAAGTAAGGATGTGAGCCGAGCGCCTGGTCGCGCGACAGCGCGAGCATCTTGGGGCCGAGGGCCGCGAGCACGATCGGTGGCAGCTCGCGCTCCCCGCCGTGGTGGGCCGGGTGGTCGAGCTCGTCGAGGAACTTCTCCATCTTCGCCAGCGGGCGCGCGTAGGCATGACCGAGCGCCTCGACGGCCGGTGCGTGGCTGACGCCGAGGCCGAGGATGAAGCGGCCGGGGAAGTCGGTGTCAAGGCTCTCCGCCGCTGCGCGCAGCCCACCGGGCTGCCACGCCCAGACATTCGCGATCCCGGTGGCCACGATCAGCTGCCCGCTGCCCGCCAGCTGCGCCCGCAACCGCGCGAACGCGTCTAGGTCAGGGTTACCGCCGCCGACCCAGAGGGAAGTGAACCCGGCTTCTTCGACGGCGGCCGCGGTCTCCGCCGCGTCCACGCCGATCCGCTCGGGCGGCGGCATCCAGATCCCCACGCGGCCTAGCCGCGAGCGCAGCTCGTCGGTCGTCATGCTCATTTTCATCTCCCGCACCGGACGATTCATTCCCGGCAGGCGGATACGGCCTGGTTGTAGCGGCCCCGCGGCATGGCTGGACGAGTGCCCCGTCGGGTTGACCGACCGGGCACTCGCGGGAGGCTCTCGGCACACCGGGATGGGCTCCTCCACCCCGGCGGCCCGCCTAGTTGCCCAGCCTGCCTATTTCATAATAGGTGAAACTTGATTTGAGTTCAATGAACATTTCTTCTAATTCTCGATTGAGTGTTCATTTAACCTCCCCGGCTAGAGGCGGACTGCCCAAAATCTGCGGGGTCGCGGACCCGCGTGCCGGGCCGGAATGTCGGTGGGTCGTAGTAGTGTTCGAGTATCAGCTTCCGGCGGACTGACCGATCGAACGAGGCGGGTTCATGGGATGGCAGGCAGACGACGACTCCGGGCCGGGCAAGGCGCCCCGCCGGGGTGAGAGCCTGCCTGAGCTGCTCGCGGGCTTCGAGCACGGCGGGGTGTGGGACGCCGCGGCGCCGTCGGCGGGGCTCGCGACCGCGCTGGCGGCCGCCGCCGGGCCGCAGGGCCTGTACGAGGGGGCGGACGCCGGCGC
>JBEKEK010000081.1:0-36263 GCA_050013875.1 Trebonia sp. | reverse complement strand
AACTTCGCGACGTAGGACTCGAGCGGGATGCCGTACTGCAGCCCGACCGAGATCGCCATCGAGAACGCGTCCATCACGCCCGCCAGCGTGGAGCCCTGCTTGCCGAGCTTGAGGAAGACCTCGCCCACACCGCCGTCCGGGTAGGAGGACGCGGTCATGTAGCCTTCCGCGCCCGCCACGTCGAACCGGGTCACTGTCGCCGTCCTGGTCTTCGGCAGCCGCCGGCGGACCGGGCGGTGCTCGTGTGACTCGGGAGCCGGCTGCTCGGCGGGCACCGGGGCCGCCGCTTCCTTGTCCTTGGGCTTGGCGATCGATAGCGGCTGGCCGACCTTGCAGTTGTCGCGGTAGATGGCCAGGGCCTTAAGGCCCAGCTTCCAGCCCTCGTAGTAGATCTCCTCGACGTCCTCGACGGTGGCCGACTCCGGCATGTTGACGGTCTTGGAGATCGACCCGCTCAGCATCGGCTGGACCGCGGCCATCATCCGCACGTGGCCCATCGGGCTGATCGAGCGCTCGCCCATCGCGCAGTCGAAGACCTCGTAGTGCTCCGTCTTGAGGCCGGGGGCGTTCACCACGTGGCCGTGCTCGGCGATGTACTCGGTGATCGCCTCGATCTGCTCGGGCTGGTAGCCGAGGTTCTTCAGGGCGCGCGGCACGGTCTGGTTGACGATCTGCATGGACCCGCCGCCGACCAGCTTCTTGAACTTGACCAGGGCCAGGTCAGGCTCGATGCCGGTGGTGTCGCAGTCCATCATGAAGCCGATGGTCCCGGTCGGCGCCAGCAGTGAGGCCTGCGCGTTGCGGTAGCCGTTGGCGTCGCCGAGGTCGACGCTCTCCCGCCAGGTCTTGTTCGCGAGGTCGAGGATGGCCTTGTCGAAGTCGGCGACCGGGCGGATGCTGGCGCTGGCGTCGGCGTGCTTGCGCATGACGCGCTTGTGCGCCGTCGCGTTCTTCGCGTACCCCTCGTACGGGCCGACGATCCCCGCGATCTCCGCTGACTTCTTGTACGCCGATGCCGTCATGAGCGAGGTGATCGCGGCGGCGATCGCCCGGCCGCCGGCCGAGTCGTAGGCGTGGCCGGTCGCCATGAGCAGCGCGCCCAGGTTCGCGTAGCCGATACCGAGCTGGCGGAAGTCCCTGGTGGTCTGGCCGATCTTCTCGGTCGGGAAGTCGGCGAAGGTGATGGAGATGTCCATCGCCGTGATGATCAGCTCGCTGACCTGCGCGAACCGCTGGAGATCGAAGGTGTCGTCAGCCTTCAGGAACTTGAGCAGGTTGATGCTGGCGAGGTTGCAGGAAGAGTTATCCAGGCTGAGGTACTCGGAGCAGGGGTTGCTCGCGGTGATCCGGCCTGATTCGGGGTTGGTGTGCCAGTCGTTAATCGTGTCGTCGTACTGCAGACCCGGATCGGCGCACTCCCATGCTGCCTTCGCGATCTGACGGAACAGCCCCTTCGCGTCCACCGTGTCGATGACCTCGCCGGTCCGGCGGGCGAGCAGGTCGAAGGGCTTGCTCTCCTCGACGGCGGTCATGAACTCGTCGCTGACGCGAACCGAGTTGTTGGCGTTCTGGTACTGGACGCTGACGATGTCCTGGCCGCCGAGGTCCATGTCGAAGCCGGCGTCGCGCAGGGCGCGGATCTTGTCCTCTTCGCGCGCCTTGGTCTGGATGAAATCCTCGATGTCGGGGTGGTCCACATCGAGCACGACCATCTTGGCCGCGCGCCGCGTCGCCCCGCCCGACTTGATTGTGCCGGCGCTCGCGTCGGCGCCGCGCATGAAGCTGACCGGGCCGCTGGCGGTACCGCCAGAGCTGAGCAGTTCCTTGCTCGACCTGATCTTGGACAGGTTGACGCCCGCGCCCGACCCGCCGCGGAAGATCTGGCCCTCTTCGGTGTACCAGTTGAGTATCGACTCGATCGTGTCATCAACCGACAGGATGAAGCAGGCCGACACCTGCTGCGCGGCGGCGGTGCCAACGTTGAACCAGACCGGGGAGTTGAACGCGAAGATCTGGTGGACCAGGGCGTACTTGAGCGTGTAGACGTTCACCACCCGGTCGACGAGCTGCTTCAGCGACCACTCGCGCTGCGGCGTGCCGACCGCGCCGCGGAAGTACTTGGTGGTCACGATGTTGCCCGCGTTGACCGACCAGAAGTCAGGGAACTCCACCCCGCGCTGCTCGAAGTTGATCGAGCCGTCCCGCCAGTTGGTCATCACGACATCGCGCCGCTCCCAGGTGACCTGGTCATAGGGGTGCACGCCCGCCGTGGTGTGAATCCGGCGGACCTTCAGTCCCTTACTCGCGCGCTTGCCCTTGCGCGCCGCCGGACCGCTTGCCGTCTCCGTCATAACTCCCTTTCCCCCTTCTTCGCAGGTCCCCGCCGGACCCGTCACCAGCACCGCTTACATCTTTCCGGCGTGGCCGCACGCGGCCGCACCGAACAACCCGTCCGGCATCATCACCGTCGGCTGCGACTGTCCCTATTGATACTTCCGGCCTAGCCAGGCCGTCCCTCGCGCGCGCCGTGGACACCGTTGTCCCCGTCGGCATCCCCGAGGTGCCGGCCGCGCAGTTCGGTAATTGCCTTCTCGAAGTCGTCGAGCGACTCGAAGCCCCGGTAAACCGAGGCAAATCTGAGATAGGCGACCTCGTCGAGGTCGCGCAGCGGCCCGAGGATCGCCAGCCCCACCTCGTGGGACGGCACCTCCGCCAGGCCGCGCGCCCTGATCGTCTCCTCCACCCGCTGTGCGAGCATGGCGAGCTGGTCCTCGTCGACCGGCCTGCCCTGGCAGGCCCGCTGGACGCCGCGGACGATCTTGTCCCTGGTGAACGGCTCGGTCACCCCGCTGCGCTTGGCCACCATCAAGATGACCGACTCCTGCGTGGTGAACCGCCGCCCGCACTCCGGGCAGGACCGGCGCCGGCGGATCGCGATGCCGTCATCGGCAACCCGGCTGTCGATGACCCGGCTGTCCGGATGACGGCAGAACGGACAGTACATGCGATCACCTCCAAGGGGCACCGACTCGTACCCATACCGACCGTGAATGTCCACTAATTCTAGCAGAACCACAGCACTGTAACTACTAGATGTTGTGGTTAACCGTAGTCCAGACCGGGACCCCGAGGCAAGCGGAGACGCTCATCGAAGTCAAAATCCCTGGCAGGCCGGACAGACAAGCACCAACGGCCGGCGTGTCGCGGCCGGCCGGACGCCGCGGGTGGCGCCGGCCGCGCCTCAGATCACCTCGCATGCCATCTTTGTACCTCGAGGGTCTGACATTTTAACGACACGTCGAACAGATGTTTGGTGAAACCGCCGATTAGGGCTAGGCTCGTATCCGTAAGCAACGACCCAAGAATCGGAGGTTCATCCGATGGACGACACCGCAGATTACGGCACTCCCGAAATCGCGGACGTACCGGTGCGCCCGAAGGGCAGGCCGGGCCGCAAGCCCAAGGGCAGCGTGCCCGTCGTGATCCCTGAGACGCCCGACAAGCCCGACCCGGACCATGTGCTCACCTGGCGGCAGCGCAAGGTGCTCCAGGTCATCAGGGACTCGGTGCAGAAGCGCGGCTACCCGCCGTCGATGCGCGAGATTGGCGAGGCGGTCGGCCTGACCAGCACGTCGAGCGTCTCCTACCAGCTCTCCACGCTGCAGCGCAAGGGCTACCTGCACCGCGACGTGGGCCGGCCGCGCACGGTCGAGGTCAGGCTCCCCGGCCACCCCGCCATCCGCCCCGAGCAGAACGGCAAGGAAGGAGAGGCGGAGATCACCGCCGACGGGATGGACATCGCCTCCCAGGAGGCGGCCTACGTCCCGCTGGTAGGACGGATCGCGGCAGGCGGCCCGATCCTGGCCGAACAGCAGGTCGAGGAGATTTTCCCGCTTCCCAGGCAACTGGTCGGCGAGGGCACCCTGTTCATGCTCAAGGTGGCGGGCGACTCAATGATCAACGCGGCGATCGCCGACGGCGACTGGGTGGTCATCCGGCAGCAGGAGAACGCGGAGATCGGTGAGATCGTCGCGGCCATGATCGACGGCGAGGCCACCGTGAAGACGCTCAAGCAGAGCGACGGGCACATCTGGCTCATGCCGCACAACCCCGCCTTCACCCCGATCCTCGGTGACGACGCAGCCATCCTGGGCAAGGTGGTCGCGGTTCTCCGCCGGGTATGAGGCGTTTCCCCTCCCCTTACCCTCCGCTATGCAGCGACAATATTGACCAGCTTTGGCGGGCGCACGACCACCCGCTGGATACCCAAGCCTGTCAGCGCGCGGGCCGCCCCAGCGGCGGCCAGCGCCAGGTCACGCAGTTCAGCCTCGGTGATATCCGGAGAGACTTCCAGCCGGTCGCGGACCTTCCCGTTCACCTGCACGACGCAGGTGACCGTCTCCTGAACCAGGAGAGCCTGGTCCGCGACCGGCCAGGGGGCCCTGGCGACGGACGGGATGCCATCCGGGCCGACGCGATCCAGACCGCCCAGCGCCTCCCAGCACTCCTCCGAGGTGTACGGGGCGAATAGCGACAGCATGACCGCCAGCGCCTCGGCGCCCTCGCGTACCGCCGGGTCGGCGGCGCCGGGACCAGAGTCGATCGCCTTGCGGATCGCGTTCACCAGCTCCATCAGCCGGGCCACGGCGACGTTCAGGTGGTAGTTCTCCACCTGCTTGGTGACCTCGTCGGTGATCCGGTGGACGATCCGGCGCAGCTCCCGGTCACCGGCCGGGAAGTCCCTCGCGGGGGCTCCGGCGGCGGCCACCTCGGCGGCGATCCGCCACACCCGGCCCAGGAATCTGACCATCGCGTCCGGGTTGACGTCTGCCCAGTCGATGTCGTCCTGCGGTGGGGAAGCGAAGATCATCGTCAGCCGGATGGCGTCAACGCCGAACAGCTCGATCTGCTCGCCCAGGTTGACCCCGTTGCCCAGCGACTTGGACATCGCCTTGCCGCCGTTGACCACCTGGCCCTGGTTGATCAGCCGGGTGAACGGCTCGCCGAATGAGACCAGCCCCATGTCCTGCAGCACCTTGGTGAAGAACCGCGCGTACAGCAGGTGCAGGATCGCGTGCTCGACGCCGCCCACGTACAGGTCCACCGGGGCCCAGCGCGCCAGGTCCTCCGGCCGGAACGGCCCGCCCTCGTATCCCGGGGAGCAGTAGCGGAACATGTACCAGGAGGAATCGACGAAGGTGTCCATCGTGTCGGTGTCCCGCCGCGCCGCGCCACCGCACTTCGGGCAGTCGACATTGACCCAGTCGGTCGCCGCCGCCAGCGGCGACACGCCCTTCGGGGCCAGGTCGGCGCCGCGCAGGTCGGGCAGGACGACCGGCAGCGACTCCTCCGGCACCGGCACCTCGCCGCAGGACGGGCAGTGGATGATCGGGATTGGCGTGCCCCAGAACCGCTGCCGGGACAGCAGCCAGTCGCGCAGCCGGTAGTTGACCGCCGCGGTTCCCAGGTCCTTCTCCGACAGAATCCCGATGATCGCGGAGATCGCCTCGGCCTTGGACAGCCCGTCCAGCGGGCCGGAGTTGACCAGGACGCCGTCGCCCGGCGCCGCCACCCCGGTGACCGCCGGGTCGGCGGCATCGGTGGCCACCACCACCCGCACCGGCAGGTTGAACTGCCGGGCGAAGTCCAGGTCGCGCTGGTCGTGCGCGGGCACCGCCATAATCGCGCCGGTACCGTAGTCCGGCAGCACGTAGTCGGCGGCCCAGACCGGGATGCTCTCGCCGTTCACCGGGTTAATCGCGTGCACCCCCAGGAACACGCCGGTCTTGGGTCGGTCGGTCGACTGCCGTTCGATGTCGGTCAGCTTCCTGACCTGCGACAGGTACGTCTCGAATTCGGCCCGCTGGGTCTCGGTGCACAGCTCGGCGGCCAGTGGCGAGTCCGCGGCGACAACGAAGAACGTCGCCCCGTACAGCGTGTCCGGCCGGGTCGTGTAGACGGTGACCGGCTCGGCGCGCCCCTCGATCGCGAAGTCGACCTCGGCCCCGGTGGACCGGCCGATCCAGTTCCGCTGCATGGTCAGCACCCGGTCCGGCCAGTTGCCGGCCAGCGTGGCCTCGTCCGCCAGCAGCCGGTCCGCGTACTCGGTGATCTTGAAGTACCACTGGGTCAGCACCCGGCGGACCACCTCGGTCCCGCACCGCTCGCAGCGGCCGTTGACGACCTGCTCGTTGGCCAGCACCGTCTGGTCCTTGGGGCACCAGTTGACGTAGCCGCCCTTGCGGTACGCCAGCCCGCGCTCGAAGAACCGCAGGAACAGCCACTGGTTCCACCGGTAGTACTCCGGGTCGCAGGTCTGCAGCCGCCGCGACCAGTCGAATGACGTCGCGTAACGGCGGAACGACACCGCCTGGGTCTCAATGTTCTTGTAGGTCCAGTCGATCGGGTGCGTGTTGTTCCTGATCGCCGCGTTCTCCGCGGGCAGGCCGAACGCGTCCCAGCCGATCGGGTGCAGCACGTTCTTGCCGCGCAGGAACCAGTACCTGGCTATGGCGTCGCCGATGGCGTACGCCTCAGCGTGCCCCATGTGCAGGTCGCCCGAGGGGTACGGGAACATGTCGACCAGGTAGAACCGCTCGCGCGGGTCCGCCGGGTCGTCGCTCGCGCGGAACGCGTCGACTGCCGCCCAGTGCGCCTGCCACTTGTCCTGAATGCCGCGCGGGTCGTAGCGCTGTGCCTCGTCGGCGGTTTCGACCGCAGTCATCGTGTCCTCACCATTGATCGGTCCGGCTTGGGAGTTCCCGCATCGCGGGTGCCCGCATGGGCGGTGCTCTGCCTGCCCCAACGCGGTGTCTGCCTGACACCCGCGTTCGCTTAAAACAAAAAGCCCCCCGCGCACGAGGAGCGGCCGCGTCGACGGCAGATTTAGGTCGACGCGGCTAGCTAAGGAGCAGCCGGACAGGACTCACCCCACTAGGATACCGCAACTGCCGCGATCTCGCCGGGTGGCGAAACAGCACTCTATGTACACGAGTCCATAACGCTCACGTGTCAGTCCGGCAACATTCACCGGGCACACTGGAAGCATGACCAAATCGACCTCACCCGAACCGAAGCGCATCGCCCTGGTCGCCCATGACGGCAGGAAAGGCGACCTCCTCGAGTGGGCCGAGCACAACCGGGACCTGCTGGCCGGCCACACCCTCTACGCCACCGGCACCACCGGCAGGCTGCTCAGCGACGCGCTCAACCTGCCGGTCACCTGCTTCCAGAGCGGCCCGCTGGGCGGCGACCAGCAGATCGGCGCGCTCATCGCCCTGGGCGATCTCGACATGCTGATCTTCTTCTGGGACCCGATGAGCTCGCAGCCGCATGACTCCGACGTCAAGGCCCTGGTAAGGCTCGCGGTGCTGTGGGACATCCCAATCGCCTGCAACCGCACCAGCGCCGACTACCTGATCACCTCGCCGCTGCTCGCGCAATCAAGGACCACCGCCAGCCGCGCCTAGCGGTTCGGGCCGGAATTCCTCAGGCCGACCTCTTCGCGCGGGCCGCCGAGGGCTCCCAGTCGGGGCGCAGCGGCATGCCGGAGGTGCCGTCCTTGGCCAGCTTGACGCCGAGAATCTGGTGGAGCTGGACGACGTTGTGGTCGAAACCGAGTACGCAGCCCGCCATGTAGAGCCGCCACACGCGGGCGGTGCCCTGGCCGACCTCCTCGACCGCCTCGTCCCAGTGCTCGTCCAGATTGGCGCACCAGGCCTTCAGGGTCTTGGAGTAGTGCTCGCGCAGGTTCTCCTCGTGCCTGATCTCGAAGCCGTTGTCGTTCATCGCCCCGGCCAGCCAGCCCGGCCCCTCGAGCTCACCGTCGGGGAAGACGTACCGGTTGATGAACCCGTCTCGGTAAATGGACGGGCCGGTGTTGTCGGGACGCGTGATGCAGTGGTTCAGCATCCGGCCACCCGGCTTGAGCTTGCCGTTGAGGAAGGCGAAGTAGCCGGGGACGTTCGCCTTGCCGATGTGCTCGGTGATGCCGATCGAGCTGATCGCGTCAAAGTCCGTCTCCGGCACGTCGCGGTAGTCCTGGTGGCGGACCTCAGCCAGGTCCTCAAGGCCGGCCTTCTTGATCGCCTGCTGCGCCCAGAGCGCCTGCTGCTCCGACAGCGTGACGCCGATCGCCTTGACGCCGTACTCGCGCGCGGCATGCATGACCATGCCGCCCCAGCCGCAGCCGACGTCCAGCAGCCGCATCCCCGGCTTGAGCGCGATCTTCCTGGCGACCAGGTCGAACTTGTACTCCTGGGCCTGCTCGAGCGTGGCGTCCTGCGTCGGGTAGCAGGCGCAGGTGTAGGCCATCGTCGGGCCGAGCACCCACTCGTAGAACCGGTTGGAGACGTCATAGTGGTGCGAGATCGAGCTCGCGTCGCGGCTCTTGGAGTGCATCCGGCCGACGGTCAGCCCGCGACGGCGCGGCTGCACCTCCTGCGGCGGCGGCGGGATCCGGGGCAGCAGCACCTTGGGCCCGCCGAGTGACTGCAGCAACTTGAGCCGGTCGGCCCAGCCGACCTGGCTCTGCTGCGCCTTGGACAGCCGGGAGAGCGCGGTGACCATGTCGCCCTCCACATCGAGGTGGCCGGAAACGTACGCGCGGGCCAGGCCGAGTGCGCCCGGCGCCTGCGCCAGGTACGAGACGGCGACAGGCGACCGGATAGTGATCTTGATCGGCGAGTCGGGACTGCCCGCCGTAGACCCGTCGTACGCCTGGAATTCAACCGGAGCATCCGGACCTGCGATCGCCTCGAATACCTCAGCCAGCGCCATGCAACGTTCCTTTCACGAGCTTCCGCCTAATTTTCTAGCCGCTTTTGGCCACGCCAGTCATGCTGCCGCGGCTGTGGGGTCAGCGACCGCGCACGCATTTGTCGTAGAGGCCAAGGAGCCTGCCGGACCCGTCGTAGGTGCCCTTGAGCTTGTCGTAGGAGTCGCCGCTGTACCGGCTGCGGAACTCCTCTTCGGAGTAGAAGGCCGTGGAGTACAGCGATTTGTGCCCGTCAAGCGCGCTGACCTCTGCCTCCACCATCCGGTTGTAGTAGCCGTCGGTCTTCCCCGGCGGCAACGGGACGGCGCCCCAGAAGCCGAAGTTGACGTAGACCTCGCCCGGCTTCATCGGGTACAGCGTCCACACCCGGTCGCCGCGCAGCCGGAGCGGGCAGAGCCAGACCGGGGTCATCCGCACGCTGCGGGCGAAGAACTCGAGGAACTCGCGGCCGCGCTCGACCGGGATCTCTACATCCTGGATGACCATCTCCCGCTGTGGCTGGTGCCGCCTTGCGTACAGCACGGCGGTCAGCCCGTGCTTCTGGTCAAGCGCGACGAGCTTCCGGTAGACGTTCGAGCGGCGGTACTTGCGTGGCCAGAACGGGCGGAGCTTGCTGTTCTGCACGCCGAACGGGCGCGAGCACCAGAACCAGTCGGTGTCCCAGCGCCAGATGTAGTCCTTGATCGTGAGGAAGTCCTCGCGCGACGTCTGCAGCGACTTGTAGTAGACCTGCTGACCGGTGTAGTCGCTGAGCCAGGGCGCCTTGTCGCTGAACGCCCCGACGGTCAGGTACAGCTCGCTGTTGCTGAACGCGGTGCCGTCGAGGAAGTCCGCCTTGTGCCCGTGGTAACTGCCCGCCGCGGCGATCTCGGCGATCGCGTCCATGCAGCTCTGCGGGTCGCTGAAGGCGAAGTGGCGCAGGTGCACGTACGGCTTGACCGGCATCAGCTCGATGGTGAGAGCCAGCGAGTAGCCGAGGGTGCCGTAGGAGTTCGGGAAGCCGTAGAACAGGTCGCTGTAGGCGTTATCCTTGGTCGCGATGACGACCTGGCCGTCACCGGTGAGGATCTGCATCTCGATCACGGACTCGTGCGGCAGGCCGTGCCAGAGCGAGGTCGACTCGATGCCGAGGCCGGTGACCGCGCCGCCCAGGGTGATCGTCTTGAGCTGCGGGACGACCAGCGGCATCAGCCCGTGCGGCAGCGTCGCTCGGCAGAGGTCTTCGTACGTGGTCATGCCGCCGACGACGGCGGTCGCGGTCGCGGGGTCCACATGGATCACCCGGGCGAACGCGGACACGTCGAGGTTCACCCGCTCGCCGCCTGACCCCGGCTTGGCGGCGTCCCGGAAGCGGAATAGGTTGGATGTCGGCTTGGCCAGGCGCACCGGGACGCCTGGCGGCACAGCGGCATACGCGTCGCGCAGCCGCGCCACCGCAGCCTCGTGCGCCGCTAGCTTCGCGGGCGGCAGTACTGTGATGCCGGTCACGTGCTCCTCCGCTCCCTTCTGGCCTTTCCCGCCCAGCCCTGCGCAGCCATCCTGACAAGGATGCCCACAGGAGCACAAACGGGGCAAGCTCCGCGCCCAGCCGGGCAAACGGCTCAGGCAGTGTATCCGGTCGTTCTAGGTCACATTAGCCGCGCGTTACCTGCGGCGACGGCTGTACCTCAGCCCGCCTCGGCGACGTCGGCGCCCCCGGCCGCCGAGGGCACCCCCTGCCTGGCCACCGCTTCCTGGGCGTCATAGCTGGCGGCCACCTCGTCCGGGGTCATCGGCAGCCGGGCCATGGACGGCGGCGCGCCGGAGTCGAGCGCCCGGCGCAGCAGCTTAGCCATGGAGTAGCGCCGGTTGTCGGTCAGCGCGCGGTCAAGTGCGACGTTGGCCAGCGCTCCGTCGCCCTGCTGCCAGGCGACGAAGGCCAGCAGCGACGCCGGCCCGGCGATGTATCCCGGCTGGGCCAGCCGGGTCAGGTCAGCCCAGAGCCGGCCGTGCGCGTCGCCGTGCTCGGGCAGCATCCGCGCCCAGGCATCGTCGCGCACCCGCAGCTCGCGCAGCGCGACGGTGACCCAGGCGGCGAACTCGATGCCGATCTCCCCGCCGTCCCGGTAGCGGCGGATGGCCTCCACCACCATCGGCTGCCCCACCGCGGCGATCAGACGGCGGCCCCCGACCCGCTGGCCGGCCCGCGCCATCCGGCCGGCGCACCGGGCGACCTGCCGCTCGGCCGCCCTGGTGGCCCGGCGCATCGCCATGGCCGTCTCGCCGTCCGCCGCGGCGACCGTGGCCGCCAGCTCCTCCCTGCTGGCGAACATAGCCAGCCCGCTGGCGGCGAAGGCGCGCGTCACCGGGTGATCGGCGACGTCGAACGGCGTGCCGCCGGCCGGGCAGCACTCGGGGTTCGTGCAGACGTAGGACCAGTAACGGCTGTCCGCCACGCGCAGCGCCTCGGTCACCGTGACGCCGGCCTCGGCCGCGCGCGAGCGCAGCGCGCCGACGACCGGCGCGACCTCGGCGTCGGTACCGTAGCCGACCGCCGCCGCCGTGGTCATGCCCTGCGCGGAGAGAATGTCGAGCACGTTGCCGGCGACCGCGGCGACCGAGCGCTGGTCAGCCGGATCGGGCAGGTCGTACCGGAGTGTGATCTCGACCTCGCCCCGCGGGTGGCCGGTGCCAAGGACGACGATGCTGTGGTCGGGTTGGAACCTGATGAGCCCGGGGATGGCGGCGAGCAGCGACAACGGCGAGCCGATCCGTACCCGCCGTTGCGCCGACGGCCCGTCGGGCGGGTTCACTGCCTGGTCGGACGGCCGGAGGACAGCCGGAGTCGGCGGCGCGGCCGGGGTGGAGTCCGGGGTCTGCGCAGTTGGGGAGGGGTTGTGTGTCATGCCAACAGCGTGCGGTGGGGTTCGCCGGAAATGAATGCGGCGGGGATAGCTGTGGATAACGGCCGGAATTATCCACAGGGACAGGAAACTGTTGCTTGACGAGATGGTGGATGGTTGGTAGGTGGCGTCGGTTACAGGGCCACGCCAAGCAGCGCGTCAGCGGTATCGCGGATGAGCGCCGCGTCCCCCGGGTCCCCCTCCCGGCCTCCGGTTTCCGCCAGCGCCGCGTCGGCCCAGGCGTCGATGGCGGCCAGCGCCCCCGGGGCGTCCAGGTCGTCCGCCAGCCGCCCGCGGACCGTCGCGAGGACCTCCACGGCGGCCGGGGAGGCCGGCCGCACAGCCACCGCGAGGGCCGCCCGCCAGCGATCGAGGCGGGCCTGCGCCTGCGCGAGCACCTCGTCGGTCCACTCCCAGTCGGACCGGTAGTGATGCGCGAGCAGCGCCAGCCTGATCGCCATCGGGTCGGTGCCGGCCGAGCGCAGCCGCGAGATGAAGACCAGGTTGCCGAGTGACTTGGACATCTTGGCCCCCTGGTAGGAGACCATGCCGGAGTGCGCGTAGACCCGGGCGAAGACCCGCTCACCCGGCACCGCGCCGCAGGCCACCCGGGCGTGCGAGCCGCTCATCTCGTGGTGCGGGAAGACCAGGTCGCTGCCCCCCGCCTGCACGTCGAAGGACGGGCCGAGGTACTCGGCCGCGATCGCCGCGCACTCCACGTGCCAGCCGGGGCGGCCCGGGCCGAACCGGGATGGCCAGGAGGGCTCGCCCGGCCGCTCCGCCCGCCAGACGAGCGGGTCGAGCGGGTCCTTCTTGCCCGGCCGGCCCGGGTCTCCGCCGCGCTCGGCCGACAGCTCGGTCATCTGCGCGACGGACAGGCCGGGGCCGGTGCCCGGCCCGGAGAGCGCGCCAAACGCCTGGTCAGCGCCGCGGGCGAAGTAGATGTCGCCGTCGACGTCGTAAAGCGAGCCGCGGGCGGCGAGCCGCTCGGTGAACGCGTCGATGATGCCGATGGCCTCCACCGCGCCGATGAAGTAGGTCGGCGGCAGGTTCCGCAGCGCCTCCATGTCGCCGCGGTACCGCTCGATCTCGCGCAGCGCCAGCTCCCGCCAGTCTTCCCCGTCGCGCTCGGCCCGCTCGAGCAGCGGGTCGTCCACGTCGGTGACGTTCTGCGTGTAGACCACCTCGTGCCTCGCGTCCCGCCAGGCACGGACCAGCAGGTCCCAGGCGGTGAAGGTGGCCGCGTGACCCATGTGGGTGGCGTCGTAAGGCGTGATGCCGCAGGCGTACAGCGCCGCCCGATGCGCGGTGGCCGCGATAACGAGCTCCCCGGTCGCCGTGTCCCGCAGCCGGACTTCTTTCCCGGGCCCCGCCCAACCGCGCCCCGGCAGAACGGGGACCTCAGCGCCACGCCATGAATCCATGATGCCAGGTTACAGGGCTGTTGCCCCGATCAAAGGCAAAGATATCGGGGCAACAGCCCTGTACTCCTCCCGGGGGACGCCCCCGGACCCCCGGGCCGGACGCCCCGGCCAGAGGCGAAGATATCGGGGCAACAGCCCTGTACTCCCGCGGGGGAACGCCCCCGGACCCGGGGCCGGACACCCCAACCCAGGGCGGCGATATAGGCGTTATGTCGGGATCAGGGCCGTGGCCTGCCGGTAATGCCGGCCGGCAGTGCGGGCAATGCGGCGGCGGCTGGAACCAACGGTCCGTTACTCCGGAGTTCAAGGTCTTTCATTCCGAACGGACGCGCGGCTTCGCGCCTGCCGCCAGCCCGGGGCATCCCAGGGGTCGTCGTCCGGGTCTGGCGCTACTACCATCACGATCATGGATCTGGTCGCAGGGGTCGATTCCTCCACGCAGTCCACCAAAGTGCTGCTGTGCCGGGCCGATGACGGGACGGTTGTCGGATCCGCCAGCGCGCCGCACCCGGAGGGCACGGAGTGCCACCCGGATCACTGGTGGCAGGCGCTGACCACGGCCGGCCGCGGGCTCCTTGAGCGGGCGGCCGCGATCGGCGTCGGCGCGCAGCAGCATGGCATGGTGGTGCTCGACTCCGCGGGCACGGTCATCAGGGACGCGATGCTGTGGAACGACGTGAAGTCCGCGCCGCAGGCCGCGGCGCTTGTCCCGGAGTTCGGCGGGGCGGCCGAGTGGGCGGCGCGCACCGGGTCAGTGCCGACGATGTCCTTCACCGTCACCAAGCTGCGCTGGCTGGCCGAGAACGAGCCGTCTAACGCGGCCCGGGTACACCGCGTGCTGCTGCCGCACGACTGGCTGACCTGGCGGCTGGCCGGGGGCGGCCCCGGCCAGGGCGCGTCCGCCGAGCCGACGACCGACCGGGGCGATGCCTCAGGGACGGGCTACTTCTCCCCCGCCGAGAGCGCCTGGCTGCCGGACTACGCGCAGCGGGCGCTCGGCCGGCCGGTGGCGCTGCCGCGGGTGGCGGGCCCGTCCGAGATCGTCGGCCGGACCTCGTGGGGGGCCGCGCTGTCCGCCGGGACCGGGGACAACATGGCCGCGGCGCTCGGGCTCGGGTTGCTCGAAGGCGACGTGGCGGTCTCCATCGGCACCTCGGGGACGGCCTACGCGGTCACCGCCAAGGAGTCCGCCGACCCGACCGGGCTGGTCTGCGGCTTCGCCGACGCGACCGGCCGGTTCCTCCCGCTCGCGTGCACGATCAACGCGGCCCGCGTCCTCGACGTGACCGCCCAGCTGCTCGGCGTCTCCCCGGCCGGCCTGGCCGAGCTGGCGCTGGCCGCCCCGGCCGGGGCCGGCGGCGTGACCCTGCTCCCCTACCTGGACGGCGAGCGCACCCCGAACAGGCCCGCGGCCAACGGCGTCCTCCGGGGGCTCACCACGGCCAACATGACCAGGGAGAACCTGGCCCGGGCGGCGGTCGAGGCGGTGCTCTGCTCGCTGGCCGACGCGATTGAGTTCCTCCGGCCGTGCGGCATAACGCCGTCCCGCGTGGTGCTGACCGGCGGGGCGGCGAAGTCGGCCGCGGTGCGGCAGATCGCACCGGCGATCTTCGGACTGCCGGTGGCGGTACCCGAGGCCGCGGAGTACGTGGCACTCGGCGCGGCCAGGCAGGCGGCGTGGGCGCTGTCCGGCGCGGCCGAGCCGCCAGTCTGGCCGGCCTCCGCGTCAGTGACGTATGAAGCCACCGCGACCCCCGAGGTCCGTGAGCGTTATGCCGCCCTCCGCGACGACGCCGCCGCCTGGCAAGTCGGCTAACCGGCAACAGGATGAGCCGCGGCAGCATGCATGACCTGGCCTGACTTGGTCGGCTTGGGCTGCCCATAGGCGTAGGATGGTTATCCTAAGTAGTTAACTCGCTACGGAGCGTGACGGCCCGTGCGGCAGCTCGCTGATCCCATCCTTGCCGGCCTGCTGGAAGCAGGGCTGGATGCGCGCCTTCCGGTCAAGTCTGGAGATGATCCACATGGTCAAGCCGACAGGAAATGCGCAGTCCGTGGCGGGCCGGGAGGCCCTGGAGCGGTCCGAGGTGACTGACGATGCCTCGCGGCGTGAGGCCCGCGAGGCCCGGGAGGAGTCCGAGGTGACGGACGACGCCTCGCGGCGCCGGGACCGGGAGGCGCTGGAGCGGAAGGAACGATTGCAGTCGCAGAGTCAGCGTCTGGAGAGCCTCGGCCAGCTCGCCGGCGGCGTCGCACACGACTTCAACAACCTCCTCGCGGTGATCCTCAACTACGTCTCCTTCGTCTCCGAGGAAGTCGCCGCCGCCACCGCCGTGGCGGGCCCGGACCCCGCGTCGCACCTGGAAACGGCGAGCGCTGACCTCGGGCAGATCAAGAAGGCGGCCGAACGGGCAGCCGGGCTCACCCACCAGCTGCTCGTCTTCGCCCGCCGCGACGTGATCCGGCCGCAGGTCCTCGACCTCGACACCGTCATCACCGCGGTGGAGGAAATACTGCGCCGGACCATCGGCGAGCACGTCGAGCTCGTCACCTCGCTGGCAGGCGACCTGTGGCCCGTCCTGGCCGATCCGGGCCAGCTCGAGCAGGTGCTGGTGAACCTCGCGGTCAACGCCCGCGACGCCATGCCAGCCGGCGGGACGCTGACCATCGACACCAGCAATGTCACGGTGGACGCCGACACCATCGCCGGGGGATCCCAGGCGCGGAAGGGCCGCAACGTGCGTCTGCGGGTCAGCGACACCGGCACCGGAATGCCCGCCGAGATCGCCCAGCACGCGTTCGAGCCGTTCTTCACCACCAAGCCGGACAGTGGCGGAACCGGGCTCGGCCTGGCCACCGTCTACGGGATCCTCACCCAGGCCGACGGGAACATCCGGATCTACTCCGAGCCCGCCACCGGCACCACCTTCACCATCACGCTGCCCGCCACCGCCGAGGCAGCCGCCCCGGTTGCCGAGTCCGCGCCCTACCAGCGGGCACCCAAGGGAGAGACCGTCCTGGTCGTCGAGGACGAGGAAGCCCTGCGCGAGGTAACCCGGCGGATCTTCACCCGCAACGGCTACCAGGTGATCACCGCCGCGAACGGCCCGGAGGCTCTTGGCATCGCCGCCGACCACCCTGGCGAGATTCACCTGCTCGTCACCGACGTCGTCATGCCGCACATGCTCGGCAAGGAAGTCGCGGAGAAAATGCGGCTGATCAAGCCGGAGATCGAAGTGGTCTTCATGTCCGGCTACGCCCGCCCTGTCCTTACCTCCCAGGGCAGGCTCGACCCGGGCGTGGCCCTCGTGGAGAAGCCGTTCTCCGAGGCCGACCTGCTAGCCGTGGCCGGGCAGGTACTCAACGGCCACTTCCAGGGGTTCACGACCATCGAGGGAAGCAGCACCTGACGCCGCCGGGGCACCCCCATATGGCCGCACTCGGACGGGGTGGCGGCGACGCGCGGCGGCGGACAGCGTTAGGCGGCGTGAGCGGGGACGCGGGAGAAGGCGGCGGCGGCGCCCAGTGCCAGCAGGCCCGCGAAGGCGAACAGGCCCCGGTAGCCGGCCCCGGTGGTGATCACCAAGGCGGCCACGGACGGGCCGATCACCTGGGGAATCGAGGAGGCGATGTTGATGATGCCGAGGTCACGGGCGGCGCTCGCCACGTCGGGAAGGACGGTCAGGGACAGCGCCGAACTGGCCGACTGGTACGCGCCGTAACCGGCTCCGAGGGCGAAAGCGCAGACGATTACCGGGTCCCAGGAGCTGACGACGGCGAGCACGAATCCGGTGGCCGCGAGCAGGGTGGCGGCGAGCATGGCGTACCGACGGTAGCCAGCCGACCGGTCGGCCAGGCGGCCGATCGTCACCGTGGCCAGGATCGTCGCGCCGACCGCGACCGCGACCAGGATGAGCTGGCCGGTACCTGGCTTCGGGTAGTGGATGACGTTCTGGAGGTAGTAGTAGAGGTAGAGCAGGGCGATCGAGTTCGCCAGTTCCATCAGGAACTGGCCGGCCCACACCGCGCTGTAGCCCGTGCCGCCGTTCAGCAGGGCCGTGAGACCCTCGCGGACCGATCGGCCGGTGCCCTCAAGCCGCACCCTCGGCAGCCGGATCAGCAGCACCACCAGCGGGACCAGGCAGATCGCGTACATGACGGCGATCGCCGTCATGCCGCCCGTTACCGACGGGAAGACCAGGACGATCGCACCGAACCCGAGGATGAGGCCGAGCGCCTGGGAGACGGCGATCAGGCCCCAGGCGAACCCCCAGTCATGCCGCGGCACGTGGTCGATCACCGAGGCAGCCATCGACGAGTAGGCGATGTTGATCGTGGCCTGGCAGAGCGTCCAGCAGATCGCGATGCCGGGCAGCGACCGTTGCAGCCCGAGCAGGCCAAGCGATGCGGCCCCGGCTACCAGGCCGATCGACACGATCACCGACCGGTTGTCCGCGGTCACCCAACGGTCGGAGAAGTAACCGGCCAGCGGGTTGAAGATCAGCGCCGCGACCGCGCCAAGACCGGTGACAAGCCCGAGGTAGACGGCCTTGTGCGAGGAGCCGGCGGCCGACTCGATCAGCCTCGGCAGCACGTTCTGCACCGGGGCGAAGAGCGCTACCGACGCGCCGAAGTACGCCAGCATCAGCCCGGCGATGAAGGGCGCCCAGGAACGCCGGGAGACCGCTGGCTGGCCGGCTGCCAGCGGCTTCGCGTCCTCCGCTGTAGTCACCTGTCCTCGATCGGGTTAGCGAGCAGTGCCGGCTGCACTGTATCTCCCCCGGGGAACGTCCCCTCGCATGGGGGGCTCCCGCCCCCCCATCCCCCCTGGATCTCCCCCGGGGAACGCCCCCTCGCATGGGGGGCTCCCGCCCCCCATCCCCCCTGGATCTCCCCCGGGGAACGCCCCCTCGCATGGGGGGCTCCCGCCCCCCCATCCCCTGGATCTCCCCTGGGGGCGTCCCCCGTCAGCGGACGCCGTAAAGGTGCTCCATGGCCAGCTGGTCCAGGTGCTCGTAGTGCATGCCGCGGGCACCGAGGGCGGCGCAGTCGACCACCACGTCGCGGACGTCGCGCCAGGTCTCGCCGGGGGCGAGGGTCGGCTCGGCGAGCTCGGGCGCCCGCGCCGCCGCCAGCGCCGCCCGCACCTCGGGGTCGGCCCGGAACGCCCGCGCCTTCTCCCGCAGGATCAGGTAGTTCCGCATGCAGGCGGCGGCCGACGCCCACACGCCCTCGTCGTCCTCGGTCCGCGGCGGCTTGAAGTCGAAATGCACCGGGCCTTCGTAGCCGCCGGCCAGCAGCGTGTCCACCACCCAGAAGGCGCCGCGCGCGTTACCCGCGCCGAAGCGCAGGTCCTGGTCGTAGCGCGGGCCGTTCTGGCCGTTGAGGTCGATGTGGTAGAGCTTGCCGTGCCACATCGCCTGGGCGATGCCGTGCGCGTAGTTAAGCCCCGCCATCTCCTCGTGGCCGATCTCGGGGTTGACCCCGACGAGATCCGGCTGCTCGAGCGCATTAATAAAGGCAAGCGCGTGCCCGATGGACGGCAGCAGGATGTCGCCGCGCGGCTCGTTCGGCTTCGGCTCGATCGCGAACCTGAGGTCATAGCCCTGCTCAAGCACGTACGCGGAGAGCAGGTTCAGTCCCTCGGCGTACCGGTCGAGCGCGGTCCTGATGTCCTTGGCCGCCCCGGACTCGGCGCCCTCGCGGCCGCCCCAGAAGACGTAGGTCTTCGCGCCCAGCTCGGCGGCCAGGTCCAGGTTGCGCATCACCTTGGACAGGGCGAAACGACGCACCGAGCGCTCGTTGGCGGTGAACGCGCCATCCTTGAACATCGGGTGGCCGAAGAGGTTGGTGGTGGCCGTGGTCACCACCACCCCGGTCTCGTCGAGCGCCTTGCGGAACGCGGCGATCCGCTCGTCCCGCTCGGCGGGCGGGGCGTCGAAGTCGAACACGTCGTTGTCGTGGAAGTTCACGCCGTAAGCGCCGAGCTCCGCCAGCTTGCGTACCGCCCGGTCGGCGGCCATCGGCGGCCGCACCGGGCCGCCGAACACGTCAGTCCCCTGCCAGCCGACAGTCCATATCCCGAACGAGAAGCGGTCTTCGCGGGTTGGGACATACGCGTCTGAAGTCATGATCTCCCTCTATCTCCGGTACTTCTGACCGTAATGAATGGCCCTCGATCCGGCTAGGCCCTTAACCTCAGCCACCGCGGGGGCCGGCAATACAGCTACCCCTTCACCGCCCCGGCCGCGCCCGCGACGATGTACTTCTGGGCGAACACGAACACTCCAAGCGCGGGCAGCATCGCCATCGCCGTGAACGCCATGATGCCGGCGTCGTTCTGCGAGTACTGCGTCTGGAACGTGTAGGTGCCAAGCGGCAGGGTGAAGTGCGATGACGTCTGCAGCACCAGCAGCGGCAGCAGGTACTGGTTCCAGCTGGTCACGAACGCCAGCAGCCCGACCGTGACCAGGGCAGGCTTGGCCAGCGGAATCAGGATCTGCGCGAAGTACCTGAACCGGCTGGCCCCGTCCACCAGGGCGGCATCCTGCAGCTCGCCGGGGATGGCGCGCAGGAAGGGGCGCAGGATGAGCATGGTGAGCGGCAGCCCGAACGCGGCCTCCGGGATCGCCACGCCGAACTGGTTGTCAAGCAGGCCAAGCCGCTGCAGCAGCAGGTACAGCGGCAGCGCCCCCACGCCGATCGGGAACAGCAGGCCCGACACGAACACGGTGTAGAAGAACTCCCGCCCCTTGAACTCGTACTGGGACAGCGCCAGCGCGGCCATCGACCCGAGCACCAGGGTCGTGATGGTCGCGACGGTCGCGATCAGCGCGCTGTTGCCAAGGAACTCCCAGAACGGCGCCGACGTGAGGATGGAGGTGTAGTTCCCCGCCACCCACGGGTGCGGCCAGCCGGCCGGCGAGTTGTTGATGTCGCCGTTGGTGCGGAAGCCGTCCACCACCACGAACAGCAGCGGGACCAGCGTGATCCCGATGGCCACGATGGCCACCAGGTAGGTGGCCGGTATGACCGTCCGCCGGCGCGACGCTGGAGAGCCGCGCCGCGCGCGGCCCTGGTGGCCGGGAGCCGAGCCGGGGGCGGAACTTTGCGCGATTGCCGCCACGAGTTACCCCACCGCCCTGGTCAGCGCGCCCCGCGTGTCGCGGCGCAGCGCGAACCGCTGGTAAATGAGCGCGAACACGAAGCAGAAGGCGAACAGGATCACCGCGATCGCCGAGGCGAAGCCGAAGTCCGTGCTGTCCACCCCCTGGAGGACCATGTAGGTGGTGATCGTGCCGGACGCGTTGGCCGGGCCGCCCTGGGTCAGGATCCAGACGACGTCGAAGATCTGCAGCGAGCCGATCACCGTGATGAAGCCCCAGATCCGGATGGTCGGGGCCAGCAGCGGCAGTGTGATGCGCCGGGTGACCTGCCACGGGCTGGCGCCGTCGATGGCGGCGGCCTGCTTCAGCTCGTTCGGGACGTTCTGCAGTCCGGCCAGCAGCAGCACGATACCGAAGCCGATGTACTGCCAGGTCAGCACCACGAAGACGGTCAACAGCACGATGTGCACGTTGGCCAGCCAGAGCTGGACAAGGCCGCCAAGCCCGAACGCCTTGAACACCTGGTCGGCGAAGCCGCTCGGCTGCAGGATCAGCGACCACATGACCCCGGTGACCGCCGGCGGCAGCACGTAGGGCGCGAAGATCACCGTGCGCAGGAACGCGCGGCCGAAGAACTTGCGGTTCAGCAGCAGGGCGAGTCCGATGGACAGCGGCCCCTGGATGACCACCGACGCCACGGTCAGGTCCAGCGTGTGCTCGATCGCCTGGATGAAGGCGGGGTCCTTGAACGCGTAGCTGTAGTTCTTGAACCCGATGGAGTCATTCAGCGGCCCGTAGCCCGACCAGTTGAAGAAACTATAGTAGGCCGCGATGACGATGGGGACGAGGACGAAGCCCACGAACAGGATCAGGCCGGGTGCCAGCAGGATCGTGAGCTCTGTTTTCTTGCGCAGCTTCGGGCCGCGCCACCAGGGGGCGCGAAGCGGCCCAGCCGCGGCGGGGTTACCCGCCGCGGCTGGGCCGAGCCCGGCTTCAATCGCCGTGCTTCGATTCATGCGATCAGGGGGTCTGAGGCGAGTTGGCGATCGCGGACGCCGTGCTCGAGCTCGGGCTGGAGAAGTAGTTCGCGATCGCGGTGTCGAGGTTCTGGCCCGGCTTGGTCGGCAGCGCCGTGTCGAAGTAGAGCTCCTGGTACGAGGCGGTCTTGAAGTAGGCCGCCGCGGTCTGGGTCGCGGGGAGCGTGATGGCGCTGGACTCGGACGTGAGCACCGGCTCGCCGGTCTGACCCGGGCCGACGATCTGGGCCTGGACCGACGGGGAGTCGAGGTAGTGCAGGAACTCGGCGCAGGCCTGGGCTTGGGCCGGGGTGCCGGTGCAGGAGAAGCCGTCACCGCCGCCGAGGACCGCGGTCTGCGAGCCGGCCGAGCCCGGGGTCTGCGGGAAGGGGAACCAGCCGAGCTCGCTGCTCAGGCTCTTGTTGGTGGAGACGCCCTGCATGACCGACGGGTCCCAGTCGCCCTGCAGCTCCATCGCGGCCTTGCCCGACGCGACCAGGCCGGCCGAGCTGCCCGCGCCCTGCTGGGAGGAGGTGCCGAGGAAGCCGGTCTGGAATGGGTTGGTCTTCAGGAACGCCGCCAGGTTGGTGCTGGCGGTGCCGAAGCAGGAGGCGCTGAAGCTCTTGGTCGCGATGGCCGAGTTGACGGTCGCCTGCGGGCAGTCGCGCAGCGCGAAGTACTCCCACCAGAACGCGTCCGGCCAGCGGTCCTTGCTGCCGACCGAGATCGGCGCGTAGCCGGCCGCGCGGAGCTTGGTGTCGTCGGACTCGAGCTGGGCGAGGGTGGCGGGCACGGTGATGCCGACCCTGGAGAAGATGTCCTTGCGGTACCAGAAGCCAACCACGTGCAGGTCGACCGGCACGCCGTACTGCTGGCCGTTCGCCTGCCAGCCGGAGGCGCCGGAGATGCCGCTGATCCAGCTAGAGACATCGGCGGTGATGTTGTCGACCTTGCCCGAGGTGACCTGCTGGCCGAGGACGCCGCCACCCCACTGCTGATAGATGTTGGGCGGGTTGTTGCCCTCGAGAGCGAGCGGGATCTTGGTGTCCTGCAGGAGCTCGTTCTGGACGGGCACGTTCGTGATCGTGATGTTCGGGTTCTGTGCCTCGAAGCCCTTGATGGCCTTCTCGTAGATGCCAAGCAACGGCTGGTTGGTGGCGTTGTTCCACCAGGTCAAGGTGACCTTGGCGGCGGTGCTTGCACTGCTGGAGCTGGTGGAACTGCTGGCCCCGGTGGCGGTGCTTGGACTGCTGGGGGAACTGCCGCTACTGCACGCGGCGGCTGCGGTTGCCGTCGTCACCGCGAGCGCGACGGCGGCAAGTGCCCGGCTGCTACGCATGTGGTCTCCTGACAGGGGGATTGGCGCAAAGACTATTTCGAAAGTTTTCGGAATACTTTCGGCGTGCCGTCATCGTAAAGACGCCCGAACCCGGGGTCAACCCCTCGTTTCCATGGTGTTACCGACATTTTCATAAGTTGAGGATTGCCGTACGATGCTGCGAGAACAGCCCGGCTCAGCGAAATCGTGCGGCCGAAATGTTTCGATAACAAGTCGCAGATTAACCCGAAAGGTGAGGCCGTGCGGAAGACCACGCTCGCCGCCATCGCAGCCGAGGCAGGCGTTTCCCTGCCCACCGTATCGAAGGTGGTAAATGGACGCCCCGACGTCTCCGCGACCACCAGAGCCCGGGTGGAACAGCTTCTCGACCGGCACCAGTACCCGCGCAGCGGGCCCCGCCTGAGCCGGCGTTCCGGCCTCATCGACCTGGTGTTCAACGGCCTTGACAGCCCGTGGGCGGTGGAGATCCTGCGCGGCGTCGAGGAGTGGGGCGCGGAGCAGGGGACCGCGATCGCGGTCTCCTCGGTGCGGCACGGCGACACCCGGCCGGCCAGCTGGACCTCGACGATCGCCAGCCACCACAGCGACGGGGTGATCCTGGTGATCACCAAGGTGACCGAGGCCCAGGTCGGGCAGCTCCGCGGGGCCGGCATACCGCTCGTCGTCATCGACCCGGCCAACACGCCGCCCGCGGACATCCCGTCGGTCGGGGCGACCAACTGGGCGGGCGGCCTCGCCGCCACCGAGCACCTGCTCTCCCTCGGCCACCGCCGGATTGCCGCGATCACCGGGCCCTCGGACTACCTGTGCAGCCTGGCCAGGCTCGACGGCTACCGGTCGGGCCTGGAGCGGGCCGGCGTCGCCTTCGACCCGGCGCTTGTCCGGTACGGCGACTTCCACCACGAGGGCGGATTCACCTGCGCGGTCGAGCTGCTCGACCTGCCGGACCGGCCGACGGCGATCTTCGCGGGAAGCGACCAGCAGGCCTTCGGCGTCTACGAGGCCGCCCGCAGGCGCGGGCTCCGCATCCCCGAGGACCTGTCCGTGGTGGGCTTCGACGAGCTGCCCGTCGCCCGCTGGGCCTCGCCGCCCATGACCACCGTGCGGCAGCCACTGGCCGAGATGGGCAACGCCGCCGCGCGGATGCTGGGCGAGCTGATCGACGGCCTGCCGCTGCGCTCTAGCCGGATGGAGCTCACCACCGAACTCATCGTGCGAGAGTCGACCGCCGCTCCCGCGACCGACTCCGCACCCCCGAGGGAGTAACCACCAGTGACACGTCCAGTGGACAAAACCGAAGTACCCTTCCGGCCGCGATCGGACCGCGACGACGGCGCCCTCGCCGCCCAGCCGGCCGCCAGCGGCACCGAGACCTGGCGCGACCCGGCCCGGCCGGCCGCCGAGCGGGTCGCGGACCTGCTGCGCCGGATGACGCTGGCGGAGAAGGTCGCCCAGCTTGGCAGCAGCTGGCAGGGCGCATCGATGGACGGGGACGGCGTCGCGCCCATGCAGGATCAGTTCAGCGAGGAACAGCCGCCGCTTGACGAGCTGATCAAGAACGGGCTCGGCCAGCTCACCCGGGTGTTCGGCACCCGGCCGGTGTCGGCCGCCGCGGGGGTGCGGGCGCTGTCCGCGCTGCAGGCGCGGATCGCGGCCAGCAGCCGGTTCGGCATCCCGGCGGTGGCGCACGAGGAGTGCCTGACCGGGTTCGCCGCCTGGGGTGCCACCATCTTCCCGACGCCCCTGGCCTGGGGCGCGTCCTTCGACCCGGCGCTGGTCGGCGAGATGGCGGCGGCGTGCGGCGCGACCATGCACGCGGTTGGCGTGCACCAGGGGCTCGCACCCGTCCTCGACGTGACCCGCGACTACCGCTGGGGCCGGACCGAGGAGACCATCGGCGAGGACCCGTACCTGGTCGGGACCGTCGGCACCGCCTACGTGCAGGGGCTGCAGTCGGCCGGGGTGCAGGCGACGCTCAAGCACTTCGCGGGGTACTCAGCGTCGCGGGCCGCCCGCAACCACGCGCCGGTCTCGATGGGGCCCCGCGAGCTGGCCGACGTCATCCTCCCCCCGTTCGAGATGGCCATCAGGATCGGCGGCGCCCGGTCGGTGATGCCGACCTACATCGACATTGACGGCGTGCCCGCGAGCGCCGACCCAGGCCTGCTCACTCACCTGCTCCGCGACGAGCTCGGCTTCGACGGCCTGGTCGTCTCCGACTACTTCGCGGTCTCCTTCATCCAGCTGCAGCACCGGATCGCCGCCGACCTGGCCGGCGCGGCGGCGCTGGCGCTCGCGGCCGGGCTCGACGTGGAACTGCCGAGCACGCGCTGCTTCGGCGAGCCGCTGCTCGCGGCGGCCAGCGCGGGCGAGGTTCCCGAGGAGCTGATCGACCGGGCGGCCGCCCGGGTGCTTGGGCAGAAGCTCGACCTCGGCCTGCTCGACCCCGGCTGGTCTCCGCTCCCGGCCGGCGGCAGGCCGGCCGGGGACCTGGACCTGGACCTGGACCCGCCCGCGCAGCGCGACATCGCCCGGCGGCTGGCCGAGGAGTCGGTCGTGCTGCTCGCCAACGACCAGCAGGTGCTGCCGCTGGCGAAGGCGGCCAAGGTCGCCGTCATCGGGCCGCTAGCCGACGACCCGCTCGCGTTCTTCGGCTGCTACACCATGCCCAGGCACCTCGGGCGGCACGCGTGGTTCGACGGCGGCGGCGGCGGCCCGGCGGGCGTCGAGGTCGCCACCGTGCTCGCCGCGCTCCGCGAGGAGGGTGCCGATGTCAGCTATGCCCGCGGCTGCGACGTCGCCACCGCTGACACAAGCGGCTTCGCTGAGGCAGTAACCACCGGCCGTTCAGCCGAATTGATTGTCGCCGTGGTGGGTGACGAGGCCGGCCTGTTCGGCCACGGGACCAGCGGCGAGGGGTGCGATGCGGCCGACCTCGAGCTCCCCGGCGTGCAGCGGGAACTGCTGCTCGCGCTGGCCGGCACCGGCACCCCGGTGGTGGCGGTGCTCGTCACCGGGCGGCCGTACGCGCTTGGCAGCGTGGCGGGCCGGGTGGCCGCCGTGGTGCAGGCGTTCTTCCCCGGCGAGGAGGGGGGCCGGGCGATCGCGGGGGTGCTGACCGGGCGGGTCACGCCGAGCGGCAAGCTGCCGGTGGAGATCCCCCGGCAGCCGGGCGCCCAGCCCGGTACCTACCTGCGGTCACCCAACGCCGCGCGGCACGCGGCCAGCTCGATCGACCCGACCCCGCTGTTCGCCTTCGGGCACGGGCTCTCCTACACCAGGTTCGGCTACTCGGACCTGGAACTGTCGGCCGACCACCTGCCGACCAACGGCGAAGTTGACATCTCCTGCACGGTGCGCAACACCGGTTCCGTGGCGGGGGCCGAGGTCGTGCAGCTGTACCTGACCGACCCGGTGGCCTCGGTGGTGCGGCCGGTCCGCTGGCTCGCCGGGTTCACCCGGGTGACGCTGGCGCCGGGTGAGGGCGCGCGGGTGACGTTCCGCCTGCACGCCGACCGGACCGCCTTCACCGGCCGGGACGGGACGCGGATGGTCGAACCGGGTGCCGTCTCGGCCGCCGTCGGCGGCGCGTCGGACGCCCTGCCGCTGTCCGGCTCGTTCACCCTGACCGGACCGGTGCGGGCAGTTGGCGCCGACCGGGTACTGCTCACCCCGGTCTTTTCAGGGCACGCAACGTGACCTATCATCTCTCGTCACTGATCATCAACATTTGTCAGAGCAATATTGCCGTGGCCGCTGTGGACCGACATCATTAAGGCACGGCCGACAAGGGAGTTTCACAGATGGCACAGATCGTCCTTGAACACGTGGAGAAGGTCTACTCGGGTGGCGTCAAGGCCCTCGACGACCTGAACCTTGAAGTGAAGGAGGGCGAGTTCATGGTGCTTGTCGGTCCTTCCGGATGCGGGAAGTCGACGGCGCTGCGTTCCATCGCCGGCCTTGAGGAGATCACCGCGGGCAACATCTCGATCGGCTCGCAGGTCGTCAACGACCTGCCGCCGAAGGACCGCGACATCGCGATGGTCTTCCAGAACTACGCTCTGTACCCGCACATGACGGTCGAGGCCAACCTGGCCTTCGGCCTGAAGCTGCGGCACACGCCCAAGGCGGAGATCAAGCGGCGGGTCGGCGAGGCCGCCGCGCTGCTCGGCCTCGAGCCCTATCTGAACCGCAAGCCCGCCGCCCTCTCCGGCGGCCAGCGCCAGCGGGTCGCGATGGGCCGCGCGATCGTCCGCGAGCCGCAGGCGTTCCTGATGGACGAGCCGCTGTCCAACCTCGACGCCAAGCTGCGGGTGTCCATGCGGGCGGCGCTGAACCAGCTGCACGAGCGGCTGGGCATCACCACCGTGTACGTGACCCACGACCAGGTCGAGGCGATGACCCTCGGCGACCGCGTCTGCGTCATGCGGGACGGCCGGATCCAGCAGGTCGACAGCCCGCAACGGCTGTTCGAGTCGCCGGTGAACCTGTTCGTGGCCGGCTTCATCGGCTCCCCCGCGATGAACTTCGCGCAGGCGTCGCTCGAGCGCGACGCCGACGCCGGGCCGACAGTGACCTTCGCCGGCTACAAGCTGCCGGTGCCCGCCTCCGTCTTCGAGGCCAAGCCCGGCCTCGACGGCTACCTCGGGAAGAAGATCATCCTGGGCATCCGGCCGTCCGACTTCGAGGACGGCGCGTACGCCGACGCCTCCTGGGCGCGGTTCCCGGTCACGGTCGGCGTCACCGAGGAGCTCGGCACCGAGATCCACGCGATCTTCACGATCGACGCGCCGCCGGTCGAGCACGCCTCGATCTCCGGCTTGTCCGACGGCTCCTCGGAGGAGGATGAGACCGTCACCGCCCTGGCCGGCGGCAAGTCACTGTGGACCGCCCGGGTCTCCGCCCGCTCCGCCGTCCGCTCCGGGCAGCAGCTCGAGCTGGCCGTCGACACCAGCCGCCTGCACTTCTTCGACATCGCCAGCGGCGAGTCGATCGGCCACCCGCTGACCGTGGGCACCCCGGCTGGCGTCGCCGGGTAAGCCAGTCGGCCGGGCTCAACTGACCGTTGCCGTCCGCGGGCCGTTTGTGGCGAGGTTCGCCGCGGGCGGCCCGCGATCATGAGCGGGGCACATTGCCCGGGCGTGCCGCGGTTTGCCAGTCTCGGATGAGAACCAGTCTCGGATGAGAACGAGACGAGCCGGCTGGGGATGGGGCAAGCGATGCGCGCAGGACGTGGGCTCGGCCGATGAAGGATCTGACCATCGCGTCCATCGAGGCGCTGCCCTGCTCGGTGCCGCTGAGGCAGCCGGTCACCCAGGGCCTTGGCTCTGTCAGCAAGCGAGACACGGTGGTGGTGAAGGTCACCACCACCGACGGCCTGGCCGGTTACGGCGAGTCCTACAACGGCCGCGCGCCGCTGGCCATCGCGGCGACGGTCAACACCACGCTGCGCGACCTGTTCACCGGCCTTGACGCGGCCGCGCCGACCGCCGTGTGGGACGTCTTCGAGCGCCGCGTGCTCGCCAATCACGGCACCTGCGGTGCCTGCGTGTGCGCGATGAGCGGCGTCGACCTGGCGCTCTGGGACGTCAAGGGCAAGGCGCTCGGCCAGCCGCTCTACCGGCTGCTGGGCGGGGCGTCGCGTCCGCTGCCCGCCTACGCGGGCGGCTTCGCGCTCGGCTATGCCGCGCCCGCCGCGGTGGCGGAGGAGGCAATGGGCCAGGTGGCCGCGGGCTACCGGGCCGTCAAGCTGCGGCTCGGCGACACCCTCAACCGAGACATGGAACGGGCCGGTGCGCTGCGTTCCGCGCTCGGCCCTGACGTGGCGCTGCTGGCCGACGCCAACTGCCGGTACTCCGTCGATGATGTCCGCGCCATGCTCCCGGTGCTGGCGGAGGCGGGGGCGGGCTGGCTCGAGGAGCCGTTCCCGCCGTACCAGGACCGGTCCTGGCGGGCCGCGGCGGTGCTGGCGGGCCTGGTGCTGCCGCTGGCGGCGGGCGAGAACCTCTACACGCGGTATGAGTTCCAGCGGCTCATCGACGCCGGCACCGCCTCCGTCGTGCAGCCAGACCTGTCCCGCTGCGGCGGCGTGACCGAGGCGCTGCGGATCGCGGCCCTGGCCTCGGCGGCCGGCCTGCCGGTCTGCACGCATGGCTGCCACACCGGGCTGAACTTCGCCGCCAGCGTGCACTACCTGGCCAGCATCGAGAACGCGTGGTACTTCGAGGCCGACGGCTCCGCCGACAACCCGTTCCGGACCACCGCCTGTTCCCCCTCGTACGCACTCAGCCCCGATGGCACGGTGCTCCCCCTGGAGGGCCCGGGCCTCGGCGTGGACGTCGACGAGGACTACCTCCGCGCCCACCCGCTCACCGAGGGCCCCGCCTGGCACTGACCGCCGTCCCGTTGGCCCGTTGCCCGTTGCCCGTTGCACCGTGGGTAGCTGGCTCGACCACGTATTCGTGCAGTGGTTCAATTCTTTCACTTCTATCGCTCATATATATGGTAGCGTCAAGGAGAATCAATCGGATCACTAGTGCAAGATGACTGATTTCGTACTGGTTAACGATGGAGTGAAGCATGCAGGATTCGGGCCAGGGGAGCATGTCAGGCCGACGGCGCGGGCACACCACATCGGCCACTATCGGCGGGGAACGGTTCAGCCTGACCGTCACCAAACGGGCCGACGCGACCCTCTGCGAGGTGCGCATCGGCTGCGGCAAGTACGGCAGCGGCATTGCCGGGCTGATGGACGCCTACGCCACCGCGATCTCGGCCGGCCTGCAGCACGGCGTCCCGCTCGCCGACCTGCTGCGCCCGGGCCTGGGGCTGTGCTTCGCTCCGGGCGGGAGCACTGACGATCCGGAGATTCCACGAGTTCGTTCGGCGGTCGATTATTTCTCCCGGCGGCTGGCCATCGACTGGCTGCCTGAGGCCGACCGCAACGCCCTGGGCGTCCGCACCATCGGCGAGCGAGCCGCGCGTGCCGTCGATCAGGCCGGCACCGACGCGCCGGCCTTGCACCTGGCGGTTGCGCGGGCCGGGGCCGGGGCCCTCGCCCGGACGGGGTGACGGCCAGCCCGGCGGACGCCGGCAACGCCGACTCTGGAGCACCCGGATACCTAAGTCCTATTATATCGGCTTATGCAGCCAAGGCGGTGGCCGGTAGGAGCTGCTCCGCGCCCGTCGCAAGCCGCCAGCGGCTCTACCGGTCCCGCGATCGCCACCTTGCGGATCGCGGCTACCAGGACAGTGTCGATCATTCGCTGTGCCGGCATCGCGTGCACGGCTGCCCAGGTGATCATCTGGCACTCGTTCTACGGTGCCGTGCCAGCGCGCCTGGCGGGCCCGGTCATCGCGATGGCCTGGGGAGGGGTGGCCGTCGCCTACATATCGCGGCACTGGCCCTCAGTACGGCTCGCCGTCACCGATTCCATGGTCTATATGGCGCTTGCGCTGTGCGCGCGGTGGTACGTGCCGCCGGTGCTCAGCGGTGACACTTTCAACTGGCTGGCTCTCTCGATCATCGGGCAGGTCGTCACCCCCGCCTGGTTCACCCCAGCCCCGCTGCTGGCGACGCTGGCGCTCGGGACCGGGGCGGCGTACTGGGCCGGCGCGGTGCTATCCCCGCACTCAGGCACCTATGTCACCGGGCCGGCCATCGGCTCGGTGATGATTGTCGTCATCGCGGTGGCGGCGTGGGCGGGGCGCCGCCTGCTCTACCGCCGTGCGCTGGCGGCGGACGCGGCTCTGGCGCTCGCCGACCTGGACTACCGCGAGCAATACGTCCTGCTGACCCGGCTGACCGAACATCGTGAGCATGAGCGGATGCTCCACGACACCGTGCTCAATACACTGATCGCCCTGGTGCGGCTGGCTAGCGGGCGCGGCACCCTGATGCGCCGCTGCCAGGACGACATCGCGCTGATCGAGCGGATGCTCGGTGATCCTGACGCCGATGATCTCTCCGGAAGCGGGCCGTGTCACGCGATCGCGGAGGTCGCCGCTGAGATGCGTACCCGCGGTCTGATCGTGCACGTGCAGGGACTGCCGGCCACCGCCGTCGAGCCCGTCATGCACCCGCAGGCGGTCCGTGCCACGCGTTACGCGGTGCGCGAGGCGTTGACGAATGTCATGGAGCATGCGGGGACCGGCGAGGCGTGGGTCGAGCTGAGCCTGGCGGCCGACGGCGAGTTCCTGGTCGTCGTGCGGGACGCGGGCGTCGGCTTCGAGCGCCTCATGGTCAGCCCGGCCGGGCTCGGTGTGCGGCACTCCATTATCGAGCGCGTGACCGACCAGGGCGGGCACGCGTCGATCCAGTCCGCGCCCGGTCAGGGAACCGTCGTGGAGCTGCGGTGGGAGAACGGTTTGCGAGCCGCCCGGGCCATCGCCGCGGGCAGCGAGGGGCCGCACTCGGTGGCGAGCCAGGGCCGGCTGGTGCACGGCGCCTACGAGTCGGAGCTGCCGCGCGTGCTCGGCGTGGTGGCGGCGCTCTGGCAACTGGCCTTTCTGATCCAGATACTCGGCTATTTTCACGAGTACCGTGAGCCGCTCGTCCCGGTGGTGGTGTGGGCCGCTCTCACGGCGGCGGCGCTCTGGCTGATCCCGCGGACCCGCGCGGGCGACCTCACCGGCCGGGCAGCTGCCTGCGCGATGGCATTGGCCGTGGTGGCGATCGCGCTCGACGGCTGGGCGGGCCGCATGCCCGGCTCGGCAGGCTCGGTGGACTGGTCCATCTACGGCTCGAGCTGGCTGATCGCACTGGTGGCGGTCAGCCGCCCCGGCTGGGAGTGGGCGTGCGGAGCCCTGCTGGCCTTCGCCGCCCATCTCGCCTTCTCGGCGAACCTGTTCGGGACGCCCACGCTGGGCCTGTCCAAGCTCACGGCCAGCGCGCACACGCTCGCGGTGATCGGGCTCATCTTCGCCGCCATCCGGCCGACGCTGCGTGAACAGTCGCGCATCGCCGTTCGCCGCGCGGGGCTGGCCAGCCAGTCCGCGGCGAAAGCCGATGCGGTGGCGGCGATACGCGAGGACCGCCGCGTCAGGCTCGCGGTACTGGAAGCGGAGGCCCTTCCCCTGCTGCACGCGATCGCCGCGGGAACTCTCGATCCATCCGACGTCGCGGTGCGGGATCAGTGCGCACGGCTCGCCACCACTTTCCGGCGGTCCCTCGCGGACGGACTCCGCGGCACGGAGCAGCGGCTGGTGGCGGAGCTTGAACCCTCGCTGCGCACCGCCAGCGCTCGCGGTCTCCTGGTGGACATTCAGACGATCGGCGATCACGGCATGCCCGGACCCGAGGTGTCCGCCGCCGCGCTGGCGGCGATCGACGGCATTCTCGGGACGCTCCCCCCGCAACCGGTCACGCTCACGGTGCTGGCATCCGCCGAGGACGTGACGCTCTACCTGGCCTTCAGCCAGCCTCCGGGGCGTGTCCCGGACACGGCCCTGGCGGGGCAGAGCGTTCCGCCATCGGCGCACTGGCATGCCAGCATTGACATGGACGACAGCGGTGCCGGATGCCTCGAGGTCTCCTGGCGAAAGGACTAAAGGCGGGATCTATGCTGAGGCTAGCTGACCGACGCCGGCCAGGAACCAGTACTTCTCGGGGTCGTCGGGGACGTCCTGCGGGCGATCGGGACGCCACTGGGGAAGCCATACCAGCCCAGGGTCGACGAGGGTGAAGCCGTCAAAGAACCGGGCGATCTCCGCGCTGCTGCGGGCCCGGCCCTGGGAGGCTACCTTGCTCTTGTACACCGCTTCGAACGTCGACAGCACGTCGGGCCTGCGGTCGCTGCAGGCGTGGGAGACGACGAGGTAGCTGCCGGGAGGTAGCGCGTCGCGCAGGGTGGCGACGAGCTGCTCCGGGTTATCGGCATCGGCGATGAAGTGCAGCACTGCCACCAAAAGGACGGCAACGGGCTGCGTGAAATCGATGAGGAGCTGCGTTTCCGGGTCGGCCAGGATGCTGGCCGGGTCGCGCACGTCGGCCTGGATGACGGCCGCGTCGGGGTTGCCGTCCAGGATGAGCTTGCTGTGGGCGACTACGACGTCGTCCGCGTCGGCGTAGAGCACGCGGGTACCGGGAGCCGCATCCTGGGCAACCTGGTGGACGTTGTTCTGGGTGGGGATGCCGGAACCGATATCGAGGAACTGGCGAATGCCCGCCTCAGCCGCCAGGAACCGCACGGCGCGGCCCAGGAAGGCGCGGTTCGCGCGGGCGATGGCCCTGGCGTTCGGCTCAACCGCGATCATCGCGCGGGCGGCGTCCTGGTCGGCCCGGAAATTGTGGTCACCGCCCAGCCACCAGTCGTAGACCCGGGCGATGTTGGCCTTACCAGTATCGACACCCGGCGGCACCCAGCCCGGCTGCATTGTCATCGTGTTCCCGTCCCGCCGTCGCAGTAACGCACGCTCGATTCAGCCTAGTGGAGGCCGCCGCCCGCCATGCCATAATGATCATCGGCACTGTCGGGTATCAGACCGTTGCCGCAAGTTGAATTCGACACGGCCTTGCGGACGTGCCTTGTCAGTGGACCCCGGGCCGATAGCGCCGTAAAGTAAGTCCGCCCGGTCTGTCCGCTTTACCGTCAACTCGCCGGGTCTCAGGCCGCGCGATCGGAGCCGGGCTACCAGGTGAGCAGCAAACCGGGCATGAGGGCCGCCCCTGACGGCGGCGATACGGAATACCCGTTGCCCCCGCGGCTGAGGCCGCCGGACGCCACTCCCGATCCTGCCCGCATGGCATCGCAAATCCTGGACGCCGTGGTTCCCGGTTTCGCCGACGCGGCCGGCGTGTACGCCCTTGAGCAGTTGCTCAGCGACGGAGCCGCTGTCCGCCCGGTGACCGGTGCCGGACAGCACGGGCTGGTGGTACGCAGGCTTGCGAACAGGTCGGCGACCGTCGACCAGCCCGCCTTCGGTGCCGCCTTCCCGTCAGGTGAGGTGGTTGCGCTCGCGGCGGACTCCTCCTTCGCGCGCTGCCTGCGCGACGGCGCACCGGTCATCTTCGCCCGGCCCGCACGCGCGGCGGTTCAGCGAATGTCCGAGGAAGCAAGGACGACGCTCGGCTGCTTTACATCGTTCCTGGCCACGCCGATGATCACCCGTGGCACTACGGTCGGCATACTGGTGCTGGCCCGCGAACCAAGCGCCCCGCCGTTCCGCGACGACGAGATGCAGGCCGCCGCTGACCTGGCCGGCCGCGCCGCCGCCGCCATTGCCGACTCGCTGGCGCTGATGCGGCACCGGTCGGTCACCGAGGCACTGCAGCCGCCCCGGCCTGCCGTTACCCGGGTGGTGCATGGGCTGCTCGAGATCGCCGGCCGGTGCCTGCCCGCCACGGGCTGCGACGCCGGCGGTGACTGGTATGACATCGTCCCGCTGCCGGGGGAAAGGACCGGCCTGATCGTCGGCGACGTGATGGGCCACGGCCCGCTGGCCGCCACCGTCATGACCCGGCTCAGCGCCGCCGCCTACGCGCTGGCGGACCTGGACCTGCCGCCAGCGGAGGTCGTGCGGCAGCTCAACCGGACGGCCCTCGCGTTGCCCCAGGACACCCTCGTCACCTGCGCGTACGCCGTCATCGACCCCGCCAGCCAGTCATGTGCGATCACGGCCGCCGGCCATCTGCCCCCCATCCTGGCCCTGCCCGACGGCTCCACCCGGGTCCTCGACCTACCCGCCGGCCAGTCCCTCGGGGTAGCACCAGCCAGTTACGGCGAGGCCCGCATCAGGCTCCGGCCGGGAACCATCCTCGCGCTGTACAGCGACGGTCTGGTGGAAACCCGCACCCGTTCCTTTGACCGCGGCATCATGGCGCTGCGCTCCGCCCTGGCCAAGCCGCACCGGGATCTCGACTCCACCTGCGAGGAACTGGCAACCGCACCCGGGGAGAACCGCGAGGACGACACCACGATCGTCCTCGCGAGGATCGCGTTTGGCCCCGCTAGCTGACCGTTTCGAGACCTGCCGGCTACGCCAACGACCCACTCAAACCTGTCGGCTACGCCAACGACACCAATAGGCGATGTCGTTGGCGTAGGTGACATGCTCCAGACCTGCCGGCTACGCCAACGACCCGCTCGAACCTGCCGGCTACGCCAACGACCCACTCGAACCTGCCGGCTACGCCAACGACCCGCTCGAACCTGTCGGCTACGCCAACGACACCAATAGGCGATGTCGTTGGCGTAGGTGACAGGGTTCAGCCCTGTCGTTGGCGTAGGTGACAGGGCCGCGCGCGAACACGACCCCCTCAGGCCATCAGACCCGGACTGGGGCGGGGCCAGTTGAGCCGCGGACGACCAGTTCGGGTTCGAAGAGGAGTTCCTCGGCCTGTCCGACGGTGGTCTCCATCTGGCCGACGAGGAGGGCGACGGCGGACTTGCCCATCGACTCGATGGGCTGCCTGACCGTCGTGAGTGGCGGATCGGTGCAGTTCAGCCAGGCAGAGTCGTCGTAGCCGACCACGGAGACGTCTCCCGGCACGGTCAGGCCCGCGCGGCGCACCGCCCGGATGGCGCCGAGCGCCAGCACGTCGCTGCCGCAGATGACGCCGGTGACGCCGTCGCGCAGCATCCGGCTGGTCGCCGCCTGCCCGCCCTCCAGCGAGAACAGTGCGTGCTCGACCGGGGCGTCGGTGACGCCCGCACGCCTGGCGTGCTCTTCGAACCCGGCCAGCTTGCGCCGCGACGGCATGTGATCCTCGGGGCCGAGCAGCAGGCCGATGCGCTCATGGCCGAGCGCGGCCAAGTGGTTGAACGCCTGGCCCGCCGCGGCGAAGTCGTCGGTGGCCACGCAGGGGAACTCGAGGCTGTCGATCGCGGCGTTGATCAGCACGACCGGCACGCCCCTGGTGCGCAGCAGCCGGTAGTGGTCGTGCGGCGCGGCGACCTCGGCGAAGTGGCCGCCGGCGAACACCACGCCAGAGGCGTGCTGGTCGAGCAGCATGTCCACGTAGTCGGCCTCGGAGAGGCCCCCCGCGGTACGCGTGCAGAGCACCGGGGTGAAGCCGCGCTGGGCCAGCGCCCCGCCGATCACCTCGGCCAGCGCGGGAAAGATGGGGTTCTGCAGTTCGGGCAGCACGAGGCCGACGAGCCGGGCACGCTGCCCGCGCAGCTTGCTCGGGCGTTCGTACCCGAGCACGTCAAGGGCGGTGAGTACCGCGTCCCTGGTGCCATCGGACACGCCTGCCTTGCCGTTGAGCACGCGGCTCACGGTCGCCTCACTGACCCCGACCTTCTTGGCCACGTCGGAGAGCCGCCGGGCGGGAGTTCGCGTCATGCAAGCAAAGATACGGCATCTTTCAGTAAGTTGCAGTCGATTTTCTCCACAGTTTCCGCATGTCACCACCGTAATAAAGTTGTGTCTTTTCATTAGATCATCGACATCTTGCAAGCAGATGTCCGGAAACGTATCTTGCTCCTAATGAAGACGGCGCCGAGGCCGCATATCGCAGCGGCGCGGTCACCCATCGCAGACGTTCAGCCCAAGGAAGGGATGGAGCGATGAAGAGCAGACAGCGCTACCGCCTGCGCTATCGCCCGATAGTCGCGGTCGCCAGCGTGGCGGGCATTGTCCTCACCGCCGCCGCCTGCACCAGCAGCAGCACGAGCAGCACCCCCAGCAGCACCAGCACGAGCAGCAGCACCGCCAGCAGCAGCACGGCCGCCTCCTCGGCACCGGTGACGATCAGCATCGACTGCGCGCCGCCGGCGTC
>JBEKEK010000080.1:0-50146 GCA_050013875.1 Trebonia sp. | reverse complement strand
CGTCCGCGCCGCCGCCACCGCGGCGCAGGCGCCCGGCATCGCAGGGGAGACCGGGCAGCCCATCGACCTGCTGCTCACCGACGTGGTCATGCCCGAGCTGCTCGGCAGCGAGGTCGCCAGGCAGATCCATGCCCTCCGCCCCGCCCTGCCCGTCCTGTACATGTCCGGCTACGCCCAGCCGATCCTCGACACCCACGGCGCCCGCCCAGGCCAGCTCGATCTCCTCGAGAAACCATTCACAGAGGCCACCCTGCTCACCCGCGTCCGCCGCGCCATCGACAGCAGCCCCCACCCGACCACCGCAAGTGCGCTTTCCGCCGGGTAACCGCCGGGTAACCCGACCGACTTACGGACAGGTGCACAAGTTATGGTCCTGCCGCCACATCTCCGCCTCGGCATTCAGCCTTCATGGGCCTTCAGCACGGCGCGTACTTTTTCCAGCAGTGCCGGGGCGGTGAACGGCTTCTGGATGAACGGCAGTTCCCCGTCGCGGATGCGCTCGTGGTCAAGCACTCCGGCGGTATAGCCCGACATGTGCAGGACGGGTATTCCCGGTTTTATCTCGGTGATGAGCTCGGCCAGCGTGGCACCGGTCATGCCGGGCAGCATGGAGTCGGTTAGCAGCAGCTGGAAGTCACGGGAGGACGCCAGCGACAGCGCTTGCTCGTAGGTCCTGGCCTGCAGGGTGGTGTAGCCGTCCTTGCGCAGGATCCGCCCGGTGACCTCCAGCAGGGCGGGCTCATCATCGACGACAAGAATGGTGCCATGGCCCGGGCGGCCGCCAGCTGCGGCCGGGCCGCTCACGGCGACGTCAATGGCCGGGAAATAGAGGCGGAAGGTCGTGCCGGCGCCCTCACCGGACTCGACGGTCGCGATGCCGCCCGCCTCGGCGACGATGGCCTGCACGGTGGACAGCCCCAGGCCGGTACCTTTGCCGGCCGGCTTGGTGGTGAAGAGAGGCTCAAAGATGCGGGACGCCACCTCCGCGCTCATGCCAATCCCGGTGTCGCTCACGGTCAGTTCCACGTACCGGCCGGGGCGGACGCCCGGCGGATGCAGGCGGCCGTAGTCGTCGCCGAGTTCTGAGACGCTCGTGCCGATCGTCATCGTCCCGCTCTGGGGTATCGCGTCGCGCGCGTTGACGGCCAGGTTGAACAGTATCTGCGCGACCTGGCCGCGATCCGCCCTGATCGCGGGAAGGTCAGGCGCCGACTCGATTCGCAGGTCAACGTGCGCCCCGACACTGGCGGACAGCAGGTCGCGGATCTCGGCGATGATGACGTTGAGGTCCAGCTCCTCTGGCTGGGTCACGTCCCGCTGCGTGAAGATGAGTAGTTGCCTGGTCAGCGCGGCCGCGCGCTGTGCCGCCGCCTGAATTTGCTCGGCATCGGCCCGCACCCCTGGGCGGTCGTGCGACTCATCGGCGATGAACCCGGCGTAGTTCGTGATGGCGGCCAGCACGTTGTTGAAGTCATGGGCGATCCCGCCCGCCAGCCGGCCCAGTGCCTCCAGCCCCTCAGCCTCCAGCTGCTGCCGCTGCCGCTGCCGAGCCAGCCGCTCGGCCGCCGCCCGGTTGTGTTCTGTTGTGTCGCGGTCGAACTGCCCCTCAGCCGTAACGCCTGCGTCCTCAGCCTGCACAGCCCCTCCAGAACGCCGCCAACATCGCCCGATACACAGATTGCAATCGATCGATTACTTAAAGTTACATCGAGGTAAGGGTGATCGCAACCAAATAGGCGGCTACCTAGAACGGTCCCGTCGCGCCAGTTAGTGGCACCACGGGACCGTTCAGTATGTGAAGGCAGTGTTTTCCCGCTCCCCAACCGGGGACCCGGCCCTACCGGACGCGAGAGCTTGTCCCACTGCTGCTGCTCGGTGAGGTCGTTGCCCTCCTCGGTGGAGGAGAAGCCGCACTGGGTCGACAGGCAGAGCTGGTCGAGGTCGGCGTACTTGGCGGCCTCGTCGATGCGCCGCTTGATGAAGTCCTTGGACTCAAGCTCGCCGCGCTTGCTGGTGACCACACCGAGCACCACGCGCTTGCCCTTGGGCAGGTAGCGGAGGGGCTCGAACCCGCCCGAGCGCTCGTCGTCCCACTCGCAGAAGAAGCCGTCGACGTCGAGGTTGTTGTAGAGCGAGTCCGCGACGAAGTCGTAGCCGCCCTCGGCCGCCCACATGGACTGGTTGTTGCCGCGGCACATGTGCGTGGTGACCGTCAGGTCGGCGGGCCGGCTGGCCAGCGCCTTGTTGATCACGCTGATGTAGGTCTCGTGCTGGTGCAGCGGGTCGCCGCCGATCTCCTTGATGTGCTCGCGCTGCGCCGGGTCGTTCACGTAAGCCAGACTGGTGTCGTCCAGCTGCAGGTAGCGGCAGCCGAGGTCATACAGCCCCTGGACCTGCTGGGCGTAGGCGGCCGCGAGGTCCTCCCAGAACTGCTCAAGGTCGGGGTAGACCGACGCGTCGATCGCGGACCGGCCACCGCGGTAGTGCACCATGCTGGGGGACGGGATGGTGATCTTGGCGGTCTGGCCGGGGGTCACGTGGTCACGGAGGAACGTGAACGCACCGGCGAAGATGGTCTCGGGCAGCGAGATGGGCGCGGTGACGTGCGCCGACGGCGGCGTGTACTCGAAGTTCTTGTCCTTGCTGTGGAACGCCACCCTGATCGTGTCGTCGTTGACCTTGGTGATCCCGCCGAGCTGGTAGATGAAGTCCATATGCCACGACTGGCGGCGCAGCTCGCCGTCGGTGGCGGACTTGAGCCCGACCTCGCCCTGCATCCGGATGATGTTCGCGATCGCGGCGTCCTCGGCCTGCGTGAGCTGCTCGGCCGTGATCGCGCCCTGCGCGAACCGCTCCCGGGCCTGGAGCACCTCCTTGGGACGCAGCAGGCTGCCGACGTGATCGGCGCGGAAGGGCGGACGGACGATGTCTGCCATGCGGCTAGCTCCTTCAACTGGGCCCGCGATGTCACTTCGGACGCGCGTGAGATTTTCGTGATGTACCCGCCAATGGTAGACAACTGTGGCGTGACCCGGGGAACCAGACCTTCGATTTGGGGGCTCGTCACAGGGGATCACCAACCGCATCGCCAACGTCATGATCGCACGTGTCACGCTGCGAACGGCAGCCTCGCGCGCCAGGCCGGGCCACATCCGTGCGGGGTATGGCCCGGCCGCTCATTCAGCCTCGGATACTGCTGCCTCCGCGGCAGTTGCCGTACGGGTTAGCGTCCGGTCCGGCCGCCGTAGCCATGGGACTCGCTGGCGAAGTCGGCGGCGAGCTTGCTCAGGTTGGGGAACCCGAGCCCGCTGCCCACGTTGTACGCCGATCCCGCGGTGCCGGTGTAGTAGAGGTTGTCGCTGCTCGTGCCGACCGCGTTCAGCGCCGTGAACGGGCTGTTCCCGCTGGTGGCAAACGCGTAGATCGACGGGTTCCAGAGCCCGACCCGGTGGCCGAGGTAGGAGTCGATGACCGCGGTCGACCCGTTGAGTTGCGGCGCCACGAAGCTGGTGCCGCCCCAGGTGCCCTGCAGGGCCGGCTCGCCCACGGCCACTGCCGACGGCTCGTACAGCAGATAGCCGGTGTACGGGTCGGCGTCAGCGGACAGGTCAGGCAGCGCGCGGCCGCTGCTGTGGCCGGACGTCACGCTCGGCGTGGGGTTGAAGCTCCACTCGGTCGGCTCGACCAGGTTGGCGGTGCCCTTGACCGTCGTGTAGTCAGTCGGCGTCAGGTACTGGACCGCGTGGTACTCGCCGATGCCGGGGACGTCGTACTGATACGAAGGCCGCCGCTCGATGGTGGAGAAACCGCCACCGCCACCGCCGATGTTCGTCTCCGCCGCCGTCGCGAGCGACTCGCCGTCAAGCGTCGCCACCGGCTGCCAGATGTAGTCCCAGCCCCACGTCCGCTGACTCGGCACGTCCACATTCACTGTGACGCCGCTCTGACCCTCCAGCGTGGCGGACCACGGGAGGGTGGTGCCGCCCGCGGCGGTTATGTAGGGGCTGTCGGCCGACGTCCCGACCGAGATGTTGGTGGTGCCGAGGTCGTCAGAGGCCATGTACGCGCCCTGGTCGCCGGACGCGATGAAGCTTGACTGGCCCTGCGCCGCCATTTCCAGGAACGCCTCGTCGTACGCGAGCTGGTAGCCGGGCGACTCCTGGGCGGAGTCGATATACGACTGCAGGTAGGTCTCGGACTCCAGCCAGCTGGCGGAGACCGTGCTCGCGGTGTTCTGGCTGGCCGCGTCGAAGAACGCGTCGGCGAAGCCGGAGTCGGTGTTCGGCGCCTGGTAGACGATCACGTTGGCGCCGGGGGCGAGGGCGCCGGACTGCTCCACGTCCAGGTCGGTCTCGCCGCTGCCCGCGGCGTCGCTCGGCGCGCCCGGGCCGCCGTCCACGTTGTCCACGGTCAGCGTGCGGCCGGTGGCGGGGACGTCGGCGATCTTCTGCCAGAAGTAATCGGGTGCGGTGGGGTCGAGGGCGGCCAGCGTGACGATCGCGAGCGTCTGCCCGGTCCCGTCGGCCCCCTTGCCGTAGAGCTTGCCGAGACCGTAATTGGCAGCGAAGTCGGACGGAACGTTGCAGCCGTCCGGCAGCCCGGTCAGCGCGATGCAGGAGTCGGAGCTGCCGGAGTCCTTCTTGAGCACGCTGGTGTTGGCGTGCTGGGCCTGGCTGGCGAACGGGCTGTAGCTGGTCAGCCCGAGGATCGCGGCCAGGCTGCGGGCGATGTACGCCGGGACCTCGGGGTCCTGCGAAGTGCCGTGGAAGGTCTGCGCCCGGACGCCCGCGAGGCCGTCGCGCCCGCGCAGTGCCGGCGCCTTGTACTGGCGCTGCGTCACCGCCAGCGCCTGGTCGAACTCGCCCGCGGTGCCGTTGGCGACGACGTCGATGTTGTCGGCGTAGGCCGACGTGGTGATGCCGAACCGCTTGAGGTAGCTCTCAAGTCCGGAGATCACCGCCGGGTCCGCGCCGTACTCGCGGGCGAACCGGCCAACGGAAACGTAATTCTTGATGCCCCTGGTGACGGCCGCTTCAAGCTGCCTCAGGTTCCGCTCTTTAAAGACAAACGACACGGTTTCCGGTGTGCCCGCCGGGGTGTTGCCAAAGCCAATCGCGCCCGGCACGCTGGCCGCGCTGATCCCGGGGGTTACCCGCACGAGCGTATTGCGCCCAGGACCGGTCGAGGCGCTGGCGGCGGTCGCCGCGACCGGAACCGCGGCCACGACCACCCCCGCGGCCAGCCCGGCCCAGAGGCGCAAGCGAACAGATCGAGCCATGCTTTTTGATCTCCCTTACGTCAGCGGCACCCGGTACGGTTCTGCACGGGGTCGTCGCCTCCTGTGTGACCGCGAGCAGATCTGCTACCGCAGGATGGCACAGAGTGAATCAAGCGGCCAACGTGGCATATATCGACTCATCTTTCCACAAACCTTTAGATGCCATAGATGATCTTCGCTTTATTTGGGCGACCGGAACGTTATTGAGTGATTCAAGCCGTCAAAACTGCACAGAGTTGCCCTGTCTGTACAGTACGGGGCTTGGCGGGGCCGAGTGCTGTGATTCGGAGGTCAGGACAGAACGGGGAGCATGACGGGGACCGCCGCGAGCGCGAGGAGCACGGCCGAGAGCGCGAGGCCGTGGCAGGCGCGGCGGGTCCGGCCGGGGGGATCAAGCAGCCGGCGAACTCGTGCGCTCACGACACCGCCGGTCGCGGCCAGCGCTGCCGCTGGCGTTGGCAGCGGTTTGCCGGTGCCCATCGCGACCAGCGCCTGCAGCAGTGTGTCACGACCACTGCGCCGGGCCGCGACGTCATCGGCCCGCATCTCGGCGAGCCGGGCCACCTCCTCGGCGCCCCTGGTGAAAAGCGGGACGGCGGGCAGGCCCGTTCGCATCGCCTTGCCAAGCGTGATCAGCAGATGGTGGCGTCCGGCCAGGTGAGCGCGCTCGTGGGCCAAGACCGCGAGGAGTTGCGTCGGTCCCAGAACCGCGAGGGCCGCGGTGGTGAGCACGATCGTGGCCGGGCGGCCCGGCACGCAGTACACGGCGGGCTGCTCGGCCTCGAGCACCACCGCCGTGGACAGTGGCGGAATCCCGGCCGCGGGGAACCGGCGCCCGGTGATCCGGGCAGCCTGCGCGTGCTCCTGCGCGCGCCGCCGAGCACGGTGCACGGTGCGGCTGTACTGCCAGGTCAGCGTGACCAGGATCAGCACCGCCACCCCGGAGGCGGCGGCGAGCGAGAGCTCGAAGATCGCGCTGCGGTACACCTGGGGCGGGCAGGTTCCGCCGTAAACCGACCGGCAGATGGTGCCCGCGAACGTCGGCCAGCCCGCGACAGCGGCCCTGACCAGGAACGACACCGAAACGACGGCGCACCCGAGGGCGCTCGACACCGCGACCAGCCAGGCCGCGAGCCCGAGTCGCGCGTTGACACCGCGCGCCGTCAGGCGCGCCAGCGGCCCCGGGCCGAGCCACGCCAGGGCGGCGGCGTAGCCCAGCATGACCAGCGCGGGAGTCATGCGGATCGCCCGCCGCGCAGCTTTTGCAGGACCAAGCGGAGCGCCTCGGACTCATCGCCGTCGATCTGGGCCAGAAAGTGGCTCAGCACGATCTCGGTGTCGCCGCCGTCGGCCAGCGCCTCGCGCATGAGCCTGGCGCTGTACTCCTCCCGGCTCGCGCTCGGGCTGTACCGGTAGGCCTTGCCTTCCTTGACCCGGTTCAGCCAGCCCTTACGGTGCAGGTTGTCCATCGTGCTCATCACGGTGGTGTAGGCGATGACCCGCTCCGCCGACAGTTCGTCATGCAACTCGCGCACCGTCACCGGCTCCGCGTGCCCCCACACGCGGTCCATGATCACCGCTTCAAGATCGCCGAACCCGCGCACGCCGCCTCCGTCACGCCCCCACATGAGCCTATGGCGCAAGCATAGACGCGCCCGCGGTTGATTACTACTATCTAAGTACGTACTATCTACGTACGTAGATAGTAGTTATCGGGAGGAGACCCATGGGCAGAGCATCGAGGGCGTCAGCCAGCAGGCGGGACAGCGGCGGCCCGGACAACGCGCGGCAGAAGCTGGCGGCCAGCAGGGCCGCGGCGCAGCAACGGGCCCAGGTCCGCCGCCGGCTGCTGCTCGCGGGCGGAAGCGTGGCGGTCGTCGTTGCGTTGGTGGTCGCGCTCGTCGTGGTGAAGCTCAACCAGCCGCCCGCCAGGCCGCAGGCCGCGCGGACCGACGCGCACGTCGCGGCGGAAGTCGCCAGCGTGCCCGCGAGCACGCTCAACGCGGTAGGCACGGGCACCTCGACCGGGTTGAAGCCGCTCAGCGGCGTCCAGGAACTCACCGCCGACGGCAAGCCCGAGGTCCTCTACATGGGGGGCGAGTTCTGCCCGTTCTGCGCGGCGCAACGGTGGGCGCTGGCCACCGCGCTCAGCCGGTTCGGGACCCTGTCCGGTGTGAGCTTCATCCATTCCTCGCCGACCGACGGGGACATCCCCACGCTGACGTTCTACAAGTCCGGCTACACCAGCAAGTACCTGACCTTTACCCCGGTGGAGTGGTACGGCGAGGCGGACGACGCCAGCACCCCGTTCGGGCACGTCTACCTGCAGCAGCCGACCGCGCAAGAGGCGGCGCTGTTCGCCCGCTACGCGGGCGGCTCGATTCCGTTCCTTGACATCGGCAACCGGTACCTGCTCCCGCAGACTCAGTACTCACCGGAGGACCTGTCCGGCCTTACCTGGGCGCAGATAGCCACCGCCATGCAGGATCCGTCAAGCAATGTCGCCAAGGACATCGACGGCGCCGCCAACCGGCTGACCGCGGCGATGTGCACGCTCACGCACGGACAGCCCGGCGGCGTGTGCACCTCGGCCGGCGTCAAGGCCGCCGAAGCTTCGAACTGACCTGACCTGCCCCGCATCCGACAGACCGGCGGCACCGCGAGTGCCCCTCGGGTACCCGCGGTGCCACCGCGAGGTGGACCGGTTGTGCCGCCTCGCGCGGCCGGCGTATCGTGCGAGTTGGCAGCCACGTCTGCCTGTTCCTAGCTCCGCCAGCCCGGCGCTGGTGCGGCGCCTGAGGACAAGAGCGGCGCAGCCCTCGCGTGGGTTCTCACCTTCCATCGTGATTTCCTCATGCGGTGGTCAGGCGCCGGGACGCGGCCACCGGAGCAGAGGCACGATGACGCACGACAAGATCAAGGCAGCAGCCCGCGAGCGCATGGCGGAAACAGGCGAGCCGTACGCCACCGCCCGCCGCGAGGTCATCAAGGATCATCAGCGGGCCGGAGCTGAATCCTCGTCCCCCCGTCCCTCAAGCGCGAGCTGGTTCGCGATCAGCTACAGCGACATGGACCGGATCTCCCTATGGGCGGACAAGCTGATGGGCGGGGGCCCGGGGCGCGGCCGCGTGGAGATCGGCCCGGCCGCGCTACGGGTCCGGATGGCTGATTTCCACCTGGACATCCCGCGGAGCTCGGTGCGATCGGCCGCCCGCTCTGCTCACCAGACCCGGGGCACGATCGGGGTGCATTCCCGCCGAGGCACCTGGCTCGTAAACGGCTCGCATGACGGCCTGGTCGAGCTCGTCCTTGATCCGCCCTGCTACCTGGACCGGCAACTGAGCACGATTTTCCTCAAGATGAAGGTCAGCTCACTCATCATCAGCCTCGTCGACCCCGACGGTTTCATCGCCGCGGTGCAGGGTGCCAGGTCACGCGGGCAATGAGGTTGGGCCTCCTGGGCTTACCAGACACGCAAGGGACCGGTCCCGGAACACGGAACCGGCCTCAATAAACGGTGACGGTGTTCATGGGCCTGGCCCATGGCTAAGACTTCGTCCGCTTGACCTGCCTGTGCGCCGTCCCCTTTCCCCGAGCCGCCGCCGCGGCTACCATTGGCCTAGCGGCGAACGCGCTCGCCCGCTCCGAACCGGGAGACCACCCACGCTGGTCCTGGTGATGAGGACAAGGGTCACTGACTCGCGCGAGGTAGCTGGCACACTCGTCTTGTCGCGGCGGGGTGCGTGGGGCCTTGCCGAAGGGAAACCCCGATGACAAAGGATCGTGCCCGCAAGCAGTCGGTTCGCGCAAGGATGGCAGCCAGTGGAGAGCCATATAGCGTGGCCGCGCGCAAGCTCACCGACGATGCCGAACTTGATGCTGCCGCAGTCGTCTCCCTGCTCCGCGATCGCGTAGACGCGACGTTGGCCGCTCCGAGTGCGCGGATCAAGTTTCGCATGGAAACGAACTTCGGAACCCGCAAGGATCTGCCAGCGAAACTCTTCCGGTTTGCCGTCGATTCTGTACTGAAGCGCGTTGCGCCAGGTATGGAAATATCCATCGGCGGCCTGCTGGGAGAAGGTTTCATCGAACCGCTAGCCGGCCGGTACCAGATTTACTGGGGCGGACGTGCCACGGTCTTCACCGACGGTCGGCAGTTCTTCGGGCGTCCCGGCGAGTCTATTCCGCTGAATAGGGCGCCTGATAGTGATGACGAGGACGACTGGCTCCTGGAGCCACTGGAAGGCATGCGCGGCGCGGCCAGCGCCCGGTTCAGCGGCGAGGACGTGGTCCGGGGTACGCCATGCCGGGTGATCACCGCTGAGACAGGGTCACACGAGTTCACGGTCTGGGTGGACGACGCCTACATCAGGCGGGTCAGCGAGAAAATAACCGGAACGTCAAGGCTCTGGGGAACGGGCAGGGTAGAACTGACACGTGAGCTGTGGGACTTCGGCGTTGCCACCGGGGCACTCGACTGGTCCAGGTTCCCGGGTCCAGAGCAGTAGGTGACCGGTCCCCGGGGTGGGACACGCAGCCGTGGCCTACGCTATCGCGGGAGCTTAAGCGTGGGCCACGCGCCGAGTCGCTAAGCGAGCATTCAGCGCTGTGCTCTCGATTTGCGCTGTCAGGGTCATCGCGGCAGTGTGCGGCTCATGACTGTGTCATTGGCTGTAGCCGCACAAGGCCGTACGCCAGCTCTGCTGCTGCGGCCATGGCAGGTGGCGGATATGCCCGGGCTGCTGGCCGCGATGGACCGCGAGTATCCGGCCGGCGGGCTTCGGTCCAATCCCTACGTTGAGGCCGGTCCCCGTCACTGGACCGGGCCGCGCGATGAAAATGAGGCGGCCAGCTGGCTGTCCGGCCAGGATCGTGGCTGGGCCTTCGGCTCCTTCAGCTCAGACGGCCTGCCGCTGATCATGCTGGTGCACGACCTGGACAATCCGGCGTCCTGCCGGGTTGCCGAGAAGAGCGGATATGAGTTCTCGGAGATCAGTCCGGCCAATCCGCCGTTGTGGTATGCCGCAGGCCACGTGCATGTCGCTGTTTCCCGGCCGGGGATGCCCATGCCAGCCTCACTCCTGCGGGGTGGTGGCTAAAACCCCGGCGACTGTCGCGCTACGCGGTAGCGGAGGTATACGACTTTGGAGCTGAAGGTGCGGGTCTCGAGGAGTTCGAGATCCGTCCGGCGCCCGCGCTGGGGAAAGAACGGTATGCCGCCGCCCACCAGCACTGGGTAGACCCTGGCCCGGTACTCGTCGATCAGGCCCAGCGCGGCCGCCGCGGCGGCGAGAGCGGCGCCGCCGATCGCGATGTCGCCCTCCCCCGGCTCGGCCCGCAGCCGTCCGATCTCCTCCGCCAGGCCGCCGGAGGCCAGCCGGGCGTTGCCCTGCACCGCCGGCAGCGTGGTGGAGAACACCACCTTCGGGAGCGGCTTCCAGATCGCGATCCACTCCTGGTCCGAGTCGTCGAGCGATGCCTCCTCGACGGTCTCCCAGTACAGCATCGTCTCGTACAGCCTCCGTCCCATCAGCTGGACGCCGGCCTGCCGGGTCTCGTCCGTGGCGAAGCGCATGAGCTCCTCGTCGGGGATGCTCCAGTCGAACTTGCCGTCAGGCCCGGCGATGTAGCCGTCAAGCGAGACGGCCATGGAATAGGTCACGCTGCGCATCAGGCAGCCTCCTTGGCAACGGGTTCAGAAGTACGACCGCCGGACGCGGCAAGACTCATCGCGACTCGCCGGACGGGCCCGGAGGACAATGCGAGCTGGTCACTGACCTGCCACCACATCCCGGTCGAGCGGCGCTACGGTCAAGTCGGGTACTCACCGGTTGCGGTGCACGCCGTCTTTCCCGGCTGGCAGACTTTGACGAAGGATCTCATCGACGACGCGCGCGATAGGCGCGGTGGCGTCGATTATAATACCGTTTTTAGGAGTATTTTCTTTAGTTTGATGCAAGCGCACAATGAGTTCTCGTTCGCCCGGTTTCCCGCCCCAATCATCCGGGTCCAGTCGGCATCGCTCGTCGAGCCGCCGGTTCAATGTGTCAAGGTCGACTTCAAGGACAAAGACGCCGTCAAATAGATCTATGAATTTCGAAAAATTCCTAGAACCACCGCAGAAAAATGTTACCGCCTCATCCTGGCTGGCGACTATGGTTCTTACTTTGTCTACATGCCAAATGTGGTGCCTCGACCGCCAGGTAGCCGTCGGCTCGCGCGTGCGGTCGTCCGTCGGTTTACCAGTTTCCGGATCGCCTAGATAAGCCAATTCTTTGTCACCGTTAATGGCATGATAGCCACGCCGCTGCAATTCTTTGCTGACCGAAGTTTTGCCGGTTCCGGAAACACCTTCAATAAGAAAGTTTCTAATGCCCACTGCTAAACAATACACAGCACTCACACGCCGGGGAGAGTGAGCACGAGCCCGGGATAGGTTGCGGACATCCACTCGTTGGTCGCCGTGGTTGACATGGTGGTGAGGTCTGGCATGCCGAACACGTAGCCGCGCTCGATGGCTTCAGTGTTCGGAATGACCTGGGCAGCGGCCTGGAGCTGGGCCTCACTCCATTGGCGGAGAGCATCATCCACGGTCGACGCGTCGGCCAGGGCGTCCGTCAATGAGATGGCATTGCCCACAGCCCTCAGAACGCCGCTCCCCGCGAACGGGGGGACCACCGCACCGGCGTCGCCGACCAGGCACAGGCGATCCTGCGCGTAACTGGGGGCCATATAGGAGTAGATCGCCTGGACCGACGAGTTTCCGCTCTGTTGCACCAGCTCGAACAGCGACCGGGGCAGCAGGCCCGCGAGGCGGGACTCAAGGACCGCCCTGACCTCCGGATGCACCTTGCCGAACGGTACCGAGCCGGACTGCTGCCGCTCTTGGTCGTCGACGAGCACCGAGGCCAGGGTGCTGTCAGGAACCTGGAGGTAGTAGCCCCACATGAGAAGGCGTTTCCCCTGTTCGGCGCTGTGCCCGGGTCCGGGGACGTAGTAGGCGATCCCGTGGCCCCCCTGGTAGACGGGTCGCAGAAGATCGCAGCCGTCGAGGGCACCGGCGCGGATGTCGTGCTCGGGGAGGAGCCCGCGCCACAGCACGATTCCCCGGTAGACAGGCGCGGCGCCGGGGTCAATGAGCGCGCGTCCCAGCGAGCGGTACCCGTCGGCGCACACGACGAGGTCGAAGTCCAGTGACCCGCCCGGGAGAAGATGCAGCGTCGTGCCGTGAGGCGTCGCTTCGACCCGCCCGACGGCCGCGCCGCTGCGGTACAGATCGTCAGGCACGCGCCGCCGAAGTCCCTGGTAAAGGTGAGCCCAGTTGAGCAGCGTGAAGCTCATCTGGAAGTCGCCCAGCCACCGCTGCTGGCCGGTCCCGGATGCACGGGTAACCAACCGGGAGTAGTCGGCCCGGCAGGCGGGAAGGGTCCCGTCGATCAGACCGTGCGCCGTCATGTCCTGCCACCCGGCCGTCGTCATGAGGATCCCGGCGCCACGGCTCACCAGGTCGGACCCGGACCGCTCGAAGACGGTTACGTCGTGGCCGGCCCGGTGCAGGAGCGCCGCTGTCGCGCATCCGGCGATCGATCCCCCGATAATGCCGACTCTCATGCCCGTCACCCCGAACCTATTGGAGCGCCACCCGGCAGGTGACGGCAACCCGTCAGCGTAGCGGCCACGTGTTCTCTGAGGAAGCCGACGGACGGGATCACGACGTATCGTGTCCTGTAGACCGGACGGCGAACCGATTACAGCCAACGCGAGCCGAAACGGGCCATGGCTGGAGCAAGCTAGTCCGGTCTTTACTCATATGCCAAGAGGCGTCGGCTGCGATTCCGGTGACGGGGCTCTGAGAAGTACGCCTGCACGCCAAGCGGAATCAAGATCAGGTCCGCGCCGATGATTGGCCGGACAGTTGCACTTGCGGGAAACCTTTCAGGGCGAGGAGTTAGCTGCAGTTCCGGGCAGCGGCTTGGCCGTTGATGAGCTGCGCCGACGTCGCGGCGGCGCTCCGACGGGCGGCAACGGGGAGATGTAGGACGGGATATCCGCAGCATCTCGCCGTGCGAGGCGTAGGACTTCCATGCATTGCCTGTGGCGCGTGTCACTCCTAGTGAGCGCCGCCACCAGGCGAACCACTACGAGGGGCATGAAGCGCCAGGCACCGAGTGCAGCAGCCACGTACGCGCCCCATCTCAGGTACTCCAGATACACCGCCATCACCGGGTGGGCCTCTCGCTCTTGAGACTGAGCCAGAGGGCGCGTCAACGCGCCTCAGCTCAGTCCTCATATGACTGAACGAAGACGCCGTTTCCACCCAAACCAACACGGCGACTGTACTGCGTGTACTTCATACCGATACTGCCGTTCCCGACACCCGTCAGGAACCACAGCCAAGCTACCACGATCGGATCGGTGCTGTACATCGCTGCTGTACACGACACGCGAGAGGCCTGCGCGCGCTCGGAGGGACTCGAACGCCCAACTTCCTGATCCGTAGATCAATACGGCCTGTCCGGTGAGAGAGATTGCTGCCATAGCTGACACCATGCACGGCGACCGGAGGCCCCCGTGGGTTGCTCGATCAGCAATACGAGTCCATCATTGCGGAGACTCAACGTCAGCGGAGGTGTTCTCGGTGGATAACCATCAGCACGACGACTTGCGACGAGCGCTTGGCGCCGCGGCTGAGGCCTCTTTCTTCCTTCTCCTTGGGCTTGCCGTGGTCTGGTTTGCCCGGAAGGTCGCAGGCGTGCAAGACGGCGCTGTGCTGGCGGCATTTGTCATTGTGCCGGCCCTGCTCTACCTTGCCCTGCGTGGCAACCTGGCGGAGTTGAGGGGACCAGGAGGCTGGGCAGCCACGTTCATACGGGTTGCCAGGGCCAGGGTTAGCGCTGCAGGTGAAACGCTTGATGTCACCGAGGACGTCCAGATCATTGAGAAAGAGTCGATAGTCGGATTGACCAACCGAGTTAGAATACTCCGGCCCGACCAGCCCATTCTCATGACCATTACCTTGGGAAAGGTTTATACAAAAAACGACATCCAAGGTTACCTACAGACGCTATCGCCCTTTCCGCGTTTCCGCCTAGTCGTGCTTCTCGACGGCTCCGGAGTGTTCGTCGGTTGCATGAGCCCGGTCGAGCTTGGTGGACTCATGCGAACCGACGCACTGAGTGCGAGCTTCCTTCAGGCTATAGGACGTGGAGATACACGAGAAGTCTTGCTCTACCCAGGAACACGTCAGCACACCGTGCCGACGAGTGCGACGAATGCGGACGCGCTCTCGGCGATGACTGCGAGCAATCTCGGCGCAATCGCAGTCCTTGACGAAGGCCATCGGTTGCGCGGCGTGGTCGAGCGTGAACAGCTCATCAGCAAACTGGTCCTATCTCTTGCCGACGCAACTCAGAGTGAGAGGCCGTAGCCGAGAATGAGCTCATCCTTAAGTCTGCCCGCCGAGACCCGTGACAGGCTGTGAGAGTACAGCCCCAGGAACGCCGAAGGACCACCTCTCACAACCGACGAGATGGCCCTGACCTGCGCATACCGTGCGCGCTCGGAGGGACTCGAACCCCCAACCTTCTGATCCGTAGTCAGATGCTCTATCCGTTGAGCTACGAGCGCAGTCGGATCAGCATATCGCGTCCAGCGCCTTGGTTGTGCGCGCTCCAGACGGCCCGTGCCCGAGCACAGCGTCGATTAAGCATCTGATTCGCTGGTCGGCAGCGCCCTAAGCGCAGGCGTCAGCGCTCACGTCTCGTTGGGTGCCTGGCGAGCACCAGTTGGGTCGTGGGTGACAGCCCAGCTGGCGAGCAGGTTCAGGGCGTCGTCGTCGGGTGAGCCGACGGCGGCGCTGAAGGCGAGCAGGGACAGGCCCGGGTCGGCGGGGACGTTGTGGGCGGCCCAGCGGATGCGGAAAGCTTCGCTGCACGTGGACAGTTCGCCGACCAGGCCGGTGAGGGCCTGGTTGTAGGGGTCACGGCCGGATTCAGTGCGCAGCTGGGCCACGCCGTCGTCGGCGGCGCGTTCCCAGTCGGTCCAGAAGTCGCGGGCGCGGGGGTCGAGGAAGGTGAACCGCGCGTGGTTGACCGGCTGATTCGCCGGCCTCCCCGGGGAGGCGTAGACGGGTGCGAACAAGGCCTGCCCCAAGGGGTTGGCGGCTACGAGGTCCAAGCGGGCGTTGTTCACGATCGCCGGCACCGCGGTCATCAGGTCGAGCAGGCGCTGGATGGTGGGCCGAACCTGCTGGGCAGGAGTCCTGCGGCGGGTCCGGGCCACGGGTGCGGCGGCGCGGGCAAGGTCAAGCAGGTGCGCGTGCTCGGCCTCGTCCAGTTGCAGCGCCCGCGCCAGGGCTTCAAGCACGCTGTCGGAGACACCGCTGAGGTCGCCCCGCTCCAGCTTGGCGTAGTACTCCACGCTGACGCCGGCCAGGTCGGCCACCTCGCTACGGCGCAGCCCCGGCACCCGCCGGTTCCGGGCATACGCGCTCAGCCCGGCCTGCTGCGGGGAGATCTTCGCCCGGCGTGAGCTGAGGAAGGCTTTAATCTCCCCGCGGTTGTCCATATGTTCAGGCTAGGCGCTGACCCGGGCCTCAGGGGTGGCCTGTCAGTACACCTTCCAGCAGTGACTTCTCCGCCCGGCCCGCCGCGGCTTTGCTGGTGAGGTCACCGAAGGCCGGTGACACGGACACCTAAAGGACATCGGAACATGGCGGATAAGAAGGTTTTCCTGATCACCGGGGCCGGCCGGGGCATGGGCGTGGACATCGCACGGTCAGCCCTGGCCGCCGGGCACGCCGTCGTGGCCACCGGGCGGAACCCGCAGCGGGTCAGCGAGGCGCTCGGCGCTCACGAGGACCTGCTGGCCGCCGCCTTGGACGTCACTGACCCGGCCAGCGCCCGCATCGCGGTCGAGGCCGCCGTCGAGCGCTTCGGGCAGATCGACGTCCTGGTCAACAACGCGGGTAACTTCTACGCCGGGTTCTTCGAGGAGATCACCCCGCAGGACTTCCGCGCCCAGGTCGAGACGACCCTGTTCGGCGTGCTGAACGTCACCCGGGCGGTCCTGCCGGTCATGCGCGCCCGGCGTTCCGGGCTCGTGGTGGTGATTTCCTCGACCGCCGGGATCACCGGACTGGAATTCTGCTCGGCCTACGCGGCCGCGAAGTTCGGCCTTGAAGGCTGGGCCGAATCACTCGCCCCCGAGCTCGCGCCATTCGGGATCCGGACCATGCTGGTCGAGCCCGGCTTCTTCCGCACCGAGCTGCTCACCCCCGAGTCGACCAGCTACGCCCAGCCCGCGATCGAGGACTACAGCGAGCGGACCAAGCAGACCGTCGCAGCGTGGAGCAGCATGGACGGCCAGCAGGGGGGCGACCCGGCTAAGCTCGCCGAAGCCCTGATCCAGCTGGTCGACAGCAGCGAACCGCCGCTGCGCTGGGCCGCGGGCGCCGACGCCGTCCAAACCCTCGAGCAGAAGGCCAGGACCCTGCTCGACCAGGCGAACGCCCACCGCGAGCTGTCGTCCTCCCTTGCCCACAAGGACGCTTGAACGCCGAGAGCCGTGCCTCGCACGTGGATCACGTGCGGGGCGCGCCAACGCTCAGCAAACCCCGAAGCCGCGTGCGCCCGTGTCGTACTCCTCGCCCGTAATACCTGGGTCGGCGCCGACGATGCAGTCTCGCTGTCGTAGCATCCACTGGTGGTGTACTGTCCGTACAGTTCACTTTCTGGCCAGTAGGGGGCGCCTTGGCAACATGGTTCATCACCGGGGCGGCGCGCGGGCTCGGGTACGAGATGGCGCTTCACGCTCTCGAAGCGGGCGCCAACGTCGTTGCCACGGCCCGAAGCCTGAGCCAGGTCGAGGCGGCATTCGCCTCCGCTCCGGGCTTTTCCGAGCGGCTGCTGCCGGTAACTCTCGACGTCACCGACGAGAGCCAGGCGGTAGCGGCGGTTGAAGTCGCCGTCGCGCGCTTCGGGTCCATCGACGTCCTGGTCAACAATGCCGGGCGCGGCCTGCTGGGCGCGGTAGAGGAGGCATCTGCCGCTGAGGTCGAGGCCGTCTTCGCGACGAACGTCTTCGGGCTCCTGAACGTGACCCGCGCCGTCCTTCCGCACATGCGAGCGGCGCACTCTGGGCATGTCGTCAACATCTCCTCCATGGGCGGGTTCGCCCAAGTCGCCGGCTGGGGCGTCTACGGGGCGACCAAGTTCGCCGTCGAGGGCCTAAGTGAAGCGATGCACGAGGAGCTGATTCCGCTCGGGGTCAAAGTCACCATCGTCGAGCCAGGCAGCTTCCGCACAAGCTTCCTCGATGGCAGTTCCCTGCACACCACCGCCAGCGAGTTGCCGGCCTACGCCGCCACCGTCGGCCGGGTTCGGCAGGCCGCCGCGGCGGGCAGCGGCGGTCAGATCAATGACCCGGCCAAGGGCGCGGCCGCGATCTACGCCGCGGTGACGGCAGGACGACCGCCCGTCCGCTTCCAGGTCGGACCAGACGCCGTCGCCATGGTCGAGGACAAGCTCACCCGCGTCCGCACCGAACTAGAGGCGTGGCGTCCCCTGGCATCATCCACGCTCTTCACCGCCGCCGCTGATTCGGAATCGGCTTAGCTGGCCGCCATGGGGACGATTTCACCGGCGGCCGGGCCAGCACCCTCTCGGAGCAGCCGCACCCGGCGTGCCGTCCTGGACGCGACGGCCGCCCTTATGGCCGAAGGTGGGCTCGCGGCCACCACGATCGACGCGATCCGCGACCGATCCGGTGTTTCCAAGACCACGATCTACAAGCACTGGCCCAACCGGTTGTGTGTTGCCGTCGACGCGTTCGCCGAACGCTTGGCCTCGGACGCGAGCCTGCCGGACACGGGTACGGCCCGGGGCGACTTCCGCGAGCAGATCAGACGCGTGTCAGCGTTTTACGCCTCACCAGTCGGAAGCGTCTTCGCCCAGCTGCTGGCGAACGCCATGCAAGATCCGCTGGCCTCGGAGTGGCTCCAAGTACGGTTCCTGGATAGCCGCCAGCGCGGCACGCAGGAACTGTGGGACCGGGCAGTCTCGCGCGGCGAGGTCCAGCAGGACATCGATCCCGACATCGCCATGGACCTCGTGTTCGGGCCGATCATGTGGCGGCTCGTAAGCGGACGACGCCCCCTGACCGAAGACGAAGCGGACGCGCTCGTGAACGCAGTCCTGAACGGGCTCCGAGCGACGGGTCCTCAACAAGGCTTAGGGCCAAACTTGTACGGTTTGCGGTGGACATATACGGCTATTTCCGGCGCAAAAGCGTACAACTTTGGCCCCAAGTCTGAATCCATCGGTCAGGACCCGAACCGGAGCGGTGGATTCGGGCTTAGGACAGCGGCTCCGCAGCCAAGCCGACACCTCAGTGACATCCCTCGCCCCAGGCAGAGCTTCAGCCGTGTGCGGAGCTTCGGCCGCAGGCGGAGCTTCGGCCGCAGGCGGAGCTTCGGCCGCAGGCGGAGCTTCAGCCGCAGGGCGCGGCACAACCAGGCGGAACCGAGGATGCTGCGCCTGATCCGCGTGCCTGCGACTGCTGGGAGGCCGGCACCGGCGGTCCGGCCCGGAGCCCGGCAACGAGCAGGAGCGCGCACATCCCGATGAGTACCGGCTCGACCGCGAACGCGGCGTGCAGTCCTAGCTGATCGGCGAGGGTGCCGAGCAGGTAGGGGGCGACGATGACGAACAGGCCGCCAAGCAACTGGGTGCGGGCGTTGGCGGCATCCTCGTTTCCGGGCGCGGCGGCGAGGGCGAGGGCGAGCGAGAGCGGGTAGAGGTTCGCGACGCCGAGCCCGCAGACGAATAGCCCGATGATCGAAAGGACGGGCAGGGCGGCGAGCCAGAAGACCAGGAAACCGGCGGTGGTAACGGCCAGCGAGGCGCACAGCAGCGGAACGGTCCGTCCCGCCTGGCGGGTAAGCCTGGCCGCGCCGACCCGGCCGGCCAGGATGCCGAGGTAGAAGCCGCTCATGGCGGTCGCGGCCTGGCCGGTGCGCAGTCCGTCGGTGGCGAGCAGTTCGGCGCCGAAGTAGACCGGGCAGAACTCGACCGCGATGCCGGCCGCGACCAGGGTGGCCAGTAGCCAGCAGGACAGCGGAAGCCGGGCGCGTCCATCGGCTGGCCGGGCGGTGGGCGCGGGACGCAGCGGCAGCTGCCGGTAGCGCAGGTAGAGCCACGCGAACAGGACGGCGGGCAGGCTCATTGCCGCCCGCCAGTCCGCGGGGGTGTCCTGGAGCAGGCCGAGCAGGAGCGGGGCGAGCACCGCGCAGGCGGCCGCGCCGACGTTGGCCTCGGTGAGGGCGCGGTCACGGCGTTCGCCGTGCCGGTCCGACAAGATTGCCTGGGCGCAGGTCAGCAGGATAGTTCCGGCGAAGCCGAGCAGCACGGCGCCGAGCATCGTGAAGGCAATGCTGCGGGAGAGGGCGAACAGCCCAGCGCCAACGGCGGCAACCGCTGCCGGGCACCACACCAGCGCGGCGCGGGACAGGCGCCGCGCGAGCGCGGCGAAGACCATCCCCGCCAGGGCGGCGCCGCCCGCCCACAGGGCCGAGTAGGCCCCGAGCAGGGCATAGGAGAAGTGCCATTCGCCCCGCAGCAGCGCCAGCGCGGGCCCGAACGCGTACAGCCAGAAGGCGTAGCCGGCTATCGCGGCGTAGCTCAGCCGCGTCGGCGCATCCCGGCCGAAGGCCTCGCTGCGTGAATCGTTCGGCGCGAGTTCTGTGTATCGATACACAGAACTAGCCTAAAACACTGTGTATCGATAAACAACTAGACTGCGGTCATGCGTCAAGGACGGACCCGGCCAACGCTGCGACAGGTCGCCGAGGCAGCCGGGGTATCGGTCATGACCGCGTCGTACGCCTACTCCCAGCCTGAGCGCGTCGCGCCCGGCACCGCGGCGAAGGTCCGGGCGGCCGCGGACAGGCTGGGTTACCCCGGCCCCCATCCCGGTGCCCGGTCCCTGCGCCGGGGCCGGGCGGGCAGCCTCGGGGTGATCCTCGGAGAGCGGCTCACCTATGCCTTCGACGACCCGCAGGCGGCCCGGTTCCTCGCCGGGGTGGCGGAGGTCTGCGCCGCCGAGGGCGTCGGGCTCACCCTCGTTCCGGTCACCGGAGCCGACAGCGACGTCCAGCGGGTCAGCGAGGCGGTAGTGGACGGGTTCATCGTGTGGACCACCAGCGACGACGACCCGGTGCTTGATGCCGTCGCCGCCAGCGGGCGGCCGGCCGTCGTGCACGCCGGCCCGGCCAGGCCCGGGCTGCCGGTTGTCGGCATCGACGACCGGGCCGCCGCGGCGGCGATCGGACGGCTGGCCTTCACCGGCGCCTCCCGCCCGGTGGTGCTCAGCTTCCCGGTCAACCGCGACCGCGCCCGGGCGCTGCTCACCGGCCCGTCCACCCCGGCGGTGACGTACCCGGTGACCCGGCACCGGTGGGACGGCTTTCTCGACAGCTGGCGCCAGGCCGGCGGCAACCCGGCCGACCTGCGGATCGCCGTCTGCCCGGTTAACGCCACCGCGCACGGTGAGGCTTTCGCCGATGAACTGTTCCGCGGCGGCGACCCGCCCGACGCGATCGCCGCGATGAGCGACGAACTCGCCCTCGGCGCGCTCCGCGCCGCCGCCGGCACCGGCCGCGGCGTGCCCGGCCTGGTCGCGATCACGGGCTGGGATGACAGCGACGCCGCCGCGCCGGCGGGACTGACCACCTTGCGGCAATCGCTGCGCGACCAGGGCAGCCGCTGCGCCCGCATCGTCCTCGGCAACCCGGAGCCGGCCGCGAGCCAGGACCGGCCAAGCTGGCAGGTCATCCAGCGGGCAAGCACACGTTCCTGACCGCCCCCATGCCGTTTCGTTTCGGCTTGCGGTCCCGGCCGCGGCACCGTGCGGCTGATGGCGTCCGATGAGTTATCGGCCCGGAAGAAGTCGGCGGTGCGGTGACCGCGCTGGCCCTGGTAGCGGCATTCCCGGATGACGTGACCACCCTGGTGGCGCACGAGCCGCCGCTCATTCCAGTGCTCCCCGACGCCCAGCGCGCGGAACGGGCCCTGGCCGGCGTCCGGGCCGCCTACGGGAACAACGGCTCGGGCGCCGGCATGGCGGCCTTCATCATGATGACGTCGTGGCGGGGCGAATTCACCGACGACTACTTCGCCCAGCCAGCGCCAGATCCGGCGGCATTCGGGATGTCTGCCGTCGATGACGGCTCCCGTGACGACCCGGTTCTGTCGGACCGGTCCTCGGCGGTCAGCAGCTTCCGGCCCGACATCGAAGCGCTTAAGGCGGCGCGGACGCGGGTGGTGATCGCGGTGGGCGAAGAGTCCCTGGGCACCTTCACCGGACGAACTTCGGCCGCGACGGCCGCGCTGCTCGGTCAGCAGCCGACGGTTTTCCCGAGCCACCATGGCGGCTTCACGGGTGCCGAGTTCGGCTACCCAGGCAAGCCGGAAGCCTTCGCGCGCAAGCTACGCGAGGTCCTCGACGATCTCAGCGCGGCCCCTGACTAACTGGGCGAGCCGGGCGCGCCAGGCGGACACGAGATCGTTCCCGTCAGCACGCTCAGCCTGCAGATGACCGAGCCAGCCGGACCCGAGCTGCGTGAGTTCCACCAGATTGCCGTCGGGGTCGCGGACCGCCGTGAGCGCCGAGTCCGCGCCCAACTCGGCAGGCGGGTAGCAGAGCGGGATCCCGCAGCGGTCCAGCCAGACTCTCGGGCCGACCTGGCGGACTGTCCGGCATGGAACACCTCCGTGTACGGAAAGTACCTCGGGTGAGCGTCCGCTCACTGCCGTCGGCAGGACCACCCCATCCTTCGACGCACCGCTGTCCCTGTCAACGATTAGCCGCTGCACGGCCATTTGTCGGCGGTCAAACACGCCGTCAGCCACCGATGCGCAGGGTTCCCACTGTGATCGCGTCCGCGCCACTCGGCGGCGCGGACGCGGGCGGCCCCCCTGGTACCCGCGTCCGCGCCTGTCTGGGGAGTTAGAGGTTTTGCCGTCGCGGATCGTGCGACAGCTGAGCGTTCAGCTCGGCGTACCGAGCGCTGACCACATAGGTCAGCTCGGCCTCGATCGTGTTGAGCTGCCCTTGGATCTGCCGGAGCTTAGGACCGAGGTCCCCGGTGACCTCTTGCCTAACGAAGCGGATGCACAGGAGCGCGCCTAGCAGGACGCCGAGAAGCGACCCGACAAGGAAGATTAGGACGATCATGATGGACCCCCGTCGCATCGGCATGTATCTAAATGCTAGTATGCGCTGCGCTAGGTGAACTTTGCTAGTAGTCAAGGTGACATATGTCAGATAGCTTCTGGGCTCTTTAGAGCAGATTTAAAGAAATGGTCAAGGTCGACGGGGCTCGCACATGGTCGATCATAACTATTTGGTAACGCTGAGTACAACGGACTTCCCACTGTGCGTGACACTCCGTGCCTTCCTCTAGCATGAACTGTCTTTAAGAAAGCTGTCAGAGTGCTACCTGGCAGTAAGCGCTAGGCTGGACGCCTACTAGCACATGGGACCGCAATGGAAGCCAGCGAGAGCACAAGTCCTGTCGTACAACGTCGTCGACTGCGCGCAGAGCTCCGGCGAGCTCGACTTGACGCTGGGCTTACCCAGGAACAGGTAGCGGGGGCGATGGACTGGTCACTGTCCAAGCTCATCCGCATCGAGAACGGCACCGTCGGCATCTCGACGAACGACCTCAAGGCGATCCTCGCCCACTACAAGATCTCTGACGAGGCGCGCACCGCTGAACTGCTCGCGCTATCGCGCGGCGCACGGGAACGCTCCTGGTGGAACTCCTATCGCGAGGTCGCCCCGCGTTTGATCCAGCTCATCGAGTACGAGGCGGCCGCGTTCATCGCGCGGAACTTCCAGCCGCTCATCGTCCCCGGCCTGCTTCAGACAGAAGAGTACGCACGTACATCGATCAGGCAACTGGGTCCGCAGCTGACGACGAAGCAGGTGGAATCCTTCGTCGAGATTCGGATGAAGCGGCAGGAGCTCCTTCAGCGATCGAGCGCTCCACTGCTGTTCTTCATCATGGATGAGGCGGTCGTCCGTCGCATCGTCGGAGGACATGACGTGATGCGGCGGCAGCTGCAGCGGATGATCGATGTCTCGGACATGCCAAACGTGACGATAGAGATAGTTCCCTTCGCGGCGGGCCTCTTGCCCGGTCTCCAGAGCCAGTTCTTGATGTATGAGTTCCCCGATGCGGCCGATGATGACGTGCTCTATCTCGAAGGCGTAAGCGGCGAATTGCTGAGCCGCGATAGCCCGGACGACGTCCTGAGCTTCCGGGAGTCTTTCGAACAATTGCGTGAAGCATCTCTCGGACCAGAGGGTTCCGTGAACTTCATGCGTGCGCTGATTGGCGAACTTGGGTAGCGAAACCGGTTGAGAGGCACCCTTCACGGCGGAAACGTGACCAACTAGCTCCCGGTAGTCGGATCTACGCATACCACCTAGAATGAGCCTTCGACATGTCCTGCGCCGCCTCGCCGCGAGCCCGGCCACCCTCATGGAGGAGGAAGCGTGACCGCCTCGGAACCGGCTGACGATGTATGGCGCAAAAGCAAAGAATCAAACGCTACTGGCGAGTGTGTAGAGGTAGCGATCACCGACGACGCGGTGCTCGTCCGCCACTCGCATGACCCGTCCGGACCTGTGCTGTCGTTCTCTCATCCCGAATGGAAGGCGTTTCTGGCCGGGGCGCACAAGGGCGAGTTTGATCTCCCCTAGGATCCGCGCCACGCTCGCGCAGCTTCCGGGGGGAAATGAAGCGTAGACGGTGAAATCACGGTCCGTTCAAAAGATCGAAAATCTTTTTCCTGAACGTACGGTGGCTCCCACGCACTCGGCCGGCGCGATCATGACCAGGTGGCGGGCGGCTGGTCGATGCGGACCAGATTGCCGGACGGGTCACGCACGGCACCGTCCACCGCGCCCCACGGCTGCTTAGTCGGCTCTTGCACGATCTCGGCGCCCCAGGCGCGCAGCTGCTCGAAGGCGGCGTCGAGGTCGTCGGCGTGGAAGTGGATGCCGTTCATGGCGCCCTTGGCCACCAGGGCGGCGATCGTGTCTCCGTCGGCGGGGCTGCCGTGCAGGTAGTTCGTGAGGACGACCTCGACCCCCGGCTGGGAAGCGGCGCCGACGGTGATCCAGCGGAAGCCCTCGCGGGCAACGTCGCTTCGCAGCTCAAGCCCGAGTGCGTCGCGGTAGAAGGCCAAGGCGAGATCGGGGTCATGGACCTGTACGAAGCAACGGGAAAAGGTGATGTCCATGCCCGCAATACTAAGGAACCGGGACCGCCCGGTCTTCTCCGATCCCGCTCGGCCTGCGGCTCGGGCGGGTGACGTCCTTGGCGACGCAGCCCGGCACGTTCGCCAGCGCGCTGTGGTCACGACCCCGGTAGGCGGTGGGAGTCTGGCCGACCAACTCAGTGAAGCGGGCGCTGAATGAGCCGAGTGACGTACACCCGACCGCCAGGCAGACGTCGGTGACCGACAAATCGCCCTGGCGCAGCAGCGCCTTCGCCCGCTCGATCCGCCGCGTCATCAGGTAGGAGTAGGGCGTCTCCCCGTAGGTCGCGCGGAACCTCCTTGAGAAGTGCCCGGGCGACATCAGCGCAGCCCGGGCCAGCGCGGCCACGTCAAGCGGCCGCGCGTACTCCCGGTCCATCAGATCGCGGGCCCGTCGCAAGTAAGCGAGGTTGGCGAGTTCTTCCGGCGTCACGCTGCCAGCATAAGAGCGTGCCCGCCCGGGTGGGTCAGCGCGCTGGCCTCTTCGGTCAGACGGAGATGGTGTCGCCGACCGGCACGATCGTCAGCGCGACGTCGGTCAGCATCTTCGGGCTGAGGAACATGGCCGCGGACTGCTGGCCGATCTCACTGAGCATGATCTCGTGGATCTGCACCGCGCGCTCGGGGCCGACCTCCCGCACGAAGTCCACCGCCTGGCCCAGACTGGTCCACGGACCGCTGGTCGGCACCAGCAGCGTCGGCACCAGGACAGGGGGAACGTAGTAGGAGTCCCCCGGATGGTAGACGCGCCCGTCGATCAGGAAGCCGACGTTCTCCACCTGCGGTATGTCGCGGTGGATGGGGGCGTGCACATGACCGAAGACGGTGACCTCGAAGCCCCCGGCCTCGAACCGGTCGCCGTCGCCGACCGACCTGACCTGGCCGGCCCGGTGCCGCCAGCGGCCGACCACGGCGGAAGGCCCGTAGATCCTCAGTTCCGGTCGCGCCTCGAGCGCGGCCGCGAGGACGTTCTCGTCGAAGTGATCGAAGTGCTCGTGGGTGATCAGGATCGTGTTGGCGTCGGCCACCAGATCAGCCGCGTCCGGGCTGAACGTGCCGGGGTCCACCAGAAGACGGCCATCCCCCTTGTCGAGGGTCACACACGCGTGGGCATGCTTCGTCAGTTCCATCGGGCCTCCGTTCGGTCGTTAGGGCCATCTAAACAGTTGCCGCCGCGGACCCGCTCGACCGGGGAGGGCCGGCACCAGGACGCGCTTGAGCCGCGCGGGCACTGGGCCATGCCCCCCGGCTGGGCGCAGAATGGGCATGACGCTGACCTGCGGGGAAATTGAGAACACGGAGGGGAATGGGCATAATCCAACCTGGCACGTTTTCTTGAGTAGGCATTGACATTCTGGGGTGGCGGACCGAAAATAGCCTCGGCTGGGCACGCAGGGGGGCATCTCGGGGAAAGTGAGCGCAGGGCCGGTCAGCCAAGATAACGTCAATCGGGGATAAGCGGCACGGGGTTAACAGGCGGTCGCTCGCGCCCCAGCATGCGCTTCCCTGGCCATTCGGGCCGGGAATTCTTTCCTGCTGCCATCGCCCAGGCAAGGGAACATTCGTCATACACCAAAGGGAGGACCGGCAATGGCCTACCGGCTCGGGAAGAACCGCCCCGTCATCGACGACAGGACCATGCGCTTCGCCAGTTACGTCAAGCCGGCGCTGCCGTCGCCGCCGGCGGCGGTCAGCTACGGCGCTAAGGTCACTAGCTGGCCGATGTACTACAACGACCAGTACGGTGACTGCACCTGCGCCGCTGCCGGGCACATGATCCAGAACTGGACCGCTAACGCCGGCGCCGAGGTCACGGTGCCGGACCCAAGCGTGCTCACGTTCTACGAGCACTTCGTGGGCACCCCGCCGCCCCCCGACAAGGGCTGCGACATGCTGTCGGTCCTCAAGTACTGGCGCCGGGCGGGGATCGACAGTCACAAGGTACAGGCCTTCACCAGCATCGACCTCAAGAACCAGGAGCAGGCGCAGAGCGCCTGCTGGCTCTTCGGCAGCATCTACATCGGGGTGGCGCTGCCGGACTTCACCGTGCCGCAAAACGCCGACCCGCTCACCATTCCGTGGGTAGTCCCGCCGGGCGGCCCGGTCGGCGACGCCGCCCCTAACCCGGACAACGGCCACTGCATCCCCGCCGTGTCCTACGACGCCGACAACCTCTACGTCGTCACGTGGGGCCAGATCAAGGCGATGAGCTGGGGATTCTACAACGCCTACGCTGACGAGTCGTTCGCCGTGATCAGCGAGGACTTCATCGAGGCGAACGGCCTCAACCCGGCCGGCTTCGACCTGACCGCGCTGGAGGGCGACCTGAAGCAGATCACCGGCTGACCGGGACGCCAGGCCCGACGATCTAAGCTCGCACCATGAGTTACCTAGACGTCGCGGGCGTGCAGACCTGGTACGCCGAACACGGCAGCGGTGATCCGCTCGTGCTCCTGCATGGCGGCTTCAGTGACGCCTCGGAGTTCGGGGGGATGACTCCGGCCCTCGCGGGGCGGTTCCGCGTGCTCACCCCCGAGCGACGGGGCCACGGGCACACCCCCGACGTCACCGGACCGATCAGCTATGAGCTCATGGCCGCGGACACGGTGGCGTTCCTCGACAAACTCAAGATCGGCCGCTCGCACCTGGTCGGTCACAGCGACGGTGCCAACGTCGCGCTCCTGGTCGCCCTGAGCCGCCCGGACCTGGTCGATCGGCTGGTGCTCATCTCCGGCAACTTCCACCACGACGGGCTGGTCGCCGACCTGGACCTGAACGAGCTGGCCGCCAACGATTACCTGGCCGACGCCTACGGGCAGATTTCCCCCGACGGGCGCGGCCATTTCCCCGTCATCGCGGCAAAGATCTTCCGCATGGCGACCACCGAGCCGACTCTGGACCCGGCCGATCTTGCCAAGGTGGCCGCGCGGACGCTCGTCATGGCAGGCGACGACGATATGGTCTCCGCCGAGCACACCCTGCTGCTGTACCGCGGCATCACAGATTCCGAGCTGGCTGTCGTCCCGGGCACCTCGCATGCGCTGATCATCGAGAAACCCGGCCTCTGCAACCAGATCATCCTCGATTTCCTCACCAAGGACCCCGCACCCACCTTCATGCCAATCCGGAGATCCTAGGCGCCGCCGGCCGCTCCCCCCTTCCGCCCTGCCCCACCGTGAGCCGTCGGGCCGCCCTCACATCCCGTGATCCTCGTTGACACGAATGTCCTTTACGCCCTCGCCGATCGCAGGTTAGGCCTTCGATGATCTTCACTCTTCGGGCAGGGTGGCGAAATCGCTCTTTACTTTCTTGTACCAGCCCATTCCCGCTATGGGGTGCTTCCACCTGCCCTTCATCGCCTTCAAGGCCTCTTCATGCGCTTGATCGCCATTAGCGACCACTTCCTTCAGATGCTTGTCTTCCGCCTTTATGACCTCGTCGGCCGTGCTGCCGTGAAACGCGAGGTCACAGGGACCGCCCAGCTGCTTGCACGTCATGGTCTTCATAAATTTGACTCCCTTGCCGAGACGTGACTGCTCTAATGCCACAGTAGGCGCACCCGCCCGCCGTGCGCTTCTCCGATCCTGATCGGTCCATGGGCGGCGGTACGGTGTTCATCCATGAGCAGCCCTTTCCCTTCTCCCTTTATCCATTCGGCGCGGCTGGAGCTGCGCACCTTCGGTCCCGGTGACGCCGAACTGGTGCTCGCGCACCTTGCCGCGGGCGCGGAGCCCGAGGCGCTGCCGCCGGGTGCTCCGTCCGACCCGGACGACGTGGCCGAGTGGCTGGCCGACGGCGTGCACTGGCCGCAGCGGGAGGGGGTCGGCGTCCACCTGATGATGCTGGACCGCGCGGCGGACAAGATCGTCGGGTCGATCAGCCTGTTCCACGCCGACTGGGAGGTGCGGTCGGCGGAGATCGGCTACGGGGTCCGCGGCGACGAGCGCGGCAAGGGGTACGCCTCCGAGGCTCTCGGCGCGGTTGCCCGGTGGGCGCTCACGGAGGGCGGCATCCAGCGAGCCTGGCTGACAGCGGCCACCGACAACGTGGCGTCGGTGCGGGTGGCGGCGAAAGCAGGGCTCCGCCGCGAAGGGACGCTCCGCCGCGCCGGGCTGGAAGACGACGGGCTGCACGACCTGGCGGTCTTCTCCCTGCTTGACGATGAGGTGTGATCGGGCGCGCCGCAATGTCCGACCGGGATGTTAGACATGGGGCATGCCCAACATTCGTCATGCGCAGGTCCAGCTGGGCGGGATCTCCCTGCACGTCGCCGAGCTAGGGGAGCCGCGGGCACGACCCGTTGTCTTCCTGCACGGCTGGCCGCAGTCCTGGGCGCAGTGGCAGCAGGTGATGGACCTGGCGGCCGGAGAATTCCGCGCTGTAGCGATCGACCTGCCGGGTGTGGGCCAGTCCTCGGGAACCGCCGATGACGGTTCCAAGCGAGCGCTCGCGGCGGTCGTTCACGACCTGATCGAGCACCTTGGGCTGGACCGGCCGGTGATCGTCGGCCACGACGTCGGCGGCATGATCGCCTACGCGTACCTGCGCCGCTACCGCGATGCGGCCGCAGTGGTGATCGTCGATGTGGCCATCCCCGGACTTGACCCGTGGGATGACGTCGTCCGCAACCCTTATCTGTGGCACTTCGCGTTCCACTCCATCCCCGGGCTGCCTGAACTGCTGGTGCAGGGCCGCCAGGGCCCTTACCTGGATTTCTTCTTCGATGTGCTCGCGGCCGACCCCGCGCGGATACCGACCGCCGCCCGCGCCGCCTACGCGCAGGCCTACGCCTCCGACGCGGCGCTCACCGCCGGATTCGGCTTCTACCGGGGGTTCGCGCAAGACGTCCGTGACAACCTTGACGGGCACAGCGCCCGCACCGACACGCCGGTGCTCTACGTGCGCGGGGCAGCCAGCCGCGGGGACATCGACAAGTACGCGGAGGGCCTGCGAGCCGCGGGAGTTCGCCGGCTGGCAACCGGGCTGGTCGAAGACGCCGGGCACTTCATCCCCGACGAGCAACCAGCAGAGCTGTGGGGGCACATCTACGAGTTCATCACCAGTAGTTCCAGCTGACTGACTTCGGAGACGAAGCGCCGGTCTCCCGCTCGCGGGCTGTGGTCCGCGCGAGCAGGAGACTCAGACGGTCAGGAGAGGCCGAGCTGCCGTGCCTGCGCGGCCGAGTATGGGTGAATCGGCTGAGGCCTTGCTGGTGATCTTCACGACGTGCCCGACGCCCGCGCGGATGGCGCTGGCGACGACGTTCAGCTCCTGGACGGGTACCGCCGGGCTGACGAGCACCACGGATGAGACGCCTTTCATCGCCGCGTCGATGGTCGCCGGGATCTCCAGGTCGCCCTCGGCGACCTCTGCTCCTGCCTGCGCCAGTTCGGTCACCTTGGCCGCTGGCTAAGGGCGCCCAGCAGGGTGTAGCTCACGGCGCGTCGTGGAAGACGAGCCCGAGCGTGTGCCGCTGGCCTGACCGGATGACGGAGACGCCATGCCTGACCGGGGCCGCGGACCACCCTCGGGCCGAACGGACCGGCCGGTCGCGGGTGGTGAACAGGTAGCCGTGGCAGTACGGGAGCAGGGTCGCGGTACCGCGGGACTGCGCGCGGGGACGCTGCTCCATCAGGAGGAACTCCCCGCCGGTGTGGTCGGTGCCCGGCTCGTTCAGGTTGACGACGACTTGAAGCGGGAAGACGAGGTCGCCGTAGAGGTCTCGGTGCAGTGCGTTCCAGTCCCCTGGCCCGTAGCGGAGCAGAATCGCGGTCGGTCTGGTCTGCCCGGCGTCGTGGCACATGCGCAGCCATTCGTCGAGCGTGTCAGGCCATGGGGCCGGGCGGCCGAGCCTGGTGTGCCAGTCGCGGGCGATCGGCAGCAGCCGCGGGTAAAGCGCCTGCTTGAGTCGCTCGACCGGCTCGGGATAGGGAGTGGCGAAGTAGCGGTACTCGCCTTCGCCGAAGCGGTGCCTGCCCATGTTGACGGTACCGCGGAAGCGCTCCGGATGGTCGTAGAGCCCCCGGATCTGCTCCGCCTCACCGGGGGTGAGCAGCCGTGGCAGCAGCGCGCCACCGTAGGAATCCAGTTCGGCCGTGATCGCCTGCCAGTCCCCCGAGTCCACTCGTTGCTGCCACGGGTCCGCGCCCGGCTGCGCCAAGGCCGGTGCCTGGTCGCTCACGCGGCCGCTGTTCATCGGGCCGCCTCCAGGCTGAGGAGTGCCACCTTCGCCTCGGGACCGCCGGCGTAGCCGCCGGGTGTCCCGTCGGCCCGCAGCACCCGGTGGCAGGGCACCACCAGCGGCAGCGGGTTGGTGGCACACGCGGTGCCGACCGCGCGGACCGCCTTCGGGTTCCCGACCAGCGTCGCGACCTGCCCATAGGTTCGGGTCTGGCCGTACCCGATCTCGGGCAGGCGCCGCTGCACCAGCTGCCGGAAGCCCCTGGACAGGGACAGGTCAAGCGGGAGATCGAAGGCCTGGCGCCGCTTGGCGAAGTACTCGTCGAGTTCCCGTGCCGCCGCGTCAAGCCGCTCCGGGGCCCGCAGCACGCGCGGGCTGATCCGCTTGGACAGCGTCTCGAGCACGCGGTCGTGATTCTCGACGTCGAAGGCGACCCGAACCAGCCCCTTCGGCGTCGCCGCGAGCAGAAGGGTGCCGACCGGGGAGTCAACGGTGGTGTAGGCGATGTCGAGCAGGCCCTCGGCATCGGCCGTCCGCCCGAGCCTGAGCCGCAGCTTTTCCAGCGTGCCGGCATCGGAGGGGGACGAGGCAAAGTCCGGCGCTACGTTCATGACGGCGCTCCTTCTGCTATTGCGCCTGGGTAGTTCTTCCGCAGGTTCCTGACGCCATCGGCCGCGGCCCTGCGCGCCGCGTCGGCGGTGCCGCCGAGGATCTCGGCGATCTCGGCGTAGGGCAGGCCGGCGACGTAGTGGTACGCGACCGCCTGCCGCTGTTTGCCCGGCAGTGCCCGGACCGCCTGCCACAAGTCGCCGTCGTCGGCTCCTGGCACACCAAGCGCCGTCGGCGCCTCGGGCACCTCCTCGACGGGGGTGGGCTGCCGCTTACGCGTCCGGAGTACGTCGATGGCCTTCCGGTGCGCGATCGTCACCAGCCACGCTTCGATGTTCGCGGTTTCCGGCAGGTCCGGGTAGGCGCGCATCGCGGCGAGGAAGGTTTCCGACCACGCATCCTCGGCGTCGTGGCTGCCGAGCAGCACCCGGCAAACGCGCAGCACGGTACCGCCGTGCTGCTCCACGACCTTCTCGAACGGCTGCACGCTCATGTATAACCTTGGTCTCCAGCTCGGGGCGCGGATACGGGCAACGCGGGTCGGGTCGTTCAGAAGAGCCGCGCTGACCGGCCGGCCACTTGCTGCTCCAGGTCGAGTAGCGCCCGCTTGCGCCGCAGGCCGCCGGCGTAGCCGGTCAGCGAGCCGCTGGCTCCCACCACCCGATGGCAGGGGATGAGGATGCATACCGGGTTAAGGCCGACCGCGGCGCCCACCTCCTGCGGGGTGATCCCGCCGCCGAGTTCCCCGGCGAGCTCGCCGTAGCTGACCGTCTCACCGTAGGGGACGCGGGCGACCAGGTCCCAGACCCGCCGCTGATGCGGGCTGCCGACGGCCTCGATCGGTACGTCGAAGTCCCGGCGCGCGCCGGACAGGTACTCGCCGAGCTGCTTCCTGACCTCATCGAAGCCGGCTTCGTGGTACTGGCCGAAGCCGCCCCGGTCGGGCATGTGCCAGTGGTGCGGGAAGTAGAGCCCGGTGACGGCCCCGTCCCGGGTCACCACCGTCAGGTCACCCAGGCTGGACTGGATCGTGGTGTGCGCCGCCGCCCCGGCCGCGGCCGGGGCCTCGCTTATCGCCGTCATGATCATCTCCTCACGTGCTGCTTGTACCGGGCAGACGCACCCGGCAGCAGGAACGTGAGATGGGCGACGGAGAAAACCAGGGAAAATCGCCGTCGCCACGCCAGCTCAACGCCGGGCGCGGGCCTCAGTCGTAAGCGCGCACGAACAGCGTGACCGCGTCGGCGACGAGCAGGCCGGCCTGCCCTGCCTGGGCCCGGCCGGAGGTGACCAGCGTGGCGATGCCCTGGAGAGTGGCGATAAGGAGCAGCCGAAGCTGGTCGGGGTCACCCGGCGGAAGTTTCCCGGCCCGCTGCCCCTGCGTGATCAGGTCACCGACCGCCGCGAACACGGGGACAGCCGTCTCCGGGAGCGCGTCGGGCTGCCCGGCCCGTTTGGCGGCGAACATGACGTCAACCAGGGCGGCGTCTTCTATCGCGAAGCGCACGTAGGCGGCCGCCGTCGCTCGCAACCGGGCCTCGTAGTCGTCGCCGGCGGCGTCGGCGGCGGCGGCGCGTATCTTCTCGCCGAGCCGCACGAAGCCCGCCTCCGCAAGCGCATCGAGCAGCGCCTGGCGATCCGCGAAGTGCCGCCGCGGCGCCGCGTGGCTGACACCCGCCTGGCGCGCCAGGTCGCGCAGCGAGAGCGCCTCGATGCCCTCTTCCCTGAGCGTGCGCTCGGCCTCGGCCAGCAGCACGGTGCGAAGGCGGCCATGGTGGTACGGGCGATCCGTCATGCCCTCACCCTATCGCTTATGTTGTCATTGACATCATAGTAGCCAGTGACTACATTTGGGTTAGCACCACTTCACCGCTTCGCGTTTTCGTCACCGGCGCCTCAGGCTTCATCGGCTCCGCGGTCGTTCCCGATCTGCTCCCTGACCCGCCAGCTCCTTAACTGGCAGCCCGTCCATCCTGGACTCATCGAAGATCTCGAGAAGGGCCAGTACTTCGACGCGCACCAGTCATGACCGCGGGCCGTCCGCGGCGTAGGGCAAAAATCATTCGACAGGGCGCTGCCGCTGCGGGAACATCGCCTGCATGCGGCCAGAGGAGATGCCGGCCATCCCGGCTGGGCTTCGGGTTTTCATGCGCGACGGGAGACTGGCCCAAATCCCTGTCAGGCGGGCGAAGCGGCTGCTGCTGCTCGACTGCATCTCTCAGTCCTTCGAGCCCGGTCGGCGCTACAGCGAGGCCGAGGTCAACGCGGTGCTCCGCGCCTTCCACGACGACCACGCGGCCCTGCGCCGCTACCTCGTCGACGACGACTTCCTCTCCCGCGAAGACGGCTACTACTGGCGCAGCGGCGGCACGGTAGAGATCTAGTGCCGTATCAAGCTACGTTCGCCCGGTAACTGGGCATCCAGTGAGCCGGCCGGGGCCGCTGCCGGCTGGGGCGGGGCGATCGCGATGATCCATTCCATCAGCGGCAGCAGCAGGGCCGCCAGCTCCCGGCCGCGGTCGGTCAGGCTGTAGTCGACGTGCGGCGGGACCACCGGCCGCTGCTCCCGCAGCACCAGGCCGTCCGCCTCCAGGGTGCGCAGCGTCTGGGCGAGCATCTTCTCGCTGATGCCGCGGGCCCAGCGGCGCAGTTCTCCCCAGCGCATCGTCCCGCTGGACAGCGCGACCAGGATCAGGACGCCCCAGCGGCTGGTGATGTGGTCGAGCAGCACCCGGGTCGGGCAGTCGGGGGTGAACGTGTCGGGCCCGGCGTGTAGGTCCGACAGCGCTGCCTCGATACTTACCTTCATGCCAGTACCTTACTTCAAAGTGGGTACCAGCGGAAAGGAAGGTGTCGCGGACCTGCTCGGTTGTCACCGGCGACCGAAACGGAATCCGAAGGGAACTCACCCATGCCACTCCTGATCACGGGTGCGACCGGCCACCTCGGCCGCCTGGTCGTCGAGCAGCTGCTGGCGGCGGGCGTGCCGGCCGACGACATCATCGCGACCGGACGGGCCACTGACAAGATCAAGGACCTGGCCGACCGGGGCGTGCGGGTACGCGCCGTGGAATTCGGCGACCCGGCGGCGGTACGCGCGGCGGTGGCAGGCGCGGACCGCGTGCTGCTGGTCTCCGCGATGGACCCGGGCGGCCGGGTGGCACAGCACCGCAACGTCATCGACGCGGCCCGGGAGGCCGGCACCGGCCTGGTCGCCTACACCAGCATCGTCAACGCGGGAACCACCACGATCCGCCTCGCGGCGGACCACCAGGCCACCGAGCAGCTGCTGCGCGACAGCGGCGTGCCGTACGTGCTGCTGCGCAACAGCTGGTACCACGAGAACTACACCGACCGGCTGCCGGCGTTCCTGGCGCAGGGAGCGATACCCGGCAGCGCCGGCCAGGGCCGGATCAGCGCCGCGGCGCGGGCCGACTACGCCGCGGCGGCGGTCCGGGTGCTGACCACCGACGGGCACGCCGGCCAGGCGTACGAACTCGGCAGCGACGAGCCGTTCACGCTGGCGCAGCTGGCCGCTGAGATCAGCGCGCAGTCGGGGAAAGAGGTCCGGTACGTCGACCTGCCCGAGGCCGGGTACGCCAAGGCCCTCAAAGAGCACGGCGTGCCCGGGCTGATGGCGGACATGATCGCCGAGACCGACGCCGCCGCGGCCCACGGCACGCTCCACACCGCCAGCGGCGACCTCACCACCCTGACCGGACGCCCGGCCACCACGCTGAGCGCCGCGGTCAGCGCGGCCCTGGGGGCACTAGACGGGAACTAACACCACCCCGCCGTCGCCGGCGCCGCCGGAGGTCAGCGTCGCGCGAGCTTGCGGCGAGAGTGGGTCGCCACCGCGGTTGACGCCGCCCAATCGCGGACCGCATCGAGGATGGCGATTCGCCTGGCTGCCAGCAGCAGCGCATAGGAGACCCTGGGCGGCAGGAGCTGGGTGATCGGGGACCGGCGCGCGCCGAAAAGAACACCGAGTTGCCGTGGCTTTAGATCCATGTACCGGGAAATGTTCTCGAACCACCGCTCGCTGTAGCGGGCCGCGATCAGGACCGGAAGCGATTCGGCTATTCGTTGTCTTCCGTATGCTTTGAGCGCGGATTCAATATCATCATGCCGATGCAGGTGGTCGGCAAGCGCGATGGCATCTTCGATGGCGAGTGTCGTGCCCATTCCCATGGAGAAGTGCGAGGTATGCGCACTGTCACCGATGAGTACGATTTCGCCAGAATGCCAGTGTTCGTTGCTTATGGTCTTGAAGCTCAGCCATCGCGCCTTGCTGCCGTCGCCGAGATCGCTAGTCAGCCGATGGCCATCCAGGCAATCCTTGAACAAGCCCTCGATAACTGGCAGTGCATCGTCCACCGACATCGAGTCGAAACCAAGTCCGGCCCACGCGGCCGCGGTACATTCCACGACGAGCGCGCTCGACTCGGCGCCGACTCCGAAGGTATGCGCCCATACCCAATCGGTGTCGGCGGGCACGAAGATGAAGTTGAATGAGTCGAATGCCTTGTCCGTGCCCAGCCAGATGTACTTGTTGTTGCCCGACCTCTCAGTGGTCTGGAAGCCGCTGGCCTCCCTGCGCACCCGGCTGTTGACGCCGTCGGCCGCGATGATGAGGTCCGCTTCCGGCAGCTGGGACAGGTTCACGATTTCCCTGCCGTACTCGATGCGCACGCCCAGGGCGGCCGCCCTGGCGGCCAGGATGCCCGTCAGCTGGTGCCGGGTGATGTTGTAGTCCTGGCCGGCCTGAACCACCACCTTCTCGCCGCGGCTGTACATGGCCTGCTCGTGATAGATAAAAGCGGTCTTATATATGAGGTCGGCTGATTCTTTATCCTGTTCGTACAGCCGTGCGAGAAGATCCCGCCCAATCGTCACCCCGGCGCCGGCGGTCGATCCCGCGTTGCTCCGCTCGAAGAGCGTGATGTCGTGCCCTGGGTTGCGCAGTTTTATGAGAATAGATGCATAAAGGCCCGCTGGTCCGCCGCCAACGCACACGATCTTCATATCCGCCGCTCCTTCCTTGGGCTGCAAGTCGCCGCTGTAAACGGTGGTTGCCCCGGCAGATTCGCCATCGGGAGGATAATTCAAGCGGCAGCCTAGCAGTCAGTGCGGTCACCAGCCCCCCGTTCGCCGGCGCAGACGGCGAAGCCTCTTTTGTCTGCTTGCGGCAGCGAGTGCTTGACCTTTGGCGCAAAGGCCAGTGTTCTTAGTCCATGGCGAGCGAACCGGACTACGGTCTCAGGCGCGACAGGTCGCACGCGTGTGCGGTGCCTTGGGGCGATGAGGGCCCCAGCGCGCACTGGCGTTGCCCGGAGTGCGGACGGTGGTGGGAACGCGGCTGGGACCTGGCCGGAGACCAGCCGACGGTTGACTACGATCTCCTGGCGCGCCGCGCTGGCATCCCCCGTGGCGAAATCGAACTGGAACGTCAGCGGATCGTGTACGCCGAGGGCCCGGGCCTGGACTATGTGCTGTGGATTCCCGACCGGGCTCCCGAAGGCCGGGGCTGGCCGATGATCGTCTACCTGCACGGCGGCGGCGAAGGCGGCGGCCACCCCTCCTGCGCCGCGCGGGGCGGCCTGCCGAGGCAGATCGAGCAAGGGCTCACGGCGCCGTGGGTGGTGGTGTCACCGCATTGCCCGAATCCTCCGCAGCCGAATCGGCCCAGCTGGTCGGAGTTCCGCGACGAGGTGGCGGCCGTCGTCGACGAAGTGCGGCTGAAGTACCCGGTCGATGAGACGGCGATCCTGTTGACCGGGGCGAGCATGGGCGGGTACGGGACCTGGGACCTGGCGACGCGGTGTGACGGGATGTTCTCCGCGGCCGCGCCGGTGAGCGGCGGCGGAGACCCGCTGCGGGCAGAGTCGCTGGCGCGACTGCCGCTCTGCGTGGTCCACGGGGCGCAGGACACCGTCGTCCCCGTTGAACGATCTCTCGAGATGGTCCGGGCCATCCGCGGCCACGGCGGCGAGGTCCGCGAGGTCATCTACCCCGACGCCGGCCACGGGGACGCCACCGAACGCGCCTACGCACCCGGATCGGAGCTCTATGACTGGTTCGCCGCCGTGCTCGCCGCGGGCGGGTAAGGGGATCCACGGAACAGGTCAGCTAGGCGAGAGAACGATGCGGCCGTTGAGCGCGCGGCTTTCCATCCGCTCGTGAGCGGCAGCGGTGAGCTTGCTCGCCCGGACCGCGGGAGGCCGCGGCATCGGGCGTGCATGATCTTCAGTTAACGCACCTCGTGATGCGTTATTAAGGGAGCGTAGCACGAAGCTCCGAGATAACACATCGCGAGGCGCGCTATTTTTAGGGGATGCACCAGCGGGCCCGGTCGGCCGAGGACAAGATGCGCCGCTCCGAGGACCTCCTGGCGGCGGCCGAGTCGATCGCCCTCGAGTTCGGCGGCGTCCGGTTTCTCACCCTGGCGGAGGTCACGGAAAGGGCGGGACTGCACCGGACGGGTGTGCGGCGCTATTACGCCTCCAAGGAGGAGCTGCTGCTCGAGCTGGCCGAGCGGGGCTGGCGCCAGTGGGGCGACGCGATCAGCTATTCGCTCGGCGACCGCACCGGCTTGGCACCGCGGGATGCCGCCGACGCGCTCAGCGAGACCATCGCGTCGCTGCCGGTGTTCTGCGACCTGCTGACCCACGTCACGCTGCGGCTCGAGGGCGACGTCGACATCGAACGGGCTCGTCAGTACAAGGCGAACTCGTTCGCCGCGCATGACGAGATCGTGAGCGCGCTTGATCACGCGAGCAGCATGACCCCCGCGCAGATCCGGCCCCTGATCTCCGCGGCGCTCGCCTTCGCGGCCGGCTTCTGGCAGGTATCGCACCCGACGCCGACGCTGGCGGCCCTGTACGAGCAGGTACCGAGCTGGGGCCATGCCGCCCTGGATTTCGCTTCCCGGCTGCGGCTGCTGCTGCGGGCGACGGCCACCGGACTGGCCGAGACGATGCCCCCGCAGGACGAACAAGGAGAGTGACGTAGTGGCGTCAACGGCGCGCGTGAGCACGGTGCTCTGGGATATCGACGGCACCCTGCTGCGTTCGGGCGGGGTGGCGGCGCAGGCATTCCTCGACGCGGTGGCTGAGGTGACCGGTGTCCGGCCGACCCCCGAGCGGCGGGACTACGGCGGCCGGCTCGACACCGAGATCGCGGACATGCTGCTCACGGCGGTGGGCGCGGCGACGACTCTCATTGCCGACGTACTAGCGGTGCTCCGGCGGCTGGTGGACGAACGCCTCGGCGAGCTGCAGACACACACCAGCGCTTATCCCGGCGTTGAGACGCTACTCGCCAAGCTGGCGGCCGCGGACGTCCGGCAGACGGTCGTCACCGGCAACCTGGCGAGCATCGCCCGGCACAAGCTCGAGGCTGCTGGCCTGATCCCGCCAATCGAGCCCGAGTTCGGCGGATACGGGGACAGCGCGCCAACTCGTGCGGCGGTGGCCCAGGTGGCACTTGACCGGCTGTCGGCAGCCGGATGGCAGCCGGACCTCGGCGGGGTGTGGGTCGTCGGCGACACGCCGCGCGACCTCGCCTGCGCGCGTGCCGTCGGTGTGCGGTGCGCGCTGGTGGCAACCGGGCGAAGGCCCATTGGCGAACTGGCCGGCCTGGAGGCGGACATCGTGCTGCCCGACCTGTCCGATCCGCGGCCTCTCCTCGACCTCTGGCGGCTCTGAACGAGGCCCCGGGCGCCCGGCGGGCCGCGGGCACCACCGGCCCGCCCGGGATGGGCGGTGCTGAATTACCCCGTCGCGGCGATCTCCCGGAGCTGCGCGAGGGCATCCCGGGCGATCTGCCGGAACGGTGCCCGGTCGGGGTCATCGACCCATTGCTCGAAGGCGACCTGCATGATGATCATGGCGGTGCGGGCGGCGATGGTCGCGGCGGTGGCCCCGAGTCCCCGTGCGCGCAATGCCGTAGCCAGGCCGGCCGCCAGTGATACGGCCTTGATGAGCTCGCGTTCCTGCAGCTCATGACTGGACGCGATGATCCGGTGGCGCGGCCCGGCGAACTCGCGGGCCTCTTCGAACCGGGTGGCGGCGGCATCGAGCGCGGCGCCGACCAGCCCGAGCGCCGAGGCGGACGCGGGGGCGGCCTCGATCGCGGCCACCATTTGCTGTTCGAGTAGCTCTGAGCCCGCGAACAGCACTTCGCGCTTGTCGGTGAAGTACCGGAAGAACGTCCGTTTGGTCAGCCCCGCGCGTTCCGCGATCTCCGCGACGGTTGTCTCCTCGTACCCGCGCTCGGCGAACAGGGCCAGCGCCGCTTCCTGCAGCCGCGCTCGCGCGTCCGGCTGCCATCTCCCCATGCGGCAAGACTAGCCGATGTCACCTGGTGCCATCGAGGTGCTATCGTGATGGCACCAGGTGACATCAACCTTCTGGAGGGTTCTCATGCGTGTTTTCGTGACTGGCGCGTCCGGGCACATCGGCTCCGCCGTCGTGCCCGAGCTGCTGCAGGCCGGGCATCAGGTGGTCGGGCTGGCTCGCTCCGACAGTTCGGCCGCGGCGCTCAGCGCCGCTGGCGCGCAGGTCCGGCGCGGCGACCTGGACGATCTCGACGGGCTGGCCGAGGCCGCCGCGGCCGCCGACGGGGTCATCCACCTCGCCTTCAGGCACGACCTGATGGGGGCGGGCGACTTCGCAGGCGCGGTCGACGCCGACCTGGCCGCCATCAAGGCGCTTGCCGCGCCGCTGGCAGGGACGGGGAAGCCGCTCGTCACCACCTCAGGCACGCTCATGCTCACGTTCGCGGGCATCAGCGGACGGCCGGCCACCGAGGCCGATTTCGCCGAAAGCGGCCCCCGGGTCGAGGCCGAGAACTTCGTCATCGGGCTGGCCGGCCGGGGCGTGCGGTCTTCCATCGTCCGGCTGCCCCCGATCGTGCACAGCCCGCTCGATCACCACGGCTTCGCGCACATCCTGATCGCCATCGCCCGGCAAGCGGGCGAGTCGGCCTACGTGGGCGACGGGGCCAACCGGTGGCCGTCGGTGCACACGCTGGACGCGGCGCGGGTGTACCGGCTGGCCCTGGAGGGCGCCCCGGCCGGGACCCGGCTGCACGCGGTCGCGGACGAGGGCATTGAATTCAGCGAGATCGCGGCCGCCATCGGACGCGGTGTCGGCGTGCCGGTGGCCAGCATCTCCGCGGCCGACGCGGCGGAGCGCTTCGCCTTCCTGGGCGGGGCGGTGGGGGTGGACAACCCGACCTCAAGCGAGCTGACGCGGAAGATCCTCGGCTGGGAGCCGGCCTATCCCGGGCTCATCGAGGATCTGGAGCACGGTCACTACCTCGACCAGGGGTAAGCGGGCCCGGCCAACGGGAACCAACGGTACGTTCAGGAGAATGGAGAATCTGACCTTTACCTGACCCGGCCGGGTAGTGAATGTCGGCGGCTTCTGGGTAGTGGGCGCCATCGTGGCGAAGGCGTTCGCGTATCTCATTGTCGGCCTGCGGTTTCCCGTCATCCTTGGCTGGGCCGCGGCGGTGGTGGCAGCGGTGCTGCTGTTGCCGCCGCTGCCGTCCTCGGGTGGCCTGTCCAATCTGATCCCGGCCGGCTCGGCCGCCGCGCAAGCGGATGCCAGCGCGGCGCGGCTGTTCGGTTACCCGCTCGAGGCGGGCATCGCCATCGTGCAGAGCCACCCGCACGACCTGTCGCAGGCGGTGGTCGACAAGACGGCGCGGGCCGCTGAAAAGTACGACCGCCACGCCAGCATTCCCGGCCTGCTCGCCGTCATCCCTATCCCCAACGGAGCCGGCATCCCGCAGGCGATCACCGTCTCGCCCGCCAGCGCGGCGGGACTGCTGGCGGGAGTGCGTCAGCGCACCTCGACGATCGTCACCTACCTGGAGTTCAGCTCGGACTCCACGATGCAGCAGCAGGTGTCGGACGCCGGCCTTTACGCGCAGCGCTACCTGGCTAATGTCATCGGCGTCACCGGGCCGGTGGCCGCTCAGTACGAGCAGGGCCTGATCATCGAGCGCGACCTGGGCTGGGTGGAGCTGTTCACCCTGCTGGCGATCGCGCTGATCGTCGGCGTGCGGTTCCGGTCGCTGCTCGCGCCGCTGGCCGCGCTGGCGTGCGCCGGAACCGCGTACGAGCTCGCGGTCCGGGTCGTGGCGTGGGGCGCGCAGCGGACCGGCATCGCGCTGCCGCAGGAGGCAGACCCGGTCGTCGTGGTGCTGCTGCTCGGCGTGACCACCGACTATTGCGTGTTCTTCCTGGCCGAGATGCGCACCCGGCTGGCCGAAGGGGCCGACCGCCTGCAGGCGGTGCGCGACTCCACCGCCGCGTCGGCCCCGATCGTCTTCACGGCCGGGCTGATCGTGGCGGCCGGTACCGGGGCGCTGCTGGTGGCCAGGGGCGGCCTCCTCCGGTCCTTTGGCCCGGGGCTCGCGGCGACCGTGCTGGTGTCCATGGTGGTATCCCTGACGCTCATGCCGGCGCTGCTCGGCGTGTTCGGCGGCTTGATGTTCCGGCACGTGAAGCCGGCCAAGCCGGCCGATCCGACGCGGTGGCTCGGGCGGTTCGCCACCTCCAAGCCGGTGGCGCTGCTGGTGATCGTCGCCTGCGTAGCGGGGCTCGGGATCGCGGCCGCGGCGGCGAGGGGACTGGGGCTCGGCTCCCCCCTGATCGGCGAGATGCCTTCGTCGTCGGCCGCGGTCCGCGCCAGCGCCGCGGCCTCGGACGGGTTCGCGCCGGGGATACTCGCGCCGACCGAGGTGCTCGTCATCGGGCCGGGCGCCGGGTCGCAGACCGCGGCCGACCGCCGGCTGGAGGACGTCCTGCGCCGGCAGCCGGGCGTGTCCAGCGTTGTCGGGCCGTCGCTGGTCGATGACTCCGCCTCGGCTGGCTCTTCGTCCAATCCGATGATCGCCAAGAACGGGGCGGCGGTCAGATTCGCACTCATCTATAACACCGACCCGCTCAACGCCACCGCGGTCGGCCAGGTACGGACGCTGATCGCGCGGCTGCCCGCGCTGGGAGACGCGGCCGGCCTGCGCGGCGTCAGCTACCAGGTCGGCGGGCAGACCGCGCTGACCGGGGACGCGATCAACGCGACGGCGTCGGACCTGTGGCGCGTCGGACTGACGATCATGGGCGTTACGCTCCTGCTCCTCATCCTCTTCCTGCGCGCGCTGCTCGCCCCGCTGTACCTGCTGGCGGCCAGCCTGCTCGCGGTTCTCGCCACGCTCGGGCTGACGGTGGTCATCTGCGATGCGATCTTCGGATCAACGGACCTGGTGTATTTCGTGCCGTTCGCCGCGGGGGTGCTGCTGGTATCGCTCGGGTCTGACTACAACGTCTTCGTCGTCGGGCGCATCTGGGAAGAGGCGCGGTCGCTGCCGGTCAGGGAAGCGGTCTCCGTCGCCGCCCCGCGCGCGTCCCGCGCGATCACCACCGCCGGGGTCGCGCTCGCGGCCAGCTTCGGGCTGCTCGCGGTGATCCCGCTCGAGCAGTTCAGGCAGATGGCGATCATCATGGCGGTCGGTGTCATCCTGGACACCGTCGTGGTCCGCTCGCTCCTGGTGCCGAGCCTGGTGGCGCTGACCGGCCGGGCCGGGATGTGGCCGGGCCGGCCGCGGGTCAGCGAGGTCTCGGGCCCCGCCCCTGAACTGACTGCGCTTGAATCACCCCGATGATCAGCTCACCGCGTACGCGTCGAGCACGGCGACCGTGGCCTTGAAGCCCGCGGCGTCCTCACCCTGGACCTTCAGCGAGACCCAGCCCGCCTTCTCCGGGTTGCCGACGACCACCGACCACGTGCTTCCGCTGTGGGTGACCCTGAGCGCGGACCAGGACTTGCCGCCGTTGACCGATGACCACACCGCGACGTCGTGCGCGGCAATGACGCCGTCCGGGCTGTCGAAGGTGATCGGTACGGTGGTCCTCGACCCGCCGGCCGTGGTGTTCTTCTCCGACACACCCCGCGGGATCATCCGCGGCCAGAAGTCGGACAGTGACGTGTCGCCGGCCTCGGTCTTGAAGGTGTAGGTCGCCGTCACCGACTTCGAGAAGCCGCCGATCGGGTCGTTGTTCCAGTTGACCCGGGTCGACTCGAACTTCAGCGTGTAGGTCTGCGTCGTCGCCGGGATCCTCGCGCCGAAGTTCGCGCCGTAACCGGAGGCGTGCGCGATGAGCTTGCTGCCCTCGTACAGCCACCCCTGCGGGTCGGTCGGGTACAGGCCGACCGATTCGCTGCCCGCGCCCTGGTTGGCCGCGTCGACCAGCAGATCGTTGCCGAACGCCTCGGTGAGCGTGAGGCTGTTACCGAACACGGCCGGGCCGAGCAACGGCGACGGGCTGAACACCGCCGCATTGAACGTCTGGCTGTAGGTGTGCCCGGCCAGCAGCGGAGTCCCGTACACGTCGTTGTTCGCCGCGGAGCTGACCGACTCCCACCGGTACCCGGGCGAGAAGAAGACGTCGACGCTGGCCGGCGTCAGCACGTTCTGCTGCCCGAACTCGAGGGACGGCAGCAGTCCGTAGCCCGCGCCGTCGCCGTATTCCTGCGGGTCGAAGAGAGCACTGTCGATCCCCTGGCCAAAGTCCCTGATCGTCACGTGGTCCTGGGCGAGCCCGGCCCTGGTGCTCGCGAACGTCGGCTTCGCGGGGATGCTGCCCGAGAGGATCTTGACGAGGTTGTACTCCACCGGGCTGGCCCGGTTGCCGGTCTCGTGCCGGACGAGGTTGGCCTGCAGGAGCAGGTCCCAGCCGTTCGGCAGCGGGCCCGGCACCAGGTACACCGCCGGCCCGATGATCGGCGGACCGTAGCTGTGGTTCCACTGCGCTTGCTGGCCGGCCGCCGGGGAGAACGGTTCGGCGGCCACACCGTCCACCGCGACCGTGGAGTCGTTGACGGTGAAGCGGACCGGCTTGCCCCGGCGGGCGTCGAAGGTCACCGTCACCGACGACGTGATCGTGACCGCCCGGTCCACCAGGGTAGTCGCCTTCTTGTTCGGCTCCCACACCCAGGCCGCGACGTTGTAGGTGCCCGCCGGCACCTTGGCGGCGTGGCCGCTGGTCAGCGTGTCCTGAACGGCGGAGGAGGCCGCCGACTCGAGCGACGCGGTGACCGCGACCGCCTTGCCCTCCCGGTCGATCGCCTTAATCGTGACCGACGGCTCGCTCGCCGCGCTCGCCGCCAGCCCGGCCTGCCCGGCGCTCACCGCCGCCCCGGCGGGAAGCGCCGGAACGCCGACCCCCGCCGCCACCGAGCCGACAAGCGCAGCCGTCACCGCAAGCACGCGATGCCTCATTGCCCCGTCCTACCTTCTAACCGTCGCCGAGGCCCCGCCGAGCCAGCCGGAGTGCACAAAGCACAAGACCCCTAGTCTCTCGACATTTCACGACCTAAACAAGTACGTTTCCACGGTCGCCCGACGCGCGAAGGCGACCTGAATTCTCCGGGCTAGCCCTTGCAGAAGGCGGCGAGGTCGCGGGCGGTGTCCCGGCTGATCTCGGGGCGGGCCATACCGGTGTCCTCCTCGGGTGCGTGCCGCCACGCAACATTACTTTCTCCAATCCTGCCTTGACTGGCCGGGGCCGCGCCGGGACAATTGCGCCGGCGGTGGTCACCGCGAACCTGAGTCACGTAGAGATGAGCGTTTGACTACATGCGCGTCGTGAGTCGCTTTATCGGGATGTTTCGCGTGTTCCTCACCGCCGTGGCTGGCGTGATCATCACCTTGGCCGGAGTTCTCGTTCTGCCCGCCGCCACCGCCGCCGCGGCCACCTGCCCGACCGTGGATCCAAGCACCGGCGTGGTGTCGCCCGCGCCCGCGCCGGGCGTCGACTGGAGCGGGTGTGACCTGACCGGCGCGAACCTGACCGGCGCGAACCTGAGCGACGCCAACCTGAGCGACGCCAACCTGTACCTCGCGATCATCAGCTCCGCCAACTTCACCGGCGCGACGCTGACCGGTTTGCGGTCAGGCGTCGTCACCTATGCATCGGCGCCGACGCTCCCGGCGAACTGGTCGTGGATATCGGGCGGCTACCTGGTGGGCCCGGGGGCCGACCTGGCGGGAGTCGACCTGGCCTACGTGACCACCCTGAACGGCACCGACCTGACCGGCGCCGACCTGGCTGGGGTGACCATCAGCGGCGCGTACCTGACGAACGTGGATTTCACCGGCGCGAACCTCGACAACGCCACGGTGAACAGCGCCACCCTGATCGACGACACGCTTAAGTCCGCTACCTTGACCGACGCCAACCTGGGAGGTTCTCTCGTAGAGAACTCGACGCTGGCCGACGCGGACCTCAGCGCGATCACTGGCCCGCAGGCGTTCACCGGCGACGACTTCACCAACGCCAACTTGACCAATGCCAACCTGTCGTCGGAGAAGGTGAGCAGCGACAACCTGACCGGCGCAGCCCTGGCGGGCGCGAACCTCGGTACGGCGAAGCTCACCGACGACAACCTGGCTGCCGCGACGCTGACCGGCGCCACGCTCTCACAGGTCAGCTCGGGCGGCCTGACCGGCACACCGGCTTCGCTGCCGGCCGACTGGTCAGACTCAGCTGGGTTTCTGCTCGGCCCGACCGCCTCTCTTGCCAGCGCCGACCTGACCGGCGCCAACCTGTCGAACGCCGACCTCTCGAACGCCAACCTGTCCGACGCGACGCTGACCGGGGCGACGCTGACGGGCACGAACCTGTCCGACGCGGATATGGACAACGCGTCCTCGGGGTCGCTGACCGGAAAGCCGGCCTCGCTCCCGGCCAACTGGTCCATCACCTCGGGCTTCCTGTTCGGCCCGACCGCCGGCCTGTTCGGCGCCAACCTGACCGGCGTGAGCTTCGGTAACTCCGACCTTGCGCAAGCCAACCTGGCAGACGCCAAGCTGGCGGACGCGAACCTCGGCACCGCGGACCTGTCACAGGCCGACCTCGACGGAGTGACGTCGGGCGGGGTGACGGGTGGTGCGGCAGGCTCCCTGCCAGCCGACTGGCAGGTCCAGAACGGCTACCTCATCGGCCAGTACGCCAATCTGGACGGCGCGAACCTGGCCGGTTTGAGCTTGCATGACTACCTGTTCGATGTCCAGCTGGCCAACGCCGACCTCGAGAACACCAATTTCTCCTCCGGCAGCCTTACCGGTGCTGTCTTGTCCAACGCCAACCTCACCAACGCGAACCTCACCGACGTCAGCCTGACGGCCGCTGCCATCGGCGGCGCGAACTTCAGCGGGGTGTCCCTCAGCGGGGTAGTCTCCGGCCAGCTGACCGGAACACCGGTGAACCTGCCCAACCCCTGGCAGCTCCTCGACGGCTACTTGATCGGACCGGGCGCCAACCTCACCGAGGCGGAGTTTGGCGGCGCCACTTTCGACAATGCCGACCTGTTGTCGGCCAATCTCTACCAAGCCGACCTGAACGCGACTGACTGGTCCAACACGATCTGCCCGGACGGGACCAACTCCGACAACGACGGTGACACCTGCGTGAACAACCTCGGCATGCCAGTGGAGAGCTACACCGAGCCAGTGCCTCACCCGTCCACGGCGGGCAGTCACGGCGCCAACGGCTGGTACACGTCGGCGGTCACCGTCACCTGGAACTGGACGGTCTCGGTGGGCCAGCTCAACCCGGCCAAGTGCACGCCCGCGACCAAGAGCACGGGCGAGGGTGCGTCGGTCACGCTCAGCGCGAGCTGCACCAGCGTCCAGGGAATGACCGGGACGGCCAGCCAGCAGGTGCGGATCGATACCACCGCGCCGCGGGTCCTGGTCACCGGGGCCGGCAACGGGAAGGTGTACAGCCTCGGCAACGTGCCAGCGCCCGGCTGCCGCACCACCGACAGCGTGTCGGGCGTCGCCACCGCGGCCAAGGTCGCGGTGACCGGGGCAAGCTCGCACGGCACCGGCAGCTTCACCGCGACCTGCGCCGGCGCGGTGAACAAGGCCGGTATCGCCGCGACGCCGGTGACCGTGCACTACTCGGTCGGCTACCGGTTCGGCGGTTTCGCCACGCCCAGGCCGGGATCGACACTGCCGAAGTCCGCGCGCACCATCGCCGTCGAGTTCCGCCTGGCGAACGCGACCGGCCACGCGATCCCGGCCAGTTGGGCGGCCGCCCTGGCCAAGGCGGGGCAGGTGCGGGTCACGCTCACGGGTCCCGGCATATCCCGGGTTACCGCCGTCTGCGCCTGGAAGGCAGCGACCGGGTACTTCCAGTGCTCGGTCAAAGTGCCGTCCGGGATCAAAGCCGGCAAGTCTTTCGCCTACGCGATCACGGCGCGGGAACGACTCGGGACCGCCTTCGCCGCCGTTCCGGCGACCGGCAAGACGGCAAGCACGGAGGCTGTCCACTTCCGGTGACACTCGTTCGGCGCCTCGGCGCCTCGGCCCGGCGGATCCCGCGACGGCCAACCAGGCTGAACGTGGATCGTTGTATACATTCGCGTGTACACAGCGATCCACGATCCTTGCGATCACGCCCCCGGGCAGCCGGGACTGAGCGCTAGCGTCTTGTGTTCCCGTTGGCTGGCGGGGTGCCGTGGCCTGGCCGGACGATGCCATGCTCGTAGGCGTAGACGGCGACCTGTACCCGGTCCCGCAACGCGAGCTTGGCCAGGATGCGCGCGATGTGGCTCTTGACGGTGGCCTCGCTGAGGTAGAGCCGGGCGGCGATCTCGGCGTTCGACAGGCCCTCAGCCACCAGCCGCACAACGCCGACTTCCCGTTCGCTGAGACGCCCGGCCGCGTTCCCGGCGAGGGTGCCGGGGGCGGGGCCACGGCAGAAGTCCTCGATCAGCCGCCGGGTGATGGCCGGCGCGAGCAGGGTCTCGCCGCCCGCGACGGCGCGCACCGCGCCGGTCAGCTGCTCGCGGGTGGCGTCCTTGAGCAGGAAGCCGCTCGCGCCTGCCTTCAGGGCGTGGTAGACGTACTCGTCCAAGTCGAAGGTGGTCAGCATCAGGATCCGCGCCCGGGACCCGGCCTGCACCAGCCGGGCGGTGGCGTCGATGCCGTTCAGGCCGGGCATCCGGACGTCCATCAAGATCACGTCGGGGTCCAGGAGCCGGGCCTGCGCCAGCGCCTGACCACCGTCGCGGGCCTCCCCGGTGACGTTCAGGTCGGGGTCGGCTTCCAGCAGCATCCGCAGCCCCTCACGGACGAGGTCCTGGTCATCGGCGATCAGGATGCTGATCATGAGAGCACGCGCGCTGGCAGGCCGTCACCGAGCGGCAGCCTGGCGTACACGACGTATCCGCCGGCCGGCCGTGGCCCGGCGGTCAGCTCACCGCCGAATACCGCCGCCCGCTCCCGCATGCCGGCCAGCCCGTGCCCGCCGGCCGGGGCCTGGTGACCGGAGGCCCCGGTTCCGTCGTCGGTGACCTCGATCGTGACCGCTCCGCCGGCGCAGCCGATCGTCACCTCGGCCCGGGCCGGGCCGGCGTGCCTGAGGACGTTGGTCAGCGCCTCCTGGACGATCCGGTACACCGATACGTCCACCGCCGCGGGCAGCAGCGCGGGTTCGCCGTCGATGACCAGGTTCACCGGCAGGCCCGCTGCCTGGACGCTCTCGGCCAGCGCGTGCAGCGAGCCGATGCCCGGCTGCGGCGCGAGTTCGGTCTCCTCGCCCGGGTCGCGCAGGACGCCAAGCAGACGGCGGGTCTCGCCCAGCGCCTGCCGTGCGCTGTTCTCGATCTTCTCCAGCGTCGGCCCGGCTGGCTTCCCCGACGCCCGCGCGCCGGCCGCCTGCAGCACGATCACGGCGAGGTGATGGGCGACGATGTCGTGCAGTTCCCTGGCGATCCTTGCCCGCTCGGCCGCCGTGGCCTGCTCGGCCTGGCGCTGCAGCGCCGCGGCCCGGCGGCGGGCGCGGACCAGAACACCGGCCAGCCAGAACGCCAGGAACTCGAGCAATGAAAAGGCCGCGGCGGCCCTGCCCGAATGCGAGGCCGACAGAAGGCCGTCCTTATCGCCCATCCCGGCAATCAGCGGGGCGGTGATGACCAGGCCGGCGACGGCGCGGGGCAAGCTGGCGTACGCGCCCAGAGAGTAGCCGCCGACGAGCAGCACGATCGTGATCACCTGGTCATGCGGCGGGTTATCGGTGACCAGGACCTGCACCAATATGCCCGCCCAGATCGCGATCCACATCAGCAGCGGCGCGCGGCGGCGCAGCATCAGCGACGCCCCGATGAGCAGCGGCAGCAGCGCCAGCAGCCACGAAGGCCCGGCGATGGCGGGACCGATCAGGCCGGGCGGGCCCCACGCGGCGACGGCGGTCAGCCCGGCCGCGGCGATTCCCAACGCGGCATCGGCGATGATGCCCGGGTCACCGCCGGCCAAGCGCCGAACTGCCTGCATGTCTCCGAAGGTAGCCCCTGGCCCGGCCAGGCGCATCATCCGTGCGGCGACCTGGATTCACTCTCGCGGATGAACCGGTTCGCTCCCCCGGCCGCAGACAGCCGGGCCGGGATCCGGGGACAGTGGGCGGACACACCGGACTATGCATGTAAGGAGATCGATGAACGTCGTTGAGGCGAGCGGCCTTGGCAAACGCTACGGCGGTAGCTGGGCGCTGCGCGAGTGCACGCTGGAGATCCCGGCCGGGCGGGTGACGGCGCTGGTCGGGCCGAACGGGGCCGGCAAGAGCACGCTGCTGAACCTGGCGGTCGGCCTGACCGCGCCGTCGGCGGGCGCGGTGACCGTGCTTGGCGGCCGCCGGGCGGGGTCGCCGGCCGCGCTTGACGCGATCGCGTTCGTCGC
>JBEKEK010000079.1:0-35986 GCA_050013875.1 Trebonia sp. | reverse complement strand
GCTGCATGCCCGTCGCAGAATCGCCAGTCCCAGCGCCTGTAGACGCCCTTCAGGGCGTCCTCCTGAAATCATCTGGATACGACCTCGCCCTCTTCGGGGAGTCGGGCCGATAGGGCCGTAAGACGGGGCCGTGATTTCCGACGGCCACTCCAGCGAGGGTAAATTCTCGCGAACCAGTTGCGAAGTTCAGTGAAGGGCGCCGTCCCACGGCGGGCACGCCGCAGGCCGGGGCGGCGAGCATGGGCTCGATCAGCGGCAGCCGGCCGGGCACTGCGGCCATGCGTCCCCTGCGCGGCGAAGGCCGCGCACGCCCGGGACGGCCACGGCAGCGGCAGGGGGTTCCTGCGAGCTGGTACCTACCCGCCCGGGTCAGCTGTGACTCCCAGCGATAACTGTCACTCGGGCGGTGGGTCTACCAGGGCGGCCGACAGCGTTTCCCAGCGGTAGCTGACACCGGCTGCCAGGTTTTGTGTCACCAGATCGCGGTTCCAGCGAAGTTGTCACCACCGTGCCGCAAGTAGGGACACGCTGTCTGACCACATCGCCCAGGCCCGATACACGCACGGGCCCGGCCCACCCAGTTCCCAGCGGCACGCGCCCGAGCCGCAGAAAGCTAGAAAGCTACGGTGCGAACCTCGCGGCCGCTATCGACAACGCGTCCGCGGCTCCCAATGGGGGCGGCCGTGACCGGCAAGCGGCGTCCCGCGCGGCTCCCTGCGCCGAAATCGCTTCAGCGCCAGCCTGCACAGCCGATAGCCTGCCCCTGGTGGACGCCGATCCGGTCGAACTGGTCCGCTCCGGCTCTAACACGATCTCCAGGCCCGGGCCGGAAAGGCGAGGACCATGACCACAACCCAATTGCCAGCCTGGCCGGCCAGGCCCGTTGCTCACGGCCCGGTCGTGCTCCGGGAGTTCTCGGATGCTGACCTGCTCATGGTCCAAGAACTCTCCACCGATCCGTACGTGCCTCTGGTCGGCACTCTGCCACCGAATGCGACCAGGCAGGAGGTACATGATTACATCGGACGCCAGCGTGGCCGCCTGGCCGAAGGCACCGGCTTCTCGTTCGCCATTGCCGAGGCAGCCACCGGCCGCGGCGTCGGAGGCATCGGCCTTTGGCTGGCCGGCCTGGAGCACGGAAGGGCCACGGCCGGGTACTCCGTTATCCCGAGCGTGCGAGGACGCGGTGTCGCGTCCGCCGCGCTGACGGCGCTAGCCTTCTTCGCCTGGACCATCCCCGAGCTGCACCGCATCGAGCTTTACATCGAGCCGTGGAACACGGGGTCAGTCAAGACCGCCGAGCGAGCCGGGTTCCACCGCGAGGGCCTGCTGCGCAGCCACCAGGAGATCGGCGGCCACCGCCGGGACATGCTGCTCTACGCTGCCATCAGGGAAAACCCGCCTGCTCCGCACCGCCCGGCCACGCCCATCAAGCCGGCAGGCGAAAACGTGCCAGAAGTGCCCGGTGACTGAGGATCAGCTTGACGGCGGGAACACCGGCGGCGCCGTCCGGGCGGGGGACACGGTCCGCCGCGCCGCCGGCCCCTGGACGCCGGCCGTGCACGCCCTCCTCGCCCACCTGGCGGCCAAGGGCTTCACCGGCGCCCCGCTCCCCCTCGGGTTCGACGGGCAGGGCCGTGAGATCCTCACCTTCCTGGAGGGCGAGACCACCGGGAGCCGCAAGCCATGGCCTGCCTGGACGCACGCCGAGGAAACCCTTGACCAGGTCGCCCGCTGGATGCGCGCCTACCACCAGGCCGTCGCCGACTTCACCCCGCCGCCCGGCGCCGCCTGGCGGACGGGCGGCACCTGGACGCCGGGCATGATCATCGGCCACAACGACACCGCCCCCTACAACGCCGCCTGGCACCAGGGCACGCTGACCGGGTTCTTCGACTGGGACTTCGCCGGACCCGCCACGCCGCAGTGGGACCTGGCCTTCGCCGCCTTCAGCTGGGTCCCGCTGCACGCCCGGCAAGTCGTCGCCGCCGAAGGATTCACCGACTTCACCGCCAGGCCACAAAGGCTCCACCGGTTCCTCAGTGCCTACGGCTGGCCGACAACCCCCGCAGAATTCCTCGAGGTGGTCCGGGCACGCGTCAAAGCCCACGCCGACGGCATCCGCGACCTCGCCACCGCAGGAGACGAGGTATCCGAGCGACTGCTCCGCCAAGGTGTCGCCGACGACCTCGACCAGGCCATCGCCGAACTGACCAGCTTCCCCCGATAGCAGCTCGACGATGCCGGTGCGGCCAGGTGTTAACTCAGGGGCCGACTAAGGTCACAGTCGCAAAGCCACCACAGCACCCAAGACGATCATGGTGACAGGTACCGCCGGGATGTGACAACTATCGTTGGGCGTCACATCAGCCATGACGCACACGCCCGCCCTCGGCCGGGACAGATCGGCTCGAATCCAGGTTCGACCTGTGATGGCACGCTGCGTCGATGCCTGTACATATGCCGTCAGGCCGGCCGCGGGAAGTGCGTCCGCCAGGCACTGCCGGATGGGAATCCACCGCCGTCACCTTCCCTGTCAAGTTCTTCTGGTCAACCGATCTTGCGGTCGTGCGAGGGAAAAGGCACTAAACGGGTGGCACGGGCGGCGCCATATGAGCCCTGCAGCTGCCAAACCTGAGCCCCGTTGATTGGATGGCCAGGTTGTCGAGCCGAAGCACCCTGGAGCGATGGTGCGGTTCCTCGAGGAGAGCTGGGTCGTGCACCGTGCTCGGTGGCAGCAGGATCTGGGCGGGTGTGCGTGCCGCCTTCGGTGGGGAGCCTCTTGGCGGGTCGTGAAGGGTGGTTCCAGGATGACGTGGGAAGATGAACGGAAATCTAGCTGGTGATTGCCTGCGGGGCTGGATTAACGTTCGATCGACGGTGTACTAGGCAGGCTGCGCATTCTTCGATCGTCCAGGCCCCAGCGCAGCGAGAGCGCGACTACCCGCCCGGCCGCGTCGCCGTAGACCATGGTGGCGGGATCAAATGGGTGGCCGGCGCAGCTTGTGATGCTCGCCGTGTCGGTGACCCAGTGAGATCGTTCCAACCTGAAGTTGCTGGTCACGGGTCTGGTATGAATCGAATCGGGGGTGCTCGTGCTGGTGGGAGCGGCTGGGCGTAGCTGCTGATCATTTGACGAGCTTGGGCTTGCCCGGCGTGTCGAGGAGGGTTCGGCGCCCCTCGCTGGTTATCGTCTGCGTCCGTCCCTGTTCGCACGGTAATGCCCCGGGGGTGCGGGATGGAGCTGACGGAACGGATCGCCGGCCGGGTCACCGAACTGACCGGCGAGGTCGAGCTGCTGCGCAAGCAACTGGCCGATGCCGAGCGCGAGCTGGAACGGCTGGTGATAGCCGGGCAGGTCATCAGCCAGCTGACAGCCGATGACACGGCCGCCGCCGGCGAACCGGGCGGCACCGGGCCGGCGCAGCGGGGCTTCGGGCTGCTGGTGCCCCCGCGGGGCCAGGCATCCGGGACGGCCGGCCTGCCCGGTGACTGCCGGGTGCTGATGGAGGCGGCCGCCGCGGCCGCAGCCGAGACCGGCGGGGCGGTGACCTGCGTCCAGGCCGCGCAGCGGGCCGGCCTGGACGTAACCGGCCGCCAGAGCGAGAACGTCCGCGCCAAGCTCAAGCGGCTGCAGGACCGCGGCCGGCTGCGCCGCAACGCCGCCGGCAGGTTCACCATCGCGCCCTGTCCTTAGCCTGGCTGAGGCCGCTGCCTGCCGGGATGCCCCCGGCGGGCCATCAGGCGCTTGTGACAGCAACCCAGCCCGCCGAGGGCACCCCGCTTGTCTGCCAGTGCGCGCTGCCGCTGTCACGGCAGACGCTCACCTTCGTCGCCGGCCTGCTCCGCGGCCACCTGGAGAAGATCGGGTCGCGCTGGCGCAAGCTGCCGCCCGGCAAGATCGCCCTCATCGTGCCGGCCACGCTGCGCCACGACCACCGGCTGGCCGACATCGCCGGCGGCAACAGCATCTCCGCGTCCACCATCCACCGCCGGACCTGGGAGATCATCACGCTGCTCGCCGCCCGCGCGCCCCGCCTGGACCGCGCCCTCGCCGCGATCACCAGGCAGGGCGGGGAGGTCGTGCTGCTCGACGGCACCCTGATCCCCACCCGCCGCCGCCCCGGCACCGCCAACCGCCGCAACTACAACGGCAAGCACAAGAAACACGGGCTCCTGTTCCTGGCCCTGACCGACGAAGCAGGCAACCTGATCTGGATCTCCCCAGCTCACCGCGGCGCCGCCAGCGAGATCCGCGCTGCCCGCCACGACCACCTCGCAGAACGGCTGCGCACCGCCGGACTCGGCGCCCTGGCCGACCTCGGGTTCACCGGCCTGGACCCCGACCCCGACGACCCCGTCATCATCACCGGGCACAAATCAACCCGGGCCGCCAAGACGACCCCCGCCCAGCGCCAGGCCAACCAGGCCCTGTCCGCCGCCCGCGCACCCGCCGAACACGGCTTCAGCGACCTCAAGCACTGGCGGAGCCTCACCCGGCCCCGCGAAGACCCAGGCAAAGCCACCATGCTGCTACGCGCCCTGCTCGTCCTCACCCGCCAGCACACAACCCGCTGACAGACGATCATGACCTACGCCCAGCCGCTCCCACCAGCACGAGCACCGCCAACCCCGTCCACACCAGCCCCGCTGACCAGCAATTTCAGGTTGGAACGATCTCTTTGCGCATGGCATGGCGCCTCCAGGCTTGCGACTGACCGTGCTGAGGCGCGCCGATCGCCGAATGGGAGTCGTCGGCCACCCGCCAGGAGGTAGTGAGCGCCGCGCGCATATGTTCCGATTCTGCAGCTAGCCCAGTCGGGGCGGGAATCATGAGCGCGCCTGCCATCTCGTTCTGGCTGGGTGCGAGCGCCCTCTGCGGTAACATCACGCCGTGTCCGAGCCACTCGTGGTCATCCGCGCCGCTCGAGAGAGCGAGCTGCCCCTGATCAGCGCGCTTGAGAAGTCAGGCGACCAGCTGTTTCGGGCTGCTGGCATGGACCGCATAGCCGACGCGCCAGCGCCTGAACCCGACGCCTACCGCCCTGCTCTGGAAGACGGCAGGCTCCTGGTCGCCGTGGACGAGCAGGATGCGGCCCTTGGCTTCATCCGGCTGGAGATGCTCGACGGCGGTCCCCATGTCGAGCAGGTCAGCGTTCACCCTGACCGTGCAGGACACGGCGTCGGAGCGTCCCTTCTTGCTGCAGCCGAGCAGGTGGCCCGCGCCCGCGGGCATCGCCGGATGACCCTGACAACGTTCCGCGACGTCCCGTGGAACGGCCCGTACTACACGCGGCTCGGGTGGAGCACCCTGCGTGCGGCCGACCTGCCGCCTGAGCTGGCTGCAGCACGACAGCACGAGCGTGACCTCGGGCTCGACGAATGGCCGCGCCAGGCTATGGCGAAGAACCTCTGACGGCTCCCCCGGCGAACCGCACAGGCGAGATAGGCCGCCCCATCGCCATTATGCCGGGTGCGGCCACGCCGGTCATCATGATTTGCGCGCAGTGAAGGCTCTGCGTCCGGCTCCAGCCGAGCGCGCATAGCGGCGGATCAGGCTCCATGGCCGGTGGTCATTGGCCTGACTAATTGGTGCGGCTTTGGCCGTTCTGTGCGGCGCTGGTTAAGAACAAGCTAAGTTAGTTCCGCCGCACATTCAGGACGTCGGTTCCCGGAAATCGGAATTATGCTCGGCCCTCGCCTTTCGGTCAGCGAAGTTTACCGTAAGGCTGAAGTCGGTGCCGACGGTAACCGACCACGAAACGATTTCAGCATGCATAAAGGCGATCTTTACCAAGAGTCTGTGAAAATCCCTGAGCCACCCTTCCCATTCCTCCGGCGGTACGGCTGTCCTCGCATGGCGAGGGCCGTGCTCCCGCTCCTCGTCGGCCTCTGGCGCAACTTTCAGAGTCCGGTTCGCCGTAGCCGCGGCGACTAGCACGCTTGAAAGAGCATCGGCAGCCGATGACTCGTCCGTAATGGACTCAGGATCTGGAAGGCTGGGAAGGGAACTCATAAAGTTCTGACGCGCATGAGCTCCGGACGGAGTACAGCTCAGGGGGTGGGGCTGGCGATGGTTCGCGTGGACTCCCGCAGGTCGGCGTGGTGGATCGCTGCTACCTCGGGGTGCGAGCGCAGCCAGCCCTTGAGTGCGTTGTCGCCGAAGCGGCCGTGCAGGATGTTATTCGCGGACTGGCTGACTCCGGGGGCCTGCTCGGCGTATTCGCGTGGCAATGGCACTGCGTCGAGGGACGCGTCCAGCCGGGGGGCCCAGAAAAAGCCGATCGAGTCGCGCGCCCGTCCTGGCGCGCAGGGCAGCACCCGGTGGGGCGTGGCCACCAGATAGCCATGGGTGGCCACCTCGAGCATCTCGCCGATGTTCACGACGAGGGCGCCGTCGACCGGCGGAACGTCGATCCAGCGATCCGCGCCGGCCGGGAGGGCTTGCAGCCCGCCAGTGTCGTCCTGCAGCAGCAGCGTCAGGAAATTCCAGTCGGTGTGCGGCCCGACGCCTTGCTGGCCGGCGCCGTCAGCGGCCCCGACGTAGTGGATCAGCTTGCCGAACCAGTGCGGATCGCCGGCGAAGTACCGGTCGAAATGGGCTTCGGGTAGTGCCAGCGCCACGGCGATCGCCCGGGTGAGCTCACGGCCGACAGCACCCAGCAGCTCGGCCCATTGCCCTGCCAGCGGCCTGAGCTGGGGGACGGTGTCGTCGGGCCACTGGTTCGGTCCTTCGAGCAGCCGGTACGGGGCGTCCCAGAACTCGCGGGGCACCGGAGCCCGTTCGGCCGCGAAGTCGATCTGCTCGCGGGCGTCGGGCCGCCCGGCGGTGATCTCGTGCCCGAGCCGGGTGTAGCCGCGGAAGTGCGGGGACAGCCGGTTGTCCAGCCGTAGCCGCTCCTGCAGGGGCAGCGCGAAGAACCGGGCCGCGGCCGCGGTCAGCGCGCCGACCTGCCCGGGAGTCGCGCCGTAACCGGTGAGCTGCAGGAACCCGATCCCGTGGAGGGCAGCGCGCAGCGCGGCGAGGAACGCCTCGTCGAACGTCCCGTCCACGCGGCGGGCGGTGTCCAGACGCAGCACCGGGATGGTCTGGGCTGCCCGCGAATCGCGGTCCGCAGCAGTGCGCCGACGACCCGGTTCATCGACGTGCCCTGTCATAGCTCTCCTCTCACGGTGCCGCTCTCGGTCCCGGGGAAAGCACACTCCCCGGGCAGGGCGTCGCGATCCAGTGCATCCCGGGTGATCTTAAGCCTGCTCTACCGCTTAGCCCGCGTGAGAGATAGAACTGAGTTTAGAACTCGCACCATCCGATGATCCAGATACCCCGGTTATACACGCAGCAATGACCGGCAGTCCCGACCTATGCAGAGACGCAGATCGGCGGATATCTCGTGCCGCCGACTCGCCGGGCTGTCACGGTCGGAGGCGGGGCAGCGCTGCCGTATCTGGCAAGCGAGGTGCCCCGTCCTCGCCGCCGTGGCGGGCAAGGCTGGGTAGCCTGTAGTCGTGTCGGATGAGAATCCCCCTGTGGGCATCGACGTGGCCCGGCCGAGCGTCGCCCGTGTCTACGACTACTGGCTGGGCGGAAAGGACAATTTCGCTTCCGACAGGGATATGGGCGGGCGCATGGCGGAGGTGAACCCTGCGCTGCCGCAATTGGTCCGGCACAACCGGGAGTTCATCTGCGCCGCGGCGGCCCGCGCAGCCGCCGCGGGCATCAGCCAGTTCCTCGACCTCGGCTCCGGGCTGCCCGCGCACCCGGCGGTGCACGAGGCGGTGCGGGCGGTAATCCCGGACGCCCGGGTGTGCTATGTGGACATCGACCCCGTGGCCGTGATTCACGGGGAGGCGCTGCTTGCTCGCGGCGAGGGCCTCGCCGCCGTGCGGGCGGACCTGACCGTGCCGGAGACCGTGCTTGCGGATCCGCAGGTGCGCGCCGTGATCGATATGTCCGAGCCGGTAGCCGTCATCCTGGCCGCGGTGCTTCATTTCCGGCCGGCCGACTCGGCGGCGGCGGTGTGCGCCAGTTACATGAGCCGGGCTGCCCGGGGCTCATGGCTGATCGTGTCTTACGGGCATTACGAGGACAGGGAACTCGCCGCCCGGCTACAGCGGACCGCCACGCATGCCCGGTTCTGGAACCACGACGCCGCGGATCTGGCGTTGATGCTGGCGGGGCTTGAGCCCGTCGGGCCGGGAGTGTGCGAGGCGCGCAGATGGATAGCGGGGACGGGCGGCGAACCGGCGGGCAAGCCCGTCTACGTGCTTGCCGGCGTCGGCGTTAAGTCCCTGTAACCGCGCCGCCCGAGGTAACGGACGGGGCCTCAGAGGGTGTGCTCGCGGATCCAAGACCGCCACTGGCACAACGTTGCTGCTGACGTGCCGCGTCGTTCGTGCCGACGTTGTCGCGTGAGCACGGCCACGGCAGTGCGGTCCCGCCCGCCAGCGACAGGATCGTGAACATCAACTTGGTGAGAACCGCCGCCGTGACTCCCCGCGGCTATCGCCACGGAAGGTGACCGCGGCGGGATGCCGCGGACAGGGCACAGCGCGCAGAGACCGACTCTGTCTACCGCCGCCACTGCGGGACTAGGCGCCGCGCACAGAGCGCCCTGTTGTGGTTCACGCTGTCGGCGCTTCGTGCCCTCATTGCAGCATGAGCGGATGGCGCTGCGTGTCCGCTCGGCGTTGGCGACGGGTGAGCGCTCTAGCTAGAGGTGGTGGCGCCACTGCTGGCGCGGGCGGCCGGGGGACCAGGGTTGGACGGGCACGCGCGTTCGTACTTGGAACGCGGCAGATGAGCGGTTCAAGGTGTAGGCCGAAGGCCGTCCATCAGGATGTTCAGCAGGCGGCTTGCCCTAGCGTCGTGTTCGGGCGGGTGGGCCACGGTGAAGATGCCGATGAGGCTGGCAGCGATGTCTTCGGCGGTGACGTCAGCGCGGAGTTCGCCCGTCGCACGGCCGGCGTTGAGGATCTCGTCGATGGCCGCGAGCAGCTCGGTCTGGGTCTGGGCATGGGCGATCTCGCCCGATTCGATCATCGCGAGCAGCGTGTCGAGCATGCCGTTCTTGGTCGCGATCCAGTCTCCGAACAGCTCCATCCAGCGCCGCAGCGCCGCAGGCGGGGGAAGCCGTGCGAGTAGCTCGCGGGCGCCGGCGGTGAGCCGCGCGACCTGATCGCGGTAGACCGCGTCGACGAGAGACTCGCGGGTGGGGAAGTGCCTGTAGAGCGTGGCGATGCCGACTCCGGCTTCGCGTGCGATCGCGCGCATTGACGGCTCGGTGTCGGCAGACACGAACACGCGGGTCGCGACTTCGAGGAGTTGGTTGCGGTTGCGAGTCGCGTCCGCTCGCAGCACCCGAGTTTCTGACTCTGCCAAAACGGATCACGCTCCGATTATGATACGGTGCCGCTTATAAACGGAGCATAGTCCGCTTTCGTTGCCTTCATTCGCCGCCAAAGGAGACAAGTGGGCATGCAACAACCGGGCGCCAGCACGTCGGCGACCACGAGCCGAGCGGTCCAGCTCGAGTCATTCGGCGGCCCCGAGGTCCTGAGCCTCCGCGAGGTACCCGCACCGCAGGCCGGCTCGGGGCAGATCCGCGTGCGAGTCATCGCGGCTGGACTGAACCCGATGGACTGGTTCATGACCTCCGATGCAGAGACCGCCATTCGATTTGGCTTGACCTTGCCGTCAGGGTTCGGAACTGACTATGCCGGGGTCGTGGACCAGGTCGGCGACGGCGTGAGCGAGTTCGCGGCCGGCGACCGAGTGTTCGGCGGCGCCCTCTCCCGCGCGGTCGCCAATTACGTGGTAATTGACGTGGCAGGGACCATCGGGGCGGGCGGCGACGCGCACCACACCCCCGACGGCGTCGACGACCGCACCGCCGCCATCCTTGCTATAGCGGGGTGCACAGCCGCCGCCGCGCTCGCCGTTGTCAAACCCGGCCCGGGCGACACGCTGCTCATTGGCGGCGCGGGAGGCGGGGTCGGCGTGTTCGCCGTGCAGCTCGCTCGCTTGGCGGGCGCGCGAGTGATCGGGACGGGATCGGCGGCGTCGGCCGATGCCCTGCGTGCCCTCGGGGCCGAGCCGGTCGCCTATGGCGACGGCCTGGTCGGCCGGGTCCGTGCCCTGGCTCCCGCCGGCGTCACTGCGGCGATCGACCTGTACGGGACGGAGACGGCGCAGGCGGCACGAGAACTTAGCGTTCCGGACGAGCGCATCACCACCATCGCCGCGCAGGTCGACGGAATCACACCGGCAAACGGCGCTAACGCCGCCCCCGGCGCCATCGAGGAGATTGCCCGCCTGGTCGCGGCAGGCCAGCTCCATGTGCCCATCGCGGCAAGCTTCCCGGTGGAGCAGATCCGCGCCGCGGTCGAGCTTCAAGCCGGCCGGCACGTGCACGGCAAGGTCGTCATCGACCTCTAGCTTTCGCCCGCTGACTCAATCTTGATCTTGGGGATTATCGCGCGCACGGGTTGTCAAGCGGCCGATGCTCGGTGGCGGCGCTAGTGTCGCGCCGGCTGGGCCGCGGTGGTCGGTTGGCTGATCAGTCGCCCTAGTAGGCTAGGCATCCGCGTTCGGCGCGAGCGGGCCTGCGGCAAGCTAGGTTGCGCCATATCAAGGGCTCGATGGCGAAGGGGTGTCTCGACCCCTCATCGGCATGAGCGGTCGAATGCACCGGAGCCCGGAACACCAGATCGGCGGCTGTGACGTGCGGTGGCTTATCTGCTGGGCGGCGGCAGGCGGCGGCAGGAGATCTCCGGGCGGGCGCCCGGGTAGTTCAGCCGGGCCCGCGACGATCGTCACCGCGATGGTGGCCGCCTGGCTGCAGTTCGCGGGAGGCCGCGTGTGGTCGTGGCGCTGGCCTGCGGCGACAGCGTCGGCGATCAGCCACAAAATGAGCACCAGGGATCCTGGTGTAATGCATCGCACCTGCCCGTTCATCGCTGCCAGCGCGCTGCCGCGCGGCCCGCCATTTACCTCATCGGCCCCAGTGTGAGCCGATCGGCGCCCGCCTGGAGAGGCGGAAGTCCCGCCACTGCCCTCATCGGCGCCGATTGCCCACGACACGAGTAAACCGGGAACCCGGTAGCCTCCCATCCGGATCCACCGTAAGCGCGCTGGAGATGAGGCATGTCGTCCTGTCCTCGAACCGCACCCCGACGGCGCCCGTGGCTCGCCGTCAGCCTGGTGCCGCTGCTGCTCGCCGCGTCCTGCACCGGCCCGGGCCCCGCTGCTTCGCGCGCCCCGGCTGCGCGCGCTCCCGCGCGGGCCCCGGCGGCGTCGTTCGCGCCGTTCACATCGAAGCTGCGGGTCCCGGATTTCACAGGTAGCTGCCCGGCCACGGCGGCGCCCCGGTACTCCCGGCGGACCGTCGTCATCCCGCTGCGCATCCTGACCCCGTCGCCGGTCATCTCGCAGATCTTCGCCGGCGTCTGCCTGAACGGCCACGGCCCGTACCCGTTCATCGTCGACACCGGGTCAAGCCGCACGATCGTGGATGCCGCCCTGGCCCGGCGCCTGGGGCTGGTCAGCGCCTCCGCCGCGTCGGGAATGCACGCCTGCGGCGGCACCGCCCGCGACGCGACGGTGCGATTGTCGGCCGGGCCCTTCGTCTTCGGCCAGGACCGCCAAGTCGTCATCACCGGCCTGGCCAGCCCGTCCGCCCCGCTGATGGGCATCCTCGGCGCCGGCGAGCTCAGCAGTTTCGGCATCGACCGCATCGACTACCAGGCCCAGACCCTCACCGTGCCAGCCCCGGCCGCCGGCGGGCCCGCGCCCGCGTCGCTGTCGGCGGGCACGTCGCACCGGATCCGGCTCCAGCCCAGCGGCGACTTCCAGCTGATGCCGGCGGCAGCCGGGGACGCGCGCGGACAGCTGCTCCTCGACACCGGCGCGCAGGGCACCACCCTCACCCCGGCGTTCGCCCGGCAAGCCCGCCTGGCCAGGGCCTCCCCCGTCACCACCCGGACCTACGCGGGAGCCGGGTGCACCCGGCCGGTGACCTACTACACAGCACGCGACTGGTCCATCGGCGGCTTCACCCTGGCCCCGCAGACCGTCGGCAGCGTACCCGACTTCCTGGCCGCCGACGGCTCACTCGGCTCGGGCACCCTACAGCGCTACAGCCCGGTCGTTATCGATTACCGCCATCACGAACTGCTGCTCGGCCCGCTCCGCCCAGGAACCTGACGCCACCCCGACGGCGAGAAGCGGCTAGATGCCCAGGTTCCCTGCGGGCGCCGACGCTGCGGACCCAGACTTGCGGGGAGTCTGCCGAAGCCCCGCACTGCCGGGCGAGGCAAATGAGGGCCTGCCGATTACGGTCGCAGGATCGTCAGTGGTCCGTAGGGCACGGGCGCGCCCAGATCGCCCAGTCCGGCGTACCCAGACTCCCTCACGGAACCACGAGGAGTCAGCGCTCGGCGATCCCCGCGCTCTGCAAGCACCATCCCGTCGACGAGCAGATCTGGCGGGTACATCAACCAGTCAAGCGGGGCTGGGTCCCCGCCGGTGGGTGGCTGGCAGTGCGCGGACTCGTCGAAACCCGTCAGCGGGATTTCGTCAACATAGCTCGCAGGCGCCTGGCGGCTGAAGGACCACCTCTGCGGCGTCTGACAGGACGGCCGCCCTCAGATAGTCCCATCTGGGCAGCATCGGCAGATGCGCGAGCGTTCCGGGCCGCTGTATGACCGGGCAGCCGAGCGTAGTGGGGCGGTGTCGGCCGTCTGGCGGGCGGCGGGCAGGCCACCCAAGGTGGTCCAGGTCGCGGTCGGCGGTACTGGCGCTGAGGGCGAGCACGTCAGCGAGCTGCGCAGGCACCTATGACAGAACCTGATTGCTAATCGAATCCCGCGGCTTGCCGACGGTAACCGCGAGCCAAAAGCACCTGAAGGATGACCGCGCTACCCGAGCGACTAATCGCGCCTAACGGCGGAAGTGCTCGAAGGTGGCGGTCGGGCTGGCCTTACTGATTGGGCAGGACGTCGAGCTGGGCGAGGTCGTGGATGTCTTGGGGGCGGTGCTCGTACCCGAGATTATGGAAGCGGCGCTGCTGGCGTGCTGACAGGCACCACACGCTGCGCCCGGCGATAAGCCCGCGGCCGAAGGCGTCCGGCGGGTACTCGAAGAACCCGCCGTCCAGGTCCGGCTGGCGGCCGCACCCGTCCTCGCCGAAGGCAACCGGGTGTACGTCCACCCACCGGTCAGCTGATGCACGCAGCTCGACCCGGGACGGCAGCCAGTCGGTCTCCGCCGTGTACCCCAACGCGCCCAGTACAGCCAGGCAGTGGCTGAGGTCCGCCGCATCGACATTGAGATCGAGATCCCGGTGCTGGCGGGTCTGCCTGCCGGCCAGAGCGGCCACGCCCCACCCCCCGCCAACCCAGTGCCGCACCCCGGCCCCATCCAGCGCATCCAGGACCTGGATGACATCCACCGCGTCCACCGTGCCCATGCTAACGCTCCGGCCAGGACCCCGCTCCAGCCGCTTCATGACCAGGGACATCACTTATCCCATGAGACCGCTCCTCCGGGTCCCTATCGACGTCTAAAGTTATCCAACTTGTGAGGCCTAATCAGCGTCTTTAGGACTACATAACGGGATGCCCGTTCCCGGCTCGTGCGCTCGCCAGATCAACGCTTTAGCGCGAATAGCGGAGGATCTGGCGTGGCTAGCATAGGTGTTCCGGCGGCGCCCGGTGAAGCATCGTGGCCTGCGGCCTCCGTCAGCGCGACGGTCGTGAGCCTAGCGGGACCAGGGCGTCGCAGCAAAGCCTGATGTCAGCTGAGGATCTGAACTCACTAAGGTGAACTGGTGAAGCCGTTCCTGTTGCTAGCCATCCGCGCTGAGGATGCCGCCGCGGATAACGAGTACGAGGCGTTCCTGGCGTGCGCAGGCCTGCGCGAATGTGACTTGCGCCGGCACCGGCTGGAGCAACGGGCTCTGGGTGGCGTCGATCTGCGGGACTGGTCAGGGATCTTCCTCGGCGGCGGGCCGTTCAACACCACCGACCCCGGGGAGCTGAAGTCGCCGGTGCAGCGGCGGGTCGAGGCAGACCTGCGCCGACTGCTTGACCAGGTGACAGGTACCGACTTCCCGTTTCTGGGCGCCTGCTACGGCATCGGGACCCTCGGCGCCCACCAGGGCGCAACGGTGGACCGGCAGTACGCCGAACCGGTCGGGCCCGTTCCGGTCACGCTCACCCGTGAAGGCCGGCAAGACCCGCTGCTGAGCGGGCTCCCCGCGACCTTTGCCGCGTTCACCGGCCACAAAGAGGCCATTAGCGTGCTGCCGCGGCACGCCGTCCTGCTTGCCGAGTCCCCCGCTTGCCCTGTGCAGGCGTTCCGGATCGGCTCCCACGTCTATGCCACCCAGTTTCATCCCGAACTGGACGCAGTGGGCCTGTGTACCCGAATCGACGTCTACAAGCACGCTGGCTACTTCGAACCCGGGCAAGCCGCCGAACTGAAGGCGAAGGCCTACCGCAGCAACGTGACCTGGCCGCCCGCCATCCTGCATCAGTTTGTCCAGCGCTACACGCGAGGCAAGCACCCCAGCGACGCGCCTATCGCCGCACCCGCGTCCAGCCCAGGACCATCGCCGGCAACACTCTGCGAATGAGGACAGCCCAGCATGCGAGCCGATCGCATCTGCATGCGAGGTGATCATTTTTTTTTCCGTGGCGCACTGGCGAGTACAGATCGTCCGGTTCGGCCTGCGACTGCCCCCACGGAACGTTTCCGGGTGGCCTGACCGGTCTTGAGATGGGCGGCCAGGCGCTCAGCCGACGGCGATAGGAGCCTGATCTGTTGTAAAGTTCCGGGCTGTCGGCTAGCGAGCCGGAGCGGTGATGCCATGAATTCGCTCTGCTGGTGACCATGGGAGGAAGAAAGGCTGCGGTCCCGAATCGAGGAGGCCGACGAACGGCTTGCCTACCAGTGGAAGTCGTGCGCGGCCGAGAGATTCCTGATCGTATCCCGCACCGCGGCCGGCGGCGAGACGCAGTGGGTCGTGGACGCCGCCGTCCGGACGATCACCGCCGAAGACACGGCGGACGACAGCGAGACAGACGATCCAGGGATGGAAGAAGACGATGTCACCTGGAGCATCCTGGGCTCCCCGCAGGCATGGGATGCCGTCCTGAGCGGACAGCTCAACCTGCACACCGCGCTGCGCCGCAACGACCTGCGGTACTGCCCGGCGGATGCCGCCGGCCAGGTGATCAGCCAGACCCGGATCACGATGCTGGCCGACCTGCTCGGCCTGGGCGCGTGGGCTCGGGCGGACGCCACCCGGCGGGACCGGGATGCGGTGGCGGCCCCGTGACGACCGCAGCCCGTACCGCCAACGCTAGCCCGGCCGGACGCTTACCTGCGCGGTGAGTGTCCGGCCGGGTTGGCGGCCTCCGCTGACCACGCGTCCAGCGGCCCGGTGTGTGGTGTGTGGTCTCAGGAGATGCTTGACAACCTCGGCTCACTACATGGTTGACAGTTTCAGGACATGCCCCGCGCCGCCGGTTATAGCGCGGCGGTCTTCCACGATGGTCACTTGCTGGCAACCGGCACGTCCCTCTCGCGGCGGCCAGTTCTTTGCTGCCTGCCGCTCAGGTCGGGAGGGAGTACAGGGTCCGGGCCAGGTCTGCCATTCCGGTCCAGTACGGCGATGCCTCGACGGCCCGGGCGAAGAGCCAGAGCAGGATCCGGTCAAGATCGAGGTCGAGCAGGCTTGCCATCCGGGCGGCGAGGGCACCGGCGTCGGCGCCCTCGAGGAACACGCTGTTGAAGATGTGCTGGGTCACGTCGTAGGCCGGGTCTCCGACGTAGGGCTTTGGGTCGATGGCGAGCCACGGCTCGCGCTCGGCGGCCAGGACGTTGCCGGCGTGGAGATCGGTGTGAAGGAGCAGGGCAGCGCCGCCGCTGCGCGGCAGTTCGCGGAGCAGACGGATGCCTTCCTTGGCCAGCGGCGCATCGAGGCAGCTCCGTTCGGCCGGGCTCCGCCCCTCGTACCGGTTGGCCCAGTAGTCGCACATATCCGAAAGAGGCCTGAAGCCGTGCCCGGGAGGGGGCTTCATCCACAGGCGCCGCAGCAGATCGGCGATCACGAGATCGTGCTCCCCGGCAGGCGAGGCCCGCAGCTGTGTCCCCGGACGGCACCGCTCGAGGAGAAGCACCGTCGCCTCCGCCGACTCGCTCACCCGGCAAAGACGTATTGCCCCGGCTCCGTCCCACACCCGGAGGCCGTCGGCCTCATGTGCGGCCTCCGGGTGCGGCCAGCCGACCTTGAGCGCGAGGTCTGCGCCCGCATCATCGCCGGCCGGGGCCACCCAGGCGGTCATGCCGCCAGGAAGGAAGGGGTCGCCGACCTCGATCCGCCACTCGGCCGCGATCCGCGCCACGAGACCCGCCAGTCCGTCGAGCCAGTCGCCGCGCCCCTCTCTGGCGGCCGCCCGCGCCAGGTCATCGGGGATCACGAAGCGTTCGGCCATGCCGACCATTCTCGCGCCTACAAAGCGGCCACGTGTCTGGCATCTCCCGAGAATCCATGAAGCGCCTATCACAGTCACCCAGAATGCCGTCGGCGACCGAGTCGTTCCGGGGACGCGCCTCGCTCGGAACGCTCCTGCCCTGGGCTCCGCATGCGCCACGGACGGCCCCGTTTGGAGGGTGTCAGTTCTAGACTCATCGATGTGGTGACGGACCTGGAGAGCTACCGCATCCCCGGGGAGCAGACCGACCTGGCGGGCATGGCGGCCCGCTGCGGTCAGCTCGGCAGCGATCCGGGCGCACTCTTCGGCGTCGTGCGGGGCCTGGTGCTGCACGAGTACGCCTTCCCGCGCTCGGGCCTGGCCATCGCTCCCGATCAGCTCGCGGACTGGGATGTCGGCGCCGGGCAGGTGCTCGAGCAGGCGCTCCGCCTCGACCCCGCCCCGCTTACCGAACGGCGGCCGCCGGAACGGAGGGTCGCCGGGCAGTGCTTCCACAGCGCTGTGCTCTACTGCGCACTGCTCCGCAACCGCGGCCTTCCGGCCCGGGCACGGTGCGGCTTCGGCTCCTACCTGCAGCCGGGTGCATGGATGTGCCACTGGGTGACCGAACGCAGGGACGGTGGCCGCTGGGTCTGCGAGGACGCGGACACCGGCCGGCACGACCTGGACGCGGGGGCCTTCCGCTCCGCCGGAAGGGCATGGCTCGCCTGCCGGCAGGACGGCGACGACCCCGGCTCCTACGGGATCGGGCAGGGCTGGGGCTGGCCCGAGCTCCGCGGCAGCCTGCTCTCCGACGCCGCCGCCCTCGTCAAGGACGAGCGGTTTACCTTTGACAGGTGGGAGCTGGCCCAGCCGCCGCCAGAGCCCGACGCGGCCGAGGACGCCTGGCTCGACCGGCTCGCCGAGCTGACCTTGGAGGACGAGCGGATCCCGCAGCTTCGCGAGCAGATCAAGGCAAACCCCGCCTTCACCCGGGACCGGGTCCGTGCACCTGCGCCGCCCGGGTAGCGGTCTTGAAGCCGTCCTCGCGTCAGCTGGCTCCTTGCCGTGGATTGCCGTCCTCGCAGGGTCATGGTGTTGGCCGGCCGGGCAGCTGGAGCTCGACCTGGGCCTGGACGGCCCAACCCCAACTACACAGGCATCCCACTGATTACGGGCCACAGCTAATGTCGCTTCTGACTTCCTGGGGCCAGTGTTCAACCTACTCTGAATCAGGCAGCTTATATGGCGCTGTCAATGCCCGGATATGTTTATATGATTCCCATATAGGCTGAACATGTTCGCGGTCACGGTAATACGTTACTTTGTCGAGCCTGCCATTATGGTGATCCGCGCGAGCCGCGTAAATTGGATTACCGTCGCGATCGAAATATATGACTGCATTGCCTACTCGGTGCAACATTTCCGGCGGCATGCGTCCGGGATCGCCGACTCGTACAGTCACGAAGTGTTCAGCCTGCTGTCGGCAAGCGTCCCGGAGGAGTTTGTCATCCATGGCCAAATGAGTCAAGAATATTCGTTCCACGGATACACCGCGATCGTGAGCTTGAATATGTAGGCGCAGATGCTCAGTAGTGAACCAGGACCTTTCCGTTACCCACTCGTCGAGTTCGCCATAGCTGGTGGCGGCAATAGACCTCACTTCATCGTCCTGAGTGAGAAGGAACTCAATGATCCTAATAATTCTGCTCGGATCACTCACTTCTATGCGACCTTCTAGGAGGCCTTGGAAAAAGTTCTCCGTTTCACGATGCTTCTCGATCGCCATCTTCCGAAATAGGGCGCTCTTATCATTTTGCAGGCGCTCATATTTAGTTATTCGGGCTGGGCTAAGTCTGTGCAACAGATCGTTATAGGACATCCTAAGATCGACCATGATGCCGAGAAAGGCCGTCAGGAAGCTAGTCAGGACTACTGCGACAGCATTAGATGTTACGACCCCGACAATCAGGGAGAGAAGAAGGCATGTCACTAGAGTGACAAGACCGACAATTATGTGGATTCTTCGTTGAGGCATCGCGGCGCGATCTCTCCGGGGGGACTGTCAAGCAGGCCCATGGAACGTCCTGGTGCCCAAGCCTACCTGAACTCGAGATGTGATGGTGGTAGCTTGGCTCCGAGGAGCTGTGGTAGGGGCGGTCATGGGATACGTCTGCTCGGACACGGCACAGAGGTCTTGCGCCTCCGTTGGGTCGGCTAACTACAAATAGTCTATAATTCCGATCTTGTAGCTTTATAAAACCAGGCCATCTCCGTTCGTTCGGGGACGGCCGGACGTTGATCACAATCGTGGCTGTTGATCACAAGCGTGGCTTGAGTGCCCTGAAACTTCGTTCGATCCGTCAAACGGAGCCTAGAATCCGCACCCGCGTTAGTTTAGTGACATGTTCCTCCCGCTCAGGAGACGTTCTTCCAGTGCAGCCGGAACGTCGAGGTCCAGCCACACCGCTACGCAAAGCTTCTAACCGAGTCGGCATCCTGCTTGGAAGATTACGCCTCCAGAACGAGGCAGTGGGGGGCGCTCGGCAGCGTTACATCTGTTATTATTGGTTCCCAGCCAGCACCACGAGTTGCATTTAAAGGGTTTACCTGGAGCCCATGCGATGTCTCAGCGAAAGACAGATATCTTTGTCGCCCTTGTCACTCTAAGCCTATGCTTGGCGCTTTCGCTGATAGTTGCCGCAATCACATCTAATTCTGTAGCAGCTCTCTTGACAGGTTTTTTTGTTCTCATGCTCGGGATCTTCATCGACCTTCGACTATCGAGCAATCAATTGCTTAATGAAGCAAATATCCCGCTTGTCGGCGAGTACCAAAGATTCCGAGAAGATAAGTGTGAACTCTTCAGGACCATGGCGATAGAGAAATATGAGGAAGTCGAGAATTTCTTTCGTAACCTTCGAGAAAATCGCATCGAAGAAAGCGATCCCGATCAAATCATGCATATACTCGAGTTCTTGTTCGCTAAGGCTGATATAGTAGGCTCAATAGCCGCTACAAGCTACGGCGAACTAGATGAATGGCTCGAGGAAACTTCGTGGGTTAATAGTATCTATCTTCAGATGCAGACTAGTGCACACTTGAGGGGCGTAGCTGTTGAGAGAATCTTCATAGAAGCCGATACTGCTAGCGGAAACCTCGATGCAGTATGCAGATTGCACGTCCAGCATTTCATCGATGTCAAAACGGTTCGTTCAGTCGATATCTCGCCCGACCTGATTCCCCGATCCGGTAATGCGCTGGTTTTTTATGACCATCACGGTAACCCAGTATACGCTGCCCAGGCTGCTCACCATGAGGGCAAACTTGAGAAAATTGTCTTCTTTCGCGACCAAGATCACGTTAATGAGATCAACGATACGTATATGCATATTCGCGCCCTAGCAGCCAGTTATCACGTGTAGAGAAGATCAATCAGTGCGTCTCGTGGAATCCGTGAAGCGAACCAGAGGAGAAAGCAAATGGTTAACATCGAAAGACTCAATCATGCAGTGCTGTATGTAGGTCACCTCGATCGCGCTACTACGTTCTATTCCGAAATTCTCGGGTTTTCGGTAGTCGTACACTACGATGAAATGCGTGCGACATTCTTGCGCGCCTCAGAATCCACAAACCATCATGATCTAGGTCTATTCGAGGCGAATGACCCGCAACCTCCTAAGCAAGGCTCTATAGGTCTATACCACCTGGCATGGCAAGTCAGGTCCATCGAAGACCTCGTCGATGCACGCCAGCGACTGATGGATGCCGGGGCCCTTACTGGGGAAAGCGACCATGGAGCCACTAAATCTCTGTACGGCAAGGATCCCGATGGCAACGAATTCGAAATAATGTGGATGCTTCCGCGAGATCAATGGGGAGATTATGAGAGTGAGGCCCCCACAATGCGTCTAGATCTCGAAGCGGAAGTGATGCGTTACGGAACCGTAACTAACGACAGTTTGATCTTAGCACGGTATGTTACGCATATTGACGCCCTGCGCAACAGTAGAGCGGCCCCTTTTGGAAAATCGAGAGCGACCACAGCACCGTTGTGAAAGTCCGAAATAGCTCGACTTTCGCACTTTCCGGCTTGGCTGCGATTATCGATGGCCCGCTGAAGCCGGTGATAGGCGGATAGGAGCGCGGGCACGGCTGTACACTCATCTTGTTGTTGCGGGCATCGCGGGTGATCTCAGCCAGACCGAGCGCCTCCAGCAACGGCGGCGGGTACATGCCGAACCGGCCCCGGTGACCCTTGCGCAGGCCGTACCAGCCGCCGACCGGATTGACGGGAGACCGGCCCCATGATTCGGCCGTCCCGTCCGCGGCCGGCTTGTTCTCGTCGGCTGCGCCGAGCGGTACCCAATCACCTCCGCTCTTCAGCCAGGCGTGCAGGTCATTGATGGCGCGCAGCTGGTACTTGAGCGTGGTGGGGCCAACCTGGCAGACGAGGGCCGGAGGGTCCGCGTCTTCATCGCCGCGCATCGTGTAAGCGGAGCTGCCGGGAGGCGTGGCGAGCTGCCACGGGTCGTCTTTTGTGCCTGCGGGCATTAAGAACTCCTTTTCACGGCGGCGGCAATCGCTGCCTGGAAGTGCGGGAGGAGGGTCTGCCAGCCGGCCTGGTCCTGGTCGCGCCGCCGCTGCGCCGCGCGGCCCAGCCGTTCCCAGCCGCGATGCCCGATTCCGACCCGGGTCCGTCCCGGGTCCCCGGCCGCGAACCGGATCTCGACCTCGGGGTCGCGTCCGAGCGATCCCGCCGCAGGTGCCAGAGGCAGGCCAGCCGGGCTGGCGGGCTCCAGACCGTCACCTTCCCCCAGTCGTGCTCGGTCCCGCCGGGCGTGCGCTCGTAGATCCGCCCGCCGGCGCCGCGTTGCAGCACGATGTCGAGATCGGCTCGGCCGGTGACGGTATGACCGGCCGGCCGCCACGCGCCGATTCCCGAGGTCCACACGGTGAAGGCGTGCTCGGCCGAACAGTCCACGCCGAACTCCGCCCGCAGCGGCGCGGTCATGATCCCGGCGCCCCCTCGGTGCCCCCGCGCTCGCCCCGGCCGGGCCCGGCGTTCTCGGCCAGCAGCCGGAAACGGGCGGCCGCCTCGCCCCAGACCTGCGTCAGGTACTCCTGGACTGCCTCGATCCCGCGTTCTTGGAGGTGGTAGATCCTGCGGGTGCCCTGCGCCCGTTCCTCCGCCATTCCGGCATCCTTCAGCAGGCGCAGGTGGCGCGAGACGGCAGGCCGGCTGATGGTCATGGCGTCGGCGATCTCCCGCACCGGTTTGCCGCCGCTGCTGAGGATGCGCAGGATCTCCCGCCGGTTAGCGTCGCCCAGGGCGTCGAATCCCCGCTCCTCAGCCGGGGTGCCGGAGCCTGCGGCCTCAGGCATCGCGCGTGCCACCCCACTCGACCCGCTGCCGCATCGTCCGAACCCCCGCTCGATGGTAACCGTCGAGTTACCGAAACACCCCAGTTACCGATGCGCAGACGCCGGCACCACAACGCGACCACCACCGACCGCGGTCCGAGGCCCGGAGGTGGTCATCCACGGCGTCCGAGAACGCAGCGCGCCACATGAGCCTGTACTGCGCGGCTCAGATGACGGTCGAAATAGATGACACGTCCGCTCACAACAATCGCGACGAGATGTACGCACATATCGGCTCGATCTGTGCCGCCGATTCATTGAACGAGTTGAATAAGACGGACACGCATAGCGGCGGTTACCCGCGCGCAGCCCGCCACCGGTTCCCGTCCCGGAAGGCGAGCTACAGGGTGCGGATGTTACGCAGCTCCCTTGAGCGGTTCGACCTGGTGGTCCGGGCCTACGGTGGACAGTTCCTTCAAGTGGTGAACGTAAATGAGCCCTCGTCCGAGTTCACCGTAGCGCTCCTCGAAGTCCAGGTCGCAGACGCTGCACTGGTGCCCGAAGTGATCCAGGCGTCTGATCCTCGCGGGCGAACATCATCCTGATCGGACTGGCGTGCCGCAGCATTCCAGGGAGCCGCCTGGCTACACCATATGGACTACGCTGCGCTCCTGAGTGACTACTAACGCATGTGCTGGCCTCCCTGATTCGCGGATTGTTCACTGAACAATCCGCTTAGCTGGATCGATGGCGCCCTAGTACCTTCCGTCAGGTAACGAGAGCCTTGTGTCATGACCCATCAAGAGGGGTCATGACACCCGGCCGCCCGCTCCAGCAGCATGTAAGGACACCGATTGTTCCTGTTCATAGGCCTTGGGCAGACCATCGTGCAGGTCGGCAGCTCAGGCTGATCTAGTTGGCACAGGACGAACTGCGGGAATCCCTGTCCGCAGAGTTTCGTCATGCCCTGGCTCGTCTCAGCTATGTACACCGCGCCAGCCGCGTGCCAGACTTTCTGCTACAGCGCTGCCCACGGCGCCAACCGTGCGTGGCGTTCCGTTTTTGCCCAAGGTCTACTAGCAGAGAAGGCGTCGACGTTGCGACCTCAGTTCCGGGCACGGTGCGTGATGCATCTGGCCCAAACCCAGGTCGCTGCGATATTGACGCCATGTCCCAATCGGAGCATGAGTTGTCACATCCTCCTCCCCATTCGGGCCAGCACGGGCCCGCCCAGTCCGAGATGCTCGACATCGGCCCCTCTAATGGATCTTCCACTGCGTACTGGCATGGCGCGCAACTACCACGTATCGGCGACGCGACCATAGGCAATTACATTCCACCCGCTAGACCTACATGCACGGCGAATCCCTTTGCGTTTGTCGCTGCGCTGGCGGTCGAACTCTCCTTCGTTTTGGGCGTCATGGTGCTCGCCAAGCTGTCGCCTGCACATGCAGTCGATGCCGCGGCGTCCACTACCGCGATCTCAGCCGCCGGCTTCTACAGCCGTAACGCGATAGTTACGGTCGGTAGGCGCCTCATCGGAACAGCGGACCATGACAAGCAATGAAGGGGTCCGCAGGACGCCCCGCGCGGCCGATCGACGAAAACGCCCCGTACGGCGAGTTCGCTCAGCATCTTCGTGAACTGCGCGGGGCCGCTAACCTGACACTGAGGGAGCTTTCCCGGCGGATCGGCTACTCAACCGGATGGCTGTCGGAGGCGGAAAACGGAGAAAAGCTCCCAAGCCTTGCCGTGACACTGGCCTTCGTCGGCGCATGCGGCGCCGACCCGCAAGCCTGGGCAGCGCAATGGCGGAAAGCCGCCGGTTCCCTGAATCACACACCGCCACAGACCCGACGCGCTGGCCACGAGAGCGGACCGACACAGGACAATGCAGCCCTCCCTGCTCACCCAATCGCGTCCTTTCCGCCGGGCCAGGTAGCAGGGGAACACGAAGGCGAGCAGGACCAAGCGCAGCACGAGCAAGCCCGGACACGACACGATAACGCGGAAGGCCACGCCAAAAGGGTTCAAGGATCTATCGATGTTGCCCTTGTCGATGACCATCCCATCATCCTCGAAAGCGCCGCAAGCTGGATCATGGCGGACGGGAGCGATATCCGGCTCGTCGCTACCGCAGCGACCGTGGGCGCCTTGCTCGCCGGGCCGGGGCGCCGCGCGGACGTCGTCCTCATCGATCTTGACCTCGGCGACGGGACCACCGTGGATGGCAACGTGGCCGCCATCCTCGCCGCGGGTCCCGCCGTCCTGATCCTGTCGGCGTCCGACCGACCGGTCGCCGTCCGGGCGGCGATGCGCGCCGGGGCGCGCGGCTACGTACTGAAGAACGAGCAGTCCCCCCAGATACGATCCGCGATCAGGGAAGTCGCCGCAGGCCGGGACTGGATCTCCCCCCGCCTCGCCTATATCTTCGCCACCGATGACACGGCCGACCGACCGGCTCTCAGTCAGCAGGAAGGCCGAGCCCTGCAGCTGTACGCCACCGGCATGGCGCTGAAATCAGTGGCCAGGAAGATGGCCATCAGCGAGGACACGGCTAAGCAGTACCTGGGGCGCGTGCGAGAGAAATACGCGAACGCGGGGCGTGCAGCACCAACCAAGTTGGAGCTGTACTACCGGGCCGTCGAGGACGGGTACCTCCCTCCCCCACCCTGAGCCCCCGTGGGCCTGCCGACGCAGCGGCTGGGACATATCGGCGTCCTGGCCGCGTAACGCCGTCGGCCTGACCGTCCTGCCGAGATTGTTCACTGAACAATCCGCTGACCTGCTTCTCTATGTGCCTGAATGTCTGCGCCAAGGGAGCGGACGCCTGTGTCATGCCCCCCAACAGGGGTCATGACAGCCGACCACCCGCTCCTGCATGCTGATGAGGCACCGATTGCTTTCTGTTCATAGACCTTGGGCAGACCGCTGTGCACGCTGCCGGCAGACCGGCAGCCCAGGCCGATCTTGTTGGCGCAAGACGGCCCGCCGAAGCCCTCCCTGCCCAGGGAGGGCTTCGTGTCGCTGAGGCGCGGCGGCAGACGGCGGCGGCTCTGCAGGCAAGCCCACGTCGATCCAGATCGGCGACCACGAACGGACCGCGCGACGAGAGTTTACTGCCGCTTGAGCGTACCCGTGTGCCCCCGGGCAAGCCGATCGCGCACTCTGCATGGCCGTATCGATCAGGCAGCAACACGCGCGTGTGAACCCGCTGTATGTGGTGATTGTTTCGGTCATGAAGTCCTTGAGCAGCGTGCGCGCGACAGGGCAGGCCGGCCCGAGTACCGGTCGCGAAGGGTGGCCGTCGTGCTCGCGCAAGGAGCAGCCGTCCACTATCTGAACGATCTGTCCGGCGGCCGCTACGCCGACCGTGACCGCGGCGTCAAAGATCTCGACGTCTGGACCTTCTACTCCGCCATTCCGGGGCGCCGTTTCCCGGCAGATAAGAGGGAGACGCACAAGGACTTCGGCCCGTCCGTGCTAGGGCGACAGCGGTACGACTTTGACGCGGCACGCAACGCGCACGAGCGAGCACGATGGCAGCGATTCTCCGCCTACTCCGGGCGGCGAGTCGATTTCCTCATGCGGGCACTCCCAGTCCAACCGGACGCACCGGCTAGCACCGTGGTCAAGGCCTTGCGTCAGTGGCTCGAACGCGGCGCTCGCAGCCACGCAACCCCCAAGCCATCTCACCTGGCACCTGGCAAGCAAAGCCATGGTCCTCCTCTACCCCGAGTCTGGCCGGAGCGACGTGGTCTGGCCGCCAGCACATCCGAAGGACCGGCAGCCTTCGTGAACGCCACGAGACCACCCCCGAGGATCGTCTCGCGGGTCAGGCCGTCGACGAGAGGAGCGATGCGGCAGCACCCAGATCTCCGAGATCTCGCCGCCGGACCCGCTGCGATTGCTGCCCGTGGCTGCGAGCGGGCCCGGCTTCCGTCACGCGAAGCGATCACGGCGAGTCGCCCTGTTTGCGGAAGAGACCGCCGAACGCTGAATATCGGTGACTAACACTTCAAAGTCACGGCGCAGTCTTTGCGCGCAGATGTCCCGGTTCTGCGCGCACTCGTTAATGAGCAGGCGCTCTCATTGTGGCAGGGACGGGGCGGGGAAGGCCGTCAGGGGTTGTCTTCCTCTTCCGGGAATGGCTCGTCACTCCATCGCCACCAGGCCTCCGCACCCTCGATGTGAAGCAGGAACTCAGGTACCGGCTGCCCGTCCGGCGCCAGGAGGCGCACCACCTCGCGGACGCGGCGATAGGCGGCCTCCCATTGCTCAGGCTCCTCATCCATGAGGTCAGCCCGCCGGATCTCATCGTCGAACAGCGGCCGGACTTCCGCGAACCCCGCCGCCGGCCGGACCTCGGCGTTGAGCCACGGGAAATCCCCGCCGTTCACCACGAGCTCGGCAAGGAGCTCATCGCCGCGGACGAGCCGCCACACATCCTCGTCTTCACTCACGGGCCCATCCTGCCATCCGCCTGCCGGCGGCAGGCGGCTGTCCGCCGGGCTGGCCGGCATCAAGCCAGCGACCACCGCCCTCCCTGGGCCGCATCGTCTGCGACGGCGTGGCTGTCATGGCCGTGTGCCAGACTCGTCATCCTGCGGCTCATCGCACGATTGGATCAATCATGGAGAACCCGCCCGCGCGCTTCCCCGCCTGGCCCGGCGATGCCGAGGTGGCGGTGGCCCTGACCTTTGACGTGGACGGCGAGGCTCCCTGGCTCAGCGAGGGACCCGGGTACGCCCGCCGGCTGACCACGCTGTCGCAAGGCCGCTTCGGCCCGGCCCGGGGCCTGGGCCGGATCCTCGGGCTGCTGGCCGAACTGGAGGTCACCGCTACCTTCTACGTGCCCGGCCACACCGCCGACCAGCATCCCGGCGCCGTGGAGGCCATCCTGGCGGGCGGTCACGAAGTCGGCCACCACGGGTACCTGCACCGCGGCACCGACGGCCTGGACGCCGCGGCGCAGCGCGCCGAACTTGAGGAGGGGCTGACCGCGCTGGGCAAGCTGGGGGTCCGGCCGGCCGGCTACCGGTCACCGGGCTGGGAGCTGACCCCGGAAACCCTGGACCTGCTGGGCGAGCTCCGTTTCCGCTACGACGCCAGCCTGATGGCCGACGACCGGCCGTACTGGGTGACCAGCCGAAATGAGCCGCTGCTGGAATTGCCCGGCCACTGGAGCCTGTGCGACTGGCCTTACTTCGGCTGGACCTCCTACCATGGCGGGCTGCTCGCCGACCCGGCCGCAGTCGAGCGGATCTGGCTGGCGGAGTTCGAGTCGGCCCGCCAGGACCGCCGGGCGGTGACGTACACGATGCACCCCGAGGCCATCGGCCGCGGGTACCTGGTGCGGATGCTCGACAGCCTGATCACCGCGATGGCCGGGCGGGGCCGCCCGTGGTTCGCCACCCACACGCAGATCGCAGACCTGGCCGGCACCCCACCCACTGACTTACCCTGAGGGCCGGGGCCGCGGGTACCGCCGCTACTGGATTCCTTTCCGCGCATGAACAAAACCCAAGGGCGCCGCCCTCGCCACGGGTCAATGATCGCGGGAGTTGGGGGGCACCAGGCGAGCGGGTTCCGGGAGGAGAACCCGGGCGACCGCCCCCGCGATGGACAGCAAGCGGTCGTCGGTCCCGTAGTGGCCCACCAGTTGCAGGCCGACGGGCAGGCCGCCGGCGGTGAAGCCGGCCGGGACCGAGACGGCGGGGTGGCCGGTCACGGTGATCCGGGAGCAACTGCGCAGCCAGTCGATATAGGTGTCCTGCGGTGTCCCGTTGATGGCGGTCACCCATTCCTGTTCCACCGGGAACGGCGCGACCTGAACCGTCGGGGCCGCGAGCACGTCATAGCCGCGCAGGAACGCCTTCATCCGGCCGAAGATCTCGCTGTGCTGCCGTTGCGCGGTGGCGACCCGCAGCCCGGTCAGCGCCAGGCCCTGCTCGATGTTCCAGATCAGCGTGTCCTTCAGCTGGTCCCGTGCGGTCTGGGGCAGGGAACCGAACCGGCTGGCCATCATTACGGCCCGCAGGACGCCGAACGCCTCGTCCGCGTCGGCCAGGTCAGGTTCGGCGTCGACGATGACGGCCCCGGCCGCGGCCACGACTTCACGTGCCCGGGCAAGCACCCGGGCTACTTCCGGCTCGACGGGCAGCCCGCCGAGGTCGGCGCTCCACGCGACCCGCAGCCCGGCGACGCCGTCCGCCGTCCACTGCGCCCCTGTGCCCGGGGCGGCGGCGGGCGCGCCCGGCCTGGCCAGCGGCAGCGCCGGGTCGTGCCCGCGCAGGCCGGCCAGCAGCAAGGCCGCGTCGGCGGCCGACCGTGCGATCGGGCCGAGGACGGGGAGCGGATTGAAGAAGTCGCCGCCCGACGGGATCGTGCCCGGCGTGGTCCGCAGCCCCACGAGTGAGCACATCGCGGCGGGGTTCCGGACGCTGGCCGCCAGGTCCGACCCGTCCGCGAAAGGCAGCAGGCAGGCCGCGACCGCGGCCGCGGCGCCCCCGCTGCTCCCGCCCGGCGTCATCCGGGTATCCCACGGATTACGGGTCGCACCGAAGACCGCGTTGAACGTCTGCGATCCCGCGCCGAACTCCGGGGTGTTCGTCTTGCCGATGATCACCGCCCCGGCCGCCTTCAGCAGCGCGACATGCGGGGCGTCGGCGTCCGGCACGTGGTCGGCGAACAGCGGGGAGCCATAGGTCGTGCGGATGCCCGCGGTGTCGGCGAGGTCCTTCACGGCGATCGGCAGCCCGTGCAGCACGCCGAGCCTGCCGCCGCGCGCAGCGGCTTCATCAGCCGCCGCAGCCTCGGCCGTCGCCCGCTCTTCCGCCAGCGTGACGATCGCGTTGAGCTGGGGGTTGATCCGGTGAATCCGGTTCAGGAACGCGTCGAGTAGCTCACGTGCCGACAGTTCCCCGCAGTGCAGCAGCCGCGCCAGCTCAACGGCCGGCGTGAAGCAAAGGTCATCGTCCATATCTCCGGAAATCGTAGACCGCTACCGCGGACGCCCCCTACGGATAAACCGCGAAACGGGCAAGGCCGCGAAACCAGTCCTCAAAACGGCACACTAGGGCTCCGGGGCTCCTGACGCTTCCGCTTGTGCTATCAGGGGGGCGTACATCTCCGCGTAGTGGTCATGGTTGAAGGGAGCCTCAGGGTTCGCACGGACCTGCTCGTCGAGCATCTTGGCTTCCTCGCCGACGAGGATCCGCCAGGCTCCTGATCGCACCCCGTCCAGGATGATGGTCGCTGCCTGCGCCGCGGTGAACCCCTTGTCCCGGAATTCGTCTTTCAGTCGCGGGATCGCCTGGCGCAGGTCATCAGCGGAGAAGTCTTCGGCGAGCAGGCCCGTCGCGACGAGCACGGCCCGCCCGGCCTCCGGGATCTGCTCCAGCAGTTCGGCGTCGCTCAGTTGCTCCCACTCAGGCAGGCCGAGGGCGCGGCGGGAGTTTTCGGCGATGTCGGTGTTCACGGAACCGGGCATGACTACGACGACCCGGACCTGCGGCGCATTGGAGCGCAGGTCTTCGATGAGTGCTTCTGAGAAGCCCTTGATGGCGAAGTTCGACGTGCTGTAAGCGGTGATCGGCGGCGCGCCAGGGCCTGCCGTGGCCCAGAAACCGGCCACGCTGCCGGTGTTGACCAGGACGCCGTCGCCGCTGGCGATGAGCAGCGGCAGGAACGTGCGGGCGCAGAGATACACACCACCCCAGTTGATGGCGAAGGTGCGCTCCCACTCCTCCCGCGAGTCCTTGACGAAGCTGGCGCCGGTGAAGATGCCCGCGTTGCTGAAGACCAGGTCGATATGATCGCTGGCGTGCTGTTCGAGCAGTTCGTCGCGGAACCGCAGGACCTGCGCCTCCTCGGAGACGTCGCAGACATGGCTGGTGACCCGGACGCCGGGTGGTACGGCCGCCCACGCCGTGGCCGCGGTGACCGCGACAGAGTCCGGATTCAGATCGCACGCGGCGACCGAGCAGCCCTGCGCCGCGAGCTGGCGGACCAGCTCACGGCCGATCCCCGAGCCCCCGCCGGTCACTACTGCGAGCTTCCCGGTGAAAGAGTCCACGGTCATGATCGTTGCCTCCTGTGCCATTGCTTGTCAAAGCTCCCCGTAGCTACAGGTTCGCCCGCCTCACCGGGTCTGCGGCAGGGGTCGTTTCACCCCTCTTACCGCAGGCCATGGCCGGGGTGGAATCACCCACAGCGCCGCCTGGCGAGCGGCTGGACGGCCAGGGATTTGCGCAAGCTCAGGGCTGCGTTAGACCACGCCGCCGTTACACCAGGCCGACGCTGAGAGCCAAGCGGGTGAGGTCGGCGCGGCGCCGGCATCCGGTCTTATCGCGGATGCGGTCCAGGTGCGAGCTGACCGTGCGCACGCTGATGGACAGCTGGCCGGCGATCTGCGCATCCGTGTGCCCCCGGGCGACCAGGGTGATCAGCTCCCGTTCCCGCGGGCTGAGCGCTTCCAGGCCCGGTGCCGCGGCGGGCGACTCTGGGTCCGCGGCGGTGAGCATGAGGGCGTATTCGGCCGCGGTGGCCAGGTTCATCGCGCTGCCGCGTTCCTCGGCCGCCTGCGTCTGAGCCGGTCCGAGCGCCTGACGGGCTTCGCGAAGCGAATCCTGCCGCTGGACCCAGCCCTCGGGCAGATCCGGATGCAGCGGGGCCGAGAACCCCTCGCGCTCTGGCGCGACCACCGCGGCCCATACCGTGACGGCCTCAGCGGAGCGCCCGGTCCGGGCGCACAGGTACCCACAGCAGTCCAGGTTCTCGAGCACCTTTCTGCGCACACCGGTCCGCAGGGCGGTCTGGAGGGCTTCCCGCAAGTGCAAGGCGGCGTCGGCGTAACGGCCTGAGGCCAGGTCGAGAACCACCATCTTCTCCAGCAGGTTCCCGAGACTCCACAGGTCGCCCGCGTCCCGGGCGCCGGCCAGCCCAGCGGCGCAGGTCCGCTCAGCAGCGGCCACATCGCCGACCTCTACCAGCACGGTCGTCAGGGTGTGGCCGCACGCCCGGGCCTCCGGGCCGTGCAGGCCGGCCGACATGCGCTCCGCCTGCCTGGCCAGCTGCACGGCGCCGACGCGGTCGCCGCCGACACAGGCGACCAGGCTGAGGACCGCCAGGGCCAGCGCCTCGGCAGCCGGGTGATCACCGTCCCGGGCCAGGGCCAGGGATCGGCGGGCATCGCCGGCCGCCTCGGCGATCCGTCCCATGCCGAGCAACGTCGCCGAGCGGCCGCTCAGGCACCTGGCCAGCAGCGGGAACGGCCCGCGGTCCCCGATGGCGTCGCGGACCCCGGTGAAGTGGCGCAGTGCCCCAGCCGGATCAGCCGAATCCATCGATGCCTGACCGAGCCAGGTGTGACCGGCGCACCACGCGTCGCTGCCCGCGGCGGCGCGGTCGACGGCCGCGCGCAGCAGCGGCACCTGACCCGCGAGCCGGCCACGGATCTGCCACCACCACGCCAGCGCGGCCGCCAGCCTCGGTGCCACGGCGGCATCACCCAGGGCCGTATCGTGCTCCAAGGCCCAGTCCAGCACCCTGTGCAGGGTGGCGTCTTCGGCATCGAGCCACCGGGCAGCGGCCACCTCGCTGTTCTCGGCCGTTAGCCCCGACATGGCGTCCTCGGCCACCCGCAGCGCGTACCCGGCCAGCGCGCCCGCAACGGCCTGGCCCTCGCCGGCTTCAGCCAGCAGCCCTGCCCCGTAGGACCGCAGCGTCTCCAGCATCACATAGCGGAACCGGCCATCCGGCCCGGCCCGCGGCGGAACCAGCAGCGAGCAGTCCACCAGATGCAGCACAGCCTGCCTGGCGCCAGTCCCCGCGACCGCCTCGGCCCCCTCCAGCGTGAACGGCCCCGGAAACGCCGACACCGCGCGGAACACCTGCCGCTCTCGTTCATCCAGCAGCCGGTAACTCCACTCCACCGTGGCCGCCAGCGACCGCTGCCGGTCCGCCGCGAGCCGGTCCCCTGCCGCCAGCAAGGTGAACCGGTCATCGATCCGGTCCAGCAGCTGCGCCACGCCCAGCGCCTCGACCCGCGCCGCCGCCAGCTCGATCGCCAGTGGCATCCCGTCCAGCCGCGCGACCAGCCGCGCCACTATCGGCGCGGTCTCCCCGTCCAGCGCGAAGCTCATGTCAACCCGGCGGGCCCTGTCCGCGAACAGGGCCACCGCCTCCGACCTGTCAGGATCCGCCGGGTCAGCTGGGTCGGGCAAGGTCAGCGGCGCCAGCCGGTACCGCGCCTCCCCGGCTATCCGCAGCGGCTCACGGCTGGTGGCCAGCACCCGCACATCATCGGCGCCGAGCAGCAGCCTGCCGCACAGCTTTGCCGCCGCATCGATCACCTGCTCGCAGTTATCGAGTACCAGCAGCAGCTGCCGCCGGGCCAACGCGTGCGCCAGTGCGTCGGCCGCCGCCACCGCGGGCAGCTCCCGGATCCCCAGCGCCGCCGCCACCGCCGCCGCCACCTGCGCCGGGTCCTGCACCGCCGCCAGCTCCGCCAGCCACACCCCGTCAGCGAACCGGCAGGCCACCTGCCTGGCTACCTCGCCGGCCAGCCGCGTCTTCCCGGCCCCCCCGGGCCCGGTCACCGTCACCAGCCGGCACTGACCCAGCTGGCCGACGATCTCGTCCACCACCGCGGCGCGGCCCACGAAACTGGTCAGCGCGGCCGGAAAGCCGTGCATGCTCCCCGTCGCGTCAGCCGCTGCAGACCGCTCCACAGCGGTCACCATAACCGCGCACCACCCCCGCGGTACAGCTGTCAGCCGTTCAGGATGCCCGCGACAGCGATGCTCAGTCCCCCGAATCCCGCAATTTCATGGATCATGTGGAGCGTTCAGCTTGGTCACGCTACGTCGCCTATGTTGACCAAGTACACCTCCAGCCACTTATCCATCCTTTACACTTTCCTCGGCTAAGCCGCGTCGCACCTCAGCCGTACCTTGCGCACAAAGCGGTTTCGCGGGGCAGATGCGCGCTTTACGGGTGAGTGAGGTTCCAGGTGGCCGAAACGCTAGTGGGGCGATACGAGCTTGAGGTTCCGCTCGGCCGCGGAGCCATGGGCGAGGTCTGGCGCGGCCGGGACCTGGCCACGCGCCAGCCGGTTGCCGTCAAGCTTGTCCAACTCGCCAACATCGATGACCAGGCGCGAGTCGGGGAGACCATCGCCAGGTTCCGCCGCGAGGCCGGCACGCTCGCCAGGCTCAGGCACCCCAACATCATCTCCGCCCTAGAGGCCGGCCGCGTCGGCAGCGAGCTGTTCATGGTGATGGAGCTGGCCGAGGGGATGTCCATGGCGGCCATGCTGCGCCAGCGGCAGGCCAACGGCCTGGGGATGTTCCCGATCGAGAGCGTGCTCCGCATCGCCAAGCAGGCCTGCTCCGGGCTGGCCGCCGCGCACGCGATCGGCGTCGTGCACCGCGACATCAAGCCAAGCAACCTCATGGTGTCGGCCCGAGGACACCTCACGATCGTCGACTTCGGCATCGCGCGGCTGCTCGAAGACAACTCACCGCGGCTGACCGCGCCGAGCGAGACCATCGGCTCGCCGTTGTACATGTCGCCAGAACAGGCCGCGGGAATCGACGTGGACGGGCGCTCGGACCTGTACTCGTTCGGCTGCGTCCTGTACGAGCTGCTGGCCGGCCGCCCGCCGTTCGTGGGCGAGATCCCGGTCGCCCTGATGCGCATGCACCTGGAGGAACGCCCGGTCCCGATGCGCAACATCCGCTCCGACCTGCCCTACGGGCTGCCCGAGCTGGTTGACCGGCTGCTTGAGAAGGAACGCGACGCACGGCCACCGGACGCCGGCTACGTGCTGCGCACCCTGGTCGACATCAGCGACAACGTCACCGGGGGCGCCACCCCTGAGCATGAGGCCGACCGGCGCACCTTCCTGGTCGGCGCCGCCGACACGGTCGGCGGCGCCTGGCCCCCGCCTCCCGCCGACCCCGTTCCCGTTCCCGTTCCCGTTCCCGTTCCCGGTCCCTACCGCGCGACCCTCGTGGCCGAAGATCCGCCCCGGTGGCCGGGGCAAGGACCAAGTCCCGAGGACAAGGGCAGGCGCCGCGGCAACAGCGGCCCGGACGGCTGGCCCGCCGCGCGGCCGAGACGCCGCCGTCGTCGCTGGACCGGCGTGCTGAGCAGCCTGCTCACCGTCGCCATCGTGGCCGGCGTCGCCGCCTACGTGTGGACCAAGACTCACCAGACACTCAAGATCACGGCCGCCGCGGTCTCGGTCACGAACCCCGGCAAGATCGCCTGCAACTCCACGGTTGACGTGGTCGGCACCATCGACACCAACGGCAAGGGCGGGCCGATCACCTACCAGTGGACCAAGGACGGCGAAAACCTGCCGACCGGCACGGTCACCGCCTCGAGCGGCCAGCAGCAGGTCCGCGTCGAGCTCCAGTGGTACCTGGCCGGTCAGGGAATCCACCACGCCACGGCGATCTTCCAGGTCTTCACGCCCAATGTGATCTCCGCCCAGTCCGCCTCCTTCACCTACACGTGCACCTCATGAACCTCACCGAGCGCATGAGCGTCACCGAATGCGTCCCGCTGGCCGGCCGGGGCCTGGTCGCGCGGCGCGGCGGCCTCGTCGTCCTGAGCGACGGCCTGGACCCCGGGCCGGACCCGCTGCTGGCCGCGCTGGACGAGGTCGCCGACTCCGGCGGTGACGGCGCCGCCCTCCTGCGGGCCGCAGCGAGCGCCGCCCTGAAGCGCGGCGGGCGGCCCGCGTGGGCATGCGCCGGGGTGACGTTCGACGGGGAGGTCGCGGTCCTCGCGCACGGCGAGGCAGCCGCGCTCGTTTCCGTCGACGGCGGCCCGGAGACCAAGGTCACGGCCGGCGGTTCGGTGGTTCCGATCGCGCTCACCGTGGCCGGCGCGGTCGTCGCCGTCCGGCTCGTCATCGGCGCCGCGGCGGCACCGGACCCGCGGCTCCGGCTAGACGCCGGAACCGTCCTCGGCGGCGGCGTCAAGCTCACCGTCACCCAGGAAAAAAGCCACACCCCTGTCCCGAACGGTCCGTATGCGACTGTGGTTCCCACCACGCTCCCCTCGATGGAGCCGCCGCGCATCCCGGCCGGGCCGGACGCCGAGAGCTGGTTCCGGGCGGCCCGGCCCTCAAGGCCGGCGATGCGGGTGACGCAAACCGATGGCGCGACCACCTACGGCCCGCCGGCCGCGCCCATCGCCGACATCTCGACGATGCGGCTGGAACAGCTCGGCGTGGTTGAACCGGTCGTGGTTGACGGCGCGCTGTGCGCGCGGATGCATTTCAACGCGCCCGACGCGATGTTCTGCCGCGAGTGCCGTGTCAGCATGCGCGAGGGCGCCAAGAACACCCGAAGCCAGCCCCGGCCGCCGCTCGGCGTCCTGCTCGTCGATGACGGGCGCGGGTACCCGCTCGACCGCGACTACGTCATCGGCCGCGAGCCGCTGCTTGACGGTGACGTGGCCGCGGGGCGGGCCGCGCCGCTGCCCGTCACCGACCCGGAGGGCTCGGTGTCCCGGCTGCACCTGCGGGTCTCCCTGGTCGGCTGGCGGGTCGAGGTGCGTGACCTCGGCTCGGCCAATGGCTCGGTGCTGTACCGCGCGGGCGGCCCGCGCGCGCTCGCCCCGGCGGACGTGGTCGCGCTCGATCCCGGCGCGCGGGTCGGCGTCGGGCGGCGCAGCGTCCAGTTCCTGCCGTACGGCGTATCCCCCCACAGTGCGACCCTTGACGGAGCGACCACATGAGCGCATGGGTGGTACCCGGCTATACCGAAAACCGAGAGCTCGGCCACGGGGCGTCCGCCCGGGTCGTCGCGGCGACCCGCAACGACACCGGCCAGCAGGTGGCGATCAAGTACCTCGCGCCCAGGCTGCTGCGCGACCCGAGCTTCCTCGCCCGCTTCCGCGAGGAGGTCGGGCTGCTCGCCTCGATCGACGTGCCGCACGTCGTCCGGCTGTTCGACTACGTCGAGGAGCCCGGCGCGGGCGCGGCGATCGTGATGGAGCTTGTCGAGGGCGTCTCGCTGCACGAGATGATCACCAGGCAGGGCGCCACCAGCCCGGAGTCCGCGCTCGTCGTGCTGAAGGGCTCGCTGCTCGGCCTTGCCGCCGCCCACCAGCTCGGCATCGTGCACCG